>NZ_JBIWPO010000004.1:0-276961 GCF_044768275.1 Streptomyces sp. NPDC101152 | reverse complement strand
TGGGCCGGCCCCACCCCCACCCCCGGCGGGGGGGGGGCGCCCCCCGCCGCCCCCCGCCCCCCCCCCAAAACCTTATCCACTGGTGTTTGGGGGGGGGGGGGGGGGGCCCCCCCCCCCCCCCCCGGCACCTACTAGCCCTTGTCGGCTCCTGGTTCGGTGGGCGGTGGCACCGAAGGCGGCTCACCGAGCCCCGCCAGTGCCTCCTGGGTCACCGGCACCAGCAGCGGCGAGAAGGCCGGATTGATCCGCAGCGCCTCCTGCAGCCACCGGCGCGCGTAGGCGTCGTAGCCGAGGGACCGCTCGACCATGCCCCGGTGGTACGCGTACAGGGCGCTGCGGACGCCGCCGCCCTTCGCCCGGTCCGTCGCCACCGTCGCGTACCGCAGCGCCTCCTTGTCGTCACCGGCCCGGTGCAGCGCCCAGCCCAGCGCGTCCGCCACCGCGATCCCGGGCTGGCGCGCGTACTCGGCGCGCAGCCGCCGTACCGCCGTCGCCGGATCCCCGTGGTCGGCCTCCAGCAGCCCGAGCACCAGCTCGTCGTCCACGCCCCCCGACCGGTCGGCCTGCACCAGCGCCCGCACCCGGTCGTACTCCGCCCGGGCCGCCGGTCCCAGCCCCAGCGAGTCGTACAACTCGCCCAGCTCCAGGGCGTACTGGGGACGAGGCGCCTTCTCCAGCGCCACCTGGTACGCGCTCAGCGCCTCCCTCGTCCGCCCCATCGCCGCCAGCGTCCGCCCCTGCCCGGCCTGTGCGGCCCGCTGGTCGGGATCGAGCCGCACCGCCTCCTCGAAACGCCGCAACGCGTCGTCCAGGTCCCCGCGCTCGAAGGACAGCTCCCCGGCCCGCTCCAGCCACTCCGCCCGCTCGGCCGGGGAGCCGGCGGCCGCCGCCGCGTCGGACAGTGCGGCCGCCGCGTCCTCCCGCCAGCCCCGGTCGCGGTAGACGGCCGCGGCCCGCGCCCGCACCGCCGGCCCGGTCCGCAGCTCCAGTAGCCGGTCCAGCGTCCGCTGTGTCGCCTTGTCGTCGCCGAGGCCCGTGTACGCGTCCAGCAGCAGCGGGTACGTCGTCCACCGCTTCGGCTCCAGCTTCAGCGCCGCCTCGCCCCACGAACGCGCGGCCGGATAGTCGTGGCGCGCGTTCGCGAGCGCGGCCATGCCGTCGAGGGCCTCCACGTTCCGAGGCCCCCGCACCCGCAACGACGTACGCAACGCCTCGTCCGCCCGCGGGAAGTCCGCCGCGTCCCCCGTCCGCCGCCCCTGCTCCACATACGCCGCCCCCAGCACCGCCCACGACAGCGCGTCCTCGGGCCGCGCCCGCACCCGTGCCTCCCGCGCACCGATCAGCGCCCCCAGCTCGGGGAGCCCCACCGGCACCCCCGAGGTCACCGCGGTCAATGCCTGCGCGCCCGGCGCCGGAGCCGGCGGCCGCGGCGCCGTCCGCTCCCAGGGCCACCAGGCCAGCGCCCCACCGAGCACCAGGGACCCCGCCAGAGCGCCGACCAGCACCCATCGACCGCTCCGCAGGGCGTTCAGCTGCGTCTTCATGCGTTCACTGTGCGCCAGTACGACAAGCACATCCCGGCATACGCCGACTGCCGTGGACGGGGTTCACACCGATGGCCCCGGGTGCGACGCTGTGATCATGAGCCGAATCGAAGCGCCCTCCGACGCAGCCACCGGAAACCTTCTCGACCGGCTCCTGACCGGTCTGCCCGCCGAGGCCGTCCTCATCGACCCCGACGTCACCGCCTCCTACGCCAACGACATGGCGAGCTTCTGCCCGGCCGGCACCCCGGCCGTGGTCGTCCTGCCCCGCACCGTGGAGCAGGTCCAGCACGTCATGCGCGTCGCCACCGAACTGCGCGTCCCCGTCGTCCCGCAGGGCGCCCGCACCGGCCTGTCCGGGGGCGCCAACACCTCCGAGGGCTCCATCGCGCTGTCCCTGACCAGGATGGACCGCATCCTCGAGATCAACCCCGTCGACCGCATCGCCGTCGTCGAACCCGGCGTCGTCAACGCGACCCTCTCCCGCGCCGTGGGCGAACAGGGCCTCTATTACCCGCCGGACCCCTCCAGCTGGGAGATGTGCACGATCGGCGGCAACATCGGCACCGCGTCCGGCGGCCTGTGCTGCGTGAAGTACGGCGTCACCGCCGAGTACGTCCTCGGCCTCGACGTCGTCCTCGCCGACGGCCGCCTCATGTCCACCGGCCGCCGCACCGCGAAGGGCGTCGCCGGCTACGACCTCACCCGCCTGTTCGTCGGCTCCGAGGGCTCCCTCGGCATCGTCGTGCGGGCCGTCCTGGCACTGAAGCCGCAGCCGCCCGAGCAACTGGTGCTGGCCGCCGAGTTCCCGTCCGGGGCCGCCGCCTGCGACGCGGTCTGCCGGATCATGGCCGGCGGCCACGTCCCCTCGCTCCTCGAACTCATGGACCGTACGACCGTGAAGGCGGTCAACGCGCTCGCGCACATGGGGCTGCCGGAGACCACCGAGGCCCTGCTGCTTGCCGCCTTCGACACCCCGGACCCGACCGCCGACCTCGCCGCCGTCGGCGCCCTGTGCGAGGCGGCCGGAGCCACCCAGGTCGTCCCGGCGGACGACGCGGCCGAGTCCGAACTGCTGCTGCAGGCCCGGCGGCTCTCGCTGACCGCGCTCGAGGCGGTCAGCGGCACGACGATGATCGACGACGTGTGCGTGCCCCGCTCGCGGCTCGCCGAGATGCTCGAAGGGACCGAGCGGATCGCCGAGAAGTACCAGCTCACCATCGGGGTCGTCGCCCACGCCGGCGACGGCAACACCCACCCAACCGTCTGCTTCGACGCGGCCGACCCCGACGAGTCCCGGCGCGCCCGCGAGTCCTTCGACGAGATCATGGCCCTCGGCCTCCAGCTCGGCGGCACGATCACCGGCGAGCACGGCGTGGGCGTCCTGAAGAAGGAGTGGCTGGCGCGCGAGATCGGCCCCGTCGGCCTGGAGATGCAGCGGCAGATCAAACAGGTCTTCGACCCGCTCGGCATCCTCAACCCAGGCAAGTTGTTCTAGGGCCTGTTGCGAAAGTGGCGCCTGCCGCGCGACGCCCGGAACGCTCCCCCAGAGGGGGGTACCCCCACTCGCCGCACCGCCCGAAAGCCCGAGTACGCCCGGTCCATCAACGGCGTCTTCCGGCCGGCACGCCGAGAGCACGCTCCCCCACGCTCGAACCACCTCGCGCGGGGGGACCCCCACGACGCCGCGCGGCCGCCCTGCGGGCGACGACGCCACTTTCGCAACAGGCCCTAGCCGCTTTCCCCCTCCCCTCACCGGGCGAGCAACTGGTCGAGCGCGTCGTCGATCCCCAGCTGCTCGCCCTCCGTGCCCGGGGGCACCACCCGCAGCGTCCGCTCGAGCCAGGCGGACACCTGGGCGGCGGGCGCCTCCAGCAGCGCGTCCCCGTCGGGTGAGCTCAGCGCCATCAGGACGACGCTGCGGCCCTCCCTCTTCGTCGGCCACACCCGCACATCGCCCTGCCCGCAGGGCCGGAACACCCCCTCCACCAGCAGGTCACGGGAGAACGTCCAGTGCACGGGGTGCTCGGAGGTGACGTGAAAGGCGATGTGGACGGCGTACGGATCGTCGGTGCGGTAGCTCAGCCGGGCCGGGACCGGGATGGCCCGCTCCGGGGACAGGATCAGCTTCAGTTCGAGCTCTCGCTCCACCACGGTGTAGTGCATGGCGTGCGCTTCCTCTCTCGGGCAGGTGTACGGGGCCCTGCGGTGGGCCCGTACCGGTGGAGAGCCGGGAGGGGGCGCGACCATTACGCGGGTTGCGAGAACTTTTCTCCGAAGCTGTGGAGCCGGTGCACGAGGTTGCCCGGAAAAGGGTGGGTAACACGGGACGGGCGGTGGCGGTTGCGCCGGTCTGATAGATGTGGTTCCCCCTTATCCACCCCCGAGCAGATACGGGACGACGGACATGAGCGCCCCAACCCCGGCACCCGGTGACGACAGGCCCCGCGAGGGCTACTACCCGGACCCGTCCATTCCTGGGTACGTCCGGTACTGGAACGGTGCCGCCTGGGTACCGGGCACCAGCCGCCCGGCCCCGTCGGACGGCGACCCGCTCGCGCCACCCCCCGGCTCCGCGCCCAACCCGTCCCAGGCCCCTGCCTCCCCGGTCGAGGAGACCGGCCCGCACTTCTTCGACGAGGACCCGCAGCCGTCCCCGTCCGACGCCGGGCACGGCAGCCACCCCGAACCGGCGCCCACCTGGGGCGCCGACCGCTCCCACCAGTCCGGCTTCGGCGACGACCAGGCCCGCCGCGTCTCCTGGGGCGCCGACCCCCGCGTGGGCCAGCCCACGGGCGACGCCACCAGCACCGACGGCACGGCGACGATCCCCCCGGCGAACGGCGGAGCGGCCGACGTCCCCTCCGACGGCACGTTCGTCTTCCGCAGGCCCGCCGCGGGCGGCGGGGGAGGGGCCGCGACGCCGGGGACGCCGAGCGCGGGCGTTCCCCAGCCCGGTCGCCCCGTCGCCGACGAGGGCACCATGACCTTCCGCGCGCTGTCCCCGCGCACGGGGCAGCAGGGTGGGGGCACGGGGGCGCCCGACCCCGGTACTTCCGGTGGTCCCGCGTTCGGGCCGCCGTCCTCGGCCGCCGCGGCCGACGGTCCCGGCTTCGCCGCCGGCAAGGCAGCCGCCCAGCGAGCGGCGGCACAGGCGGCCCCCGCCGCGCCCACGGCTCTCACCGGCCCGCAGCAGCCCGCTCCCGCGCTCCCGCAGCAGGCCGGCACCCCGCAGCCGGCGCCGGTCGGCGCTCCCATGACCAGCGGACCCGGTGGCGGGCAGCCGTCCTGGGCGCAGCAGGTGCACCGGCTGGCCGGGGCCCCGGACGAGGAGCAGCCCGTCGCGCCCTGGAAGCCGCCCGTCGAGGACGTGTTCCAGGCCGCCGCCCGGCGTCAGGCGGCCGCCCGGCCCGCGGGGCTCGGCAAACGGCTGATCGCACGGATCGTCGACAACCTGGTCATCGGCGCCGTCACCGCCGTGGCCGCGGTGCCCCTGGGCGGCAAGGCGGTCGACCACATCCACGACAAGATCGAGGCGGCCAGGCTGAGCGGCGAGACCGTCACCGTCTGGCTGCTGGACGGCACGACCTCGGTGTACCTGGGCATCGTCCTCGCCGTCCTGCTCGTCTTCGGCGTCCTGTACGAGGCGCTCCCCACCGCCAGGTGGGGCCGGACCCTCGGCAAGAAGCTGCTGGCCCTGGAGGTCCGCGACATCGAGGCCCACGAGCCGCCGTCCTTCGGCGCCGCCGTGCGCCGCTGGCTCGTCTACAGCGTCCCCGGCCTCCTCGGCATCGGGATCGTGGGCGTCCTGTGGTGCCTGTTCGACCGGCCGTGGCACCAGTGCTGGCACGACAAGGCCGCCGGTACGTTCGTCGCGGGGTGACGGGGTCCGACGTACGGCGCAGATGATTCGGTCCTCCGGACGGCCGTGCGCAGGATGCGGAGCCGGGGGGTTCGCGGTCCACTCGGGCCATGACGACCGAACCGCCCGGCTCGGGACAGCAGCCGCCGGAAGACGACCCGTTCAGGAAACAGCCTCCCCCCGGCCAGCCGCCACCAGGTGGTCAACCGTACGGCGGACAGCCCCCGTACGGCGGGCAGCCCTACGGCGGTGCCCCCTACGGCGGTGGCGGCCGCCCCGGCGACCCCCTCGCCGGCATGCCCCCGCTGGCCGACAGCGGCAGGCGGACGCTGGCGCGGATCATCGACCTGATCCTCGTCGGCATCGTGGTGTGGCTCATCACCTGGCCGATCGGCGTGCACGAGTACACCGTGAACAGCAACAAGGTCGAGGTCGGCAAGTCCTTCGCGCAGTCCGCGGTCGCCGCCGTCCTCTACATGGGCTACGACACCTTCATGATCAGCCGGTCGGGCCAGACGCTCGGCAAGAAGTGGCTGAACATGCGCGTGGCCAACCTCGACAACGGCGCGACGCCCTCCGTGCAGTCCGCCCTGTCCCGCGCCGCCGTGCTGTGGATCCCGTTCGCGTTCTGCTGCGCGTGCATCTGGACGGCGATCTCGGGCGGGTGGAGCTACTTCGACCGGCCGTACAAGCAGGGGTTGCACGACAAGGCGGCGAAGACGGTGGTGGTGAGCACCGGCTGACGATCCTCGGTGTCACGCAGCGTTGGAGGACCCCGAAGCCACCACCGACACCGGCGCCTCCGCCGCAGCCTCCTCCACCGCCTGCGGCGCCGGCTTGCGCACCGCGACGATCCTGGGCCTGGGCAGAGGTACGGTCATGGCGACCAGCAGCCCGAGCGCGAGCGCCGAGGCGGCGATGACCGCGATCCCCAGCCCCGAACTCGTCTGTGACAGCAGCAGCATGGCGAGCGTCGAGAAGATCACGGTGCAGGATCCGTAGGCGAGCTGTGCGGCAGTCGGACGAGGCATGGCAATCGTGTCCTCGGAAGTGGGGGTCCACGGGGGTGTCGGCCTGGCTTTCCGCCGGTTCCTGGGCGTGCCGCCAGTCGACTCTAATCGCGAGGGTGCCCGAGTGGAACGAAGAGTAAGCGTGACCTAACCGACAGGGCCGGTGCACAGGGGGCGCACGGAGTCATGGCGTCCACCACGTGGACAGGTGTGCGCGCCCGTTCGACGGGCAAACGCGTGTGCGGTCGATCGGTCGATCGGTCAACCGGTGGTCCCGGTGTCCGTCAGGAGACCCAGCGCATCGGTCGACGGTGAGGTCACCGACTGGGTCAAGCTCCCCTACGACGAGGCCCGTTACGGCAACAACGCGTGCGGCTCGTCCACCCTGCTCCAGCGTGTGGAACGTGGTGAAGGACGGCCTGACCGCCTGGTACGCCTTCGGCAGCGACGCCGGCACGACCGGCCCCGCGGACAACAAGCTCGGTGGCTCGCGGGTCGGCGACTACACCATCCAGCCGGAGAACGGCGGACTCGGCGTCTACGCCCACGAGTACGGCCGCGACCTCGGCCTGCCCGACGAGTACGACACCAACGGCGGTGACAACTCCACCGGTTCCTGGACGTTGATGTCCTCCGGCTTCTGGCTGGGTACCGGCAAGGAGGCCACCGGGACCTGCCGGGCTACATGAACGCCTGGGACAAGCTGCAACTGGGCTGGCTCAACTACGACGTGGCGAAGGCGGGCACGAAGCCCGCGCACACCCTGGGCGTCGCCGAGTACAACACCAAGCACCAGCAGGCCCTGGTGGTCACCCTGCCCGACGGCCGGGGGTACCCCCTCTGGGGGAGGGACGGCGCTGTTCTCCGACAACGCCGAGGCGGCGGACCAGAGTTGGACGGCGACCGGCTTCTCCCAGTACGTGTCGTACGACAAGACCCTCAAGGTCGGCCCGTACAACTTCGGCCTCTCCGCGACCCGTCCGGACTGGGTGGAGCACTACCCGTACCAGAACGGACTGTCGGTACCCGACCGATGGCCTCACGCTGCACAACGCCGACGTGGCGACCAAGATCAAGGGGTCCTTCGGGGTGCCGGTCTTCAACGGCCACAGGAGCACCTACTACGACCCGTCGAACCCGGCCGGCGGCGTCAAGATCGCTGACACCAACACCAAGATCAAGATCGTCCGGGAGGCCCTGGACGGCCGGACGATCTCCCTCCAGGTCGGCCCCGCGGTGAAGTCGCCGACATAACCGCAGGTCAGGAGCGTATCGGCGATGACCCCCTGGCGGGTCGCCGCCGATCGTGTTTAGGTGCGTCCTGTGCTGTTCTTATTGACAGACCCGACGACACCGACACGCACGGGGGTGTGACCTGCATGGCCGCAGGAGGTTTCTGCAAGCTGCCGACCGGCAGCGTGGTGGTGGCTCTGAACCTGCCCAGACCCACCACCCACGGCACGGGCTCGGTCCGTGTCCTCGTCCACGCCCGCAACCGGGCGCGCGCCCTGACCAGGCTGCGCAACCTCGGCATGCGCGCCGTCTACCTGCGGGGCAACGCGGCCCCGCCGACCCCGGACGAGATCACCGCCGTCCTGCACCACCCCGACGGCCTCATATGGCGGACGGCCCCCGACAACGGTGTCACCGTGACCGAGCTGTGGCACCCGATCAGGGCGCTGCTGCGCCGTCCGACGGCCTCCGCGTGATCGCTCAGGCCACCACGGGCTTGCCGGAGAGCTCCACGCCGGCCTCCCGCAGCTCCTCCAGCGCCCGCTCGGTCGTCTCCGCGGCGACCCCGGCGGTCAGGTCGAGCAGCACCTGCGTACGGAACCCCTCCCGCACCGCGTCCAGCGCGGTGGCGCGGACGCAGTGGTCGGTCGCGATGCCGACCACGTCGACCTCGCCGACGTCCCGGGCGCGCAGCCAGTCGGCCAGCGCGACCCCGTTCTCGTCGGTGCCCTCGAAGCCGCTGTAGGCCGCCGCGTACGCCCCCTTGTCGAAGACGGCGTCGACCGCGCCGGAGGCGACGGCGGGGGCGAAGTTCGGGTGGAAGCCGACGCCCTCCGTGCCCGCGACGCAGTGCGCGGGCCAGGAGTGCCGGAAGTCGGGGTTGTCGGCGAAGTGGCCGCCGGGCGCGATGTGGTGGTCGCGGGTGGCCACCACGTGCTGGTAGCCGGAGCCGGCCGCCTGCCCGATCAGCTCGGTCACGGCGGCGGCCACGTCGGCACCCCCGGCCACGGCGAGACTGCCCCCCTCGCAGAAGTCGTTCTGCACGTCAACGACGATCAAGGCGCGGCGCATCTGGGTGTCCTTCGACTTTGGTTGAGTACGAGCCTAGAGACTTCAAAGCTCCTTCGGGAGGGCACCCGCTTTAGTTACCCGTGCGCCCCTGTACGTACTCCGTCGGAATGACGGCCTCCCCGCGTGACAACTGGGTCGCCGACAGGGGCAGGTTGGCGAGCGCCGCCACATGCCGGTCGCGTACGGCGTCCAGGGGCTCGCGGGCGACCGCGTCACCGCCCTTGATCAGCTCCACCATCAACTGCCGCTCGGCCAGCTCCGCCGGGACCGCGCCCGTACCGACGACCTCCGCCTCCGCCACCCCGTCCGCGTCGAGGCGCCGCGCGGCCCACTTGCGGCCGCCGATCGACGTCTTGCCGCCGCTGGACTTCTTCGCCACCGGCACCAGCGGCGCCCGGGGGTCGTCGGACGCGGCGCGGGCGACCAGCTTGTAGACCATCGAGGCCGTCGGGTGCCCGGACCCGGTCACCAGCTGCGTGCCGACGCCGTACGCGTCCACGGGCGCCGCCGCCAGCGAGGCGATGGCGTACTCGTCGAGGTCCGAGGTCACGATGATCTTCGTGTCCCGCGCGCCCAGCTCGTCCAGCTGCTGCCGCACCCGGTGCGCGACCAGCAGCAGGTCACCGGAGTCGATGCGCACGGCCCCCAGCTCGGGCCCGGCGACCTCGACGGCCAGGCGGACGGCCTCGGCGACGTCGTACGTGTCCACGAGCAGGGTGGTGCCCCGGCCCAGCGAGTCGACCTGGGCGCGGAAGGCGTCCCGCTCGTGGTCGTGCAGCAGGGTGAAGGCGTGCGCGGAGGTGCCGACGGTGGGGATGTTGTAGCGGAAGCCGGCCGCGAGGTCGGAGGTGGAGGCGAAACCGCCGACGTACGCGGCACGGGAGGCGGCCACGGCGGCCAGCTCGTGGGTGCGGCGGGCCCCCATCTCGATCAGCGGACGGCCCCCGGCGGCCGAGGACATCCGGGAAGCGGCCGCCGCGATCGCGGAGTCGTGGTTGAGGATGGACAGGATCACCGTCTCCAGCAGCACGCACTCGGCGAACGACCCCTCGACCCGCATGATCGGCGAGCCCGGGAAGTACACCTCGCCCTCGGGGTAACCCCACACGTCGCCGCTGAACCGGTATCCGGCCAGCCACTCCAGCGTCGGCTCGTCGACGATGCCCCGCTCGCGCAGGAAGCCGAGGACGCCCGCGTCGAAGCGGAAGTTCTCCACCGCGTCCAGGACACGCCCGGTGCCCGCGACGACGCCGTAGCGCCGCCCGTCCGGCAGCCGCCGGGTGAAGACCTCGAAGACACTGCGCCGTTCGGCCGTACCGCCCTTCAGCGCGGCCTGCAGCATCGTCAGCTCGTACTGGTCCGTGAAGAGCGCCGTCGAGGGAACGTCCACCGGCAGCCCAAGGTCCGCTACATCCACGAAAGCTCTCCTAGTCACGACTCTCCGGGTGCCCCCAGGTCGGCCGGGGGTCCGGGGGTTGTCCCCCGGTGTGGACAGCATGGGAACGATGCTAACACCCCTTCGCGTCAGTGTGACGATTTGTGCGGCCCGTGGCAGCATGGGCCATGTGACGTCACCCGCTCCCGTAGAGATCGAACGCACCGAGTCGGCGGAGGAGGTCTTCGCCGTACCCGAGCCGGACGTCCCCTGGGTCACGATCGTCCACAACGACCCGGTCAACCTCATGAGCTATGTGACCTACGTGTTCCAGACGTACTTCGGCTACACAAAGGACAAGGCCACCAAACTCATGCTCGACGTCCACCACAAGGGCCGGGCGGTCGTCTCCAGCGGCACGCGCGAGGAGATGGAACGCGACGTGCAGGCCATGCACGGCTACGGCCTGTGGGCCACCCTCCAGCAGGACCGGAAATGACCCCCATCCGCCCGCAGGACCGGAAGTAGCGACTGCCCTCCATGCCAGGACACTTCGAACCGCTCCCCGGCGGCGGCGCGGCCGTCGCCCTCGACGACGTCGAGATCTCCATCATCCGGTCGCTCGCCGTCCAGCTGCTGGAACTCATCGGACCCGGGCCCGGCGAGGACGCCCCCGACGACCCGCTCGCCGAACTGTTCGCGGAAGGCCCCACCGAGCCGCCCAAGGACCCCGTGCTCAAGCGCCTGTTCCCGGACGCCTACAGCGACCCCGAGGGCACCCCGGAGGCCAAGGAGGCCGAGGAACAGCGGGCGTACTCCTCCGAGTTCCGCCGCTACACCGAGAACGACCTGCGGGCCGGCAAGCGCGAGAACGCCCTCGCGGTGATCCGCACCCTGGACGCGCTGACCCCGGCGGCCGACGGCGGTGCCGTGCTCGAGCTGTCGACCGAGGAGTCCCGGCAGTGGCTGGGCTCCCTCAACGACCTGCGCCTGGCGATCGGCTCCCGCCTGGAGATCGTCGACGAGGACGACACCGACCTCCTCTACCGGCTGCCGGACGAGGACCCCCGTAAGCCCATGGTGATGGCGTACCTCTGGCTCGGCGGCCTCCAGGAGACGCTCGTGACGACCCTCCTGCCCTGAACCTCGCTCTTTGCGGCGAGGGTCACCCGTGCCGATATGTGACGATTCCGCGTTCGCTCAGAGGACGCTCAAATCCGGATAACGATCATGTCACCGTGACCGTCACCTATGTACCCGAGGAGCGCTCTTTGTCCGCTTCTCCCTGTGGCGTGTGCCACTTCGTCCCCCGGTGATCTCCGTTGCGGCCGTGATAAATCTGCACGACCGCCCGGCGAACACCACCCATGTCCGCCGGGTGCGCCAGCGAGCCGGCGACCGCCGGCCAGGCACGAGCGGGCCCCCGAGGCCCGCTCCGCTCCATTTTCAATCCGGGGGGATCGAGAACCGGTCCGTGGCCGACGAGAGGCCCGGTTCGGCATGGAGAAAGGCGCACCACGACATGACCTCCGCTCAGGTCGAAACAGGCTCGGAGCCGACCTCCGAAGAGGGGTACGAGCGCGGACTCGGCAGCCGCCAGGTCCAGATGATCGCGATCGGCGGCGCCATCGGCGTAGGCCTCTTCCTGGGTGCCGGGGCGAACATCGCCAAGGCCGGCCCCAGTCTCATCCTGATGTACGCCCTCGCGGGCGCCATCGTCTTCTTCATCATGCGGGCGCTCGGCGAACTGCTCCTGTACCGCCCGGTCTCGGGCTCCTTCGCGGAGTACTCCCGCGAGTTCCTCGGTCCGTTCTTCGGCTACTTCACCGGCTGGACCTACTGGCTGATGTGGGTCGTCACCGGCATGGCCGAGCTCACCGCCGCCGCGATCTACGTCAACTACTGGTTCCCGCACATCCCCCAGTGGGTGACCGCCCTGGTCTTCCTGGTGATCCTCTTCGGGGTCAACCTGATCTCGGTGAAGGTCTTCGGCGAGCTCGAGTTCTGGTTCTCCATGGTCAAGGTCACCGCCCTGATCGGCATGATCGTGATCGGCCTCGGCGTGCTCACCTTCGGCTTCAGCTCCGCCGGTGACACGGCCGCCGTGTCCAACCTCTGGCAGTTCGACGGCTTCTTCCCCAAGGGCATCGGCTCGTCCCTGATGACCCTGCAGGGCGTCATGTTCGCCTACCTCGCGGTCGAGCTGGTCGGCGTCACCGCCGGCGAGTCGGAGAACCCGCAGAAGACCCTCCCCAAGGCGATCAACACCCTCCCGTGGCGCATCGCCCTCTTCTACGTCGGCGCCCTCACCGTCATCCTCTGCGTCGTCAAGTGGACCGAGTTCGCGCCGGGCGTCTCCCCGTTCGTCGCCGCCTTCGCGAAGATCGGCATCCCGGCGGGCGCCGGCATCGTCAACTTCGTCGTCCTCACCGCGGCCCTGTCCTCCTGCAACTCCGGCATGTACTCCACCGGCCGCATGCTGCGCACCCTGGCCGACAACGGCGAGGCCCCCAAGGGCTTCCGCAAGCTGTCCGCCACGAAGACGCCGGCGCTCGGCATCACCGTCTCGGTCCTGTTCATGGGCATCGGCGTGGTCCTCAACTACGTCGTCCCGGAGAAGGCCTTCGGCTACGTCACCTCGGTGGCGACCGCGGCCGGCATCTGGACCTGGCTGATGATCCTGATCAGCCACGTGCTGTACCGCCGCGCGGTCGTCGCGGGCCGGCTGCCCGCGTCCGCCTTCCCGGCGCCGGGCGGGGCGGTGTGCAGCTGGATCGCGATCGTGTTCCTGGTCTTCGTCACGGGCCTGATCGCGTACGACGCCGACTCCCGGGTCTGCCTGTACGTGATGGCGGGCTGGGCGGTGGCGCTGGCCGCGGGCTGGGCCGCGCTGAAGAGGCGGAACCCGGAGATTGCGAATCGCCGCGAGCCGGAGCTGGAGAAGGTCGGCTGAGCGAGGGGGCCGTCCGCGATGTGGGCTGTTCCGTACCGGTCCTCGGTATGGGGCAGCCCACACGCTTATCCTGCGAGCATGCTGACCATCACCCAGGCCCTCGTTGACCAGATCGTCGCGCACGCCCGCAAGGACCATCCCGACGAGGCGTGTGGCGTCGTCGCCGGGGCGGCGGGGTCGGACCGGCCCGAGCGGTTCGTTCCGATGCTGAACGCGGCGATGTCGCCCACGTTCTACGAGTTCGACTCCGGCGACCTGCTCAGGCTCTACCGCGAGATGGACGACCGCGACGAGGAGCCGGTGGTGATCTACCACTCCCACACCGCGACCGAGGCGTACCCCTCCCGTACCGACATCTCCTACGCCAACGAGCCGGGCGCCCACTACGTCCTGGTGTCCACCGCCGACACCGACGGCCTCGGCGACTTCCAGTTCCGCTCGTACCGGATCGTGGAGGGCGAGGTCACGGAGGAGGAGGTCAGGGTCGTGGGGGGGGGGGGGGTGGGGGGGGGGGGGGGGGCCGCCCCCCCCCCCCCCCCCCCCCACGACCCTGACAACCGCCGATCTCGCCGTTCGGTCAGAATTCATCCAGCATGTGGGATGACACTCCGGGACCCGGACCGGGAATCGATACGATGAGCCCATGGTTCTGAACGACGTGAGCATCGAGGCGCCGGGCGTGCTGCTCGTGGCGCGGCTGCACGTCGACCTGTGCAGGCTGAACAGCGCCATCTGTTGACGCTGCCCTGCCGCCGTACGGCCGTGAGCCGCGGCCCCCGGAGCACCACCAGCACTTCGCGCCGCCGCGCGCCCACCGACCCGACACCTTCCGACAGGAGCCCGCAACCATGGCCATCGAGGTCCGCATCCCCACCATCCTCCGCACCTACACCGACGGCCAGAAGGCGGTGGAGGGCACCGGGGACACCCTCGCCGAGCTCTTCGCCGACCTCGAGACCCGGCATGCGGGCATCCAGGCCCGCATCGTGGACAACGGGGAACTGCGCCGCTTCGTCAACGTCTACCTCAACGACGAGGACGTCCGCTTCCTCGAGGGCATCAACACCAAGGTCGCCGACGGCGACAACGTGACGATCCTGCCGGCCGTGGCCGGCGGCATGGCCTGATCCTCGATGCGTTACGACTCCCCGCTGGCCGCGGTCGGCAACACCCCGCTGGTGTGCCTGCCGCGGCTGTCGCCGTCCGCCGACGTCCGCATCTGGGCCAAGCTGGAGGACCGCAACCCGACCGGCTCGGTCAAGGACCGCCCCGCCCTGCACATGATCGAGCAGGCCGAGAAAGACGGCCGGCTCACGCCCGGCTGCACGATCCTCGAGCCGACCAGCGGCAACACCGGCATCTCCCTGGCCATGGCGGCCAAGCTCAAGGGCTACCGCATGGTGTGCGTGATGCCTGAGAACACCTCGCAGGAACGGCGGGACCTGCTCGGCATGTGGGGCGCCGAGATCATCTCCTCGCCGGCCGCGGGCGGCTCCAACACGGCCGTACGGGTCGCCAAGGAGCTCTCCGCCGAGCACCCCGACTGGGTGATGCTCTACCAGTACGGCAACCCGGACAACGCCGGCGCCCACTACGCCACCACCGGCCCCGAGATCCTCGCCGACCTGCCCTCCGTCACCCACTTCGTGGCCGGCCTCGGCACCACCGGCACCCTGATGGGCGTCGGCCGCTACCTGCGCGAGAACAAGCCGGACGTGAAGATCGTCGCCGCCGAACCGCGCTACGACGACCTGGTGTACGGCCTCAGGAACCTCGACGAGGGCTTCGTACCGGAGCTGTACGACGCCTCCGTGCTGACCACCCGCTTCTCCGTCGGCTCGGCCGACGCCGTCACCCGCACCCGCGAACTCCTCCAGCAGGAGGGGATCTTCGCCGGCGTCTCCACCGGCGCGGCCCTGCACGCCGCGATCGGCGTCGGCACCAAGGCGCTGAAGGCGGGCGAGAGCGCCGACATCGTGTTCGTCGTCGCCGACGGCGGCTGGAAGTACCTGTCGACCGGCGTCTACACGGCGGCGACCACCGAGGAAGCCATCGAGACCCTGCACGGCCAACTCTGGGCGTGAGTCCCCGCCGGACTCACGTCGCCAGGTGACGGACCTGGTCCCACAGGACCGGGTCCACCACCCCGACCCTGCGCCGGAACTCCCACACCGGCACCTCGCGCAACTCGTCGGTCTCCAGGAAGCTCGCCCGCCCCCGGGCGTCGCCCACCGCACCCGGCGGCAACGGGATCACCCCGGCCCGCTCGTCGTGGTACTTACTGGTGATCTTCGCGACCGTCGCCCGCTCCCCGTGCACCACCAGCACCAGACACGGCCGGTCCTTGCCGCCCGGACCGTCCTCGAACGGCACCGCGGCCCACCAGATCTCCGCCGGCCGCGGCCGGTCCGCCACCCGCCCCACCGGACGCCCCGGCGGACGTGACCGCCGCCCTCCGGGCCGCCGCCCCCGCCCCCAGCCGTCGACGAGCGTGGCGACCAGCGCGAGCAGTACCACCGCCGCGAGCGCCAGCCACCAGGACGTGTCCATGGGCATGACGTTACCGGGGCGCGCGTTCCGTCGCGCGCCCTCTCCCGCGCCTCACCCGCCCCGCTTCCAGCCGAACCGGTGACACCACAGGTGAGTTCGCCCACAACAGCCCTTGCCGGAGGAGCGACGGGGGGTTTTGCGCCTTACGCTCGACGGACCGCACGACCCCCGTCTCCTTCCCAGAAAAGTCCCGCCAGCGGAGGTTTCTGTTTCATGAAGCTCACCGTCGTCGGCTGCTCGGGGTCGTTCCCGTCCGCGGAATCGGCCTGCTCGAGCTACCTCGTCGAGGCCGACGGCTTCCGGCTGCTTCTCGACATGGGCAACGGTGCCCTGGGCGAGCTGCAGCGCCACTGCGGTCTCTACGACCTCGACGCGATCTTCCTCAGCCATCTGCACGCCGACCACTGCATCGACATGTGCGCGTACTTCGTCGCGCGCTACTACCGCCACGACGGCGGCCGCTGCGACCCGCTCCCCGTCTACGGACCCGAGGGCACGGAACACCGGCTGACCACCGCCTACGCGGACACCCCCACCGCCTCCTCCATGAGCGAGGTCTTCGACTTCCACACCGTCAAGCCGTCCACGTTCGAGGTCGGCCCGTTCACGGTGCACACCGAGCGCGTGGCCCACCCCGTGGAGGCGTACGGCATCCGCGTCGAGCACGCCGGGAAGTCCCTCACCTACTCCGGCGACACGGGCCTGAGCCCCGCCCTCGAGGAACTCGCCCGCGACACCGACCTGTTCCTGTGCGAGGCCGCCTTCACGCACGGCAAGGAGAACATCCCCGACCTGCACCTCAACGGCCGCGAGGCGGGCGAGACGGCGAGCCGGGCGGGCGCCCGCCGCCTGGTCCTCACCCACATCCCCCCGTGGACGGACCCCCAGGTCAACCTCACCGACGCCCGCGCGGTGTACGCCGGCCCGGTGGAACTGGCGGCACCGAGGGTGTCGTACGAGATCTGACCCACCAGGCACGGCGAAGGCCCCGGCACCTCCTCGGTGCCGGGGCCTTCGCCGTGCCGTACGCGACCTCACGCCTTGGTGAGATCCTCGACCTCCTCCTCGGGCTCCCGGCCCGGGGTGGGGAGGTTCCACTTGGTGATGGCGAAGCGGAAGACGAAGTAGTAGATCGCGCCGAAGACGAGGCCGATGGGGATGATCAGCCAGGGCTTGGTGGCGAGGGACCAGTTGAGGCCGTAGTCGATCGCACCGGCGGAGAAGGTGAAGCCGGCGTGCACGCCCAGGGCCCAGGTGATCGCCATCGACAGGGCGGTGAGCACCGCGTGGATGCCGTAGAGCACCGGGGCGATGAACATGAACGAGAACTCGATCGGCTCGGTCACACCGGTCATGAAGGAGGTCAGCGCGAGCGAGATCATCATGCCCAGCACGGCCTTGCGGCGCTCCGGGCGGGCGGAGTGGGCGATGGCGATGGCGGCGGCCGGCAGACCGAACATCATGATGGGGAAGAAGCCGGACATGAACTGGCCGGCCGTCGGGTCACCGGCGAAGAAGCGGGTGAGGTCACCGTGGACGACGGTGCCGGCGGAGTTCTTGAAGTCGCCGATCTGGAACCAGGCCACGGAGTTGACGAACTGGTGCATGCCGATCGGGATCAGCGCGCGGTTGACGAGACCGAACAGGCCCGCACCGAAGGCACCGAGACCGGTGATCCACTCGCCGACGTGCGAGATGCCCTCGCCGATCGGCTTCCAGACCAGGCCGAAGAAGACACCCATGATCAGGCCGACGAAGGCCATGATGATCGGCACCAGTCGCCGGCCGTTGAAGAAGCCGAGCCAGTCGACCAGCTTGGTGCGGTGGAAGCGCTGCCAGAGCACCGCCGACAGCAGACCCATGATGATGCCGCCGAGCACACCGGGGTTGTTGTAGGTCGCGGGTATGTCCGCGCCCGCCTGGATCTTCGCCGCGGTGACCGGGAACGCCTTGAGGACGTTGCTGTAGACCAGGAAGCCGACGAGGCCCGCGAGGGCGGTGGAGCCGTCGGACTTCTTCGCGAAGCCGATGGCGACACCGATGCAGAACAGCAGCGGGAGGTTGTCGAAGATGGCGCCGCCCGCGGTGGCGAAGACCGCCGTGACCTTGTCGGGCAGGTGCAGTTTGTCGTGAACGTCCTGCTGGCCCAGGCGCAGAAGGATGCCCGCCGCCGGCAGCACGGCGATCGGGAGCTGCAGGCTTCGTCCTACCTTCTGCAGGCCCTGGAACAGGCCGGAGCCCCGCTTCTTCGCGGGGGCCGCCGTTGGCGCGGTGGCGGTGGTCATAGACTTCCTCCATCGGGTGGTGGTCTACACCACTCAGTGGTGTAGACCTGTTGTAGCACGATGAAGGCGACATAAGGAACCCACGATTCCAGTGACCGTGGAACTACCGTGCGCTACGCCTTGGTGACGTCCGCGCGCTCCTCCTCCGGCTGCCTGCCAGGGGTCTTGAGGTCGAACCGCGTGATCGCGAACCGGAACACGACGTAGTGGACGACCGCGAAGCACAACCCGATCGGGACGACCGCCCACGGCCGCGTCGCCGGGTTCCAGTTGATGACGTAGTCGATGAGACCGGCCGAGAAGCTGAAACCGTCATGCACGCCCACCCCCCCAGGTGACCGCCATCGACACCCCCGTCAGCAGCGCGTGCACCGCGTACAGCAGCGGCGCGATGAACAGGAACGAGTACTCGATCGGCTCGGTGATCCCCGTGACGAACGAGGTCGGCGCGGCCGACGGCATCAGCCCGCCGACCTCCTTGCGACGGTCCGGCCGTGCGCGGTGCGTGATCCCGGCGCCGCCGCCGGCAGCGCGAACATCATGATCGGGAAGAACCCGGACGTGAACTGCCCCGCGTGCGGATCGCCCGCCAGGAACATGTTGATGTCACCGTGGACCACCGTCCCGTCCGGCTTCGTGAAGCTGCCGAACTGGAACCAGATGGGCACGTTCAGGAACTGGTGCAGCCTTACCACCAGCAGCGCCCGGTTCGCCACCCCGAACACGTCCGCGCCCCAAGCTCCCAGCCCCTTCGGTCAGTTGCTGAAATGCTCCAGCCCGTCACCGATCGGCGGCCACACCCACAGACACAGCGCCGCGAACGTGATCGCGACGAACGCCATGATGATCGGCACCAGCCGCCGCCCGTTGAAGAACCCCAGCCGGTCCACCAGCTTCGTCCGGTGGAAACGCACCCAGAAGAACGCCGCCAGCAACCCCATCACGATGCCGCCGAACACCCCCGGATTCTGGTACGTGAACGCCGTCGCCGACCCGTCCGAGGCCTTGCACCCGATCCCGGCCACCGCCTTCGCCGCGGCCCCGCAGCCCTTCGGGAACTGTCGCAGCACGTTGTAGTAGACGAGGAACCCGGCGAGCGCCGCGAGCGCCGTCGAACCGTCCGACTTCTTCGCCATCCCGATGGCCACGCCCACGCAGAACAGCAGCGGCAGCCCCAACGAACCGTCGAGCAGCGCGCCGCCCGCGCCCCCCCATCACCTTGGAGACGTTCGTCCACCCAGCCCGTCCGCCCCGAACACGTCCGGCTGCCCGAGCCGGTTGAGGATGCCGGCGGCCGGCGGGACCGCGATGGGGAGTTGGAGACTGCGGCCCATCTTCTGCAGCCCCTGGAACGTCGACTGCCACCGCCGCCGCGCAGGCGTGATCTCGGTCTCGGCACTCATCTGTTGGCGACCGCCTGCCAGGTGGTGTAGACCAGTGAGGGGCGATTGGGAAGCTGTGACGTCATCTTTCGGTACGTTCGGCGCAATCGCTCGTGAAGTCGGGCCACCTGTGCATGAGGAGACCGCAATGGCCAGCAAGGCTGAGAAGATCGTCGCCGGACTCGGCGGCATCGAGAACATCGAAGAGGTCGAGGGCTGCATCACCCGCCTGCGCACCGAGGTCCACGACGCCTCGCTGGTCGACGAGGCCGCGCTGAAGGCCGCCGGCGCCCACGGCGTCGTCAAGATGGGCACCGCGATCCAGGTCGTCATCGGCACCGACGCCGACCCCATCGCCGCGGAGATCGAAGACATGATGTGAAACCGGCCGGCCGTTCACCGGTAAGGGGCACTTTCCGACGCGGAAGGGGCCCCTTGCGCCGGTGCGGCTAGGCTCAGCGGCATGTCTCGAATCGACGGCCGCACCCCCGAACAACTCCGCCCGATCACCATCGAACGCGGCTGGAGCAAGCACGCCGAGGGCTCCGTCCTCGTCTCCTTCGGCGACACCAAGGTCTTCTGCACCGCCTCCGTCACCGAAGGCGTCCCCCGCTGGCGCAAGGGCAGCGGCGAGGGCTGGGTCACCGCCGAGTACTCCATGCTGCCCCGCGCCACGAACACCCGCGGGGACCGCGAGTCCGTCCGCGGCAAGATCGGCGGCCGCACCCACGAGATCTCCCGCCTGATCGGCCGCTCCCTGCGCGCCGTCATCGACTACAAGGCGCTCGGCGAGAACACCATCGTCCTCGACTGCGACGTCCTGCAGGCCGACGGCGGCACCCGCACCGCCGCCATCACCGGCGCCTACGTCGCCCTCGCCGACGCCGTCGCCTGGGCCCAGGGCAAGAAGCTCATCAAGGCCGGCCGCCAGCCCCTGACCGGCACGGTCTCCGCCGTCTCCGTCGGCATCGTCGGCGGCGTCCCCCTCCTCGACCTCTGCTACGAGGAGGATGTCCGGGCCGACACCGACATGAACGTCGTCTGCACCGGCGACGGCCGCTTCGTCGAGGTCCAGGGCACGGCCGAGGCGGAACCCTTCGCCCGCGAGGAACTCAACGCCCTCCTCGACCTCGCCGTCACCGGCTGCACGGAACTCGCCGCCCACCAGCGCAAGGCACTGGACGCGCCTCTCGAACGGTAAAGGGAACACCAAGAAAAGGCGGCCGAAGCGCAACCCCCGACGCCCGCCCCGGCGTCCCCACGAGTGCGGGCGCACGGCACACCACCGTGCGCCCGACCAGTACGGGGGCCTCACCGAGGCCGGGACAGGGGGGACCGCCACCATGGCCACCGGCCGAGGCCACCACACGCGCCGCATCACCACCACCCTCGCCGCACTCGCGGCCGTCGGCCTCACCGCCGCCGTCACCACCGGCTGCGACGCCGTGAACAAGGCCCTGGACTGCGTCCACACCGCCGACACCGTCGCCACCAGCGTCACCCGGCTCCAGCAGGCCGTGCAGAACGCCGCCAACGACCCCACCCAGCTCGGCGAGTCCCTCGCCGCCATCGACAAGGACCTCGGCACCATCGGCGACAAGACCGACAACGCCGACGTCAACAAGGCGGTCGACGACCTCGGCAACGCCGTGGACAACGTCCGCACGGCCATCAGGAACGGCGACCGCACACCCGACGTCAGCCCGGTGACGCACGCGGCAGGCGAACTGACCAAGGTCTGCACGCCGTAACACCGCTGCGGCGGCCCGGAATACTTGACCCCATGACGCGCTTGATCCTCGCCACCCGCAACGCCGGAAAGATCACCGAACTCAGGGCCATCCTCGCGGAAGCGGGCCTGCCCCACGAACTGGTCGGCGCCGACGCCTACCCCGACGTCCCCGACGTCAAGGAAACCGGCGTCACCTTCGCCGAGAACGCCCTCCTCAAGGCCCACGCCCTCGCCCAGGCCACCGGCCTCCCCGCCGTCGCCGACGACTCCGGCCTCTGCGTCGACGTCCTGAACGGCGCCCCCGGCATCTTCTCCGCCCGCTGGGCAGGCCGCCACGGCGACGACAAGGCCAACCTGGACCTGCTCCTCGCCCAACTCTCCGACATCGCGGACGACCACCGCGGCGCCCACTTCGCGTGCGCGGCAGCCCTCGCCCTCCCCGACGGCACGGAACGAGTGGTCGAGGGCCGACTCCGCGGCGTCCTGCGCCACACCCCCGCAGGCACCAACGGCTTCGGCTACGACCCGATCCTCCAGCCGGACGGCGAGTCGCGAACCTGCGCGGAACTGACTCCGGAGGAGAAGAACGGGATCAGCCACCGGGGGAAGGCGTTCCGGGCGCTGGTGCCGGTGGTGCGGGAGTTGCTGGGCTGAGTTACTGCGAAGGGCGCGGCTCCCAGTAGGGAGCCGCGCCCTGAACGTGGGGCCGACGAGACTCGAACTCGCACTGTCCACTACCTAAAAGTGGTGCCTCCTGCCAAGTTGGGCTACGGCCCCACGTACAGCTTACTGGTACTCGGCGAGCGGTCGCCGCTGGTTGCCGCCCCTGCACCAGGTGCTGGTGATCGCGTGGCAGTTGGGGCACAGGAACCGCAGGTTCTCGATGCGGTTGTCGCGCCAATTGCCGTCGATGTGATCGACCTCCAGTGGGAGCGGATGCCCTCGCCAGACTGCTTCCGTTCCGCATTGGGCGCACCGTTCTCGTATCCCCAGTGCTGTCATCGCCGACTTGAGTCGATCGCTGGGGATGCGCCGAGCCTGGCCGAGGGGCTGCTCGACGAGTAGCCCCTCGGGTGTCCGGGGGCGCCACGCTTTGCCGCGCCGGGTCGGCACCTGAAAGTGCGAGGTGTCGATCCCGTACGCCTTGATCCGGCGACTGATGTGCGTGTGATGCCCGCCCACCACCTCAAGCCCGAGATGCCGTAGGACGTCGCACATGTTCGTCGACGCAGAGACCGCCGCCTGCAGGATCTCCCGAGTCCACTTGACCCCCTCGCGCTCGAAGTGCGAGGTGTCCACCCCCAGCTTCTTCATCCGCCCCAGGACATAGCGCCGCGTCGAACTCCCCGGATCCACCCCGAGCCGTAGCAAGGCCTCCGACAACGTCCGCGCCCCCCGAGCCGCTTCCTCCAGGCGTTCCCTGGTGTACGTGCCGGCCCCCATCGCGCCCCTCCGTTCCGTCCGCGTGTTCGCAGCCCGTACGGAGTAACGAACCGTTTATCGGACAGTTACGCCCGAAACGTAGAGCGGCCCGTACCGGGTCATCCCGGCGCGGGCCTCTCAAGCAGCGGAAACGGAGTCCTCAGATGCCCAGGTCCTTGATGATCTTGGCTACGTGGCCCGTCGCTCGGACGTTGTACAGGGCCCGTTCCACCTTGCCCTCCTCGTCCACGACGATCGTGGAGCGGATGACGCCCATGTACGTCTTGCCGTAGTTCTTCTTCTCGCCGTAGGCGCCGTAGGCCTCGGTGACCTTCTTGTCCGGGTCGGCGGCCAGGGTGACCTTCAGGGACTCCTTCTCGCGGAACTTCGCGAGCTTCTCCGGGGCGTCGGGGGAGATGCCGATGACGTCGTAGCCGGCGCCGGCCAGGACGTCGAGGTTGTCCGTGAAGTCGCAGGCCTGCTTGGTGCAGCCGGGCGTGAGGGCCGCCGGGTAGAAGTAGACGATGACCTTGCGGCCCTTGTGGGCCGACAGGGACACGTCGTTGCCGTCGGCGTCGGGGAGGGTGAAGTCGGGGGCCACGTCCCCGGGCTGGAGTCGCTCGCTCATCGGACCAGCCTAACCGGGGGGCCTGACAGTGCGACGGCGCGCGGAGCTGACAGACTGTCCAGAACAAGCGACAACAACGCATCGGCTGACTCGGAGGCCCCACGGTGGCGGACACGTCGGACACCAGAACCCCGGCGCAGATCGAGGCGGACATCAAAGCCCGCCGCGCAGTGCTGGCCGAGACCCTCGACGAGATCGGGGTGCGGGTGCACCCGAAGACCATCGTCGGTGACGCCAAGGCCAAGGTTGTGTCCAATATCGATCACACGCTGGGACGTGCCTACGTCGGCGTCAACAAGGCCGTCACCGACGTCACGGCCCGGTTCGTGGACGAGGAGGGCGCGCCCCGGCTGGAGCGGATCGTGCCGGTCGCGCTCGTCGCCGTGGGCCTGGTGGGGCTGCTCGCCCTCGGTACCCGTCGGCGCAAGAGCTGAGTGAGAGTTGTAGGTTCAGGGCGTGAGCGCCAAGAGAAACGAGCACAGCAGCCAGCACGACAAGCTGCCCATCCGGATGCTGCACGACCGGGTCCTGGTCAGGCAGGAGACCGGTGAGGGCGAGCGGCGGTCGGGCGGGGGCATCCTGATCCCCGCCACGGCGGCGGTCGGACGGCGGCTGGCCTGGGCCGAGGTCGTCGCCGTCGGGCAGAACGTGCGGACGGTGGAGCCGGGCGACCGGGTGCTGTACGACCCGGAGGACCGTGCCGAGGTCGAGGTGCGGGGCGTGGCGTACGTGCTGATGCGGGAGCGTGACCTGCACGCCGTGGCGGCCGACCGTTTCGAGGGGTCGGAGGACACGACCGGTCTGTATCTGTAGCAAGAGTGCGAGACAGCCGAAAGGGGCTGGTGACGACCTCGTCACCAGCCCCTTTCGGCTGTCACTGTCTTCTGGCCGCCGACTGGGGGCCCGCCGCCGTGCCGGTCGTGGTGCCCCCGTTGTCCGTGCCGGTCGTGCCGCCGTTCCCGGTCGTGCCGCCGTTGGTGGTGCCTCCCGTGGCGCCCCCGTTGGTGGGGCCTCCCGCGGTGCCGCCGCCGGTCGTCGTGCCGCCGTTGGTGGTGCCGCCGTTGGTGCCCGTCGTGGTTCCGCCGTTGGTGGTGGTGCCGGTGGTGCCGGTGGTGCCGCCGGTGGTGGGAGTGCCGCCCGTCGTGGTGGGCGTCCCGCCGTCCCCGGTAGTGCCGCCGTTGTTCTGGCCCTGGGTCGTGCCCTGGCCGCCGTCCCCGGTCGTGCCGCCGTTCTGCTGGCCGCCGCCGGTGGCGGTCGCCGACGGCTGCGGCGGGGCCTGGGTCTGGTCGGCGCCCGCCTGGAGCTGGAGGTCGAAGTCGGTGGCCGGCTTCCCCTGCAGCGCGGCCTTGGTGTACTGCGCCCAGATCTGCGCGGGCGGTCCGCCGCCGTTGACGCGCTGCAGGCCCATCGCGCCGTACAGCGGCTTGTGGGCGGCCGTCACCGGGTCCTGGGCCATCACGGAGACCACGGTGGCCAGGTCGGGGGTGTAGCCGGCGAACCAGGCGGCGGTGTCCTGCTCGGCGGTGCCGGTCTTGCCGGCGGCGGGCCGGTCGGCGGCCTGGGCGGCGGTCGCGGTGCCGTTGTCGACCACGCTCTGCAGGACGGAGGTCGTGGTGTCGGCGGCTTCCCGGCTGATGGCCTGGGTGGTGGTGCTCTTGGGGAGCGCCACCTGCTGGCCGTCCTTGGTGAGGGAGTCGACCAGCGTGTAGGTGGAACGCTCGCCGTGGTTGGCGAGGGTCGCGTAGGCCTCCG
The DNA here is from genome assembly GCF_044768275.1 of Streptomyces sp. NPDC101152. Classification (NCBI taxonomy): domain Bacteria; kingdom Bacillati; phylum Actinomycetota; class Actinomycetes; order Kitasatosporales; family Streptomycetaceae; genus Streptomyces; species Streptomyces sp. NPDC101152. The sequence goes on along the minus strand of NZ_JBIWPO010000004.1, from coordinate 252,162 downwards.
CCATGTCGAGGACGCTGGCGGTGTTCACGCCGAGCGCGATGGACGGGGTGGCGGTGAGGTCGGGGGTGCTCGCGGGGATGCCGAGGTCGATGGCGGTCTGCTTCACCTTCGCGGGGCCGACGTCCACGGCCATCTGCGCGTACACCGCGTTGACGGACTTGTCGGTGGCGGTGCGCACGGTGATGTTGCCGTAGTCGACGTCGTCCTCGTTGGCGGGGGCGTAGCTGCCGCCGTTCCAGCCCTGGACGGGGCGTTTGTTGGTGCCGTCGTAGTAGGTGTTGGGGGTGATCATCTCGCCGTCCTGGGTCTGCGAGTGGTTCTGGACGGCCGAGGCGAACACGAAGGGCTTGAAGGTGGAGCCGACCTGGAAGTCTCCGCGGGTGGCGCCGTTGGTGTACTGCTTGACGTAGTCGATGCCGCCGTACATCGCGACGACCTTGCCGGTCTTCGGGTCGACGGAGGCGCCGCCGGCGCGGACGTAGTTGTCGACCTTGTTGTTCTTCTTGTCGAGTTTCGACATCACCTGGTCGTTCACGGAGGCGACGAAGGCGTCCTGCTTGCTCTTGTCGAGGGTGGTGGTGATGCGGTAGCCGCCGTGCGCGAGTTCGTCGGTGCTGACGATCTTGTTCTCGGCGAGGTAGCTCTCGACGGCCTTGACGATGTAGCCGCGCTGCCCGGACATGCCGGTGGAGACGGTCTGCTCCTTGGGCATCGGGAACTTCAGGGTCGCCCGCTTGGCCTGGCTCAGCCAGCCCTTCTTGACCATGCCGTCCAGGACGTAGTTCCAGCGGGCCACGGCCGCCGCCTTGTTCTCGGGGTGCGCGACGACGTCGTACTCGCTGGGCGCGTTGACGAGGGCGGCGAGGTAGGCGGCGTGGGCAGGGTCGAGGTCGGTGGCGTTCTGGCCGTAGTAGGCCTGGGCGGCTGCCTGGATGCCGTAGGCGTTGCGGCCGAAGTAGCTGGTGTTGAGGTAGCCCTCGAGGATCTCGTCCTTGGACTTCTCCCGATCCAGCTTGATCGAGATGAAGAACTCCCTCACCTTGCGGGTGACGGTCTGCTGCTGCGCGAGGTAGTAGTTCTTCACGTACTGCTGGGTGATGGTGGAGCCGGACTGCTTGCCCTTGCCGGTGGCGGTGTTCCAGCCGGCCCGCAGCATCGCCTTGGGGTCGATGGCGGACTCGGAGTAGAAGTCGCGGTCCTCGGCGGCGAGGACGGCGTGCTGGGCGTCCTTGGAGACCTGGGCGAGGGTGACGTTCTCCCGGTTGACCTCGCCGTCGCGGGCGATCTGGGAGCCGTCCGCGTACAGGTAGACGTTGGCCTGCTTGGTGGCGAGCGCGTTGGCCGGCGGGATCTGCACCAGGGAGTAGCCGAGGAAGAACAGGCCGATCAGCAGCAGCACGCCCATGACGAAGGTGCCCAGCACGGTGCGCCAGGTCGGGATCAGCCGGCGCCAGCCCGTTCGCCTGGGCCGCTTCGGCTTCTTGCCGCCCGCATTGGCAGCCCCCTGCGGCCCGTCCGGTGCCCAGCCGGGATTCGGCTGCTGCGGCTGCGGCTCGTCACTCATGTGTTGCACGGACTCCTGTTTCGCGTCGTACGTTCCCGTACGCCCTCGTACGCCTTCTGCGCCCCCTCTTGAAGACTCTCGCACCATGCGTTCCGTTCCCGGACCATGGCACGCTTCCGTACCGAAAAACACGTGGCGTGCGTCACCGCCCGGGCAGTAGGCTCCTGCGCTTCGGTGTCCGGACAGGTGGAGGAGGGCGGGAGCGTGGGCGCGGGACGGTTGTACGCGGCCGTCGTCGCGGGGGGTTTCAGACGGTACGCGACGTATCGGGCGGCGACCGCGGCGGGGGTGTTCACCAACACCGTCTTCGGGCTGATCCTGGTGTACACGTACCTCGCCCTGTGGGACGAGAAGCCCCACCTCGGGGGGTACGACCAGGCGCAGGCCGTCACCTATGTGTGGCTGGGGCAGTGTCTGTACGCGACGCTGGCGATCCAGGGCGGCGGCGTCGAGAAGGACCTGATGGACCGCATCCGCACGGGCGAGATCGCGGTGGACCTGTACCGGCCGGCCGACCTCCAACTGTGGTGGCTGGCAAGCGACTTGGGCCGCTCGGCGTTCCAGCTGCTGGGGCGGGGGGTGATCCCGTTCGCGTTCGGCGCGGTGTTCTTCCCGATGGCGCTGCCGACCCGGCTCACCACCTGGGCGGCCTTCCTGCTGACCCTGCTGCTGGCGATGGTCGTCAGCTTCGGCCTCCGTTACCTGGCGGCGCTGAGCGTGTTCTGGCTCCTGGACGGCATGGGCGTCAACCAGGCCCTGATGGTCACCGGCATCTTCTTCTCCGGCATGGTGCTTCCGCTGAACGCCTTCCCCGGCGTGCTCGGCGACATCGCGCGGGTACTGCCCTGGGCGGCGCAGATCCAGATGCCCGCCGACGTGCTGATGGGGAAGGCCGATCCGCTGGGGGCGTACGCCTTCCAGGCGGTGTGGGCCGTGGTGCTGCTGGCCGCCGGGCGGCTGGTCCAGTCCGCGGCGACCCGCCGGGTGGTGGTGCAGGGTGGCTGAGCCGTCCCGTCCGGGTGAGGGCCTGCGGGCCTACCGGCTGATCGCCGGGATGTGGGTGCGGTCCAGCCTGACCTACCGCACGTCCTTCCTGATCACGGCACTCGGCAACCTGCTGGTGACCGGCCTGGACTTCGCCACGATCCTGTTGATGTTCTCGCGGGTGCACTCGCTGGGCGGCTGGCGGCTGCCCGAGATCGCCTTCCTGTACGGGCTGTCGGCGACGGCGTTCGGGATCGCCGACCTCGTGCTCGGCTCCATGGACGTCCTCGGCGCCCGCATCCGCGACGGCTCCTTCGACACGCTGCTGGTGCGGCCCGCGCCGGTGCTGGCACAGATCGGCGCGGACCGCTTCGCGCTGCGCCGTCTGGGCCGGATCACCCAGGGCGGCCTGGTGCTGGGCTGGTCGCTGTACGCCGTCGACGTCGACTGGAGTGTGGCGAAGGTGCTGCTGGTGCCGGTGATGCTGGTCAGCGGAGCGGCGATCTTCTGCGCGCTGTTCGTGGCGGGCGCGGCCTTCCAGATCCTCGTCCAGGACGCGTCCGAGGTGCAGAACGCGTTCACCTACGGCGGCACCACGCTGTTGCAGTATCCGCCGACCGTGTTCGGCAAGGACCTGGTGCGGGGGGTGACGTTCATGCTGCCCCTCGCCTTCGTCAACTGGGTGCCCGCCTCCTACGTGTTGGGGCGGCCGTATCCCCTGTGGCTGCCGCAGGGGGCGGCCTTCGCGCCGCCGCTGGTCGCGGCGGTGTGCTGTGCGCTGGCCGGGCTGGCGTGGCGGGCGGGGCTGAGGTCGTATCGGAGTACGGGAAGCTGAGGGCTGTGGACGGTCACTTCATCGAACTGGACCGGGTGGAGAAGGTCTTCGACGTGCGCAAGAAGACGGGGTTCCTGAAACGGGAACGCCGGCAGGTGCGTGCCGTCGACTCGATCTCCTTCACCGTGGCGCGCGGCGAGATGGTCGGGTACATCGGCCCGAACGGCGCCGGGAAGTCGACGACGATCAAGATGCTGACCGGCATCCTCACCCCCAGCGGGGGCCGGCTGCGGGTGGCGGGCATCGACCCCTCCCGGGAGCGCACCCGCCTCGCGCACCGCATCGGCGTGGTGTTCGGGCAGCGGACGACACTGTGGTGGGACCTGCCGCTGATCGACTCCTACCGGCTGATGCACCGCATGTACCGCATCCCCGACGCCCGTTACCGCGAGAACCTCGACCGATGCGTCGAACTCCTCGAACTGAGCGACCTGTTGGACGTACCCGTACGGCAGCTGTCGCTGGGCCAGCGGATGCGCGGCGACATCGCGGCCGCGCTGCTGCACGACCCCGAGGTGCTCTACCTCGACGAGCCGACGATCGGCCTGGACGTCATCTCCAAGGCCAAGGTGCGGGGATTCCTGCGGGAGTTGAACTCCGAGCGCGGCACGACCGTCCTGCTGACCACCCATGACCTGCAGGACATCGAGCAGCTGTGCTCCCGGGTGATGGTCATCGACCACGGCCGGCTCATGTACGACGGCCCGCTCACCGGCCTGCACGAGGTGGGTGAGAGCGAGCGGACCCTGGTGGTGGACCTGGAGCGGGAGCTGCCCCCGATCGAGGCGCCGCCCGCGCGCGTGGTGAAGGTGGAGGGGCCCCGGCAGTGGCTGGCGTTCCCGGCGGCCGAGTCGGCGGCGGCGCTGGTGGCGCGGATCGCCGCGCGCTACCCGCTGGTGGACCTCTCCGTACGGGAACCGGACATCGAGGCGGTGATCGCCAAGATGTACGTCGAGCAGGCACAGACCACTCACGACACGGTCTCGTAGCATGGCGCCGGAGGAACTCGTAGGCTGCTGTGCATGACCGACGACGCCGCAGTCCCGGATCTCCGCGCATCCGACGCCGATCGTGAACGAGTCGCCGAGGTCCTGCGGGACGCCCTCGCGGAGGGCCGTCTCGACATGGAGGAGTTCGAGGAGCGGCTGGAGGCCACCTACAAGGCGCGGACCTACGGCGAGCTGACGCCGATCACCCGTGACCTGCCGGCCGCCGGCGTCACCCCGCCGCCCTCCGTGTCGCTCACCAAGGAGCCGGTCGCCGACGGGAGTTGGGCGAGCCGGATCGTCGGCGGCGAGGGTTCCTCGTCGTGGGCCGTCGCCGTGATGTCCGGGTTCGAACGCAAGGGCCGCTGGACCGTGCCCAAGCAGTTCAACTGCTTCGCCCTCATGGGCGGCGGCGAACTCGACCTGCGCGAGGCGAACTTCGCGGACCGCGAGGTCGAGATCAACTGCATCGCGATCATGGGCGGGATGAACATCATCGTGCCGCCCGGCGTCGAGGTCGTCGTGCGCGGCATCGGGATCATGGGCGGCTTCGACCACCGCGAGGAGGGCGTACCGGCCGCGCCCGGCGCGCCCCGCGTGATCATCAACGGCTTCGCCTTCTGGGGCGGCGTCGGCGTCGAGCGCAAACCGACCCGCGAGGAACGCCGGCGCCTGAAGGAGGAGCGCCGCCAGGAGAAGCTGGAGCGCAGGTCCGGGCGGCAACTGGGCGAGGGGTACGGCGATCACCTGCGGATGCTGGAGGAGCACCGGGAGTGGCGCAGCGACCGGCGTGAGGAGCGGCAGGAGCGCCGCGAGGAACGCCGGGACCGGCAGCGGGAACGCCGGGAGCGGCGCGGCCACGGGGACTGGTGAGTCCGCACGACCTCACTCCTCACGTCCTCACAGCCGCGCCGACGGCGCACCCTTCAGCGCCTGGAGGTCGACGGCCTGCGCCATCCGCGCGTAGCCCCGGTCGCTGGGGTGGAGGTGGTCCCCTGAGTCGTAGTCCGGGCGGAGCCCGCGCGGGTTGTACGGGTCCCGCAGGGCCTGGTCGAAGTCGACGACCGCGTCGTACACGCGGCCCGAGCGGATCTCCCCGTTGATCTCATCGCGGACCGCCTCCCGCGCCCCGCTGTACCCGCGGTGGCCCTGGAAGGGCATCAGGGTGGCGCCGACGACCCGGACACCGTGCGCGTGGGCCCGGCGGACCAGGGTGCGCAGCCCGGCGAGGATCCGGTCCGGGTCGGCGAGTTCGGGGTTGCGCAGGATGTCGTTGACGCCGAGTTCGATGACGACGACCTTCACGTTCGGACGGGAGAGCACGTCCCGGGAGAAGCGGTCGAGGCCGCTCTGGTTGTCGGCGGGACGGCCCGTCCCGGCCGCGAGGACCTGGTTGCCGCTGATGCCCTCGTTGACGACGCTGTAGCGCGGCACGTCCTGCCCGGAAGCGACCGCCGTACGCAGCCGCTCGGACAGGACGTCCGTCCAGCGGCGGTCGGCGTTCGGGGTGGAGGTGATGCCGTCCGTGAGGGAGTCGCCGAGCGCGACCACGGTGCCCTCGGCCTCGTCGCTCAGCACGTCCAGCGCGGTGAGGTAACGCCAGTACGGCGTCTGCTCGGTGTACCCGGCGCCGGACGTGTCCTCGGTCCGGTCGCCCACGGCCAGGTACGAGATCTGGCGCGCACGGGGGTGGTAGGTGACCGGGCCCGACGCGGTGGGGGAGTAGGTCGTGACCAGGACGTCGCTGTCCGGCGGCACGAAGACGGCGACGGCGTCGCTGAGCACCTGCCCGCCGGCCGGGACGATCACCGTGGGGTTCCCGTCGAACGTCAGCCGCCGCATGCTCCGCGCGTCCGCCGCCGCGCCGTCCGGGGCGGCGGCCACGGCGATCGACGTGTGCGTGATCGTCAGCGGCGACCGGCCGTAGAGGTTGGACAGCGTGATACGGGCACTCGTACCGCCGACGCTCGTGTGCACGACGTTGCGGATCGAGCGGCCCGCCAGGCCCCCGCTCTCCGTGCCGGGCTCCGCGCCCGCCGGGGCGGCGGCCCAGGCGCCGACCCAGACACCGGCGGAGGCGGGGGCGGCGGAGTCGTAGGCGGCGCCGTTCTTGCCGAAGGCGCTGGTGCCGGTGATGCGCTGGTCGGCGCCGGCACCGATGTATATGGCTGCGCAAAGCCCGACGACCAGGGCGATGATCGCGGACAGCAGGGCATAACCATGACGCTTGGTCATGCGGGTGGTCATGCGGCGAGGTTCTCCTCGGGGAATGGAGCCGGACTGGACCCCGGGGCTCCGGTGTGATCATCCCAATGATGCGGCATGGGGACCCCTCCGACAGACGCCGGGAACTCTTGTTCCGTTCCGGGAGTCGGTCAGGAAGGGACAATGTGTGCAGGGGATCACGAACGGGTGGAGTGGATGGAACGTACGACACCGGACGAGACGGGGGTGGCGGGGATGACGGGGGCGGCGGAGGTGGAGGGCACGCCGGAGCATGCCCGGACGGCTCCCGCCGGCGGCCGCGCCGTTCCCGCGGCGGCGGCCCGCGCGATGACGACGTTCAGCGCCGCCGACGAGGAGAAGCAGCGCGGGGTGCGCCGGATGAAGCTCACCGCGACCGGGCTGCTGCTGTTCGTGGCGCTGGTGTACGTCCTCGCCAAGTGGGCGGACAACTCCGGGGCCGGCGCGTGGGCGGGGTACGTCGCCGCCGCCTCCGAGGCCGGCATGGTGGGCGCGCTGGCCGACTGGTTCGCCGTCACCGCGCTGTTCCGCCACCCGCTCGGCCTGCCCATCCCGCACACCGCGATCATCCCGACGAAGAAGGACCAGCTCGGGGTCTCGCTGGGCGAGTTCGTCGGCGAGAACTTCCTCTCCGAGGCCGTCGTACGGCAGCGGTTGCGGGCCGTGGGCATCGGCAGCCGGCTGGGGGTGTGGCTCGCCGACCCCGAGCACGCGGACCGGGTGACGGCGGAGCTGTCGGCCGCTCTGCGGGGCGCGTTGACCGTGCTGCGGGACTCCGACGTCCAGGCGGTGGTGGGGGAGGCGATCACTCGGCGGGCCGGCACACAGGAGATCGCGCCCGGCATCGGGAAGATGCTGGAGAAGATCGTCGCGGACGGCGGCCACCGGCGGGTCGTCGACCTGGTCGTGACGCGGGCGCACGACTGGCTGGTCTGGCACGACACCGAGATCATGGACGCCGTCCAGGGGGGCGCTCCGGGGTGGACACCGCGGTTCGTCGACAAGAAGGTCGGCGAGCGGGTCTACAAGGAGCTGCTGCGGTTCGTCACCGAGATGCGGGACATGCCCTCCCATCCGGCGCGCGGGGCGCTCGACCGGTTCCTCACGGACTTCGCCTCCGACCTGCAGTCCGACACCGACACCCGGGCGCGGGTCGAGCGGCTGAAGGGCGATGTGCTGGGCCGGGGTGAGGTGCAGGACCTGATCGCCTCCGCCTGGACCGCCGTACGGTCGATGATCGTCTCCGCCGCCGAGGACGAGCGCAGCGAGCTGCGGCTGCGCGTGCGGGCCTCGCTGCTGTCCCTGGGCGCGCGGATGGCCGTCGACCCGAAGGTGCAGGGGAAGGTCGACGGGTGGGTGGAAGGCGCCGCCGTGTACGTCGTGACCACCTACCGCAAGGAGATCACCTCCCTCATCACGGACACGGTGGCCGGCTGGGACGCCGAGCACACGACCCGGAAGATCGAGGCGCACATCGGGCGGGACCTGCAGTTCATCCGGATCAACGGCACGGTGGTCGGTTCGCTGGCCGGGCTGCTGATCTACGTGGTGACGCGGGTGCTGGGGGCTTGAGGGGGCCTGAGCGGGGGGCGTAGGGCCGTCGGTCGGGGATACCCGGTGCGGGTACGCTCGATGAGGAGGGGGCCCATGACCACCGCGGAAGCCGGCACCGGCCGTACCGTGACCACCACCATCCCCGCCCGCCTCGACCGGTTGCCCTGGTCGCGCTGGCACTGGACGATCGTCATCGGTCTCGGGACCGTGTGGATCCTCGACGGCCTGGAGGTCACGGTCGTCGGCAACATCGCCAGTCGGCTGGCGGAGCCCGGCAGCGGGCTGTCGATCACCTCGGGACAGATCACCGGTGTCGCGGCCGCGCTGTACGTGGCGGGCGCCTGCGTCGGGGCGCTGTTCTGGGGGCGGTTGACCGACCGCTTCGGACGCAAGAACCTGTTCATGATCACGCTGGCCGTCTATCTGGCGGCCACCGCGCTGACGGCCGTGTCCTGGCAGGCCTGGTGGTTCTTCCTGTTCCGCTTCCTGACCGGCTTCGGTATCGGCGGTGAGTACGCGGCGATCAACTCCGCGATCGACGAGCTGATCCCGGCGAAGTACCGCGGGCGCGTGGACCTGATCATCAACGGCAGCTTCTGGCTCGGCGCGGTGGGCGGCTCCCTGCTGTCGATCGTCGCCCTCGACACCCACCTGCTGGCCAAGGACCTCGGCTGGCGCCTGACGTTCGCCCTCGGCGCCGTGCTCGCCCTGGTCATCCTGCTCGTCCGACGGCACGTCCCGGAGAGCCCGCGCTGGCTGCTGATCCACGGCCGGGACCGGGAGGCGGAGGAGATCGTCTCCGACATCGAACGGCGGGTGGAGGCGGACAAGGGCGCACGGCTGCCCGACCCCGAGGGTGAACCGCTGGAGATCCACCAGCGCCGCAGCGTGTCCTTCCTGGAGATCGCCCGCACCGTGTTCGGGCAGTACCGTCGGCGGGCCGTCCTCGGGTTCTCCCTGTTCATCGGGCAGGCGTTCCTGTACAACGCGATCACCTTCGGCTTCGGCGCGATCCTGACCAAGTTCTTCGGGGTGCCCGCCGACCACACCGGCTACTACTTCGCCGTGATCGCGGTCGGCAACTTCTGCGGTCCGCTGCTGCTCGGGCGCCTCTTCGACACGGTCGGCCGCCGGGTCATGATCTCCTCGACCTATCTGCTGTCGGGCCTGCTGCTCTTCGGCACGGCCTGGCTCTTCGACCGGGGCTCACTGAGCGCGGGCACGCTCACCGCGTGCTGGTGCGCGGTGCTGTTCTTCGCGTCGGCCGGTGCCTCCAGCGCCTACCTCACGGTGTCCGAGATCTTCCCGATGGAGACGCGGGCCATGTCCATCGCCTTCTTCTACGCCCTCGGCACGGCAGCGGGCGGCATCAGCGGCCCGCTGCTGTTCGCCGACCTCACCGGCACCGGCAAGGTCGGCGACACGGTCCTGGCGTTCTCCATCGGCGCGACCCTGATGTGCCTGGCGGGCCTGGTGGCAGCAGCCTTGGCGGTACGAGCCGAACGCCGCTCCCTGGAGGACATCGCCCGCCCACTGACGGCGGCGGCGGGGTCGATCGCCCGCTCGCGGTCACGGACCTCGCCCCAGGGCCCGGAGCCGGGGTCGCAGGCGGCGACGGCGTAGGGGGGATTTAGTCCGCAGGCAGTCGTGCCCACCGGCCCGTCCCGCGTAGCCCGCAGGCAGTCCCCGGCTCAGCCCGCGGGCAGTCGTGTCCGCCGACCCGTCTCGCGTAGCCCGCGGGCAGTCGTGCCGCTGGCGCGGCACGGGTGGGCGCGGGCGGGCACCCCGTCGCGCCGGGTTGCGCCACCCCGCACGTCCACTGAGACCCGGGGTCAACTGCGAGCGACCTACGTCCCCGCCTCACCCCCGCCGGTCGGCCACCGCCCACGACGCCGCCGCGACCACGCCCGCCACGCCGAACACGGCCGGCCACGCCCCCACCCGCTTCGCCAGCGGATGCGACCCCGCGAAGGCGGCGACATACGCGGCCATCAGTGCCCCGGCCGCCTTCCCGCCCGCCCGCTGCCGCCACTGCTGCGCGGCCGCGGCACCGGCGACGGCCAGTACCGCCCCGCCCAGCTGCCGCTTCTTCGTCCAGCGGGCCACGCCGTGCCCACCGACCAGCCCGCCCGCGGCGACCGCCGCGCTGGGAATCCCGGCCATCCTTCTGCCTCCTGGTGCTGTGACGCATGCTGTGATGATCTGCCCCGAGGTCATGGTCATCCGCCACCGAGACTAGCCCCCACCTGGGCGGAACCGGACCGGGCCCCGAACCGACCCCGATTCCTGAGTCGAGGCTTGTCAAGTTTCCTCCTTCGAGCTATATAAGAAGCCGTAGGGCATCGCACCTCAGCACCTGATGAGAGGAGTGACCCGTGATGCTCATGCGTACCGACCCGTTCCGCGAATTCGACCGACTCGCGCAGCAGGTCTTCGGCCCCACCGGCCGCCCCGCCGCCATGGCGATGGACGCCTACCGGGCCGGGGACGACTTCATCGTCCACTTCGACCTTCCCAGCATCGACCCCGAAACGATCGAGCTGGACGTCGAACGCAACGTCCTGAACGTCCGCGCCGAGCGCCGCAACCCCGCCCCCGAGGGCGCCGAGCTGCTCGTCGCCGAGCGACCCACGGGTTCCTTCACCCGGCAGCTCTTCCTCGGCGACACCCTCGACACGGACCGCATCGACGCCTCGTACGAGGCCGGTGTGCTGACCCTGCGCATCCCCGTGGCCGAACAGGCCAAGCCGCGCCGCATCCAGATCTCGGGCGGCGACGGCCGCAAGGAAATCGGCAACTGACGCCGCACGCGGACACCGCTTCACCAGTGCACCAGAAGCGTCCCGCAGGCTCGCCCGCGCCGGCCGCCTGCGGGACGCGGCACGCCCCCGTGCCCACCAGCCGCCCACCCCGCGTCCACCGGAGGAGAAGCCCGGAGATGACGACCGTGACGACCGCGCCCAGCACGACAAAGACCCCGCGGATCGACACCGGATGGAGAGAACTGATCGAGAAGGTACGGGACCTGGGCCAGTACCCGACTCGCGCGGAGGCCGAACAGGTCACCCGGATCGTCCTGTCCGCCCTCGGCGGCCACGTCGTCGGCGACGAGCGCGTCGACCTCGCCCGCGCCCTGCCCGAGGAGGCGGCCCGGGTGATCGCCGCCCAGATACCGGCCACCCGCCCCCTGACCGCCCAGGAGTTCGTCGACTCGGTGGCCGCCCGCATCGAGGGCGCCACGGCGGCCACGGCCCGCTGGGACGTCAGCTCCGTCCTGTCGGCCCTGACCCAGCTCGTCGACGACGACCTCGTGGACCGCGTCCTACGCCAACTCCCGCCCGGCTACCCCCTGTTGTTCGGCCGCGCGGAACTGACGCCCGCCGCCTGACCGCTGGGATGGCCGCGCAACCGTCCTAGGGGGTGTTTTGAAAGCCCCGCACAGCACCCACGGCGCCCGGCACGCACCCTCGCCGCACCGGCCAAAGGCCCGAGTAGCTCCTCCCCCACTCTCGGCTACGCTCGAGCGGGGGAACCCCCATCTAGGACCTTCGACCGGCACGCCGAGGCCACGCACCGAACACCGCGGGCACCGCACTGGACTTTCAAAACGCCCCCTAGCGACGGTTCGCGGCCGCCGGCGTCCTCGTCGCGTCCGGCGTGCGCAGGTGCTGGGTGAGGAAGAGCGCCGCGCGGTCCAGCGCCGCGTCGGCCTCGTCGAGGACCCCGGCGAAGCACTGGAACACGTGAGGCACGTCGGCGGTGACGTCGAGGACGACGTCCACCCCGGCCGCTCTCGCTCGCGCGGCCATCCGCGTGGAGTCGTCCAGGAGCACCTCGTTGGCGCCCGCCTGCAGGAGCATCGGCGGGAACCCGGTCGGATCGGCGAGGACGGCCGGGCTGAGCAGGGGCTGGTGCGGGTCCTGCCCCGCCAGGTACATGGCCGCGGTGTGGGCCAGGGACTCACGGGTGAAGAAGGGATCGACGCCCGCCTTCGTGTCCATGCTCTCCCCCGTGCGGGTCGCGTCGAGGGACGCCGAGAACGCCACGATCGCGGCGGGCATCGGCAGGCCCGCCTCGCGCGCGGCGAGGCAGGTGGTGACGGTGAGTCCGCCGCCGGCCGAGTCCCCGGCGAACGCGACCGTGGACGGATCCTCACCGCCGTCCAGCAGTGCGCGGTAGGCGCTCAGGGCGTCCTCGATCGCGGCCGGGAACGGGTGCTCCGGGGCCAGCCGGTAGTCAAGGGACAGCGCCCTGAACCCGGTCCTGGCCACGAGGCTGCCGGTCAGCGACAGCGCGGTCTCGGGCGAGCCGAACACGTTGCCGCCGCCGTGGAAGTACAGGATCGTGCCGCTGCGCCCGCCGTCCACCGGCTCGACCAGCAGCGCCGGACGCGGGCCGAGTGACGTACCGGTGGTACGGATCCCGTCCGGGACCGTCATCCCGGCCATCATCGCCCTGAACCCGGCCCGGATCTCCTCGACCGGCCGGGGGCCCTCCGGTATGGGCCGCTGCCTCAGCATCGCGTCGATCATCGCGCGCTGGTCCGTGCTCATCACTGCTCCCGTCGACGCCGTAACTAGCTGCCGCTACACTATATGCCGTGGCATATAAATCAAGCGACGGGTCGCCGACGACGGTCGACCTGGCGGGCTTCTTCTACGACCTGGTCCGGTGCGAGACGCGGCTCTACAACGACCTCAACGACCGTCTTCGCGAACGGCACGGCATCGTCACGTCGCAGTTCGAGTTCCTGCGGCACCTCCGTGACCACCCGGGCGCCCGGGTGGCGGATCTCGCCGCCGCGTTCGCGGTAGGAATCGGCGCGACCAGCAAAGGCGTCGACCGCCTGGAGAAGCAGGGCTGGGTCGTCCGGCAGCCGAACCCCTCCGACCGCCGGTCGTCGCTGCTCGCATTGACCGACGACGGCCTGACACTGGCCGACGCGGCGGAGCGCACCTTCACCGAGGGCCTGGACCAGTTGGTCGCGGCGAACCTCGGAGCCTCCCTCACCCCCGCAGTCGCCCAGGTCTTCGCGGACCTCCGCGCCACGCTGGAACGCGAACAGATCGGCATGCCGACGGGGTGAGGCCCTGGCGGGCGGGGGCAGGGGGGGGCGTGGGCGGGCCGCCTGCCCGTCCGGCGCGCGAGCGGAGTACGCGGCGCCGATCCTCAACGGCAGCCGGCTGCGGCGTTCCGCTACCCCGCCGCCATTGCCTCGCGGAAGCCCTTCGCGGTCACAGCGGCGTCGTAGCCCTCGGGCACGCCCGGCACCAGGATGATGTCCCCCTCGATGTGCCGGGACCGCAGCGGCGCGATCTCCTGGTACGCCGCCGAGTCCCACCAGCCGCGAGCCTCGTCGATCCCGGGGAACCCGATGACCACGACATGCCCGGGCCACCTCCCCTCCTTCACTTCGTGCCCCGCCCCGTGCACCAGGAACCGACCCCCGTACGGCTCCAAGGTGCCGCCGATGCGCTCCATGTACTCGGCGATCTCCAGGTGAGGGGTGGCCTCGCGCAGGTGGGCTATGGCGTAGGCGGTCATGGTTTCCCTCCGGGGTGGCAGGTGGTGGGCTCCGTATGCGGACGATCGTGGCAGGTGGGGGTGGCGGGGGCGATTACCCGGCGGGTAATGGCCGGGGTGGGGGACAGGGTGTGCCACGGCGGGCGTTATCCCCGTTGCGTTGGGAGCAGGACGTGGCGCCGCCGCCGTCTCAGCCGAACGGCAGTTCGCCGTTCGCGGCCGGGTCCGCAATGCCAGGATGGACGGCATGACGACGATCAACGGTGACGTTGCGCCCGGGTTCGAGCCGGTACGCGAGGCGTTCGCGGCGAACTTCGCGCAGCACGGGGACATCGGGGCGGCACTGTGTGTCTACCGGGACGGTCGGCCCGTGGTGGACCTGTGGGGAGGACAGGCCGACCCCGACACCGGCCGGCCCTGGACGCGGGACACGTTGCAACTGGTCTACTCGGCGACCAAGGGAGCGACGGCCACCGCGGCGCACCTGCTGGCCCAGCGCGGCGCACTGGACCTGGACGCGCCGGTTGCCGAGTACTGGCCGGAGTTCGCCGCGAACGGCAAGGCCGACATCCCGGTGCGCTGGCTGCTGTCCCACCAGGCCGGCCTCGTCGCACTGGACCAACCGGTGCCGCTGGCCGACGCGTTGGCCTGGCACCCCATGGTGGCCGCACTGGCCGCCCAACGTCCCCTGTGGACACCCGGCACCGCGCACGGCTACCACGGCCGGACCTTCGGCTGGCTGGTCGGAGAGGTCATCCGCCGCGTCTCCGGTCGCACACCGGGCCGCTTCTTCGCCGACGAGATCGCCGCCCCCCTGGGACTGGACTTCTTCATCGGCCTCCCGCCGACCGAACGCGATCGCGTCAGCCGCATGACCTACCAACAGCCGGACGTCGATCTCAGCAAGGTCCCCCTGGAGTCGATCCCCGAGGACCTCCGCGACCTGGTCGCCGCCATGAGCGACCCCAACTCCCTGAGCAACCGGGCCTTCCAGCTCACCGACCCCGCCGACATCGACTTCAACTCCCCCGAGGTCCAGGCCGCCGAGATCCCCGCCTCCAACGGCATCGGCACCGCACACGGCCTCGCGCGCATGTACGCCGCCCTGATCGGAGAGGTCGACGGCATACGGCTGCTCACCCCTGACACCGTCGCCGCGGCGACCAAGGAACAGTCCAACGGCCCGGACCAAGTGATCATGCTGCCCAGCAGATTCGGCTCCGGCTACATGCTCCCCACCGCCCTCATGCCCCTGACCGGCCCGAACTCCTTCGGCCACCCCGGCCGAGGCGGCTCCCTCGCCTTCGCGGACCCGGAGCACGGCATCGGCTTCGGCTACGTGATGAACAACATCGTCGAGGGGGCGGATGATCCGCGGGCGCGGTTGCTGGTGGAGGCTGTGGGGGTGTCGTTGGGGTGACAGAGGTCCTGGTCGGCGGCCCCGGACCGACCCGCCGGGTCACCGTCCGTCCTCGCCCTGCCTGCCCCTGAAGTTCGGCATCGTGTGGTGCGGACACAACCGGCCTAGCCGGGTCACTCAGCGGGAACACCATCGTCCGGGGTCACCGCCACGATGGCTACGGTCGGGGGCGGGGGCGCGGGCGTATAGACGTACGCCACTGCCAGCCCGGGCACTCGGCCCCGAGGTTCGATCCTCGTTTTGCGGACTTCGGTGCCGTCCTGGCCGGGCGGCCGGAGCAGGACTCCGAGCCTGGGCACCTGCTCCAGTTCCCGCCGTAGCGCCTCCAGCGCCTGCTCGGCTCCGAGAGCCTTCGCCCGATCGGCCGCCCGAACCGTCACGGCCGCGATCACACTGCTCACCGGCCCTGTGCCTCCTGCTTCAAGCGTGCCGCGAGATCGATGCCCTCCTGGACAGCGATGTCGAAGTCGGGGTCCTGGTAGAGGCGGATCCTGCCCCGGTAGTCGACGATCACCGAGGCGACAGCGTTGAGGTCCGTCTCAGAGGAGGCCTCCAGCGCACGCTGAAGATCTGCCTCAAAGGACTCCCTGTCACCCGGGAAGCCGTGCCCCGACCGAAGGGCGGCTCGAAGGTCGCCGATGGTCTTCAACGGCAGCGCCGCAGCCCCGGGTGTCTCTGCGTGTTGTGCGCTCACGATCGTGTGCTCCTTGCTGGCCGGTGTCCTATGGGGAGTGTCCTATAGCCGGGTGAGTGGTGCCGTATGAACCTCTGGTCAGTGAGTCTCATGTCCTCGGTCAAGGACATCGCGCAAGAAGGCGCGCCATGCGGCGTCGCCCAGAGCGATCAAGGGGCCTGCCTCGCCCTTTGAATCGCGTACGAGGATGCCGTCATCGACAAGCGCGCACTCCACGCACTCGGTTCCGCTGCCACCGCTGTACGAGGACTTGAACCACTGGTGCGTCGAGGGCGCCGCCATTAGAACTCCTTGCTTATACGGGCGATGATCTCGGCCGACGATTCGAGATCGAGGGCCTGCGCGCTGAGGTATTCGAACGCCAACCTATAGCGCTGCAGTTCTTGCTGCTTCTCCATGAACAGCCCTCCACCAATCAGATCCACGTAGACCACGTCCAGCTCCGGTGTTGGACCTCGGAGAACAGCGAAGCTACCAACTGCCGCAGCGTGAGCTCCCGTTGAGAACGGAAGCACTTGGACAGTCACGTGGGGTCGTTGAGACAAGGCAAGCACCTGACGGAGCTGTTCCCGCATGACGTCGGGACCGCCCACTCTGCGTCGGAGTGCCGCCTCGTCGATGACGCACCAGACATGAGGTGGCTCATCTCGATCAAGCAACTCTTGCCGCTTCATACGGATGTCGACCATGTGCTGGACCTCCCCCTCAGGGCACTGGATCTCCGAGGCCCGGTGAACGGCTTCGGCGTACCCGCGCGTTTGGAGGAGGCCGGGGATGTACATGCACGCGTAGTGATCTTCACGCACCACCTCGTCCTCAATGGTGAGCATCAGGTTCATGGATTCAGGAACCGGGTCGGCGAGTGAGCGCCACCAGCCCTGGATCCTCGCGCCTTTCGCGAGTTCCACGAGAGCGAGGCGCTCCTCGTCTGAGGCGTCGTACTCACGGCAGAGGGCATCCACGGCCGGCCACTTGACCGTGCCCTCCTTCGTCTCGTAGCGGCTGAGCGTCGCCTTCGAAATGCCCACGCGTGCTCCTGCTTCCTCAAGGGTCAGCCCCCTGAGCTCTCGGAGACGGCGGAGATCAGCACCCAACTGGCGCCTTCGGGTAGTAGGTCCGACTGCCATGTGTTTAGCCCTCCGTGCCGATCGCTTCGATCGTCCTGGTCGTGCGCATGCGACAGCAAGACAGCGCACGCCGGGGGCGCGCAGTGTTCGTACGCACCCCAGCTTGGTCAAGGTGAGAGTTCCATTTTGAGAGTTCCAATGCAACTCTCAGTGAGTGGCCAATCGCGTGCCGCAACCTACCCTGGGAGAAGAGGACTTGGGCCATGGACTGCACGACATGCATGCCAAGGAAGCGGTGGGACCTCCCCTTCTTCGCTGAGCCAGAGCAAGTGGCAGGCGTACGGCGAGCCCTGCGTCGCCGCCTCGGAGGATGGGGACTTCATGCCGCAATCGACGCAGCTCAACTGCGTGTCAGCGAACTCGTCTCCAACGTGATCAACCACGTCGGGCCGGGAGTTCCTGTCACTCTCAGCGTCTCCATGCACGGCACTCGCCTCCGCCTGGAACTTCGTGATCCCGATAGCCGTGCGCTACCGACCTTGGTCGAAGCGTGCACGGAGGCTGAATCAGGACGCGGCCTGACCCTGATCAGCGCCGTGACCGAACGCTGGGGTGTCCGGCTCCTCGCCGACGCCAAGGTGACCTGGTGCGAGCTTGCGACGGGACTGAGTACCGCTACCGGGCATTGTGGAGATCCGCAGGTCTCACGAGCAGAGCAGGTGCTTGATCTCTACTGCGAGGGGCGTCTGCCCCCGGCAATGGGGGCGAGCATGCTTCGTGCGGCTGTGACTGAGGGAGCGGTGATCGACATCATTGCTGACCTCCTTCACTGGCTTCGAGTGCACGGCTCGACGCGGACGAAGCCTTGGACCGGGCTCAGGCGCACTTTGAAGCCGAGGTCGCAGACTTGGCGCGGTGATCACCTCTGAGCCGACGGCCGCTGAAACTCAACGCCTCGGTGGATCGCCGTTAGGGACCCCCTTTCGGAACTACGCGACCTCCTGGATCATTCGTTGACGATGGCTGTTGATTAGCTTGCGGCAATGGCTGAATAGGTCCACACGTCAGCCGGAAGCTCGTGCTGAAGATCCCACGTGATCGCCATCGGCTTGCTACCCGCGTGCTTCGCGTAGCTCGCCGGGCCCAGGAACATCCAGGGCTCGGACTTACCGATGGCGTTGGACTTGTAGCGGCGGAGGAACAGGAGGACGTGGCTGCCCTGCTCGGCGTGGTGTTGGTAGCGCAGGCCGGTTTTGGAGGTCTCGGGTGTGGTGCTCTGCGACTCCCAATGGAAGCGGGTGGGGCTGATCGCGTAGTCCTTGTAGCGGACGTTGGGGGAGAAGTCGCGTTCGTTCTTTTCCAGGGTAATCAGCAACGCGTCGGTCTTGATCTCCTGGACCCAGGTCACCCCCTGTGCGAACACACCCGGCATCTGGCCGCCCAACCGTGCCACCCCGAGCGCCGAGAGGAGCTCGGAGCGGTTGTACGCGCTATGGATCTTCAGGGGGAGGTGGCCGAGCGGCCCATCCAGGGAGAGGGGGAAGTGGTCGGTGCGGTCGAGAACATAGGTCAGGACCTGGCGCAGTTCATCGCGGACCCGGTGCTGGACGCGGAGGGACTCGAGCCCCTCGCGGTAGCTGGAAAAGCCGCCCGCCCTGTCCCACAGGTTGAAGAAGAGCATGCGGGCGTACGCCTGCTCAGTGGGGGAGAGGGAGTCGTAGTCGGGGGCCTCGTCCGCGAGGAGGCGGAGGTACGTGTCGGCCCGGTCCCGATCGTCCACGTGGAGGAAGGCGTGGACGCGTTTGAGGAGGTCCTCCTCGCTGGGCATCGGGGCCTCCTTGATGACCCCGGCCTTGCGGAGGACCTTGGTCCAGGAGTTGTCGCCTTTGTAGAGCTCCTTGATATCCCGTCGGCTTTCGCGTAGGTACGCGTCCAGCCTGGGCGTGCTGTAGTCCCGGACTTCTTTCGCCAAGGTGTTGATGGTGGCGTTCAGTTGGCTTCGGATGTTGTTGAGGACGAGGTCCTTGGACTTTCCCTCCAGGATGATCTGACAGCCGGAGGGCAGCTGGGGGAAGTCGCGTTCGATGCTGTCGACCAGGCGGTTGCGGGACAGGTTCGTCAGTGCCCGGAACTGTTCCTCGAAGCGGAACTCCGCCCGGTGCTGGCCGATGAAGTCCAGCACCGTCAGGACCGGCTTGTTCGGGGTACGGCGAAGGCCACGCCCCAACTGCTGGAGGAAGACGGTCGCACTGTTGGTGGGGCGAAGGAGAAGGAGGGTGTCGACATCGGGGATGTCCAGGCCCTCATTGAACAGGTCGACGGAGAAGATGACTTGGACTCTGCCGTTCTTCAGGTCATCCAGCGTACGGTCCCGCTCGGCAGACGACGAGTCGCTGTCGAGAGCCGCGGCCCGGAGGCCCATTTTGTTGAATTGCCTCGCCATGAAGTGGGCGTGCTTCTTGGTCACGCAGAAGCCCAGGGCCCGCATGGCAGCGGGGTTGGAGATCTTGTCCTTTACTTGCTTGAGGACGATGAGGGCATGTCCGTCGTCAGCCGTGTAGACGTTGCTGAGCTCGTCGCGGTCGTAATTGCCTGATTGCCACTTCAGCCGGGTCAGGTCAGTGCCGTCGGGGATTCCGAAGTAGTGGAAGGGGCACAGCAGGTCGGCTTCCAGTGCTTCCCACAGCCGCATTTCGGCGGCGATCCGACCGTTGAAGAACTCGTCCTGCACATTGAGCCCGTCCATCCTCTCCGGAGTCGCGGTGAGGCCGAGCACTTCGGCCGGCTTGAAGTGCTGGATCACGCGGCGGTACGTGCTCGCCGTGGCGTGGTGGAACTCGTCGATGACGATGACATCGAAGTGGCTTGGATCGAGTTGCTCCAGCCGCTGGAGGCTGAGGGATTGGACGCTGGCGAAGACATGGGTCCAGTCCCGGGGCTCTTGGCCGTTGTGGAGCAGCTCGCCGAACGACGCGTCGGCCAGTACCTCTTGGTAGGTGCGCAGGGACTGTCTCAGGATCTCCTTGCGGTGAGCGACGAAGAGCAGCCTAGGAAGCTCTCCACCGCGCCGGTTGCGCATGGTGCGGTAGTCCAAGGCGGCCATGACGGTCTTACCTGTGCCGGTGGCGGCGACCAGGAGGTTCTCGTGGTGCCCGCGGATCTCGCGCTCGACGCGGAGACGTTCCAGCATGTCTCGCTGATGGGGGAAGGGCTGCACTTCGAGACCAGAGAGGTTGATCCTGAGTTCCTCGTCCGACCCCTTGCCCCCTGCCCGGGCCAGAGCTTCGGCAAGGCGATCGCCGTCCTCATCGGGGTCGTACGACTCGAAGGCTGGGTCGTCCCAATACGCGTCGAACGTCGCCTCGAACTTGTCGAGCACCCGAGGCGTGGCGATTGACGACAGCCGTACGTTCCATTCCAAACCGTCGAGGAGGGCGGCCTTGGACAGGTTGGAACTGCCCACGTAGGCCGTGTTGAAGCCGGTCTTGCGGCGGAACAGCCAAGCCTTTGCGTGCAGACGCGTTGACCGGATCTCATAGTTGACCTTGACCTGGGCGCCGAACTCTCGGACCAGGCGATCCAAGGCGTGTCTGTCAGTGGCTCCGATGTATGTCGTCGTGATGACCCGGATGGGGACGTCCCGCTTCCTGGCTGCACGGAGTGAGTCCTCAAGCACTCTTATGCCGTGCCATTTCACGAACGCGCACAGTAGGTCGATGTGGTCGGCAGTGGCCAGCTCGGCGCGCAGCTCAGATCCCAGGTTGGGGTCGTCCGGGGCGTTCGTGATCAGCGCGGTTTCGGAGAGGGGGGTCAGGGGGCGGATCGCGTACACGCCAGGGGCTTCCCGCTCTGCTAGGGCGAGCAACTGGCGGGGCCCGTCGGCGATGACGGTCGTCTCGTCGTCCGCATCGGGTGTGCTCGAAGCGATCGACTCCATGATCTGATTGGCGAGGGCGACCCGCTTTTCGTGGGGCAGTTGAGCCAACCGCCGCCCCACGGCTTCGCCGATATGCCGAGCCAGCACATGAGGAGTGGACTCGGGACTGACCTCGGCGTCGACGGCTTTCCAACCCGCGGCCTCGAGTCCCTGTATCTGCTCGTGCAACTCCCGAGTGACAAGTCGCTCGTGGACACCAGCCTTGAGGTCCCCCGATTCCGCCACGGTCGCTCCTTCGTTCCCGGGTGTCGCCGTGGATCTGTTCTAACAGCCGTCACTGACATTCGGAGGCCAAGCGCTGAAAAGTGATCGTTATCCGACGGGAGGAGGGACGACGTGGGGCATGCAGGAAGCGCTCGTTGAACCCTTGCCGTGTGGCCACCCACTTCTTGACCAGTGTCGTGATTCCGCGGCCTGCCTCAAGGGCGCTCCCTGAGGTCGCGTCGCCTTCGGCGATCGGCCTGCGGCCGACCATTGACCCAGGCCGCGGAATCACGGGGGAGAAGCGAGCGGGCGGCCCGGGAAAGCGGGGGCCAGGTGGGGAGACGTGGGGGCGCCGGGTGGCCGGACGGGGTTTGGGCGCGGTCGCTGGGTGGGGGCACGCCGGGTGGCTCGGCGGCTGGCGGTGCGTACGTGGTTTGCGGTGAGGGCGGGCGACCATCCGCTTCGTGGAGGTTCACTCATTCGAGTGTGGGGTTTGACCTGGCTATATCACTGTGTGTGACGGAAAATGGGGTATGTGGGGCCGTGCCGATCGGGGCACGGAGTTGCCTGATGAGGTACAGGGAGGGGGGGTGTCGTGGCTGAGGTTGAGGCGGATGCAGGTGCTGTGGCACTCGGAGATCTCCTGCTCTGCGGGCCCTCGGATGACTGGGTCGCCTCCCTGAGGGAGGTGGTGCCGTCCGCCGAGAGTGCTGCGCTCCTCGATGGGATTGAGGTCGGGGAGTTGTCGGCTCGGGGGCGGATCGATGCGTTGGTGGCGCTGGAGCGGCATCTGGCCTGGGTGCAGGCCAAGCAGGTTGAGGTGTTGGCTGCCATTGCAGCGCAGGCCGAGGTTGCGGAGGGGAAGGTGTTGGAGGCCGGGGGGAGTCTGAGTGTTGTCTTCGCCGTCTCGTGGGACGGGGCTGTCGAAGAGGTCGCTTGTGCCTTGGGGCTTGCCCATCAGACCGCTGCACAGCGGTTGAAGGTTGCTTCTCTTCTTGTCGGGCGGCATGGGCAGACTCTCGGGCTGTTGGGTGGTGGAGAGATCACCTACATGCAGGCGCGCGTTCTCGCCGAGCAGTTGGAGGTCGTCGACGACGATGTGGCCGGGCGGGTCGAGGCCGTCATAGTGGGCAAGATGCCGGGGATGGCTGTCGGGCAGACTCGGGCCGCTCTGCGGCGGGCGGTTGTGCGGGCCGATCCCGAAGGGGCCGAGCTGCGGCATCGGCGCAGGGCTCGGGAGCGGAGGGTGCAGCACTATCCGCAGGAGGACGGGATGGCGTTGTTCGGGGCCGTTCTGCCTGCGCAGCAGACCGCGCTGATGGAGCAGGCCGTGGATCGGCGTGCCGGGAGCTATGCGGACGACGGGCGGTCCATCGATCAGAAGCGGGCCGATGCGTTGTTCGACCTGGTGGTGAATCAGCCTGGTTCGCTCGGTGGTTCAGGGGGTGGGCGTTCCGGCGTCGTGGTTCAGGTGACCGTTCCCCTCGATGTGTTGGTGGGGGCCGACGGCGGGCCCGGGGAGTTGAAGGGGTACGGGCCGATCGCCGGGTCGCAGGTGCGGGAGCTCGCTTTTGCTCCGGGCACGGTGTGGCGGCGGTTGATCACCGAGCCTGAGACCGGGTTGCTCGTCAAGACCGATCCGACCAGTTACCGGCCCACCGCCGAGACTGCCCGGCATGTCATCGCCCGGGATCAGTACTGCGCCTTTCCCAGCTGCCGGGTGCCTGCGCACCGTTGCGATCTGGACCATGTTCGGCCCTTCGATCATGAGCATCCGGAGCAGGGCGGGCAGACGGTGCCGGAGAATCTGCAGCCGTTGTGTCGACGGCACCATCGGCTCAAGACGCATCATCCCGGGTGGAGGGTCCGGAGGGATGCGCACAGCGGTGTCGCCGAGTGGACCGCGCCGACCGGGCACAGATATACCAACGCCCCGCCCGTCTACCGCGAGTGACGGGAGCGGTGAGTGAGCGGGGACGTTGGGATGTGGTTCATGCTCCGTGGCACCCCTCATACGGCTGCCCCGAGTCGCACCAGCATGCCGTTCCCCGCTGTGGCGGCCACTCCACCGCGCGGCCCCTGGCGGCCAGCGTCGTCGCGTACTGGGGGAGGAGTTCCGCGTCTGCCGGGGACGTTGCCTCCGAGGCGGCGAAGGCCTCGTAGGAAGGGACCGTGCCGGTGACGATGCCGAGGTTCGGGGTGCCGGAGGCGGCCAGTTCTCGGAGGGAGGACTCTATGGTCGCCAGGTGGTCCTCGTGGGACGGGTACTCGGCGGACAGGGTCGGGTACGCGTCCAGGAGTTCCGCCAGTTCGGCCTTCGGCCAGTGCAGGACCGCCACCGGGAACGGGCGGGAGAGGGCCTCGCGGTAGGTGCCCAGTTCCGCCCGGAGGCGGGAGATCTCGGCGGCGAGTTCCACGGGGTTGTCCGAGCCGAGGGACCAGACGCGTTTCGGGTCGTGGAGTTCGTCCAGGGAGACGGGGGAGGAGTGGAGGGTGTCGGCCAGCTGGTCCCAGGTGTCGTGGGGCAGGCCCAGCATGCGGCGGACGCGATGGCGGCCGAAGAGCAGCGGGTGGGTCGAGTAGGGGGGTTCCGGCACGTCCGTCAGGAGCAGGCGGGCGCCCTCGGTGAACGTCTCCTGAGCCGCCTCCAACTCGTCGTGGGCCTCCAGGGCCTCCGCGACGATCACCCAGGGGGCCGGGTCGCGGGGGGCCGCCGCGCGGACGCCGGTGATGATGGCGCGGGCCTCGGCCTCGTGGTCGTACTCCCAGAGGTTGGAGGCCTTCAGGGCGCGTACCAGATAGGGGTTCTCCAGGCCGTCCGCGGAGGAGAGCAGGCGGTCGTAGAGCGCGGTCGCGGCGGGGCGGTCGCCGGCGAGTTCCAGATGGGCGGCGGCCTGCAGGAGCAGGGCTTCGGCGTCCTCGGGATACAGGCCGGCGGTTCGCTCCAGGCGTGCCGCTTCGGCGGTGTGGTCGACGTTCTCGGCAGGCGTGTCGGGGCGCATGGACGACACCGTACTGCCGATGGCCTACTCAGGCGGAGGGAGGCGGTGAGATGTGTGCAGGTCGGCCGGTGGGGAGGGAGTGGGAGAGGCCGGGGTGGGGCGCGTCGTGCGGGTGGCGTAGGTCATCACCGCCACCGCCGTCAGGACGATCGCGGCGCCGACGTAGAGCGGGGCGTGGTAACCGAGGCCCGCGCTGATGGCAAGGCCGCCGAGCCAGGCGCCGAGGGCGTTGCCGACGTTGGAGGCGGAGACGTTCGCGCTCGCGGCGAGGGGGACGCCGCCCGCCTGGTCGGTGACGCGGGTGATCAGGCCGGGGACGGGGGCGAAGCCGAAGACGCCGAGGAGGAGGACCAGGGGTACGGCGGCGGGCTTGCTGTCGGCCAGGAGGCCGAGGAGCGTGAGGGTGGCGGTCAGGCCGGTCAGGCTGACGACGAGGGTGAGGTCGCGGTTGCGGTCGGCGCCGCGGCCGCCGGCCAGGTTGCCGACGACCAGGCCGGTGCCGTAGACGACGAGCAGCCAGGGGATGTCGGAGTCGGCGAAACCGGTGACCTCGGTGAGGGTGTAGGTGAGGTAGCTGAACGCGCCGAACATGCCGCCGTAGCCGAGGGCGGTGGCGGTGAGGGTCAGCCAGACCTGCGGCGAGCGGAAGGCGCGCAGGTCGGCGCGGAGGCTGGGGCGGGTGGGTGGCACCGTGCCCGCTGAGGCCGGGACCAGGGCGGCTGTGGCGGTCAGGGCCAGCAGGCCGATGGCCGTGATCGTCCAGAACGTCGCGCGCCAGCCCCAGCGTTCGCCGATCAGGGCGCCGAAGGGGACGCCCAGGACGTTGGCCACGGTCAGGCCCGCGAACATGACTGCGACCGCGCGGGAGGCCCGCTCGGGTGGGACCATGCGGCGGGCCACCAGGGAGCCGATGCCGAAGAACGTGCCGTGGCAGAGGGCGGCCACCACCCGGCCCAGGAGCATGACCGGGTAGGTGGGGGCGATGGCGGAGATCAGGTTGCCGGTGAGGAAGAGGGCCAGCAGGCCTATGAGGACCGTCTTGCGGTGCAGGCGGGCTGTGGCGGCGGTGAGCGCGATCGCGCCGACCGCCACCGCCAGGGCGTAGCCCGAGATGAGCTGGCCGGCCGCCGCCTCGGACACGTGGAGGTCGCGGCCGACCTGGGGCAGCAGCCCGGCGATCACGAACTCGGTCAGACCGATGCCGAAACCGCCGAGCGCGAGTGCCGCGAGACCGGGGCCGGGAGAGGGGGCAGGGGAGGAGGGGGTCAGATGACTACCCCGTCTATCTGCAAGGTCTGCACCGCCTTGCCCGCGAGTGACACCGACACGCTCTTCCCGTTCAGGTACGTGTCGGAGTACGACCGGTAGAGGTCACCGCCCGTCGTCACCGTGTTCCAGCGGGGGACCAGGCCGCCCGAACCGCCGCTCACCGTGGTGAAGTTGGAGAGGTTGAAGGTGAACGTCTGGGCGGAGGTCGAGGTGTTGAGCGCCACGATCACCAGGCGCCTGGCGCTCGCGTCGTAGGCCGCCACCGCGTTGCTCACGCCCGTGTCGAGGATCTTCATGCCGGGGCGGATGTGGCGGCTGAACTGGGCCATCGTGTAGTACTTCGTCTGCACCGCGCCCGCCTGCAGGGTGCTCGCGTCGTACGCGATCATCGCCCAGTTGGTGGACGGGTCCATGACCTGCCAGTACACCCAGGCGGTGGGGTGCAGCCAGCAGAAGTCGTAGAGCAGGTTGAAGGCGAGAGTGTAGCCGGTGCCGTCGTTGTCGCCGGTCTCGGAGTTCCACAGGGCCTTGCCGGACGTGGTGACCACGTCCGTGTAGAGGAGGTCGCGGCGGCCGCCGGAGCCCTGGTAGCCGTGGACGTTGACCCGGTTCACGTACCCCTTCGTGGTCGAGCTGAAGGAGCCCCAGGTGGTGCGGGCGAGGTCGTAGTTCGTCTCGTCGGAGGCGGAGATCTTCGTGCCGGTGAGGCCCCGCTTGTCCAACTCGCTGCGTACGTAGGGCAGTACGGCGGCCTGGACGGTCGAGTCCATGTGGCAGCCCTCCTGCGTGCCGGTCGCCGTCCACCAGTTGGAGCTGGGCTCGTTGAAGGCCTCGACGGTCGCGAAGTTCACGCCCCAGTTGTTCTTGGCGTAGAGGGCGACGGCGGCGAGGTGGGAGGCGTGCTGGCGGTAGTTCCAGGACTGGAGGTTGTTGCCGCCGTCGGAGGCGCCGGAGGGGTTGTGGTTCAGGCACATCCACCACATGGGGGAGTTGGCGAACAGTTCAGTGGTCGCGCCGCGGGCCACCGCCTTGGTCAGCATCGCGCGCTGGGTGGCGTCCGCGGTCCACTTCCAGGCGGAGGACGTGGGGTCCTCGTTGTTCCAGTCCTGCCAGTAGCCCTCGATCTGCTTGAAGGCGGGGATGTTGGCGGAGGCGACCATGCTCGAGCCGCTCACGGTGTTCCAGCTGCAGGCGCCTAGGTTGTAGCGGGCGATGTTCAGGCCGAGGCCGGGGAGTGAAGTGCCGTTGTACGTCGTCGACTTGGTGGTGAAGAAGATGTCGGCGAAGTCGTCCCGGGCGCCGAATACATTGGCCCACCAGGCGAGGGAGGTGCCCCAGCCCTCCCACGTGCCGTAGGAGGTGCCGGGATTGACGGCGATCGTGGCGTCCGCGCGTGCGGTGCCGGTCGCGAGGGCGCTGCCGAGGAGGGTGCCGCCGGCCGCGGCCAGCAGGGTTCTGCGTCGGATCATGGCTGCTACTCCGCTTCGCTCGCGGGCAGGCCGGCGGTCCCTGAACCGGCGGCCGGGCCCGGCGCTGTGGCCTGTCCCGTTCGTGCCACGAGGAAGCATCGGGTGTGACGGGTGAGGTTGTCGAGGGTTCCGTCATCCCTTTCTAAAACCGATGTACGAAGTGCCGAACGCGGCGTGTGGCTGGTGACTTGGAGGACGGTCGCCTATGGTGCGGGCGGCCCGGTGCCGGCCCCGTCAAGGAGGCGTACGGATGCGCGTTCCCGTCGTGCAGCACAGCACCCGGCGACGGTCGGCGCGGCGCCGGCGCGTGCTGTGGAGCGGGGGCGAGGTGCTGGTCACCGTGGGCGTCGTCCTGCTGCTCCTCGTCGTCCACCAACTGTGGTGGACCAACCGGGAGGCCAGGCGCGGGGCCGAGCGGAAGGTGGAGGCGCTGGAGCGGGAGTGGCGCACGGGCGGAGGCGGTGCGGGCGGTGGGGGTTCCGTTACGTCCGTCCCGGCCGGGTCCGCGCAGCCGTACGGCGACGCGGGCACCGGCGGCCGTACGTCCCAGCGGGCCGCCGACGCGGGGCAGGTGCGCCCCTCCTGGTCTCAGGCCTACGCCGTGCTGATCATCCCCCGCCTCGGGCTGCGCGTCCCCGTCGCCGAGGGCGTCAGCAAGCAGGACGTGCTCAATAGGGGGTACGTCGGCCACTACCGCGGCACCGCGCAGCCGGGGCAGGAAGGCAACTTCGCGCTCGCCGGGCACCGCAACACCCACGGTGAGCCGTTCCGCTACCTCAACCGGCTGCGCATGAAGGACCTGGTGGAGGTGGAGACGAGCGCCGCGACCTACACGTACGCCGTCGACCAGACCCTCCCGCAGACCTCGGCACGCGACTCGGGGGTGATACGGCCGATCCCGCGGTCGATCGACAGGCCGGCGTACGGGTACAGCCGGCCCGGCTACTACGTCACGCTCACGACCTGTACTCCGGAATTCACGTCCCGGTACCGGATGGTGGTGTGGGGGTTGCTGGTGTCGGTGCGGGCCAGGGGCTGAAAATATTGCGCGGTGTGCGGAACCGGCGTAGCGGTTCCGGACGTTCCTACAGCGAGTCCAGGAGGAGGGGGAAGCGGGTCATGGTCCGCAGCCGCGTGTCCGCGCGCCCCGCTGCCGTACTCCTGCTGCTGCTCCTCCACCTCGCGCTGCTCGACACGGGCACGATTACCGCCACCGTCGCGCTCGCCGCCACCGCCGCGGCCGGCGCCGCCCTCGCCGCCTGTGCGCTCCTCGCCGCGCGGTGCGCGCCCGCGGTGCCGCCGACCCGGGTGCGTACGGCGATCCGCGACCGTGCCCGGCGTACGGCCTTCCTGCCGCAACGCGATCCCGACGCCCGGGGACGCCCCCGGCCCCGAGCCCCCGGACGACACCTTCCGACGACCGCCGCGTAGGGACACCGCCCAGGTGACCCCGCGCGGTCGTCATGCCGACGTCACCTCACCCAGGCATGACCCTCGGAGGGTTCACCCATGTCCGTCTTCACCGTCTTCGCCGACCTGGTCGGCCAACTCGCCGACCTGCTCCATCCGCTGTTCGGTGCCACCGCCGCAGCCGCCGCGATCGTCCTGTTCACCGCTCTGGTACGCCTGCTCGTGCACCCCCTGTCCCGGGCGGCGGCGCGCGGGCAGCGGGCCCGGACCGCCCTGCGGCCGAGGATCGCCGAGCTGCGCGTGAAGCACGCCAAGGATCCCGAGAGGCTGCGGGCGGCGGTGCTGGAGCTGCACGCGCGGGAGAAGGTGTCGCCGCTGTCCGGATGTCTGCCGGGGCTGCTGCAACTGCCCGCGTTCTTCCTGCTGTACCACCTCTTCTCCAGCCCCACGATCGGCGGCGGGAGCAACGGGCTGCTCGCCCACCGGCTGTTCGCGGCGCCGCTCGGCGGGCGGTGGGCGGACGCGTTGAGCGCGGGCGGAGTGGTCGGGGGCGCCGGGCTGGTGTACCTCGGACTGTTCGTGGTCGTCGCCGTCGTCGCCACGTTCACCTACCGTCGCACCTTGCGGACGATGGCCACGAGCAGCCCTCTGCCGGCCGGCGACGGGGAGCAGGTGCCGGGGCTCGGGGCCGTCACCAAGGCCATGCCGTTCCTGTCCTTCTTCACGCTCGTCACCGTGGCGGTGGTGCCGCTGGCCGCCGCGCTCTACGTGGTGACCAGCACGACATGGAGTGCCGTGGAGCGAGTCGTGTTGTACCGGTGAGGCTACGGTCCAGTACCTGAACCGGGTCTTGCCTACCGGACGTGGAGCTTGGAGGATCGACCAGTCCTCCGATGGCTGCACCCGTCGGTCGGACGCCTGCGATCGAGGGAGACTGTGACCATGAAGCTGATGCGTGTCGGGACGGCCGGAGTGGAGAAGCCCGCGCTGCTGGGGGACGACGGAAGCCTGCGGGATCTGTCGGGTGTCGTCGGTGACATCGACGGCGCGCTGCTCGCCGACGAGACGGCGCTCGACCGGATCCGGGCGGCCGCCGACTCCGGTGAGCTGCCCCGACTGGACGCGACCGGACTGCGGATCGGGCCGCCGCTCGCGCGGATCGGCAAGATCGTGTGCATCGGGCTGAACTACCACGACCACGCACGCGAGACCGGGGCCGAGCCGCCCGCCGAGCCCGTCGTCTTCTTCAAGGCCGCGGACACCGTGGTCGGACCGAACGACACGGTGCTGGTTCCCCGCGCGTCGGTGAAGACCGACTGGGAGGTGGAGCTGGCGGTGGTCATCGGGCGTACGGCCCGGTATCTGGAGTCGGCGGAGGACGGGCTCGCGCATGTCGCCGGGTACGCGGTGGCGCACGACGTGTCCGAGCGGGAGTTCCAGATCGAGCGGGGCGGGACCTGGGACAAGGGCAAGAACTGCGAGACGTTCAACCCGCTCGGGCCGTGGCTGGTGACTGCGGACGAGGTGCCCGACCCGCAGGACCTGTCGCTGAAGCTCTGGGTCAACGGCGAGCTCAAGCAGGACGGGACCACCGCCGAGCAGATCTTCCCGGTGGGCGAAGTGGTGCGCTACGTCAGCCAGTTCATGACCCTGTACCCCGGAGACGTCATCAACACCGGCACGCCGGCCGGAGTCGCGATGGGGCATCCCGAGCCGAAGCCGTACCTGCGGGCCGGGGACGTGGTCGAGCTGGAGATCTCGGGGCTGGGGCGGCAGCGTCAGGAGTTCAAGGACGCCTAGCCGCCGTCCAACCCCTGCCCCGTCTCAGTCCCGCTTCAAGAACTCCTCCAGTGCCTCGACCACCATCCGGTGGTCCTGGAGCTGTGGCAGACCGCTCACCGTCACCGAGCCGATCACGCCGACGCCCTCGACGGTGATCGGGAAGGAGCCGCCGTGGGCCGCGTACTCGTCGGGGTCGAGGCGGGAGGAGTCCTCGAAGGTGGTGCCCTTCGCGCGGAAACGGGCGCCGACCAGGTAGGAGGCGGAGCCGTAACGTTCGACGACCCGGCGCTTGCGGGTGATCCAGGCGTCGTTGTCGGGGGTGGAGCCGGGCAGGGCGGCATGGAAGAGCTGCTGGCCGGCGCGGTGGATGTCGATGGCGACCGGCGCCTGGCGCTCCCGGGCGAGTTCGACGAGCAGGGAGCCGAGGGCCCAGGCGTCCTCGTGGGTGAAACGGCTGAAGACCAGGCGCCGTTCCTGGGCCTCCAGTTCCTCCAGCGGCGGAGTGATCTCCGGGTGGAACTTCGGGGTCAGCTCGGTGTTGTGCGTCACAGCTTCACCACCACTCCGTCGCGGGCCGAACGGCGGGCCGCCTCGAGCACGTCGAGGGCGGCGGCCGCCTCCAGAGCGGTCACCGGATTGGCACCGCCGTCCCTGAGGGCCCTGGTCACGGCCGCATAGTACGCGGGATAGTCGCCGGGCAGGGTCGGTACGGGAGCGCCGCCGCCGGTCGCCGGGGACTCCCCGGAGCCGATCCGGCCCCACCCCGACTCGGGCTCGCGTCCCCAGTCCTCGCCCGGCCGCTCGCCCTCGCGCAGGGCCGCCTCCTGGGGGTCGAGGCCGTACTTCACGTACCCGGCCTTCGAGCCCAGCACCCGGAAGCGCGGGCCCAGTTGGGCGGCGGTCGCGGAGACGTGGAGGTGGGAGCGGACGCCGTTCGCGTGGGTGAGGGCGATGAAGGTGTCGTCGTCGGCCTCGGCGCCGGGGCGGCGGACGTCCGACTCGGCGTAGACGCCGGTGACGGGGCCGAACAGGGTCAGGGCCTGGTCGACGACGTGGCTGCCGAGGTCGTACAGGAGACCTCCGATCTCTGCCGGGTCGCCGGACTCGCGCCAGCCGCCCTTCGGCTGCGGCCGCCACCGCTCGAAACGGGACTCGAAGCGCCACACGTCACCCAACTCGCCCTCGGCGAGGAGGCGTCGGAGGGTCAGGAAGTCGTTGTCCCAGCGGCGGTTCTGGAAGACGGACAGGAGGAGGCCGCGCTCGTCGGCGAGGGCGGCGAGTTCGCGGGCCTCGGCCGCGGTGCCGGCGACCGGCTTGTCGACGACGACCGGGAGACCGGCCTCGAGGGCGGTGGTGGCCAGCGGCACGTGCGTCCGGTTCGGCGACGCGACGACGATCAGGTCCAGCTCGGCGGACCGCTCGAACAGCTCGTCGGGGCTCGTCGCGATCCGCGCGCCCGGGTGCTCGGCGCGGGCCTGGGCCTGCCGCTCGGGGTTCGAGGTGACCACCGTGTCGAGAGCGAGGCCCTCGGTGGCGGCGATCAGGGGGGCGTGGAAGACGGAGCCCGCGAGGCCGTAGCCGACCAGGCCGACGCGGAGCGGGGTGGTGGCGGAGGGGGCGCCGAGGGGTGTGCCAGTCATGGTCCCACTTTCGCAACGCTGTTGCCAAAGTGCAAGCGCGGGGGAGAATGGGACCGTGGAGCGGACGGTTGCGGTGGCAGAGGTGACAGCGGTAACGGCGAGGGCAGGGCGGCCGGGAGCAGCCGCCGGGGTGAACCTGCCGGCCCTGCGCACGCACAACACCGCGCTCGTCCTGGACCTGCTGCGGACCGCCGGCCCGGACGGCATCAGCCGGCTCGAGCTCGCCGAGCGCACGGGGCTGACCCCGCAGGCCGTCAGCAAGATCACCGCCCGGCTGCGGGGTGACGGGCTCGCGACGGAGGCGGGGCGGCGGGCGTCGACGGGCGGCAAACCACGCACGGTCCTACGGCTGGTGCCCGGGGCGGCCCACGCGGTGGGCGTGCACCTGGACCGGGACGGACTGCGGGTGGTGCTCGTCGACCTGACCGGGGACGTGGTGGGGGAGCGGCGCGCCCCTCTGGACCTCGGGGCGGGCGCCGAGGCCGTGGTGCGGACGGTCGCCCGGGAGGTGGAGGGGATCACGGGCCATGGGTCCCGGCCCGTCAGCCCTTCCCTGCTCGGCGTGGGCGTCGCCCTGCCCGGCCCCCTCGACCACACCCGCGGTGTCCTGCACCGTCTCACCGGGTTCCCCGAGTGGGACGGGTTCCCCCTGCGGGACGCGCTGGCCGAGCGGCTCGGGATGCCGGTCGTCGTCGACAAGGACACCAACGCCGCCGCGCTGGGACTCGCGGTCGCCGGGGAGCGCGGCTCCTTCGCCTATCTGCACCTCGGTACGGGCCTCGGCGCCGGGCTGGTGATCGGCGGCACCGTCCACCGCGGTGCCCGCACCGGCGCCGGCGAGTTCGGGCACCAGGTGATCCAGCTCGACGGGCCCCCGTGCGACTGCGGCGACCGGGGGTGCGTCGAGGCGCTGTGCCTGGCCGCCGTGGCCCGCGGAGACCTGGCCGAGGCGGCCCGCGTCCTGGGCACCGGTGCCGGGAACCTGGTCGCGCTGCTCGACGTGGACCTCGTGCTGCTGGGCGGCCGTACCGTCGCCACCGCCCCCGAGACCTTCGTACGGGGCGTCGCCGCCGTCCTCGACGAGCGGGCCCGGCGCTCGGGCGCCGAAGCGGTTCTGGTGCGGGCCGCCTTCGGCGAGGTGGCCGAAGGCGCGGCGCAGTTGCTGCTGGCACCGCTGTTCGGACGGGCCGACGGCTGAGGGACCCGCGCGTGCGCTGATCGAGGGGACTTGACGGGCGGCCCGGAGCGGCGACCGCCGTCCCCCGCCCGCACCCGGCATGGTCATGTGTTCATGCGACTGCACACGCCCCTGTCCCTCTGCCTCGCCGCAGCCGCCCTCCTCCCCGCGGCGACCCCGGCGTCCGCCGCCCCCGCGCCCACCTGCTCGACAGGCGACCGCTTCCCCCTCACCTCCCGCATCCACGGCGGCCCCGACGCCTACCGGGCGGGCGACGGTTACGGCACCTGGTACCTGGACCTCACCAACACCACCACCCGTACCTGCGCCGCCATCCACCCGGTCGTCGTGCTGGTCGACGCCAAGCGGGCACTGAAGCCGTCCCAGGTCCACCTGGAGTTCTCCGACGGGCGGCCCGGCGGCCGTCCGCATCCCGTCCCGTTCGTGCACACCGACGAGGACGAGCTCGTCGGCCCCTTCGACGACGGCTTCCCGGGCTTCACCGTCGGCCCCCACCGGACGGTCAGCGTCACGGTCCGCCTCGCGTTCGCCCGGGACGCCGTGCCGAACGAGGTCACCGCCAACGCGGCCGTCGTCCAGCGGCACCAGGACGACGGCGACTGGGTGGGGCAGTCCGACGACTACCACTTCCGCGTCGAGGACGGCCCCGAGGCCGCCACTCCCGACGCGTCCTCCGCCTCACCCGGCGGCATCGAGGACCTGCCCTTCGCCGACGAACTCGCCCGCACCGGCCTCGGCACCCTGGGCGGACTCCTGGCCGCCGCCGCTGCCGCGATCCTTGTGGCGGGCGGTGCCGTGCTGCTGTTGCGCAGGCCGGGAAGGCGGCGCTGAAAACCGGCCGTTCCGCAAGATCCGGCCAGTGTTTAGGCTGGGGTCCCACGCAGCACCCGCACCGCGTACGGGCGTACGGCAGGAGATCCCGCACATGGCAGAACGCAGGCCCATCGAGTCGTGGCTCACCGACATGGACGGTGTGCTCATCCACGAGGGCGTACCGATCCCCGGCGCCGACGCCTTCCTGAAGAAGCTGCGCGAGTCCGGTCGGCCCTTCCTGGTGTTGACCAACAACTCCATCTACACCCCGCGTGACCTGCACGCCCGCCTCAGGCGCATGGGCCTGGACGTGCCGGTCGAGTCCATCTGGACCTCGGCGCTCGCGACCGCCCAGTTCCTGGACGACCAGCGGCCGGGCGGCTCGGCGTACGTCATCGGCGAGGCCGGCCTGACCACCGCCCTGCACGACATCGGGTACATCCTGACCGACCACGAGCCCGACTACGTGGTCCTCGGGGAGACCCGCACGTACTCGTTCGAGGCGATGACCAAGGCCGTACGGCTCATCCAGGACGGCGCCCGCTTCATCGCCACCAACCCCGACGAGACCGGCCCCTCCGCCGAGGGGCCGCTGCCCGCCACGGGCGCCGTCGCCGCGCTGATCACCAAGGCGACCGGCAAGAAGCCCTACTTCGCGGGCAAGCCCAACCCGCTGATGATGCGCACCGGGCTCAACGCGATCGGCGCCCACTCCGAGACCAGCGCGATGATCGGCGACCGCATGGACACCGACGTGCTGGCCGGCATGGAGGCGGGGATGCAGACGTTCCTCGTGCTCACCGGGCTGACCCGGCCCGAGCAGGTCGAGGACTTCCCCTACCGGCCGTCGAAGGTCGTGGACTCGATCGCGGATCTCGTCGACCGGGTCTGAAACCCGTCACCACCCGTTCGGAGCAGTGCGGGCCCCGCTGCGGATGCGGGGTCCGGCCGTCCGGGGGACCCTCCACATGTCTGGAGGTTCACGATGGGTTCAGCAAGGATCACTCTCTGTGCGGCGGCCCTCGCAGTCGTCGCCTTCGCCCCGACGGCGTACGCGCAGGACGGGGGCGTCTGGGTCAACCCGGCCACGCCGGTTCCCGGCAGCGATGTCGCGCTGCGGGTCAGCGGCTGTGCGGAGAAGACCGCCACGGCCGTCTCGGCGGCCTTCGTCGCGGACGCCCGGCTGTCCGTGGCGGACGGCGCGCTGGTCGGCGAGACCCGCGTCCGCTCGTCCCTCACCGTGGGCACCTACGACGTGACGGTCACCTGCGGCACCTCCCGGCGCACGAGCACGCTCACCGTCGGCCAGGACACGGCCCGGCCCAGCGCCCCCGCCAATGTCCCCGCTTCTCCCGTGGCCCCCGTCCACGCCGGTGGCGGCGGTACCGCGCGCCTGTCCTCCTCGGGCGTCCGCGCGGCCGGGCCCGGTACGGCGCACGCGGTGACGGGGCTGGTGCTCGCGGGTGTGGCGGCGGCCGCGGTGGCCGTGCTCGGCGGGCGCCGGAGACGCGGAACGGGTTGACCATGTCCGATCACGAGCGTTCCGCCGGTTCCGGTCGCCTGGTGACGGGCATGGCCTGGGTGGTGTTGCTGCTCGGGCTGTGGCTGTGGGGACGGCAGGTGACCGACATACGGCAGGGGATATCCGCCCCGACCACCGGCGACATGGCGGCGGTCGGCCGGCCACCGGATATGGAACTCCCGCCCGCGGCACGGCCGTTGGGCGGAGCATCGCCGCAACGCCTGGACATTCCCGACCTCGGTGTGCAGGCGCCGGTCGTGGCGCGCGGCCTGGACGGGCAAGGGGCGATCGATCCGCCGCCCTTCGACCAGGCGGGCGTGGTGGGCTGGTACGCCGCCGGGGTGAAACCCGGGGCGGCCGGCACCGCCCTGATGGTCGGGCACGTCGACACCGAGACCCGCCCCGCCGTCTTCTACAAGCTCAGCTCGCTGCGGCCCGGCGAGCGGATCCGCGTGGTCCGGGACGACGGCAAGGTCGCCGACTTCACCGTCGACGACATCAGGGTCCTCCCGCGGGACCGCTTCGACGCCCGGCAAGCCTACGGCCAGCGGGAGTCGGGACGGGCCGAACTGCGGCTGATCACCTGCGGCGGCAGCTTCGACCGGGCGAGCCGCAGCTACACGGCGAACGTGGTCGTCTCGGCGTACCTCACCGGAACGGGACGGTGACAGCGGGGGAGAGGGCGCCGGCCGCACCCGGCCCGGTCGGCGACCCGCTCCCCCGGAAGCCGCCGACCGGGCTGGTCCTCGACCGCGCGCGCACGGGCTGCGGGAGTAACCCGGCGCCGGCGCGGGAGGTTCGGGAGGACGCGGTGGTGTAGTCCGGCCGGGGGCTGGGGCCGTTTGAGAAGACGATAGAACGGATGAGCGCCAGAGCCTAGGGGGCGTCTCACGCCAGGTCCCCCTTCGGTGGCTCTGCGTCATACACACTGGTGCCGACACCGCTACGGGCGGTCCAGGGGCCCTCCCGGCGGCCGGGCGCGCAACTCCTCGTCCCCGAGGGTCCGTTCGACGACGCCCCGCGCCACCTGGTCCAGCGGCAGCCGCCGCCGGCGCGCGTACTGCCGCAGCGCACCGAACGCGGCGTCGGCCCCGGTGCCCCAGCGCTCGGCGAGCATCCCCTTCGCCTGCTCGATGCGCACCCTGCTGGACAGCGCCTGCTGCAACTGGCCCGCCAGCGTGCGGTACTCGTCGTGGGTGCGGTGGTTGTGCAGCCCGACGGCCGTCGCGTCGGCGAGGGCCTGAGCCACCGGAAGCTGCGCCTCGACACCGTCCGGCAGGGTCGGCACGAACACGTTGAGCGCGCCGAGCAGTGTCTCGCGGCGGCGCAGCGGGACGGCGTACGTCCCCGCGATGTCGTGCCTCAGCGCCAGCTCGGTGAAGTCCGGCCAGCGGGCGGCCGCGTGGGCGACCCGGATCGAGACGGGCGGCACCGGCCTGCCCGTGCCGTAGCTCTCCAGGCACGGGCCGCCGCCGTGCTGGGCGTTGAGCAGGTCGAGCGCCACCGCCTCCTGTCGGCTGCTGCCCGCCAGGGACACCGCCCGGCCGGCCTCGACGAGCATGATCCCGGCGGCCCGCGCGTCGAGCAGCTCCACACAGCGGTCGGCGACGCGCCGCAGGTGGTGCGGCGTCTCGAAGCCGTCGGCGAGGGTGTCGGCCGCCTCCACCAGTGCCGTCGCCAGCCGGAGTTCCCGGTCGGTGTCGTGCATGCGCGCACACTCCCCTTTCCCGAGCCCGCCTCCCGTTCCCCTCCCACCATCCGTGGTGTAACAGCTCGCCGACAAGGCGCGGGCGATCTCGTGGGCGGCTCGGGTCGTATGTCACGATTGACCCCTTGGACCGGTGCACCCAAGGGGGAGTTGGATGTACGGCAGCAGGGGGGCGCGGGCAGGCGCGGTCGTGCTGGGGGCGGCACTGCTGGTCGCGGGGTGCTCCTCCTCGGGCGGCGGCGGCAAGGACGACAAGGCGGGCGCGGCGACGATCACCCAACAGCCCAGCCAGAGCGACCCTTTCTGGGTCAACCCGGACAGCAACGCGGCCCGGCAGGTGAAGGCGTACGCGAAGTCCGGCAAGGCCCCCGACGCCGAGCGGATCCGCAAGATCGCCGAGCAGCCGACCGGCGAGTGGATCGGCCCGGAGAACCCCGAGCAGGAGGCCCAGGGCTTCACCGAGGCCGCCGACAAGGCGGGCCGCACCGCCCTGCTCGTCCTCTACAACGTCCCGCACCGTGACTGCGGCCAGTACTCCCAGGGCGGCGCCTCGGACGGCAACGCCTACCGCGCCTGGATCGACGCGGTGGCCTCCGGCATCGCGGACCGCTCGGCGATGGTCGTCCTCGAACCGGACGCCGTCCTGCACCTGGTGGACGGCTGCACCCCGGGCCAGTTCCAGGAGGAGCGCTACAGCCTGCTCAACTACGCCATCGGCAAGCTGAAGTCCCTGAAGTCCACCAAGGTCTACCTCGACGCGGGCAACGCCGGCTGGGGCCACCCCGACCAGATCTTCCAGCCCCTCCAGCGCGCGGGCATCGCCCAGGCCGACGGCTTCGCCGTCAACGTCTCCAACTTCTACTCCACCCAGGACTCCATCGCCTACGGCAAGCAGCTCTCCGCCAGGGTGGGCGGCAAACACTTCGTCATCGACACCAGCCGCAACGGCAACGGCCCCTACACCGCCGGCAACCCGAACGAACGCTGGTGCAACCCACCGGGCCGGGCACTGGGGGAGACGCCGACGACGAAGACGGCGGATCCCTCGGTGGACGCGTACCTGTGGGTGAAGCGGCCGGGGGAGTCGGACGGGACGTGCAAGGGGGGCCCGAAGGCAGGCGATTGGTGGCCGACCTACGCTCTGAAGCTTGCGGGAGGATGAGGTCTTTTCAGGGGCGCGGGGCTGTGACATGTGCGGCTTCCGCCGCGTGGGCGCGACAAGCCACAGCCCACCCGCACCCGCCCGACGAGCTTAGGGAACCCTCACCCATTGCGCTTCACTGGGCGTCCCTTGATCATCGTCCACGAACAGCATGTACCACCCGGACGTCACCAGATTCCGATTCTCCGGCACCGTCACCGTGATCTTGTCCCCGGACCTCTTGAAGTCCAGCGCGATCGACCGCTGGTCGACGTCCGTGACGTGCGTCGACGCGCTCGGCCGGATCAGCCGCACCTTCTTGATCGCGGACGCCTGCGGAGACGTGAACGTCCCCGTGCCGCCCCGCGCGATGGTCTGTGGGCCACCGGACAGCGACGGCCGTGAGTCCCGGTACAGATACGGCGGCGTGTAGATCTCGATCCGCTGCTCGAACTTGCCCGGCTTGGTGTTCGCCTTGTCGCCGTACAGCGAGTCCGACCCGAAGAACATGATCCGCCCGTCGGGCAGCAGGATCGACCCGGAGTGGTAGTTCCGCCCGACCAGCGGATCCGCCACCTGTTGGAAGGTGTTGGTGTCCGGGTGGTAGATCCGCGCCTGGAGGATGTTGGAGTCGCTGCGCCCCCGGTAGTCCTCCGAGCCGCCGGACACCAGCACCGTGTCGTCCGGCAGGATCGAGGACTGCGGATAGCGCGTGCCCTTCTCCAGCGTCGGCCCGTCCACGAAGTGCGGGCTCTTGTCCTTCAGGTCGATCAGCCGGGTCTTGTCGCTGGACAGCTTGGACTCGCCGACCCCGCCGCCGCCGATCACCATGAACTTCTCGTTCTGCGCGGGCGGCAGCAGCACCGTCCCGGACGTCTCCATCTTGTTGGCGTCGCTGAGGCCGGGCAGCTTGGTGAACCGGTTGGTGTCCACGTCCCAGACGCCCGGGTCCCGGCCGACGTTGTCCGGCCCGTACCCCGCGTTGGAGCCGGAGTAGAAGATCTTGCCGTTCTGCAGGAGGAACAGCGCCGGGTAGGTCGGGAACTGGCGGATCTGTTTCGTGTACGTCCATGTCTTGGTCGCCGGGTCGAAGATCTCGTTCTTGCCGGGCACCAGCTGGCCGATGTCGTCGAGCCCGGAGACACTGAGGATCTTGCCGTCGCTCAGGGTGGTGAGCGTCGGGTACCAGCGGGCCTCGTTCATCGGGTCGACCTTGATGTACTTCTCGGCGACCGGATCGAACTCGAAGGCGTCCCGGATGCCCTGGAAGTCCTTCTTGTCCAGTGCGAGCTTCTGCGCGATGCCGTAGGTGTTGCGCTCGTCGGCACCGGTCAGGCCCTGGATCGTGTAGTTGTCCTGGGTGCCGGTCTCGTACTTGGTGCCGCTGCGCCTCGCCTCGACGTAGATACGGCCGAGCCCGGGGTCGTTGCGCAGGAACTTGCCGGTCTTCGGGTCGAAGACCTTCTTCGCGCGCGGGACCAGCACCGGGTCCTTGGAGACGAACGTCTTGCCGTTCTCCTTGCCGGTGAACACCGTCCCCGCGGGCAGCGTCATCGGCTTGTCCGGGTTCTCGTTGTGCACCACCATCAGGCCGCCGGCCTTGGTGACGTCACCCTTCAGCTTCTCGTACCGCTTCGTCCCGCCCGCGATCAGCAGATTGCCGTTGGCGAGCTGCGTGTGGCCGGTGCAGAACAGGTCCTTCGGCGTCGGGATCTTCTTGATGGTGCCCTTGACCGGGTCCCAGATGCGGGTGTCGAACTTCTTCGCGTTGAAGTTGTCCTGGTTGTTGCCCGAGCCGGCGATCAGCAGCACCTTGCCGGTGCGCAGCAGCGCCGCGTGGATCGTGTCCTGGCGGTACTCCTTCGGGAACTCGATGATCTGCCAGTGCCCGTTGTCCCTTTTGTACTCGGGTCTGTTGATCGCGTACTGGTGGTATTTCGCGGTGCCGAAGCGGTAGACCCAGGGCCCGTTCATCCCGGCCAGCGCGAGTACCACCGCCGTCCCGATCGCGAACCGACGGGCGCGGCGGCGGCCTGCACGGTCGTTCATTCCTTGCGTCCCCCAAATCCACCGAGCGCGATCTGCATGGTCTGGTCGTCACCCGGACCCGAGCCCTCTGAGGCTCCTTGGCCTCCTTGGTTGCCCTGCGACGCGGCCCACTGGGCCTTCTGCCCCGTGCCGTGCCGCGGCGTCTGCCGCTGGGGCAGTGGCCGCGGCTGGTACGGCACGGAGGGCGGGGCGTCCTGCGGCTCAGCCGCCAGGGGCGGCTGCTTCTCCGCCTGCCGCACCTGGTAGCGCCAGGCGAAGATCGGCGAGGCGGTGATCAGCAGGGCGAAGGAGGCCCAGGTGATCATCGCGGGGTGCGAGTGCCCGAGCGTGAGACCGGCGGCGATCGAACCGCCGAAGACCAGGATGAAGAACAGGTGGATGCGGAAGGTCCCGAACAGCGTGTCCGGGCTGGCCGAGTCGCCCTTGGGCGTCACCACGAACTTCGACTTGCGGCGCAGTACGGCGTCCATCAGCGAGCGGGCGTAGATCGGCGCCGAGAGCGCCGACATCACCATGCCCGCGACACCGCCCGAACCCTCGGGCTCGTGCGGGGAGACGTTGTGGCGGCGGTTCCAGATGTAGAGGCCGATCTGCAGCGCGGACGCGTTGCCGTACAGCATCAGCCACACCGTCGGGTCGATGTTCACGCCCGAGGCGCCCAGGCCCAGGAACAGCGCGCAACTCAGTGCGGCCAAAATCCAGTTGAGGGCCGACATCGGGTAGAAGATGATCATCATCGTGTAGTTGAAGAGCTTGCCCGGAGGCAGTGAGAACCAGCCCTTCCAGTACTGCTTGAGGATCGTCTCGTACGTCCCCCGCGACCAGCGCATCTGCTGGGTGAAGAAGTCCGTCCAGGCGCCCGGCCCCTCACCGACCGCGAGCACGTCCGGGGTGTAGACCGACTTCCACTTCCGGCCGGTGGCCGGGTTGCGGTGCCGGTGGATCTCGAAGCCGGTCGCCATGTCCTCGGTGATCGAGTCGTACAGACCGCCGATCTGCTTCAGCGCGCTGATGCGTACGGCGTTCGAGGTGCCCACGAACATCGGGGAGCCGTAGAAGTTCCCGGCCCGCTGGATGAGGGCGTGGAAGAGGAACTGCTGGGACTCGGCCGCCTTGGTGATGGGGTTGTCGTAGTTGCCGTACACCTGCGGGCCGATGACGAAGCCGACGTCCGGGTCGCGGAAGAAGCCGAGCATCCGCTCCAGGTAGTTGGGCAGCGGGACGTGGTCGGTGTCGACCGAGGCGAAGTAGTCGTACTGGTCGCCGTGCGCCTGCAGCCAGGAGTTGTAGTTGCCGTGCTTCGTCTTCGCGCGGAACGGGCCCTTCTTCCGGTTCCACTGCTCGACGCCCTTGCGGGAGAAGTGGTGCACGCCCAGGCGCGCGCAGACCGCCTTCACCTCGTCGTCGTCGCCCTCGTCCAGCAGCCAGACGTGCAGCAGGCCCCGGTGGCGCAGCCGCACGGCCGCCTCCAGGGTCTTCGTCACCATCTCCAGCGGTTCCTTGCCGGGCACGTACGTCGTGATGAAGGCGACCCGGGTGCCGGTCTCCGGCACCACCGGGACCGGGTCGCGGGCGACCAGGGTGGCGTGCGCGTTGGACAGCACGTTCATGCAGCGGAAGAACTCGATCAGGCCGATCGAGACCAGCATCACGACGTCCAGCACCGGCAGGAAGGAGAAGGCGGGATAGTCGCGCTCGGTCCAGTGCTGCGGCTGCAGCAGCCAGGCCAGCAGGACCAGTGAGAGCAGCGGCGCGGCGCCCAGCATCAGGGCGGCCCGGATCCGGTGCGGCTCCTGCGAGAGCAGCGAGCGGTACTGCACCTTGTACGGCTTGTCCGGGTCCGGCTGCGTGAGCGGGCCGGCCAGCCTGCTGTAGTGCTCGTAGTCGTATCTGGGCAGGGTTTTCTTGATCCGCCGGAACTGGCCTGTGTGACCGGTGTGGCCGCTGTTGTGCGAAGGCACCCTCAGCTGCGTGGTTTCTGACGGGTCGAAGTTATGCCGGGCGCCCGTCGGCGTCGACGTCATGAGTCATCCCCCCACACGCGGACACCGCGTGTTGTGTCGGTTCTCCTCACACCTGTGGCTGGTCCCCCTAGACCTGCACAGGTGCGTCGTGGCGGGCCGCAATCGCCATGTTCTCCACACTTGGGACACGGCACGGCGGCCTTCCGGTTGCAGGACGCCCCCCTCGGCATCCGCTCGTGCACGGGGCCCCCTATCCCCGCAGATCCGGCAACCGCTTACTACTCCCCCAACTGCCGCGTATCAGCAGCATCTTGGACACAGGGTTCTATGGCGCTCACCATGATCGCAAGACACGAAACGCGCTGTTTACCGGTCATACGCGTTCATTGGGGTGCCTGTGGGGGTCTTGTGGACCTCTTGTGCACGGCAGGACGCGGGTATTCCGGACATGCTGCCGACCTCGTCCGAACGTGCCGACGGGCCCCTCGTTCGGGCGAGGGGGAGGATCCGGTACCGGGGGACGGCCGTCCGTCAACACCGAAGGTCCCCAGCGACTCCTGCGAGGGGCCTCGGCCGTCAATGGCGACGGCCCCCGCTACTCCTGCGAGGGGCCTTCGGTGTGCGTGTGCCGCCTGGGTCTCGAACCCCGGACCCTGGGAGAGGGCTCGCCGTCAATGGCGAAGGCCCCCCGCACTTCTGCGGAGGGCCTTCGGTGTGCGTGCGCCGCCAGGGACTCGAACCCCGGACCCGCTGATGCTGTGTCTCCCGGGGGGTAACCCCCGGACCCCCAGCCGGCCCTGTCGCGCCCGGGAGGATCCGGCTCCGGGGAGAGGGCTCGCCGTCAATGGCGAAGGCCCCCCGCGTGTGCGGAGGGCCTTCGGTGTGCGTGCGCCGCCAGGGACTCGAACCCCGGACCCGCTGATTAAGAGTCAGCTGCTCTAACCAACTGAGCTAGCGGCGCCTGCTGACGGCGTAACTCTACCGGACCCCGAGGGGTGCCCTCGACCACCTGTCGGGTCGGCCGGGGTGC
This sequence comes from Streptomyces sp. NPDC101152, assembly GCF_044768275.1. NCBI lineage: Bacteria > Bacillati > Actinomycetota > Actinomycetes > Kitasatosporales > Streptomycetaceae > Streptomyces > Streptomyces sp. NPDC101152. The sequence goes on along the minus strand of NZ_JBIWPO010000004.1, from coordinate 209,153 downwards.
GGACCGGGCCCGTACGTCATTCGGACCGTCAGAATGCGCGTCGGGAGGAGGGTTGGGAAACTGATCGACGTGCACGAGCGCGGTCATTTCCATCTTGAGCGTGAGGGGAATCGCATGGAGACTCCGGTCTTCGAGGAATTCGACCCGGCGAGCGACTGCGACTGCCCTGGATGCGCGTACTGGCGCCGTGTCCTTCCGCGCGCCCAGTCCTCGCCGGGGCCGCGGTCGGCCCGGTGCCGGCCCGCGCAGCGTGTCGTGATCGTCGCCGCGTCCGCCGCGTCCGCCACCCTCGGCACCGGTCACGCGGTGCCGGCGCTCGCGGCTCCGTACGTCTCCCCGGGACCCGGCGTTGCCGCAGGTGACGAGCCCCAGACCCCGCAGGGGGGCAGGGCCCCGCTGTACGGCCCGGGAGGCATGCCGGCCGACGCGCAGCACGCCGTACGGGTCCCCGCCATCACCCGCGCGGAGATCATCAACCGGGCCAAGACCTGGGTCGCCGCCAAGGTGCCGTACAGCATGGACGACTACTGGTCCGACGGTTACCGGCAGGACTGCTCGGGCTTTGTCTCGATGGCCTGGCGGCTGCCCGACAACGAATGGACCGGCAGCCTCGGCACGTACGGGATCCGCATTTCCAAGGAGGAACTGCAGCCCGGCGACATTCTGCTGTTCCACAATCCCGCCGACCCCGAGAAAGGCTCGCACGTCGTCCTTTTCGGCGGCTGGACGGACCACACCCACACCTCCTACGTCGCGTACGAGGAGACGCCCCCGAGCGCCCGCCGTCAGGCCACCCCGTACGCCTACTGGAGCCACTCGGACCAGTACGTCCCCTACCGGTACAAGGGGCTCGCGCCGGACACCGCGGGCGCGACCCCGAACTCCACGGACACGTCCGCCGCTCGGGGCGCGGCGACGGCGTTCCCGGGAGCGGCGTCCTTCGGTCCCGGCGCGGACAACGCCCACGTCACGCGGCTCGGGCAGCTGCTCGTCGCGCGCGGCGCCGCCCGCTTCTACTCCAGGGGCCCGGGGCCCCGCTGGTCCGACTCCGACCAGCGGGCCACCCGGGTCTTCCAGCTCGCCCAGGGCTGGACGGGCGCCGACGCCGACGGGCTGCCGGGACCGCGGACCTGGAACCTGCTGGTCACCGGGAAGGGGAAGGACATCCCGGCGGCTGGGACCGGCGGGGCGGCCGGAACGACCGTTTCGCCCGGAGTTCCGGCGTCCCACGGGGTCGCCGGGTATCCCGGGCGCGGGCTGTTCCGGCCCGGGGCCGTCAACAAGTACGTCACCCTGCTCGGCGAGCAGCTGGTGAAGAAAGGGTTCGGCACGTACTACACGTCCGGTCCCGGTCCGCGCTGGAGCGAGGCGGACCGCCGTAACGTCGAGGCCTTCCAGCGCAGCCAGGGCTGGCGGGGCGGCGCGGCGAACGGGTATCCGGGGCCGGAGACCTGGCGGCGGCTGTTCTCGTAGCCGGCCACGGCTTCGACCACCCCATCTGTCATGACGCATCTGGCGCGGAGGCTGGAGGCACGCATGAGTACGACGACCACATCACCGACACCCGAGTCCGAGGGACCGCCCAGAGCGGGCCGGCTCATCCACAACGAGTCGACCATGGAGATCCCCGTCCACCTGCTGTTCCGCGACGACCCTGACCCGGAGCCGGTGCCGGCCTCACCGGTGGTCGTGGGGCGCCGGCAGGACACCGGCGAGCAGCCGTTCCTGCCGCTCCGGGACGGCAGGGAAGCGCCGCGCTTCCGGCGGCCGGTGGCGGCGAAGGCCCGGCCGGCGGTGCGGGTCGACCCGGAGCTGGTCGAGCGGCCGGCCAGGGTGCTGCCCGGAGTCGCGGGGGTCCTGGCCGGGGTGTGCGGGATGGCGGGGTGCGTCGCGAACTCCTGGTGGGCCGGGGTGCTGCCACCGCTCGCGGTGCACGCCCTGCGGCTGCCGGGGGACGCGGGGGCGGGGCTCGGGCCCGTGCAGTGGGCCGGGTACGCGGGCGCCGGTGCCCTCGGGCTGTTCGGGTTCGGCGGGCTGGCCCGCGGCCGCACCGGGCGGGCCTGGGTGCTCGGACTGTTCGGGCGCTACCGGGGGACGGTCCGGCGCACCGGCCTGATGTGGGTCAACCCGCTGCTGCTGCGCCGCCGGGTCGACGTACGGCTGCGGCACTGGCGCAGCGAGCCGATGCAGGCGGCGGACGGCAACGGGGTCGCGCTCAGGGTGGTCGTGCTGGTGGTGTGGCGGGTGCGGGACACCGCGAGGGCCGTGCTGGGCGTGGAGGACCACGAGACGTATCTGCGCGAGTGCGTGGAGGCGGCCCTCGCCCAGGTGCCGGTGGAGCCGCCGGGCGGGGCGCGGGGGTCGGTGGAGGCGGCCGGGGACGCGCTGACCCGGCTGGTCGCGGCGGACGCGGCGCCGGTCGGGCTCGAGGTCTTCTCCGTGCGGCCGGTCCGGGTGGAGTACGCGCCCGAGGTGGCCGCGGCGATGCACCGCCGCCGGATCGCCGCGCTGGACGCCCAGCAGCGGGCGGGCATGCTCGCGTCGGTCGTGGACTCGGTGGAGGACACGGTGACCCGGCTGACCGTGCGGGGGCTGGTGGAACTCGACGACTACGAGCGCAAGGCGCTGGTGAAGGACCTGACGGTGGCGTTCTGCGCGGGGCGGGGCGAACAAGGGCCGTGACCGGCGTCACGTTCTGAGGTTTCCTTGAGCCCGGCGCGCGGCCGGCGTGGGTAGGGTCCTGCCACGCCAGCCGGACGAGGCCGGCGGACCGACCTCGGGGGATCGTATGGAAGCCTTCTTCTACCTCGTGCCCGGCCTCATGATCGCCTTCGCGCTCATCGCCCTGATCAGCGTCCTGAGGCGTGCCTGGCATCTCAGCAGCGCCTGGAACGGCGGACTCACCGCCGAGGCGCGGTGCCTGAACACGTACACGACGACCAGAGGGGGCGGGGACACCTCCGTCAGGACGACCCTGCACCACGTGTACGAGTTCGTCACCCGTGAGGGCCGTCCGGTCCGGTTCGAGGAGGGAGGCGGGCCGCGGACGATCGTGACGGGTGACATCGTCACGGTGCATTACCTGGCCGAGCACCCGGAGCGGGCCACGGCGAAGCCGCCGACGCCGGGGCGGCTCATAGCCGAGCAGGGGTGCCTGCTGGCGTTCTTCGGCGTGTTCATCGGGTTCTGTGTCATGTTCATGGTTACGGTGCACGCGGGCTTCGGCTTCATGCGCGACGTCACGCACGTGGTCATGCCGTGAGGCTCCCCATCTGACGGTCCGTCAACTACCGTGCGGCTCCATGGACTCCAGGAGGCGCACGGTCGCGGAGCTGGTGGCCGAGCGGTGGGGTGACCACCGTCCGGGGCTGTGGTTCGAGGAGCAGGTGCTCACCCATCACGAGGTGGCCGCCGGCGCCGCGGCCCGAGCGGCCCTGCTGGCCGACCTCCTGCCGGCCGGTGCCGAGCCGCATGTGGGGGTGCTGCTCGACAACACCCCCGAGTACCCCCTGTGGCTGAGCGCGGCAGCCCTCGCGGGAGCCGCCGTCGCCGGCATCAACCCCACCCGGCGCGGCCCCGAACTGGCCCGGGACATCCTGCACACCGAGTGCCGCGTCCTGGTCACCGGGCGCTCCCACCTCCCGCTCCTGGCGGACCTCGAACTCCCCGGCGTACGCCTGCTGTTGACCGACACCGAGGAGTACGCCGACCTCCTCGCGCCGTACGCGGGCGCTGAGCCGGACGCCTCCCGGGCCCGGCCCGCCGACCGGCTGCTGCTGTACTTCACCTCGGGCTCGACCGGCGCCCCCAAGGCGGCGATCTGCAGCCAGGGCCGGCTGGCGGCCGCCGGAGCCTCCCTGGTCGGGCAGTTCGGGGTGCGGCGCGAGGACCTGCACTACATCTGCATGCCGATGTTCCACGGCAACGCGGTGATCGCCGACTGGGCGCCCGCGCTGGCCGCCGGAGCGGGGGTGGCGCTGCGGCGGCGGTTCTCGGCGTCCGGGTTCCTGACGGACGTACGGAGGTTCGGGGCGACGTATTTCACCTACGTGGGACGGGCGGTGCAGTACATCCTGGCAACGCCGGAGCGTGCCGACGACCGGGACAACCCGCTGCGGCTCGGTTTCGGCACCGAGGCGGGGGCGGTGGACGCGGCGGCCTTCGAGCGGCGGTTCGGGGTGCGGCTGGTGGAGGGGTACGGCTCCTCGGAGGGCGGGGCGGCGATCCAGTGGTCGCCGGGGACGCCTGCCGGGGCGGTGGGGAGGGCGGCGCCCGGTCTCGTCGTGCTCGATCCGGAGACGGGGCGGGAGTGCCGGCCGGCGGTGTTCGACGCGGCCGGGCAGTTGGTCAACGGGGACGAGGCGATAGGGGAGCTGGTCAACCGCGGACCGAACCCCTTCGAGGGGTACTGGCGCAACGCGGCGGCGGAGGCCGAGCGGCGCCGGGACGGTGCGTACTGGACCGGCGACCTCTTCTACCGGGACGGCGACGGCTACCTCTACTTCGCCGGCCGCACGGACGACCGGCTCCGCGTCGACAGCGAGAACCTGGCCGCCGCGATGATCGAGAACATCCTCGCCCGCTACGAGGGCGCGGACGCGGTAGCCGTCTACGCCGTGCCGGACCCGGTGACCGGGGACCAGGTGATGGCGACGATCGCCGGGCGCTTCGAGCCGGCGGAATTCGCCGGGTTCCTGGACGCCCAGCCGGATCTCGGGACGAAGATGGCACCCCGGTTCGTGCGGGTGGTGGACCGGATGCCGGTCACAGCGACGAACAAGATCCACCGTGCCCGGCTGCGGAAGGAGGGGGTCCACTGCGACGATCCGGTGTGGTGGCGCCCACCGGGCGAACGGACGTACCGACGGCTGACACCGGGGGACGCCGAAGGGGCCCTGGCGTCCACGAGAGACCTCGCCTGAGGGGGTGGGGGTGTGGGTGGCGAAGCCCCCACAACGCGCGGCGCAGCCGCGCAGAAACGACGATGGTGAGGCCGTTCGCGCTGTCCGCGAACACGCCTCGCCATCGACATCGTGCGCCGCCAGGGGCTCGAACCCCGGACCCGCTGATGCTGTGTCTCCCGGGGGGTAACCCCCAGGCCCCCAGCCGGCCCTGTCGCGCCCGGGAGGATCCGGCTCTGGGGAGAGGGCTCGCCGTCAATGGCGAAGGCCCCCCGCTACTGCTGCGAGGGGCCATGCCGTCTGTGCGCCGCCAGGGACTCGAACCCCGGACCCGCTGATTAAGAGTCAGCTGCTCTAACCAACTGAGCTAGCGGCGCATGACTCACGCCTGCCGTTCGATCTGTGTCGAGCGGCTGGCGACGAAGAAAATACTACCTGGTCCGTGGGGGTGCTCGTGACCACCCCCGGGTCTCTTCAGATGGCCAGCGAGAGCAGGACCGGGGCCGCGTTCCGGTTCAGGGCCTCGGCGGCGCGGCGCAGGCGGTGGGCGTCCTGGACGGGCAGGGACAGGGCCAGACAGCCGACCGTGGAGCCGGCGGTGATCGGTACGGCCGCGCAGACCGTGCCGATCGCGTACTCCTGGAGGTCGAGGTGGGGCACCGACGGCGGCTGGGACTCCAGGCGGTGCAGCAGGAGCTTGTCGCTGGTGATGGTGCGCGAGGTGAGGCGCGCCATCTTGTGCCGGGAGAGATGGTCGCGGCGGCCGTTGCTGTCGAGCTGGCCGAGCAGGCTCTTGCCGATCGCGGTGGCGTGGGCGGAGTAGCGGAAGTCGACCCATTCGTGGACGACGGGGGTCGTGGGCCCGTCGGCGTACTGGGACACCTTCACCTCGCCGTCGACGTACCGGCTCAGGTACACCGCCGCGCCCACCGAGTCGCGCAGCCGGTCCAGGGTGCGCTGGAGCTTGTCGCGCAGCGCCTGCTCGTGGCTCTCGGCGGAGCTCAGGCGGGTCAGGGCGTCGCCGGTGATGTAGGCGCCATCGGTGATCTGCTCGACGTAGCCCTCGCGGCGCAGCATCCTCAGGAGGGTGGTCAGCCGCTCCGGGGTGAGGCCGGTGAGCCTGGCGAGTTCGACGTCGGTGATTCCGGTGGTGTGCCGGGCCACTGTCTCCAGGACGCGCAGGGCGTCCTGGGCCGAGTGGTACGGCGCGGTCGGCTCGATCCTCATGACAGCTCACCTCGCAGTGATGTGTCGGGTGCGAGCAGGATCGGCCGGGGGTCCGGGGGGTGTCCCCCGGGCGAATACAGCAGCGCCACGGTTTCCCCCTGCGCTCGCTACTACTGGGCCGCAATCCGGTCAGCGAATCACTACCACGATAACGGCCAAGGGCCTTGTCGGGAGCGGTTGTTGGCGAGATTCCGGCGCACGGGTACGGCTCTCAACAGGGGCGCAGGCACTCTGACATATGCCAAAGACATGACCCGCGCCCCGGACCTCGGAGGTTGAACCGCGTTCAACTTTCCACGTCAGAGCACAGCGCTCAGAAATTCCCGGGTACGGTCCTGCTCCGGCTCGCTGAAGATCTTCTCCGGCGGCCCCGACTCGATGACCCGTCCGGAGTCGAACATCAGCACCTGGTCGGAGATGTCCCTGGCGAAATTCATCTCGTGGGTCACGCACAGCATCGTGATGTCGGTGGTGCGGGCGATGTCCCGCAGCACGTCCAGGACGCCGGCGACCAGTTCCGGGTCGAGCGCCGAGGTCACCTCGTCGAGGAGCAGCACCTGCGGACGCATGGCCAGCGCGCGGGCGATCGCCACACGCTGCTGCTGGCCGCCGGAGAGCTGGGTCGGGCGGGAGCCGGCCTTGTCGGCGAGGCCCACCAGGTCGAGCAGCTCGCGGGCCCGCTGCTCCGCCTCGTCCCGGGACATGCCGAGGACGGTGACGGGCGCCTCGGTGACGTTGCGCAGCACGCTCATGTTCGGGAACAGGTTGAACTGCTGGAAGACCATCCCGATCTTCTTGCGGACCTCGCGGACCTCCTTCTCGGGCGCCGGGAACAGCTGCCGGCCGTCGACGGTGATGGTGCCCTCGTCGGGCTTGGTCAGCGTCATCAGCAGCCGCAGGATCGTCGTCTTGCCGGAGCCGGAGGGGCCGATCAGCGTGACGTGCTTGCCGGAGTCGACGGAGAAGTCCAGCCGGTCCAGGACCGTGTTGTCGCCGAACCGCTTGGTGACCTGTTCGAGCCGGATCAGCTCGCTGCCGTCCACCGGCGGGTTCGCGTGGGCGTCGGGTTCGTTCATCAGGGGGGCGTCAGTGGACAAGGCGTCGCTCCAGAGCTCGCAGAAGAAGGGAGGCCAGATAGGAAATGACGATGAAGGCCACGCCGATCACCGTGAGGGGCTCGGTGAACTGGAAGTGCTGCTGGGAGAAGAGCCGGGCCTGGCCGAGCATCTCCAGCACGGTGATCGCCATCAGCATCGGCGTGTCCTTGAGCATCGCGATGACGTAGTTGCCGAGCGCCGGCACCACGCGGCGGATCGCCTGCGGCAGGATCACCACCTGCCAGGTCCGCAGCCGGGGCAGGTTCAGCGCCGTCGCGGCCTCCCACTGGCCGGCCGGCACGCCCTCGATGCCGGCGCGGTAGACCTGCATGGTGTATGTCGAGTAGTGCAGGCCGATGCCGATGACGCCGGTGGTCAGCGCGGACATCGTCAGTCCCCACTCGGGCATCACGTAGAAGAGGAAGAACAGCTGCACCAGCAGCGGGGTGTTGCGCACGAACTCGGTGACGACGCCGACCGGCCAGCGCACCCAGCGGCTCGGCGTCCGCATCAGCAGCGCCCACACCAGGCCCAGCGCGAACGCGATCAGCGAGCCGAGCGCGAGGGCCTGCAGGGTGACGAGCACGCCGTCCCAGAAGTGCGGCATGAAGTCGCTCACGGCGTTCCAGTCCCAGTTCACCGGGAACCACCTCCCACACCGGCGCCGACGCCGGCGCCCACGGGCTCAGGAGCCGTCACCTTGCGCTCGGGAGCCCTGCCGACACCGGTCTTCAGCTTCTTCTCCAGGCCGCGCATGACCCGGGTGAGCAGGAACGCGATCACGAAGTAGATCAGCAGCACGTACGTGTAGATCTCCGCGCTCTGCTGCAGCGCGAGCCGCACCAGGTTGGCGCTGAACGTCAGGTCGCCCATGCCCATGACCGACACCAGCGCGGTGCCCTTGAGCAGTTCGATGAGCAGGTTGGAGAACGGCGGGATCATCTCCGGTACCGCCTGCGGCAGCAGGATCAGCCGCAGCCGCTGCCAGGGCGTGAAGCTGAGCGCAATCCCGCCCTCCTGCTGCGCCGGGTCGACCGCGCTCAGCGCGCCGCGCACGATCTCCGAGCCGTACGCGCCGTAGGTCAGCCCGAGCGCCAGCGTGCCCGCCCACATCGGCACCAGTTGCCAGCCGAAGGCCGGGGGCAGCACGAAGAACACCCAGAAGATCATCACCAGGGCAGAGGTCCCGCGGAACACCTCGGTGTAGAAGCCCGCGAGGAAGCGGACGATCCACAGCCGGTGGGTGCGCGCGACACCGACGACGAAGGAGACGGCGGCCGCCAGCAGGCTGCTGAGGACCAGCAGCTGGACGGTGGTCCAGACACCCTTGAGGACGAGTTCCCAGAGTCCGGTGGTCATCAGCTCGCTCCGCTCTTCCCGCCGCCGCACAGCTGCTTCGCGGTCAGATCGGTCATCTCGTCCCGGGTGAAGCCGAAGGGGCGCAGGATCCGGAACAGCTCGCCGCTCTTCTTCAGCCGGCGCAGCTCGACGTTGAAGGCGTCCCGCAGCCGGGTCTCGGTCTGCCGGAACGCGAAGGCGCCGCCGTCGACGTGCGGCTTGCCGCCGACCAGGGGTGCGAAGGCCTGGGTGGCCTCCGCCTTGCTCGACTTCTTCACCACTTCCCGGGCGGTGAGCGCCGTACCGGCGAAGACGTCGACGCGCCCCGCCTCCACGGCGTTCAGTCCGGCGACCTGGTCCGGCACGATGAGGATGTCGCTCTGCTTGTATCCGGCCTCGACGGCGTACTGGATCTCCGCATATCCGGTGCCGGTGGCGAACTTCGCCTTCTTGGCGACGACGTCCTTGTAGTTGTGAAGACCTTTTGGATTTCCCTTGCGGACGATGAAGGAATCGAGCATCTGATAGTCGGGGTCCGCGAAGATCACTTGCTGGCAGCGTTCCGGGTTGACGTACATACCGGCCGCCACGACGTCGAACTGCTGGGAATTCAGGCCCGGAATCAGCGAACCGAACTCCGTCGGCACGGGCTGCACCTTGTCGATGCCGAGCCGTTTGAATATGACCTTGGCCAACTCGGGTGCCTCACCGGTCAACTGACCGTTCTTGTCGATGTACCCGAACGGGATCTCACCGGCGATCCCCAGCCGTACGACACCGGCGGCACGGAGGCGTTCGAGCAGGTCACCGCCCGCGACGGTGGACGCTGTGGCCACGCGGCTGCACCCCGCGGCCCCCAGCGCACCGAGCGCCGCCACCCCCGCGAGCAGCGATCGGCGTGTGGTCCCGGGTGTGTCTCTGTCGTTTGCGTACCCAAAAGGTGGAGCCATGGCGGCGCGGCTACCCGAAGGCATGCGATGTATGCACCATGGATGACATGGCTGACCGCTACATAGAAGTCTCGCTGGTCAAACGCGGAATCACCTGCACGGCGAAACTGCTCGACGACCGTGCTCCCCTCACCTGTGCGGCGGTGTGGGACGCCCTCCCGCTGGGCGGTGACGTCTACCACGCGAAATACGCGCGCAACGAGATCTACGCCCTCTTCCCTCCGTTCGCGACATCCGAACCACCCCTGGAAAACCCGACAGTCACCCCCATTCCCGGAGATCTCTGCTATTTCTCCTTCGCCGGCACGGAACTCGGCACGAAGGCCTACGGCTACGACCGCGAGGTCCGCGCCGGCACCACGGTCGTCGACCTCGCCCTGTTCTACGAACGCAACAACCTCCTGTTGAACGCCGACGTCGGCTGGGTCCCCGGCATCGTCTGGGGCCAGGTCGTCGAGGGCCTCGCGGCGATGGCGGAGGGCTGCAACGACCTGTGGCGGTCGGGGGCGGCGGGGGAGACGCTCAGCTTCCGCCGGACATGAGCGCGTGCGCCGCGCGCAGCACCAGGTCGTCGCGGTGCCGCGCGGCCACCAGTTGGAGGCCGACCGGCAGGCCGTCCCCGTCGCTGCCGACCGGGACGGTCGCCGCCGGCTGCTGGGTCAGGTTGAAGGGGTACGTGAACGGCGTCCAGCCCGTCCAGCGCCGGTGCCCCGAGCCCTTCGGGACCTCGGCACCCGCCTCGAACGCGGTGATCGGGAGGGTCGGGGTGACGAGCAGGTCGTAGGAGCCGTGGAAGCGGCCCATGCGGCGGCCGAGTTCCATGCGGACGTCGACGGCGGCCAGGTAGTCGAGGGCGGACAGGCGGGCGCCCGCCGCCCGGATCTCCCGCAGGCCCGGGTCGAGCGACTTCCGTTGTTCCGGCGAGAGTCGCTGGGTCACCCGGGCCGCCCCGGAGAACCACAGGGTGTGGAAGGCGTCCACCGGGTCGGTGAAGTCGGGGTCCGCCTCGGTGACGTACGCGCCGAGTTCCGCCAGCCGTTCCACCCCGCGGCGCACCCCGGCGGCCACCGCAGGCTGGACCGCCACCTGCCCGCCCAGGGACGGCGAGTACGCGACCCGCAGCCCCCGCACCCCGCCCGCCAGCGCCGCCGAGAACGACCCGGGCGGCGGGCCCAGCGCCGACCAGTCGCGACTGTCCGGCACCCCGATCACGTCGAGCAGCAGCGCCGCGTCCGCCGCGTCCCGGGTCATCGGGCCGACGTGCGCCAGCGTGCCGAAGGCGCTCGCCGGATACAGCGGGACACGGCCGTACGTCGGCTTCAGCGCGAAGATCCCGCAGAACGCGGCCGGGATACGGACGCTGCCGCCGCCGTCCGTGCCGAGCGCGAGTGGGCCCGCGCCGAGGGCGACGGCGGCCGCCGCGCCCCCGCTGGAGCCGCCGGCGGTGCGGGACGGGTCGTGCGGGTTGCGGGTCACGCCGGTCAGCGGCGAGTCCGTCACGCCCTTCCAGCCGAACTCGGGGGTCGTGGTCTTGCCGAGGAACACGGCGCCGTGCTCGCGCAGCCGGGCGACGGAGGGCGCGTCCTCGTCCCAACTCCCTTGCTCCGAGACGGTTTTCGAGCCCTTGAGGGTGGGCGCCCCGCGCAGCAGGATGATGTCCTTGACGGTCGTGGGGACCCCGTCGACCAGCCCCTTCGGCTCACCCCGCCGCCACCGCTCGGTCGACTCCCGGGCCTGCGCGAGCGCCTCGTCCGCCAGCAGCCGTACGAAGGCGTTCACCTCCGGCTGGATCCGCTCGGCCCGTTCCAGCGCGGCCCGCGTCGCCTCCTCGGGACTGAACTCGCCCTTGCGGTACCCCTCGACGAGACGTGCGGCGGTCAGCTCGGTGAGGTCGAGGTCCGACATCTGCATCTGCCCTTCATGGCTCGGCGGTTCAGCGTCCGGGTACATACCCCCGTTGCTTGTCGACCACGTTCAGCAGCGGCCGCCCGGCCGCCCAGCGCTCGTACAACTCCACGAACTGGGCGCCGAGTTCATCGCGCCAGCCGACCGTGTCGCCGCTCATGTGCGGGGACACGATCAGGCCGGGGACCCGCCACAGCGGGCTGTAGGGGGTGAGGGGTTCGTGCTCGAAGACGTCCAGGGCGGCGCCCGCGATCCACCGCTTGGCGAGGGCGTCCGCGAGGTCCTGCTCGACGACCAGGCCGCCGCGCCCGATGTTGATGAAACGGGCCGAGGGCTGCATCACGTCGAAGCGGCGGGCGTCGAACATGCCCCGCGTCTGCTCGGTGAGCGGGGCCGCGGCGATCACCCAGTCGGCGCGGGAGATCAGCCGGTCCAGGTCGTCGGGGCCGTGGACGCCGGTGCGCGGGGTGCGCCCGACCAGCGCCGTGTTGATGTCCAGCGCCTTCAGCGTGCGGGCGATCGTCCGGCCGATCGGCCCGGAACCGACCACGCACGCGCGTGTGCCCGCCACCCGCTGGCTCTCCCGGTGCCGCCAGGTCCGCTCCCGCTGCAGCTCCAGCGTCCTCGGCAGGTCCTTGGCCATGGCGAGGACGAGGGCGGCGACGTACTCGGCGATCGGCTGGTCGAAGACGCCGCGCGCGTTGGTCACCACCGTGTCGGAGGCGGCGAGTTCCGGACACATCAGATGGTCCACGCCCGCGCTCGCCGTGTGCACCCAGCGCGGCCGCGGCCCCTCACCCGGCCACGCGGACGGCACGGCCCGGGACGCGAAGTCCCAGACCAGCAGCACGTCCGCGGACGGCAGCCGCTCGGCGAGGCCCGCCTCGTCGGTGTGCTCGACACGGGCGCGACCGGTGAGGCGCCCGAGGCGGGGGAGAGGTTCGGCGTCCAGGACGAGGACCGTGGGGATGGTCATGCAGAGGGACTCGTTTCCGGTGCGGGGTGGCCGTCTGACATGCGAGGTTTGACCACGCTCGCACCCGAACCTACCTTCGTCAACACGGGCGTACGTACGGTCCGTTGCTCACCCCTTTCGCACAGTGAGGGCGGTGCCCGTCATGGACGTGTCCTTTCTCGGTGGCCCCCGGCCGCAGCGCGGTGTCGGAGTCGTCGCCCCGTTCGACTTCGCCCTGGACCGTGAGCTGTGGCGCTGGGTCCCCGACGACGTCTCGCTGCACCTGACGCGCACGCCGTACGTGCCGGTCGAGGTCAGTCTCGACCTCGCCCGGCTGGTCAGCGAGCACGAGACCCTGGACGACGCGGTACGCACCCTGACCGCGATCTCGCCCGAGGTCGTCGCCTACGCCTGCACCTCCGGCAGCTTCGTCGGCGGGATCGCCGGGGAGCGGGCGATGTGCGCGGCGATGACCCGGGCCGGCGCGCTTCCCTCGGTCACCACCTCGGGGGCTCTCCTCGAGGCACTGGCGGCGCTCGGCGCACGCCGGGTGGCGCTGGTGACGCCGTACACCGTGTCCGTCACCCGCGCCCTGGAGGCGTACGTCGCCGAGGCGGGTGTCCAGGTCACCGGGTGCGCCTACATGGGCCTGACCAGGCACATCTGGAAGGTGCCGTACCGCGAGGTGGTCGCCATGGCGCACAAGGCGGTGCGGCGCGCCGCCGACGCGCTGTTCATCAGCTGCACCAACCTGCCGACCTACGACGTCATCCCGCAACTGGAGGCCGAACTGCGCATCCCGGTGATCTCGGCCAACCAGGTGACGATGTGGGCTGCGCTGGCGCGGCTGGGTACCCGAGCGGTGGGACCGTACCAGGCGCTGATCGATCCGGCGGCGCGCTCGGGTCCCGTGGTGCCACAGCTCCCGGACGGTGAACAGCAGGAAGGCAGGCCATGACCGCACTCGGATTCCTCTACCCGGGGCACTCCGCCGAGGACGACTACGCGCGCATCGAGCAACTGCTCGGCAGCGACATCCGCCTCGACGTCGTTCACACCGACATCGGTACGGACGCCCACCGGGTGGACGCCCTGCGGGAGATGGGCTCGGCCGAGCGGCTCGCGGCGGGCGTCGACGAACTGCGCATGGGCGGCGCCGAGTCCGTCGTCTGGGCGTGCACCAGCGGCAGCTTCGTGTACGGCTGGGACGGCGCCCACGAACAGGTGCGCACCCTCGCCGTCACGGCCGGCCTGCCCGCCTCCTCCACGTCCTTCGCCTTCGTGCACGCGGCCCAGGAGCTCGGCGTGCGGCGGGTGGCGGTCGGCGCGACCTACCCCGAGGACGTGGCCGGGCTCTTCGCGGACTTCCTCGGCGCGGGCGGCCTGGAGGTGACGTCCGTCCGCGGCGCCGGGATCGTCACGGCCGCGGAGGTCGGCACCTGGGGCGAGGCGGAGGTCTTCCTGCTGGCCCGCGACGCCGACCGGCCCGACGCCGAGGCCCTCCTCCTGCCGGACACGGCCCTGCACACGGCGGCCCACATCCCGGCCCTGGAGAAGGAACTGGGCAAGCCGGTCCTCACCGCCAACCAGGTCACGGTGTGGGAGGGCCTGCGGCTCGCGGAGCGACGGGTGAACGCGCCGAGCATGGGAGCACTGTTCACCCGGGAGCCGATCGTGCAGGTGTGAGGGGGCGCGACGACGCTCATGCCGGGGCCGGCGCGTCGCGGTACCAGCTCGCCGACTCGGCGAATGCGGCAGGGAAGCCCGGGCCGGGTGGCAGACCGAGGTCACGCCAGAGCGGGACGCCGTCGAACCAGTGGTCGGTGCGCACCATGTCCAGCGCGTGCGAGGCCCGGGGGTCCGCCGCGAGAAGGTCCCGCGCCCGGGGCAGCGAGAGGACGCGTTCGGGCCAGGGCAGCGAGGCGCAGGCGGCCACCGCGCGCAGCAGCGCGTCCGCGGTGACCGGCGCGGGATGGGTCGCGTGGTAGACGGTGGCCGTCAGGTCGGCCGCGGGCGCGAGACCCGCGCCGACCACGAGCCGGGCCAGGTCGTGCACGGAGACGACCGACAGCCGGGCGGTCCAGCCCTCGACGCTGCCGGGCAGCGCACGCAGCAGCCGCACCAGCCCCGGGACCATCCACACGTCCCCCGGCCCGTGGACCAGATGGGGCCGCAGGACGATCCCGCCCGCCTCGAGGACGGCGTCCTCAGCCGCGGCCCGGCTCGCCGAGGTGGGCGAGCCGGGGCTGCGGACCAGGTCCGCGGGGTGCGCGCTCCGGAAGACGCCCCGGCCGTAGACGGACGCCGTGCTCACGTACACGATGCGGGACACCCCCGCGCGACGGGCCTCGGCGACCAGGTGCCGGGTCCCCCGGGCGTTGACCGACTCGTTGGGGCCCGGCGCCGAACCGATGTACGACGCGCAGTGCAGCACGACGTCCACGCCTTCGCACACGCCGCGCAGCGACTGGGGGTCGGCGAGGTCCGCGGACCGGAGGCGGTGACCGGGTCCGGCGTCCGGGACCGGTCGGCGGTGCGACAGCAGGGTGAGTTCCACCCCCTGGCGCGCGGCCTCGAGGACCGCGTGGCCGCCGACGAAGCCCGCGGCTCCGGTGATCAGAACGCTGCGCACGTGAGGGTCTCCGTCCTTGGGAGGTGGGGTCGGGTCATGCGGCCGGACGGCGCAGCGCCAGGTCGGCGGTGAAGACCTGTTCGCCCTGCTGGACGCCGCGCACCTCGACCCGGACGTGCCCGGGGGTGTCGGAGGCGAGCGGCCGGGCCTGTATCCGGCAGGGGGCGTCGAGCTCGCAGTAGCGCGTGAACTCGCTGTCCATACCGAGGAGAAGGGCCCGGGGCTGCCGGGTGGCGGCACGGGCCGCCTGCCGGGCGGCCTCCATCAGCATCATGCCGGGAACGTGGTCCACCGGGTGGTCGAAGAAGACCGGGTGGCCGGTGTCGACCCGCAGCTCCCAGCGGGCCTCGCCGGGTGTCTGCGGAGCGGCGAGCACGACGTGCCGCGGGTCCGTGTGGCCCACCGTGGCCGGGTCGGTCGGCGTCGGTAGGGCGCGACCCGTCGTGGTGGGACGGTCGGCGCGCAGCCGCCGGTGGGCCGCGGGGCTGGTGCAGCTGAAGCTCGCGCCGCCTCTCGCCACGGTGACGCCGGCCCGCCGGACCGAGACCTCGTAGCGCATGCCCGCCACGGTCCGGCCGCGGCGGACGATGTCGCTGCACACCGTGTGCAGTTCGACCTCGGTCGGGGCGGAGTCGGCGTCGAACGCCGAGGCCGTGGCCTCGAAGGACATGTCCCACATCAGGAACTGGTGGCCGAAGGGGACCCCGTACTCGGCGTGGGCGAGCAGGCTTCCGATCTGTCGGATCGACTCGACCAGGAGTAACGGGTCCTGGTGGCCGTCCGACGGAGCGAACAGCGCGTGGCTGCGCGGCCACTGGGCGTGGACCACGAAGCGGTTGGCGAGCTCCGCCGACCCGCCTGGTTCGGCCTTCCAGTCGGTGAGGAACACCTCCGCCACGGAGGCGCGGTGGACGTATTCCCGAGGGACGGTGGTCGTCAGAAGCGGGCCGGTGACGGTGCTGAGCATCCGCGGGCTCTCCTGTCTGGGTGCGGACAGGGGTCGACTGGGATGCGTGTCCCGACCCCCCGTCGTCGATGGAATGCGTGCATCGTCAACATACAGACAGGTCGGCCTGGTTTCAAAGTAAGGCCGGGTTAAATAAGTGAGCACCTGTTTGTTTAACGCGGTGGTTACGTTCGCTTTGCGCATCGTTGGATCGCCGGGAGGGGCGGCCGGCTTGCGGAGTGGAGGTGGAATGACCGCATTTGATGGCTTAACTTCCGAATGGTCTGCCGTGCGGGCTGTCCGCTAAAGTCGCGTTGACAAACAGACAGACCTGCCTGGTACCGTCGCCTGAGGTGAACGCTCAACAGTTCGACTTGGCGTTCCTGCGGGAGGAGAGCGGGATGAATCGGCAGGTCATGGATGCGTCCCGACCGGTTGTCGGGGCGGTCGACCGGATGCCGGAAGCCGGCCAGGGGCTGCGGGTTCTCGTCGTCGAGAGCGACGGCCCCGCCGCGGCGGAACTGGTACAGGAGCTGTGCCGGCACGGCCACCTGGCGACCAGCGTCGCGACTGCCGCCGAGGCCCTGCAGGTGCACCACGGTGTCGACCTGGTCCTGCTCGACCTCGACCTGCCCGATCTCGACGGGCTGGAGGTGTGCCGCCGGATGCGGGCGGACGGTGGTGTCCCGATCATCACCGTGACCTCGCGCGGAGCGGAGCTCGACCGGGTGCTCGGCCTGCAGGCCGGATCCGACGACTACGTCGTCAAGCCCTACGGACTGAGAGAGCTGCTGGCCCGGATGGAGGCGGTGATGCGCCGGGCCCGCCCGTACAGACCGGCCCCCGTCATCACGCACGGGCCGCTCAGGATCGACGCGGGAACCCGTGAACTGCGGCTGGAGGGACGACGGGTGGAACTCACGCCGAAGGAGTTCGACCTGCTGTTCCTGCTGGCCTCGCAGCCCGGCGCCACCGTCTCCCGCCGACAGCTGCTGAGCCAGGTGTGGGACGACGAGTGGTCCCACCGGGGCCGCACCATAGACACGCACGTCAGCAGCCTGCGCAACAAGCTCGGATCGAGTCGCTGGATCGTGACGGTGCGCGGGGTCGGTTTCCGGCTCGGACATGTGTGACGCGAAGGCCGTCCCGGCAGGTGAACCGTTCGCAGGACGGAATACAATGCAAGCAAGTCTGTATGTTTCCGAGCCTGGAATGCGAGGGCCCCGCGATGGCGCGACAGGAGCGAGGGATCAGGTCGAGACGCTCGATCCTGGAGGCCGCGGCGGACGTGTTCGGCGAGCGGGGCTACGACGCGGCGAGCACGAACGACATCCTCGCCAGAGCCGGTCTCACCCGGGGGGCGCTCTACCACCACTTCCCCTCGAAGGAGGCGATCGCGACCGCGCTGGTGGAGGCGCAGAGCGAGGCCCTCGTGGTGCCCGACCACCCGGTGCGGCTGCAGGCCGTCATCGACCTGACCCTGACCTTCTCGCGCAGGCTGCAGACGGATGCCGTGCTGCGGGCGAGCGTGCGCCTCGCCGTCGAGCAGTCGTCCTTCGCGGCCTCGGCCCAGAGGCCCTACAACCAGTCCGTCGCGGTGATCGAGGATCTTCTGGGCCAGGCCGAGAAGCAGGGGGAGCTGCTGCCGGGGACGGATCTGCCGGAGGTGGCCGCGACCGTCGTCGGTGCGTTCACCGGCCTGCAGGTGATGTCCCAGGCCTACAGCAACCGGCGGGACCTGCCCGCCCGGGTCTCCGCGCTGTGGCGACTGGTGCTTCCGGGGCTCGCCGTGCCGGGCCTGCTGCCCCGTCTGCGTACAAGCGCACCGGTCGAGCCGGTCGAGGCGGTCGAGCCGGTCGAAGGGGCCCCGTCCTAGCGTCGGCCGGCTGCGAACAGCGCTTACTGGACGAGGAGTTCCGGCGCCTGGGTCTGTCCGGCCCTGCGTCCGAGCTCCTCGACCAGCCAGGCGATGCGCTCCTCGTCGCGCCGGTAGTGGGTCCACTTGCCCACGCGCGTGGAGCGCACGAGGCCCGCCCGTTCCAGCGCGGCCATGTAGGCGGAGACGGTGGACTGCGCGAGTCCGGTCTTGGCCTGGATGTGGCTGACACAGACGCCGACCTTGCGCGGGTCGGTGACTGCGGGTTCGACCGGGAAGTGCTCCTCCGGTTCACGCAGCCACTGGAGGACTTGGAGCCGCACGGGGTTGGCGAGCGCCTTGAGACATTCGAGCAGGGGCGCGAGGTCGCCTGTCGTGGGCGGCGTGTCGTGTGTGGTCATGGCCCTTCCGGTGCTGACGCGGAGCCGACTGTTGATATATCGAGGATAATCGATACGTTACGCATATGTAAGCGGCAGACCGTTTCCGCAGGTCAGGCGTGGTCCGTCGAGCTGTGCCGGCGGGTCGAGGTGGCCCGGAACCGCCTCCCCTCGCCCCGGCTTCGCTTGACATGACGCATCGACGTTCTGCGATACTTCGATATGTAAGCGTCCCGCACGGCACGGTCCCGGACCGCATGCCACTGCAACGAAGGGTTTTCACATGCCTATCGGGCTCATCGCCCTGGCGCTGGGGGGCTTCGGTATCGGCCTCACGGAGTTCGGGATCGTAGGACTGCTGCCCGAGGTGGCAGACGACTTCGGCGTCTCCGAATCGGTCGCCGGGTACCTGGTCTCCGTCTACGCGCTGAGCGTCGCCGTCGGCG
Organism: Streptomyces sp. NPDC101152; assembly: GCF_044768275.1. Taxonomy (NCBI): domain Bacteria; kingdom Bacillati; phylum Actinomycetota; class Actinomycetes; order Kitasatosporales; family Streptomycetaceae; genus Streptomyces; species Streptomyces sp. NPDC101152. The sequence goes on along the minus strand of NZ_JBIWPO010000004.1, from coordinate 190,500 downwards.
CCCTGGCGCTCACCGCGGCCATCTCTCGCTTCGACCGCAAGAAGGTCCTGGTCGGCCTGATGACGCTGTTCATCGCCGGCAACCTGATCTCCGCGATCGCGCCCAGCTACGGACTGCTGATGACCGGCCGGGTCGTCGCGGCCCTGTGCCATGGAGCCTTCTTCAGCGTCGGCGCGGTCGTCGCCTCGGACATGGTCGCCGAGAACAAGAAGGGCGGCGCCATCGCGCTCATGTTCGGCGGGCTGACGGCCGCCAACGTCCTCGGTGTGCCGCTGGGCACCTTCCTCGGCCAGCAGCTGGGCTGGCGCTCCACCTTCTGGGCCATCACGGTCATCGGCGTCGTCGCGCTGATCGGCATCCAGATCCTGGTCCCGCGGACCGCGGCGGCAGCGCGGACCGACCTGCGCGCCGAACTCGCCGTCTTCCGCCGGGGGCAGGTCTGGGTCTCCATCCTGCTCAGCATCCTCGCCTTCGGTGGTGTCATCGGCGGCTACACGTACATCGCCTTCACCCTCACTCACGTCAGCGGCTTCGCCACCGGTACGGTGCCCTGGCTGCTGGTGCTGTTCGGCGCCGGCACGTTCATCGGCAACTTCGTCGGCGGCAAGGCGGCGGACAAGTCCCTCAACGCCGCCCTCACCGGCATCATGGCCGTCCTCGCCGTGGTCATGGGCGTCTTCGCCCTCACCGCCGAGAACAAGGTCGCGACCCTGATCTCGCTGCTGCTGATGGGTACCATCGGGCTCTCCTCCGCGCCGGGCCTGCAGGTGCGGACCATGAAGTACGCCGACGACGCGCCCACCATGGCCTCAGGAGCCAACATCGCGGCCTTCAACATCGGCAACGCGCTCGGCGCCTGGCTCGGCGGGCTGGCCCTCGCCGCCGGATACGGGTTCGTCTCCCCGCTGTGGGTCGGCGCGGGGCTCGCCCTCGCCGGACTGGTCGTCGTGGCGGCGGGTTCCATGGGCGGCCGCTCCCGGGTCTCCGGCACCGCTGCCGCGGATTCCGCACCTCGGGCGGAAACGGTCGAGGCGGCCACGCGATAAAGGTGTCGCCGACGTCTCGAAAAGTACAGGGAAAATAGCTCGACGAAAGCAACGGCCAGGAATCACTGATTCCTGGCCGTTGCTTTCGCGTTTCGCCTCATGTGCTGAACATGCGTCGCTGACCAGCGATGTTGACGCTCTTCTGACATTTCCTTGCGGGAGCCTGAGGACCCCTGAAAAACCCTGTATTGGCATGTGTTGAATCGGGTACGACCGGGCGGAAAGAATCTATTCCGTACTTGGGAACGTGAATTCCCCGCGCCCAAAGGCGAGCGCGACGTTACCGCCACAGAAACCCGAGAGGCGATGCCCGTGTCCCGCTCTCTTTCCGATGTCCTTTCCCCGGCCCGCCCCGCTCTCGTCGCGGACGTCCTCAGCACCGAGGACCGCATACGCGTGGCCGGGTTCTTCCCCGGCCTGGGCAGCCGCGCCTTCTACCGGAGCCTCGGCCGGCTACTGATCGACTCCGGCGTCCCCGAGGTCACCCGTGTCTACCGGGACGCGGCCCGCGCCCTCGGTATCCCCGGCCGCCCCGACCTGCTGCTCATGGACCCCGAGACCCTGCCGGCGGGCATCATGGAGCGGCAGGGCTTCATCGGAGCGGCGCTGCTGGTGCACAGCCTGGCCCTCGACGCCTACCTGCGCGAGAGGATCGCGAAGAACGGCACACCGGTCGGCTTCGTCGCCTACACCGGCGAAAGCTTCGGCATCCTGACCGCCGCCGTGGCCAGCGGCTCCCTCTCCGTCCACGACGGTGTGCGGATCGCCCAGGCGTTCACCCCGCTGATGCTCCAGACGGCCGGCGCACAGAGCACCGACGAGGCGTTCGCCCGGACCATCGCCGCCTACCTGGACGAGTCCGCCCGGCACACCCGCCTGGTCCCGGAGCCGCACCACGTGCTCGCGGTGAAGGCCGACAGCCCCGAGGACCTCGCGGCGGTCCTGGAGCAGGCGTGCGCGGAGTTCCCGCTCACGGACGTCGAACTGCACAAGACCTACGCCCCGACCCAGGCGAACCTCTACGTGCGCTCCGGTGCCAGGCCCGCCTTCGACCGGTTCCTCACCGCGTTCCCGCACGTCACCGCCTGGGAGTTGAAGGAACCGACCGTGTTCCTCGCCCACTCCGCGCGCATGCGCCCGGCCCGCGAGGCACTGGAACGGTTCCTCACCGCCCATGGCATCCGCTTCGGCGAGCCCCGCGTCCCGGTGGTGTCCAACCACGACATGTCCCTGCTGACCACCGCCGATGCCGTCCGCCAGGGCGTACTGGCCATGACGGACCAGGTCATGGCCTCCCGGGACACCTGCGAGACCCTCGGCGGCCTCGACGTGGACATCGTCCTGGAACTGGGCCTGGGCGGGAAGTCCGTCCAACTGCTGCGGGACAACGACCTCGCCGCCCCCGTCCTGGCCTACACCGGGAGCCACGCCGACACCGCCGGTTTCCTGCGCGCCGTCAACCTGGTGGGCACCCTGCTGTCCCGCCTGGAGACGCTGTACACCACCGGCGAGCAGCTCACGGGGGAGGACCACCACCTCCTGCGGGAGCTGTTCCGCCTCGCCGCGCGCAGCGACTTCTGCGACGCCTACTTCTCCCGCACCCTGGGGCGCGTCATCACCGCGGAGATGCTGCGCCCCGACCGGGAGGGCTCGGCCACCTTCTACCGGTTCCTGGAGATCTTCCAGCACACCCGCGACCACCGTGAGCACATCGCCGTCGACCAGGGCGAACTGGTCACCCGGGCACGGCTGAAGAAGCGGATCACCACCGGTGACTCCGCGCTGCTGGGCAAGGCCTACGTGGAACTGCGCGTGCTGGACCCGGCGGGGACCAGCCGGGTCCAGACGGTCCACACCGGCCGCCCGGAGGTGGTCGTCTTCCACTTCGGCGCACCGCACGACCTCGACGAGCGGGTCCTCGCGGCCCGGACCCGGCTGCTGCTGGAGACCCAGCCGACCGCGTACGAGATCCGCGACCAGCTGCTCGACGCCCTCCTCGACGACGGCATCCCGCCGACCGGTCAGCGCATCGTCCACCAGTACCTGCTGTTCCACCTCCTCGCCCAGCACCGGCCCGCTCTCCTCGCACAGAGCGACCACTACCTGGAAGGCGGGGACGTCCCGGGCTGGCTCGCCGCCCTGGCCGTGTCCGGCGCCCTCTCGCTGAGCGACGCGGTCACCCTGAGCGGGCCCCACGCCGGGGCGGAAGCCGTGGAGCGGATCCTGAACGGCCTGACCGAGGCCCGGATTCCACTGGTGTCACCCGAGGGGGTGCCCGCCCAGTCCCGGAAGGACCTCGCGGACGCCACCCGTGCCGTGCTGTGCGACGGCGCCCTCGACAGCCCGCCGCGCCGGGTCCACCTGGGCGGCAACTGCCAGATCGTCGCCCTCGGTTCACGGCTGGCGGCGGCCGACGTCGACGCGGGGCCGTACGCCGTGCGTGTCCTGTCCGTGCTGCGGCCGGCCGAGATATGGAAGAAGGGGCCCAACCCCGCCCTTGACGCCTTCGAGTACGACTGCGTGCTCGCGCTGACCGAGGAGAACGAGCGCGTCCTGGCCAACGCGCGCAGTCGCCGGGTCCTCTCCAGCACGGTCCAGGCCTACATCAACAGTGACGAGTCGGTGGTCAGCTTCGGCCAGGGCGGCAGTGAGTCCATGACGATCTTCGTCCGCAAAGACGGCGAGGAGCACGTCACGGTGCGGAAGATCCTCAGTGAGGCCCTGACGACCGCCCGCTGGAACCCGGAGGGCGACGGCGTGATGCTGCCGCCGTTCGCGAAGGCCCGCAAGCAGGCCGAGTACCTGCGGGCACTGCCCGAACCGGTGCGCGCCTACTTCCCCGAGGTGCACACCGTCCTGGAACGGGAGGTCCCTGTCCCGGCCCGCCTGCGCCGCGAGGACCGCACGGTCGACCGGGAGGTCATCTACGAGATGAGCTACGTCGCCGGGGCGGAGGTCAGCCGGTACGTCGAGAAGCACACGCCGCCGCCCGCCGTGGTCGCCCGGCTCTACGAGCAGATCATCCGCGTCCTGAACGAGGACGTGCACAGCGTGGGCCGGGTGCCGGCGCCGGGTGCGACGTTGGACGTCTCCTACTTCCGGAAGATCGAGGACCGGCTGGACCTGTGCCGCCGCACGGCACCGGGCACCTTCAACGCGCACCTCCTCGACACCGAGCGGATCGTCGTCGACGGCGTCTCCTATCTCAACGCCCCCGCCCTGCTGAAGCGGTTCCGCGGGAATCCCGGGTACGCCGAGATCCTCGAACCGGCCTTCCACTCCCTCGTCATGGGCGACACCAACACCGAGAACATCAAGATCACGGACATCGGGCCGCTGGTCCGCGCCCAGTCGCTCGTCGAGTCGGGGGCGCCGCAGGCCGAAGTCGACGCGGCGCTGGCGGCCATCACCCCCGCCTCGCTCGGGATCAGGTTCCTCGACCCGCGGGCCATCGGCTTCAAGAGCGAGGGCGAGGACACCCGCGACGACCCCATGTACGACAACAAGCCCTGGCACAACTCCCTCGGCCACTACGACGAGATCCACTTCGAGCAGTTCACCCTGGACGTCGACACCGGCGAGGGCCGGACGCCGCGCGTCGACATCGCCTTCCTCGCGGGCAACCCGTACCAGAAGGCCTACCGGGTGCGGGACGTGGTCGCGGCCGGTGGCAGCGTCGATCCCGGGGCACCGCGGGGCATGGAGGACTGGTTCGCGCCCGTCATGACGGCGGCCCTCGGCCTCGACGACCCCGACTCGCCCTATCTGCGCGACGACCCGTACTGGCTGGTCCGGTTCGTGTTCATGATGGGGCAGCACTTCACGGCCATGCCGCCCTTCCACTTCCAGAAGGAACTGGACGGCACCCTCGTCGACACCTACCAGACCCAGCGCCGCCCGGTCGCCATCTACTGCGAGGGCGTCAAGTGGCTCAACTGGGCCCTGCAGATGCTGGAAGGCGACCGTACCGAGTTCCTCGGCCTTGCCGTCCCCCCGCTGCCGACGTGGCCCTCCGACGTCCGCACGGACGACTCCCGCACCCCCGACTCCCGTACCAGGAGCCTCGTATGACCACTGCCTCCTACCCCGTCCCGGTCCACGGCCTGCACCACCTCTCCAACGAGACCCGTGTGATCGCCACGCCGTGGAGCCGCATGGTCCGCGGCATCGGGCTCGGCCAGTACCCCGTGGCCTTCGACCCCGAGGCCGCCCGCCGGATCCGGCACACGTTCGCGCTGCTGGAGGCCAAAGGTGTCGACGACGCCTACACCCGCTTCTCCCGGCTGCTGGCCGACTTCGTCCTGGACGTCACCGATCCCGGCCGCCCCCTCGTCCGCGCCGGCCTCGAGCGGGACCTGCGCCCGGTCCTGGCCGCCGTCCGCGCCGAGCAGAACCCCTACTTCCGGGTGATGGCGGGCTGCATCCTGATGGACGCGGTCGCCAAGCTTGGCCTGGACCGGACCCTGCTGGTGAACGCCAGGACGGACTTCCCGGCGGAGATCCTCGCCGCCGTCGACACGATCGAGCCCGACCGGATCAAGGACGAGAACGCCGGCCGCCACGGCCACTACGAGAAGCTGTCCGCCTGCTCCGCGGTCTTCCTCGCGATGGGCCAACTCGGCCTGAAGGACCGGCTGGTGACCGGGCGGCGCAACCGGGTCCGGGAAGCGCTGCACCTGCTGGAGACAATCCCGGCGCCGTTCTTCCGCGGGCGAGGCGGCTCCATGCTGCTGTCGGTTCTCTCGCTGCTCGGCTTCGAGCGGTTCACGGCCGGCGAGGGCCGGGACTTCGTCAAGGAGGTCCTGTCCTACCTGGACCGCGCGGACGAGCTGAACCTGCCCCCGGCGTTCCCGCAGCCCATGTCGGACGCGTTCGTCCGGATCTACCCGCTGCTGACGATGCTCAACGCCGTCGCCCTGAGCGGCCGGGCGGAGGAGTACCTGAACCACGGCCGGGACCGGCTCGCCGAGGCCAGGGACCTCTTCCGGCGTATCACGCCCGTCGAGCGCACCCACATGGGCCTCTACTACCTCGTCGCCCTGCACAACCTGGGCCGGCTGGCCGACCAGGTGCCGGACCTGGACGCCTTCGTCGAGGACGTCGTGGGGCAGTGGGAGTACATCGATCCGGGAGCGGACTACTTCCTCAGCGGGATCGCGTACTCCTACATCGTGCAGACCGCCATGCTCACCGGCCGCATGGACCTCGTCGGTGACCGGACCCTGGAGCGGATGGTGGACGGCTTCCCCGGCCTCGACCGAACGGACGACAACCGGATCAACCGCCCCTACCCCTTCGCCTACGCGCTGAACGTGCTGGGCGAAGTCGGCGCCGCGCACCTGCTGTTCGAGCCCAGGGACGCCTACGCCGGGCAGACGCCCGTCGCCTGGGTCGTCGACCGGCTCTCCGCGGGCGGCCGCCAGGAGCACCGGCTGTACATGCTGAACCACGCCCTGGTCAGCTACGCCCTCCGCCAGCGCGGGCCTGGGCCCGGCGAGACACCCCTGTTCCGCGACCACGTGTTCGGAGCCCGCCCCCGGGACAGGAGCCCGGGCAAGGCCCGGGAATAAAGCGGAGGGGATCTCCTGTTAGCGGGCAGGGACAGCACATGGACGAATCAGGAGGCTGACGTGGCGGCAGACGAGATCCGGGGCGAGGCACAGGGGTCGGCCCCCGTCCCCCTCTCCGTACTGGACCTGGTGACGGTCGGCGCGGGGTCCACCGCCACCCAGGCGCTGCGCACCAGCGTCGAGCTGGCCCGGTTCGCGGAGTCCCGCGGCTTCCACCGGTACTGGGTGGCCGAGCACCACTCCATGCCGGGCGTGGCCTCCTCCTCGCCGGCCGTGATCCTCGCCCACCTCGCCGCCCACACCGAACGCATCCGGCTCGGCTCCGGCGGCGTGATGCTCCCCAACCACGCGCCGCTGGTGATCGCCGAGCAGTTCGGCACGCTGGAGGCGCTGGCCCCGGGCCGCGTCGACCTGGGCCTCGGCCGTGCCCCCGGCACCGACGGCGCCACCGCCGCCGCCCTGCGCCGCACCGACCGCCTGAGCGAGGGTGCCGACGACTTCCCCGAGCAGCTAGCCGAGCTCACCCGGTTCCTGGACGACGACTTCCCGGACGGCCACCCCTACCGCCGCATCCACGCCGTACCCGGCCCGGTCCAGGCGACCTCTCCCGGCGGCGTCCAGTCCCCGCACCGGCCGCCGATCTGGCTGCTGGGCTCCTCCGGCTTCAGTGCCCGCCTGGCCGGCGTCCTCGGCCTTCCCTTCGCCTTCGCGCACCACTTCTCCGCGCAGAACACGATCCCGGCCCTCGACCTGTACCGCGAGTCCTTCCGCCCCTCCGAGGTCCTCGACCAGCCCTACGCCCTCATCGGCGTCTCCGTGCTCGCCACGGACGACGAGCGGGAGGCCCGCCGGCAGACCCGCGCGACGGCCCTCAACATGATCCGCCTGCGCACCGGCCGCCCGGGCCTGTTCCCCGACCCGGACGACGCCGAGAAGCACGAGTTCAGCCCGTACGAGGAGGAGTTCGTCGCGTCCTGGACGTCCAACATCGAGCAGGGCACGGTCGACGAGGTCGTCGCGGGCCTCGACGCCCTCCACAAGCGCACGGGCGTCGACGAGTTGATGCTCACCTCGCACGCCCACCGCGGCGAGGTGCGCCTGCGCTCCTACGAACTGATCGCGAACGCCTACGGGTTGCCGACCGCGTAGGTCCGAGCCCCCATCAACTCGGCGATCCGTTCCGGCGACACCGGCCGTGAGTACAGCCACCCCTGGCCGGTGTCGCAGCCGATCCGGCGCAGCCGCGTCGCCTGCGCCGAGGTCTCCACGCACTCCGCGGTGACCGTCAGGCCCAGCCGGTGGGCGAGCTGGATCATCGCCTCGACGACGACCTCGTCGGCCGGGTTCGGCGGGGCCGCCTCGTCGCTGCGGCCCTCGTACTGGAAGCCCCGTACGAAGGAGCCGTCCAGCTTCAGCGCCGAGACCGGCAGCCGGCTGAGGTACGCCAGGTTCGAGTAGCCCGTGCCGAAGTCGTCGATGGCGATACGCACGCCCATCTCGCTGAGCGCCTGCAGGGCCTGCAGCGGGCGGCCCGCCGAGCCCATCACCGCCGACTCGGTCAGCTCCAGTTGCAGCAGCCCCGGTGCCAGGCCGGTCTCCGCCAGGGTCTGGGCGACGTCCGCCACCAGGTCGGAGTCCCAGACCTGGCGGACGGCCACGTTGACGCTGACGAACAGCGGGGGATCGTCCGGGTGGTCGAGCTGCCAGCGCCGGGCCTGGCGACACGCCGTGCGCAGCACCCACAGACCGAGCGGCACGATCGAGCCGTCCTCCTCGGCCAGTCCGATGAACCGATTCGGCGTCAGCACACCGAACTGCGGATGGTTCCAACGGACCAGCGCCTCCACGCCGTTGAGCCGCCCGTCCTCCATGCCCACCAGCGGCTGGTACTCCAGCACGAACTCACCGCGCTCGATGGCGGGGCGCAGGTGGGAGGCGAGGGCCTGACGGGTCATGCGGTGGGCGTTGCGCTCCGGGTCGAACAGCGTCCAGCGGGCCTTCCCGTCCGCCTTGGCCCAGTAGAGCGTGGTGTCGGCCGCCTGCATCAGGGCGGTCGGGGTGGTGCCGGCCGCGTGCCGCTCGACGACCCCGATCGACGCCGACACCGACAGCCGCTGACCGGCCAGGTCGAAGGGCGCCTGGACGGCCTTCAGGACGGACTCGGCGAGATCGGCGAGCTGCTCCGTGCCCGTCGAGTCCTCGACCAGCAGGGCGAATTCGTCGCCGCCGAGTCTGGCCACCAGCGGCGCGCTCGTTCTGGCGTACCCGGCCTCGTCGGCGCAGCGCGTGAGGCGTTCGGCGACGGCGGCCAGCAGACGGTCGCCGACGCGGTGGCCGAGCGTGTCGTTGATGGCCTTGAAGCCGTCCAGGTCGAGATAGCACAGGCCGATCCGGCCGGTGCCGCTCTCCTCGTACGACCCCGCCTCCAGGGCGGCCGTCAACCGCTCGAAGAACAGGGTGCGGTTGGGCAGCCGGGTCACCGGGTCGTGCATCTGCAAGTGCCTGATCCGGGCCTCGAGTTCACGCTGGGCGCTGATGTCGGTGACGGACAGCAGCACGCCGTCCTCGCCGGGCGGCAGCGGCGCGACGGTGACCTGCACCCAGACGGACCGGCCGTCGGGATGCTTCAGCCGCCGGGTGCAGCGTACTCGCGCCTCCCGGCCGCGCAGCACCTCGAGGTAGGCGTGCCAGGTACGGGCGTCGGACGCCAGGTCCACCAGATCGGCGGCGACCTTGCCGGCCAGCGCCTCCGGTGTGCTGCCGAGCAGCGCGCCGAACCCGTCGTTGGCGCTGACCACCAGGCCCTCGCGGTCGACGACCGCCATCGCGAGGGCGGCGGCCCTGAAGACGGACCGATAGATGCTGTCACTCTCTGTTACGGCGCCCCGGTCGAGGTCTGCCGCGGGCGCCGGCCCTTCGGACGTTCCGCTCACCGCTAGCTCCCGCAGTGCACTCGATCTCTGTCCGTGCAGGAAAGTGTGCCGATCATAGAGGCAGACCCAAGGGCCTTCCAGTCAGTGTCCAGTGTCCCGGATTCAGCGGAACTTCTGACAGATCGTTTCTGCCCGCAGCTGGAGGGGTTCATGGGTGCCGAGACCACTTGTGACGTTCCGTGAGCGTTTCGGGGGTGTCGGAATCTGAGGGTCCGTCGGCCCGCTCACTCTTCTGGGGCAGACAAACAGGGCGTAGTACGACAAACATGCACAGGCTGGGTGCGGTGTCCCGTGTACCGCTCCCGGAGGTTTCCTGTGCCGCGTCCGTTCCCCTTCACGGTTCCCTTCAGGGGGTTCAGGGGGCCCCGGCTGCGCAGCACCGCCGCCGTGTGCACCACCCTGTCCGCGGTCGCCGCGACCTCCCTCGTCACCGGGCCGTCGGTCGCCGAACCCTTCTCGTCGGTGCCGTGCGCCCTGCAGCGCACCGACGCCCACCACTCCGAGGGGCTCGACACCTGGAACGCCTCCTATCCGCGCCCGACCCGCGCGCTGGACGCGGTGATGGTCTTCCTGTCCTTCCCGGGCTCGAAGCCGCGCACCACACCGGCCCAGCTGGCCGCCGACCACTTCCCGGCCACCAGCCGCTTCTACGACCGCGCCTCCTACGGCAGGTTCACCCTGCGCGCGCACCCCGTCGACCGCTGGATCCGGATGCCGCACCCGGCGACGGACTACGCCATACGGCGCGACTGGAGCGCCGAGCACCGTGCCGCCTACCTGCGCGACGCGCTCGCCGCCGCCGACCCCGTCGTCGACTTCTCCCGCTATGACATCGTCTACTTCGTCGCCGACCCGGACGCGCCCGGCGTGGACTCGGACGCGACGAAGGTCGTCAACCTGGACACCCCGCTGCGGGCCGACGGGCGGGACATCCGCCGGGTCGTCACGGTGTTCGAGAAGCATCCGCCGGACCGGCTGGTCCTCGCACACGAGACCGGGCACGTCTTCGACCTGCCGGACCTCTACCACCGGCCGGCCGACGGCAAGGGCGACTGGGACACGTACGTCGGCGACTGGGATCTGATGGGCAGCCAGTTCGGGCTCGCCCCCGACCTGTTCGGCTGGCACAAGTGGAAGCTCGGGTGGCTGGAGCCACGGCAGGTGGTGTGCGTACGGGAGGCCGGCACCACCCGGCTGACGCTGGAGCCGCTCGGCGCGGGACCGGAGCCGGCGGCCCTCGAGTCGCCCTCCTACGGGCTGGGCCACGGCACCAAGCTCGCGGTCGTGCGCACCGGGCCGGACAGCGTGCTCGCCTTCGAGGCGCGCGGACCGGTCGGCAACGACGCGGCGACCTGCCGTTCCGGCATCCTCGTCTACCGCGTCCGCAGCGGCGCCCCCTCCGGTGAGGGTCCCATCCGGGTGATCGACGCCCACCCGCACACCGAGGCCTGCTGGGAGAACTCCGTCTACCCACCCCTGGCCGACGCCCCGGTATCCCTCGGAGAGACCTTCACCGTCCCCGGCACGAACATCACAGTCCATCCGGAGAACCGCACGGCATCGGGGGCTTGGCGGGTGACGATCACGGCGGGGTAGTGCGGTTGGGGGCGTGCAAAAAGCCGAGAGAGGGCTCGCCGTCATGGCGAAGGCCCCCCGTGTGTGCGGAGGGCCTTCGGTATGCGTGCGCCGCCGGGGACTCGAACCCCGGACCCGCTGATGCTGTGTCTCCCGGGGGGTAACCCCCGGACCCCCAGCCGGCCCTGTCGCGCCCGGGGATCCGTCTCCGGGGGGAGGGCTCGCCGTCAATGGCGAAGGCCCCCCGTGTGTGCGGAGGGCCTTCGGTATGCGTGCGCCGCCAGGGGCTCGAACCCCGGACCCGCTGATGCTGTGTCTCCCGGGGGGTAACCCCCGGACCCCCAGCCGGCCCTGCCGTGCCCGGGAGGATCCGTCTCCGGGGGGAGGGCTCGCCGTCAATGGCGAAGGCCCCCCGTGTGTGCGGAGGGCCTTCGGTATGCGTGCGCCGCCAGGGACTCGAACCCCGGACCCGCTGATTAAGAGTCAGCTGCTCTAACCAACTGAGCTAGCGGCGCCTGCTGACGTCGTAGACCTTAGCATCCTGATCGGCGGACGACGAAATCGATATCCGTACGGCTGTCCGGGCCGCCCGCACCGCGGCCCAGAGCAGGATTTCCGGGCCCGGCAGCCAGGGTTGGCGGGTGTCCGGGGCGACCAGCCAGCGCGAGGCCGACGGGGCGGCGGCGCCCAGGGGGGCCGGGACGGTCACCGCGTCGCCGTGGCCGTGCCACAGCAGCGGCGGGATCGCTCCCGTGCGGCCGAACTCCTCCCAGCGCAGCAGCGACGGCAGCCGCTGGGCCGTACCCGGCGCGGCGAACAGCAGCATGCGGCCCCGGAAGGTCGCCACCGGGCCCGACCCCGGGCCCTCGTCCCAGAGCCGGTCGACCATCCGGCGACCGAACACCGCCGGGGCGCTCACGACGTCGAAGACCGCACCGCAGGGCAGCACCACCGGGGCGTCGGGGTGTTCCTCCCAGAGGGCGAGCGTGCTGCGCGGATACGTTCCTGCCGAGGCGAGCCAGGCGGCTCCGTCCGGAGTGACCCCGCAGGCGTCGAGGCCGTCGGAGAACGGGTGGCTGCGTTCGCTGCTCATGGCGGCATGTCTACCGGCTGTGACGCCGTCGTTCCCGAGGGTTGCCGGAAGTCGGGACACGGGCGGGCGGGAGCGGGTATCTTGCCCGCTTGGCATATGCCAAACCGAAGAGGATCGTGTTCAGACCGCCGGGGCCACCGGGCCTCTCACACCGGGTCGGCCGAACCCGCGCCCTCGGCACCGCTCATCAGGTCCCGGCCGAACTCGACCATCTTCTTGGCGTAGTCCTCGGTCCACTCCGCACGCTCCGCGATGTCCGCCGGCGTCAGCCGGTCGAAGCGGCGGGGGTCGGCGAGCTGCGCGGCCGCCATCGCCTGGAACTCCACGGCCCGGTCGGCCGCCGCGCGGAAGGCCTGCGCCAGCTCCGTCGAGCGGGCCAGCAGCGTGCGGGGGTCGTCGATGGACTCCAGGTCGAAGAAGTGCTCCGGGTCGGCGGCCGCCTCGGCGGGCTCGAAGAGCAGGGGCGCGGGGCGCAGCCGCGGTTCGTTCCGACGCGGCGTCTGCTCCGCCATGTCTTCTCCTCCTCGTATGTCGCGGAAGACCCTCACGTGCATGGGCCACCGTCCATTGTCCCGCGACCGTGCAAGAGGGCCCGGGCAGGGGATCGCGGCCCCGCACTCTCAAGGTGCCCAGGGCACGCGATGTTCCCCCAGCCGCGCCAGCACCGCGTGATTCGCCTCCCACCCGTCCGGGAATTTCACCAGCGTTCCCAGCTGGACCGGTTCTGTGGACGGGTACTCGTCCAGCAGGTCGCCGACGCCGGCCCGGCAGACGACGACACAGGCATGCCGGTGGCGGGAGGCCAGCACGCACAGGCGGCCCGTCTCCAGGTGGAAGGCGGTGGCGTCGGGGCGGCCGGAGAGGGGGTGCAGGACGACGGTGACGTCGAACTCCATGCCCTGCAGGCGGTTCGCCGTGTCGACGGTGACGCCCGTGACGCCCAGCTCCGCCAGCGCCGCCCGCACGGCCGCCGCCTGGTCCCGGTGGGCCGTGCCGACGGCGATCCGGGCGGCGGTGAGCGGGGTGGGGTCCGGCGAGCGTTCCGACACGGCCGCGCCTTCGCGGTCCAGCAGTCGCCTTACGACCGTCGCCACCGCCCGTACCGCCTCCGGGTCCGTCCGCGGGGTGTGCCCTGCGGGCAGTTCCAGCAGGCCCCAGCCGGATTCCGCCGCCGCGTCGATCACCCGGTCGGGGCCGGAGCCGTCCGAGGGGACGGCGAAGGACAGGCGGCGGTCGTCGTGCTCGGTGCCGCTGCGGAACGGGGTGTAGGGGTAGAAGGCGTCCGAGACCAGCGGGGCCGCCGACGCGGGCAGCCGCCAGGACACCGGCAGACGGTGCTGCGGCAGCTCCGGGTTGTGGGCCAGCAGAGTGGTCACCGCGGACGCCGAGGGGTCGTACGACAGTCCCGCCCACTGCTCGCTGCCGACGATGGAGAACGGGTCCAGCTGACCCGGGTCGCCCACGAACAGGGCCCGCTCGAACAGCCCCGCCACGGCGAGCAGCGCGTCCGAGCGCATCTGGTACGCCTCGTCGACGATCGCGTGCCGCCACGGCTCGTCGGCCTTCACGTGCGCCCACTTGGCGGCCGTGGAGATGACCACCGGGAGCCCGGCCAGGTCGCCCGCCTTCGCCGACTTCCGTACCTGCGTCAGCTCGTCCAGCGCCTTGTCGTACGGGTCGGCGTCACTGCTGTGCAGCCGGCCGACCGGGAGCTGCGGGTTCTTCTCGGCGAGCCGGACGACGAGGTCGTCCACCTGGGCGTTGGTCTGCGCCACGATCATCAACGGGCGTCCCGCGTCGGCCAGTTCGAGCGCCGCGCGCACCACGAGCGTGGACTTTCCGGCGCCCGGCGGGGAGTCGACGACCACGCCGCGGTGCGTGCCGTGCAGGGTGTCGCTCAGGATCGCGTCGGTGGCCTCGGCGGCCGCGGTCCCCGGGTCGAGGCCGGGGGCGGAAACGGTGGTCACAGGACGTCCTCCGAGGTCAGGGGGTCGGCGGCCTCCGCCACGGCCTCACCGGGCGGCCCGCCGTGCGTCCACGGCGTCTCCTCCGGGTCGGGGAGCTTGGGGCCGCCGCGCTGCTCGTGCTCGAAGAGGGTGAAGCAGATCCGGTCGCCCTTCTCGGGCACCGATCCGGGCTCCGGATCCCTGCCGCGGCCCATCTTGTCGAGGATGCGCAGGACGACGAGCGTGCCGCCCTCCGCGGACTCCTCGTGGCCGACGAACTCGGCCGACTGCGGTTTGCCGTTCAGCGAGCGGTAGGTCCTCGCGCGCTCGCCCAGGTGCGGGCGGTCGTCCGTGCGGACGGTGACCAGGGGGCGGGGGCTCGGGCGCTTGCTCTCGCTGTACGCCATCACGACGTCCGTGACCTCCCCCTCGAACGCCTCCCCGGACAGCCGGCGCCCCGCCATCACCAGCGGATCGTCGAGGGCCTCCTGCGCCTCCAGGCGGGCCTGCTCACGCTCGCGCGAGGCGAGTTTGTTCGCGGCCGTCACCGCGTCGTCGCGGCGCGGCTGCGGGGGCTCGCCGGCGGTGACGCGGTCGCGGTGGGCGGTGAACGACCAGCGGTCGCGCGTCCAGCGTTCCTCGACGTGCGCGCCCTCGGGGAGGGTGCGCAGCAGGTCGAGGCCGGTCCACACCTTGTCCCAGGTGGGCCGGGTGACACCGGCGACGAGGTCGCGGATGTCCCGCTCGGCGGCGGTGAGTTCACCGAGGCGGTCGTCGGCCTCCAGGCCGTCCTCGGCGGCGGCGAGGGCGGTGCGCGCGCGGTCGTAGCGCTCGATCGCGGGGGCGAGGAGCTTGTTGTCGAAAGCGGGGTCGGTGGCGGGTCCGGCGGGCGGGCACAGCAGTTGGTCGCGGGGGCCGCGGGCGAGCTCCGCGTGCAGGGCCGCCTCGGCGCCGGACATGCCCGCGGGCGGGGCGATCCAGGCGAGGAGGGCACCCAGATGCTGGTCCTCCAGGGTGGACTGGCCGCTCGACCAGTGCCGGGCCAGTACGTCGGTCATGGCGAGCAGCAGGGACGAGCCGGGGACCCGGGCGCGCTCCCCGAAGTGGGTCAGCCACCGGCCGAGCAACGGCACGCGCGGGGGCGCGGGGTGCGGGCTCTCCGGGTCCTGTTCCGCCGTGCGCCTAAAGCGCATGGAGCGGCCGAGGAGCCGTACGAAGTCGATGCCCGCGCGGCTGGGGACGATCAACTGGGGGGCGTCGGCGCACAGTTCCACCTCGACCTTGACCCGCTTGCCGGTCTCCGGATCGGTCTCGTTGCGCTCGGCCGCCTCCACCTCCTCGGCAAAGGTGTCGACGTACGGCAGGACGACGTCCGCCAGCTCCGCCAGGAACGCGAACCTGAGGTCCCGGTCGCGCGGCTGCGGTACGACCAGCAGGCGCGGCGCGTCCCGGTCGGTGCCGACGAGCGCGCCGAGCGGTGCGCCCGCCTCACCGGCGGTGGTGAGCGGCACGAAGACGAGCGGCCGCTCGGAAAGGTGCCGGTGCCGGACGGTGGCGGCGGGCTGGGCCCGTCCGGTGCGGACGGCCTCCAGGCGACCGAGCGTGGAGATCAGGGACATGATGACTCCCCCGGAGCCTGGGTCCGCGGGGGCAGCCCTGCCAGCGCCTCGGCGCGCAGTCGTGCGGCTCTGCGGAGGGCCGTCACGGTCGGGTCCGAGGGGTCGCCGGTCTCGTCGTGCGCCGCCGCCAGCACCGTGTCGACCGTGGTCAGGCCGCCCAGTTCGGCGCGGACCGAGCGGCCCAGGGTGGTGACCGCGCCGCTCTCGCGGGAGCGGCCCCGGCAGTGGAAGGCGAGTTCGCAGGCGGACAGGCATTCGGGGGCGTAGGTCGCCGGGACCGACTCCACGGCGGCCGTCAGGTCGGCGGCGGGCAGCTCGGGGGAGAAGCAGGTGCCGGCGGGGAGCGTGTCGGCGATGTCCTGGACGCGGGTCAGGCGGGCCAACTGGCGGGCGGTCACCGCGCGCTGCTTGCGGACGTCGACGGCCGAGGCGGTGGGGAGGTTGGAGAAGTCCTTCGGGCAGACGAGGAGCACCCGGTGCCGTACCTCCGGAGGCGGGTCGAGGTGGGCGGCCACCTCCTCCAGCGCCAGCACGTAGACCGCCGCCTGCCGGGCCGCCGCGCCGACCTTCGCCGGGTCGGCGGAACCGTCCAGCATCGGGAAGGACTTGATCTCCACGACCGTCCAGCCGCCGTCGGGGTGCACGACCACCGCGTCCGGCTCCAGGAACGCGGGCGAGCCCGCCACGTCGAGGGCGAGCATCGGGTGGTCGAGCAGCGTCCAGGTGCCCGGCGCCCCGGCGGCCTCGCGCAGGGCCAGCGCCGTACGCGCCGTGCGGCCCTCCGGACCGGACGCGGTGAGATCGGGCACCCGCGCGCCGACGGGCGGCTCGGCGGTGCGGTCCAGCTTCTCGTGCGCCAGCCTCAGCAGTTCCGCGCCGCCGTCCGCCTTGACCTTCGCCTCGAACGCGTTGCCCCGCGTGAAGGCGAACTGCGACTGCCCGAACACCGAGGGGGCGCCCAGCGCGCTCGCGAGCGCCGCCTTGTCCACCCCGGCGCCGTCCAGGATCGCGCGCCGTCTGCAGCCCGGGTTGGCGGCGAGGGCGGCCAGGGCGCGGGCGTCCAGCGCCTTCGCCGGGACGTCGGGACCGCGCAGCTCAGCGAGCCGCTGCCGCAGCGCCTTCCCCCGCGTCCGCGGAAGAGGCACCGGGCTCGGCTCCGTCGCTGAACCGCGACTCGCGCTGCCGTGGAATTCGCTCACCCGCGGAAGTCTGGCATCCGGCACTGACAATTGAGGAACCTGCGACCCTGGAGGACCCTGCGACGAACGGCAACCGCTCCTTGACCGAGTCCACCAGCCGCAGCACGTACGGCGTCAGGAACAGCCCGGCGGCCATCACCGCGGCGCCCGCGACCGCGTCCAGGAGGTAGTGGTTCGCGGTGCCCATGACCACGAGCGTGGTCAGCAGCGGGTAGACCACGGCGGCGACCCTCGCCGTACGCGTCCTGCCGTGCCGCCACAGCATGACCCCGCACCACAGCGCCCAGCCCACGTGCAGGCTCGGCATGGCCGCGTACTGGTTGGTCATGTGGCCGAGCCCCTTCGGGGCGCTCGCGGCCCCGCCCCACCAGCCGTACGAGCTGTACTGGGCCATCGTGTCCACGAAGCCCTGGCCCGCCGACAGGAGGCGGGGCGGGCAGGTCGGCAGCAGGGTGAAGCCGATCAGGCCCATGAAGGTGGACGTCATCAGCCAGGTGCGGGCCGCGCGGTAGTGCACCGCGCGCGAGCGGAACAGCCAGACCAGGATGGCGGGCGTCACCAGGTAGTGCAGGGACGCGTACCAGAAGTCCGCCGGGATGCCGAGCCACGCCTCGCGTGTGAAGAGCCGGTTGAGCGGGTGCTCGGCGTTGATGTGCAGGAACTTCTCGACGCGCAGGATCGCCAGGCCGTGGTCGACGGCGTCGGAGGTGTCACCGCGCACGAGGAGGCGGCCGGCCGAGTAACACGCGTACACCAGCATGATCAGCGGCAGCTCGGTCCACCAGCGCAGACGGGCGCGCGGGGCGGCTGCCTCGGTGCCAGGTGTCGTCTCGGTCTTCGGCATCCGATCGCCTCCCCCTTCTTCGTCTCGCGCGGCGCCCGGTGGACGGGTCGTGCCACTTTACGGCGTACGTGCGTGCCCCCCACGGGGCGCCCCCGGCAGTCAAAGACGCAGAGATCGGCCGCCGGGTTGCCCCCGACCAGGGTGCGCGATGATGGAGGGGTTCCGCCTGCGATTTCCTTCCGAAGGGCTTCCTCCTCATGGCACCGCGCATCCTGCTGGCCCGGCACGGACAGACCGAGTGGTCGCTGTCCGGCAAGCACACCGGCAGGAGTGACGTGCCGTTGCTGGAGGAGGGACGGCGCGGTGCCAAGCTGCTCGGCGAACGCCTGCACCGGGCGCCGCTGGAGGGCCTGCCGGGGGCGGAGGTGCGGACCAGCCCGCTCGCACGCGCGCGTGAGACGTGCGAACTCGCCGGATTCGGGGAGCGCGCGGCCGTCTGGGACACGCTGATGGAGTGGGACTACGGGGCGTACGAGGGCATGACGCCAGAGGAGATCCAGGACGTGCGGCCCGGCTGGCTGATCTGGCGCGACGGCGTCCCCGAGGGGGAGTCCCTAGCCGAGGTGACCGCCCGCGCCGACGAGGTGGTCACGTGGGCGCGGTCGGCGGACCGGGACGTGCTGGTCTTCGCCCACGGCCACATCCTGCGGTCGATCGGGGCGCGCTGGCTGGGGCTGCCGATCGACTTCGCGGCCCGGATCAAACTGCTCCCGACGTCCCTGTCGGTGCTGGGCTGGGCCTACGGGGACCCGGCGATCGAGAGCTGGAACGACCTGGGGCACCTGGGCGGGTAGCTACGCGGTGCGCGGTGACGAGGCGTGCCGCTCCAGGAACGCCGACACCCCCGACGCCCGCCGGTGCGGCAGCAGCACGCGTGCGGTGGCCGCCAGCATCGCCTGGATGCGGGAGGACTGCACCTGGTCCAGCAGGTCCAGCACCCGCATGCCCGCTGCGGCGGCCTCGTCCGGCCGGCCGCCCCGCGCGAGGTCGTCGGCGAGTTCAGCGGTGTAGAGAGCGATGTTC
Source organism: Streptomyces sp. NPDC101152 (assembly GCF_044768275.1). Taxonomy (NCBI): domain Bacteria; kingdom Bacillati; phylum Actinomycetota; class Actinomycetes; order Kitasatosporales; family Streptomycetaceae; genus Streptomyces; species Streptomyces sp. NPDC101152. The sequence goes on along the minus strand of NZ_JBIWPO010000004.1, from coordinate 171,652 downwards.
CGGGTGAAGTGCGGGTCCTGCAGCTGCGCCGCGCGCCGGGCGTGACGGGACGCGCGGCACCAGTCGCCCAGCGTCGACCAGCACTGCGCCTCCAGGCCCTCCAGTTCGGCCTCTCCGTAGAAGCTCATCCACTCGGGGTCGGCCTCGGAGGTGCCGCGCTCGTAGAGGGCCTGCGCGCGGGCCAGTGCCTGCTCGCAGCCGGTGCGGTCGGCGAGCCCCGCCCAGCCGCCCGCCTCGCGCAGGGCCAGCAGCGACATCAGCCGGGGGGAGCCGAGGTTCCGCCCGACCCGTTGCGCGGCCTGCGCGGCCCGTACCGCCTCGCGTGGGCGGCCCGCGTCGCGCGCGAGGAAGGCGGTGTTGCAGAAGGCGTGCGCCTCCAGGGCGTCGTCGCCGGTCATCCGGGCCGTCGCGAGCGCCTCCGCGTAGTGCGAGCGGGCGTCGTCGAAGCGGCCCGAGTCGTGCGCCAGCCAGCCCACCGAGATGGCGAGTTCACCGGCGCCCGCGTGCAGCCGCTCGGCGGTCGTCCGCCGGGTCGCGCCGGCGTCGAGGAGCGCGTAGGCGGCGCGCAACGGCTGTGCCGCGCGCCGGTAGAGGCCGTCCGCGCCGTGACGGTCGTCCAGCAGCCGGATTCTGCGTACGGCCTCCTCGAGCGCGTACGCGTCGTCCGCCCCGGCGCGGCGCACGGGGCGTCCCGCCGCCGCGGCGTCGAAGGCGAGCCCGATGGGGCCCAGCGAGGCGGCGGCCACGGTGGCGCCCCCGCCGGTCATGAATGCGCGACGCAGCACGTCGCTCTCCTCGTAGTTGTCGTCCATCTCGTGGTTCTGGGGGTCCTGCGTGTCATACGGCTCGTGCGCCCCGCCCGTCTCACCGGTGGGGTGCGCCCGGCGTCCGCGGACGGACGAGCGGGGTGCGAAGCCGAGGTCGGTGAGCGTGCGACCGGGGAACATGTGCAGGAACACCCGTTCGTACGCGTAGTTGGGGCAACGGATCTCGCCCGCCTCCACCCGGCCCACATAGCGCGCGTCGCAGCTGACCCGCTCCCCGATCTCGCGGGCGGCCCGGCGCACCGCGGCGGCGAACTCGGCCGGGGAGCGCTTGCCGCGCAGCTCCCGGAAGACCAGGTTCGGCCGCGGTGGCCGGTCGGGTGTGGGCTGGGACGAGGTCACCTGTGACGACGCCATGGCCGGGTCCTCTCGTGCGAACCGTCGAACCATGCCGGAATTGCGGTGAGTTGTTCCAGTAGCTCCCCGTTTCCAGCAGGTAAGAACGTACCGGCTGTGCCGGACCCGTCACGCAGTGTTTAGCTACAAACCGGATATCTCATCCGAGATCTGCCATGAACTGCCATCCTTTGCGGCGGACTTCCGGCGTAGCCGTTGACGCGCGCGTGCGTTGAACACCGCGGACCGGGAGCCGCCCGTCTCCCGACCCGCTTCGTTCAAGGAGGGGTTCCGTGCTGGAGGCCGGGATGGAGACCAGGCAGAGTGTCGTTCCCTGTACGCCGCTGACGACGGTGGGGCACCCACCGACCCCGGACCACAGCGCGCCGCCCCTTCCCGGCGGCGCCTGTGACCTCGTCACCGTGCCCGCCCGGCAGGGCCTGGAGGCCGTCGACATCCTGCGCCGCGGCACCGGCGACGCGGTGGGCCCCGTTCTGCACGACGACGACCGCGACACCCTCGGCTTCCTCGTCCCGCCCGGCACGGCCGCCGCCTGGGACGTCCCCGGCAGCACCTGCACCCAGACCGACGGCCGGGGCCTGAGCCTGAATCCCGTGCCCCCCGTCGCGGGCTCCGACTGGCTCCTGCCGCCCGGCGCCTGCGACCTCGCCACCGACCCGGCGGTCCTGCGCGCGGCCCTGGGCGAGGCGGCCCGGACGATCGAGGCGGCGGACAACTGCCGGTGACGACGGCCCGGACGCCTCGATCACCGGTGGGCCCGGCGCAAGCCCGCTGAGCCGACCATCCTGTGCGGCCCGATAATGGCCCCATGGGAAAGTCCAGGAACTCCCGGCGCACGAGCGGCGGTGCCGAAGCCGTCGTCGAAGCCGTGGACGGGGGGCTCGCCGAGCTGATACCCGACCGGGACCGGCCGCGGGCCTGGACGCTGCTGATCGACGGGGCCCCGCAGTCCCACGTCGACCTGGACGACCCCTGCCACCTCGCCTTCGAGTACCAGCGCCGCCTCGGCCACGTCATCGACCTCGCCGCCCCGCCCGGCCGCCCGGTGCACGCCGTGCACCTCGGCGGGGGCGCCCTCACCCTCGCCCGGTACGTCGCCGCCACCCGCCCCCGCTCCACCCAGCAGGTCGTCGAACGGGACGCGGCCCTCGTCCAACTGGTCCGCCGTGAACTGCCGTTGGATCCGAACGCGCGCATCCGGGTCCGTTCCGCCGACGCCCGCGACGGCCTCGCCAAGGTCCTCGACGGCTGGGCGGACCTCGTCATCGCCGACGTCTTCAGCGGCGCCCGCACCCCCGCCCATCTGACCTCCACGGAGTTCCTGGACGAGGTCCGACGGGTCCTCAGACCGGGCGGCCACTACGCCGCGAACCTCGCCGACGGCCCGCCACTGGCCCACCTGCGCGGCCAGATCGCCACGGCCGCCGCCCGCTTCCCGGAACTCGCGCTGGTCGCCGACCCGACCGTGCTGCGCGGCAAACGCTTCGGCAACGCCGTCCTTGTCGCCTCCGACACCCCGCTGCCGGTCACCGAACTGACCCGCCGCGCCGCCTCCGACCCCCACCCCGGCCGCGTCGAACACGGCCGCGCCCTGCGGGACTTCACCGGCGGCGCGCTCCCGGTCACGGACGCCGCGGCGACCGCGTCTCCAGCGCCACCGCCCTCGGTGTTCCGCTAGCGCCGCGCAGGCGCCAGTGCCGCTGCGGGCACTAGTAGTTCCCGACCTCCACGTGCGGCGGTCCGTCGTGCCAGGTGCAGATCACCGAGACCTTCGCGGTGCCCGAGGTGAACTCCACCCGGATCCAGGTGTCCGTCTTCCACGTCTGCATCGACCACCCGGTGTCGGGGGTCGCCATGACCAGCGACGCGGAGGCCTGGCCGAGGTCGAAGACCACCCGCCCGCCGTCGGTGTCGTAGCTCTTGACCTCGCCGGACGTGGTCGGGGAGGGCTGTGCGGCCGGGGTCTTCGGGGCGGTCGGCCTCGGAGACGGGCCACTCGGCGTGGTCCTCGACGGTGACGGGGAGGGCCGGGGCGTGGACGAGGCGAGCGGCTTCGAGTCCTGGGTGGTGGCGTGGGCAGCAGTGATCGGCAGGGCGCGGGGCGGGTCGTAGGCGGTGCCCGCCATCACCGTGTGGACACCCCACCACGACAGCGTGACCGCCGCGCCCGTGGCGAGCGTCCAAGCCAGTACGTGCACGAGTCCTCTGAACATCGCCGGTCATACTGCCCCACCCGACCCACGGGCCGCACACGCTCGGAGTTATCCACAGGCCCCGGTGCGGCTCGTCCGCATGGCGTACGGTGCCGCGCATGGCAAGTGTGCTCGTGGTCGAGGACGACCAGTTCGTACGTTCGGCGCTGATCCGGCACCTGACCGACGCCGCGCACACCGTGCGCAGTGTGGGGACGGCGCTGGAGGCGCTGCGTGAGGTCGCCCACTTCCGTTTCGACGTGGTCATCCTGGACCTCGGCCTCCCCGATCTGGACGGGTCCGAGGCCCTGAAGATGCTGCGCGGGATCACCGACGTCCCGGTGATCATCGCCACCGCGCGGGACGACGAGACGGAGATCGTCCGACTGCTGAACGCGGGCGCGGACGACTACCTGACCAAGCCGTTCTCGGTCGAGCACCTGTCCGCGCGGATGGCGGCGGTCCTGCGACGGTCCCGTACGGCCCCCGGCGATGCCGCGCCCTCCACCGTGATCCGGGTCGGCGGCCTCACCGTCGACCCGCTGCGCCGCCAGGCCGAACTGGACGGTGCGCGGCTCGACCTCACCCGCCGCGAGTTCGACCTGCTCGCCTTCCTGGCCGGCCGGCCGGGCGTCGTCGTCCCCCGCAGGGAACTGCTCGCCGAGGTGTGGCAGCAGTCCTACGGCGACGACCAGACCATCGACGTCCACCTCTCCTGGCTGCGGCGGAAGCTGGGCGAGACGGCGGCGCGGCCGCGCTATCTGCATACGCTGCGGGGCGTCGGGGTGAAGCTGGAACCGCCGGGCGGGGAGGTGCCGCGATGAGGTGGGCCCTGGTCAAGGTCTGTCTGGCGGTCACCGCCATGGTCGTGGTGGCCTTCGCGGTCCCGCTCGGGCTGGTCATCAAGGAGATGGCCCGCGACCGGGCGTTCTCCAACGCCGAGCGGCAGGCGGCCGCGGTCGCCCCGGCGCTGTCCATCACCACCGAGCGCGACCAGTTGGAACGGGTCGTCGCCTCGGCCGGCTCGGATGCCGGGATGGCCGTCCACATACCGGCGGCCGGCGGTCAGTCGGCCGTCGACATCGGACGGCAGCGCGCCGCCGACGGGGACATCGCGACCGTGCGCCGGCTGGGCCGGGCCTCCACCACCGAGGTGCCGGGCGGCTCCACGCTGCTCCAGCCGGTCGCGCTGAGCTCCGGCGCGATAGCGGTGGTCGAGGTGTACGTGCCCGAGTCCGAGGTCACCAACGGGGTCGGCACGGCCTGGGCGGTGCTCGCCGGGGTCGGCGTCGCGCTGATCGTCGGCTCGGTCGCGGTCGCCGACCGGCTGGGCGTGCGGATGGTGCAGCCGGCCCAGCGGCTGGTGGAGGGGGCGCACGAGCTGGGGGAGGGGAAGCTGGGCGCACGGGTGCCGGAGGAGGGGCCGAACGAACTTCGGCTGGCGGCGGTCGCGTTCAACTCCATGGCCGACCAGGTCGTCCAACTCCTCGCCAATGAACGTGAGTTGGCGGCCGACCTGTCGCACCGGCTGCGCACCCCGCTGACCGTGCTGCGGCTGAACGCGGCCTCCCTCGGGGACGGGCCGGCCGCCGAGCAGACCCGGGCCGCGGTGGCCCAGTTGGAGCGGGAGGTCGACACCATCATCCGCACCGCCCGGGACGCCAAGCCGCAGACCGCGGCCGCCGGGCCCGGCGCCGGGTGCGACGCGGCCGAGGTGGTGCGCGAGCGGATGGCGTTCTGGTCGGCTCTGGCCGAGGACGAGGGCCGCAAGTGGCGGATGGCGGGCGCCGACCGGCCGGTGCGGATACCCGTGGCCCGCGCGGACCTCGCCGCCGCGCTGGACGCCCTGCTCGGCAACGTCTTCCGGCACACCGCCGAGGGCACCGCCTTCGCCGTCGACCTGCACAACGGCGAGGACGCGGTGATCGTCCTCGTCTCCGACGCGGGCCCGGGCATTTCGGACCCCGAGGCGGCGATGGCGCGCGGCCGGGGCTCCGGCAGCGACGGCTCGACCGGCCTCGGCCTGGACATCGTGCGGCGGCTCGCGGAGGCGACCGGCGGTGACGTACGGATCGGTTCGTCGGTGCTGGGCGGGACGGAGGTCCGGATCTGGATCCAGTTGGACGGCCGGGCGCGGACGCCGGGCGGGCGGGGGCACCGGTCGGTGCGGCGGCGCCGGCAGCGGAAATTGGTCTCTACCTTTAATCGCCCCCGATCCCTCCCTTAAGCGCACTATAAGATCCTCAACCCCCGCCCGGATCGGGTGCTTTGCCCGTTTCCGGCTCGCTAGCGTGCCACGCCATGAGCATGCATCGACGCAAGGTGAGCGGCAGGAACAAGGTCATCGGCGGGGCCGTCGCCGCGGCCGTGGTGGGCGGTGGCGCGGTCCTTCTCACCGGTACGGCCCAGGCCGCCGGGATCGGGGCCGCGTACACGAAGACCAGTGACTGGTCGACGGGTTACACCGCGCAGTACGTCGTGACGAACAACAGCGGCGCCACGGAGAAGACCTGGAAACTGGAGTTCGACCTGCCGTCCGGCGCCAAGCTCGGCTCGCTGTGGAACGCCGAGTCGAGCGTGAGCGGACAGCACGTCACCGTGACACCGGCCAAGTGGGACACCGACGGTCTCGCGGTCGGCAAGTCGGTCACGGTCGGCTTCGTGGTCAACGGGGGCGGCGATCCGACGGGCTGTCTCATCGACGGCGCGACATGCTCCACGGACGCCACCGCCACCCCCGAACCGAGCGGCCGCCCGACCCAGCCCGCCACCCCGACGCCCACTCCCACCCCGACCCCCACCGTCACGGCCTCCCCCTCCCAGAGCACCGGCACGGGCACCGGCACCGCCGCGAGCGCCGGATTCGCCCCCTACGTCGACACCTCCCTCTACCCCGCCTTCGACCTGCTCGCGAGCACCGCCGCGACCGGCGTGAAGAACTACAACCTGGCCTTCGTCACCGACGGCGGCGGCTGCGCACCCAAGTGGGGCGGCGTCACGGACCTCGGCAGCGACGGGGTGGCCGCCCAGATCGGCGCCCTGCGTGCGAAGGGCGGCGACGTTCGCGTCTCCTTCGGCGGCGCCTCCGGCTCCGAGCTGGCGACGACCTGCTCCTCGGCGGACGCGCTGGCGGCGGCGTACGGCAAGGTCGTGGACGCCTACAAGCTGACCAAGGTCGACTTCGACGTGGAGGGCGCCGCGCTGCCCAACACGACCGCGAACACCAACCGGGCGAAGGCGATAGCCAAGCTCCAGGCCCAGCACCCCGGCCTGGACGTGTCCTTCACCCTCCCGGTGATGCCGGAGGGCCTGACCCAGGACGGCGTGAACCTGCTCTCCAACGCCAAGTCCAACGGCGTGAGGATCTCCACCGTCAACATCATGGCCATGGACTACGGCGCCTCCTACAACGGCGACATGGGCACCTACGCCGAACAGGCGGCGACCGCTACACAGGCGCAGATCAAGGGCGTCCTCGGCCTGTCCGACTCCGCCGCCTGGAAGGCCGTCGCGGTGACCCCGATGATCGGCGTCAACGACGTCTCCTCCGAGGTCTTCAAGGTCGACGACGCCACCCAGCTGGTGGACTTCGCCAAGTCCAAGGGCCTCGGCGGGCTCTCCATGTGGTCGGCCACCCGCGACCAGCAGTGCCCCGGCGGCACCAAGCCCACCGCCGACGCCACCTGCAGCTCCATCACCCAGGCCAAGTTCGCCTTCTCGAAGGCGTTCGGCGCCCTCGGCTGACCCACACGGAAAAGACCCCGCGGGACGCGGCAGGCCTCCTCGACCTGCCGCGTCCCGTCCCCTGTGCCCCCGTCGGCTCCCGGCGGTCAGTGGGTCGGGCGGTCAGTCGGACGTCGCCGGCGGCAGGGTGCCCGTGCGGGCCGCCTGGCCGTACCAGAGGGCACTCGACTTCGGGGTGCGGGTGAGGGTGGCGTAGTCGACGTACACCGCGCCGAAGCGCTTCTCGTAGCCGTACGCCCACTCGAAGTTGTCCAGCAGCGACCACAGGTAGTAGCCGCGCACGTCCGCGCCGTCGGTGATGGCACGACGGACCGCCGAGAGGTGGCCGTGCAGGTAGGCGACGCGCTCGGGGTCGTGGACGCGGCCGTCGGGGTCGGGCTTGTCGTCGTAGGCGGCGCCGTTCTCGGTGATGTAGAGCGGCAGGCCGGGGGCCTCGCGGGTGTAGCGCATGATCAGTTCGTGCAGGCCGGTCGGGTCGATCGTCCAGCCCATCTCCGTGCGTTCGCCCGGCGTCTGGTGGAACAGGACGTCGTCCGCGCCCGGCCAGGGGGAGTGCTCGCTCGCGCCGTGGCCGTCGGTGCGCGGGCCGGTCACGGGAGCGTCGGCCGCCGAGACCAGCGTCGGCGTGTAGTAGTTGAGGCCCAGCGCGTCCAGCGGCTGGTGGATGGCGCGCAGGTCGCCGTCGAGGACGTACGACCAGTCGGTGACCGAGGAGGTCGCCGAGAACAGGCTCTCCGGGTAGGACCCGTGCAGCATCGGGCCGTGGAAGACGCCGTTGGCGAGGTCGTCGATCTTCCGCACGGCCGCCAGGTCCGCCGGGTTCTGCGGCGAAAGGGGCCTGACGACCGAGGAGTTGAGGCTGATCGCCACCGAGTTGCGGGCGGGCATCGCCGAGCGGAGCGCCGTGGTGCCCAGGCCGTGCGCCAGGTTGAGGTGGTGCGCGGCCCGCAGCGTGGCCTCCGGCTCGGTGCGGCCCGGGGCGTGCACCCCGGAGCCGTAGCCGAGGAAAGCGCTGCACCAGGGCTCGTTCAGGGTGATCCACTGTTCCACCCGGTCGCCCAGCGCCGCGCCGACGATCTGCGCGTACTCGGCGAAACGGTACGCCGTGTCGCGCTCCGGCCAGCCGCCCGCGTCCTCCAGCTCCTGCGGCAGGTCCCAGTGGTAGAGGGTGACGGCCGGCTTGATGCCGTGCGCGAGCAGCTCGTCCACCAGCCGGCGGTAGAAGTCCAGGCCCACCTGCACGGCCGGACCCCGCCCCGTCGGCTGCACCCGCGACCAGGAGATCGAGAAGCGGTACGCGGTCAGGCCCAAATCGGCCATCAGCGCCACGTCCTCGCGGTAGCGGTGGTAGTGGTCGACAGCGATGTCACCGTGCTCGCCGCCCGCCGTCTTCCCGGGCGTGTGGCTGAAGGTGTCCCAGATGGAGGGCGTGCGACCGTCCTCCCGCACCGCCCCCTCGATCTGGTACGCGGAGGTCGCGGCGCCCCAGAGGAAGGCGGGAGGAAAGGTCACCGGGGTGGCCGGCTGTGCGGAGTCAGGCATGGAAGCGCTCCCATGTGAGGTCGTTCAGACCGAAGAGTCGGAGGGGGGAGATCGGAGGGGGGAAGAGGGGCCGGGGCGGCGGTGACCCGGCCCCGAGATGCGCACCGCGCGACGGGGCGACCGGGGCGACCGGGCGTCAGCCCTTGATCGCGCCCTGCATGATGCCGCCCACGATCTGCTTGCCGAACAGGACGAAGGCGATCAGCAGCGGCAGCGTGCCCAGCAGCGCGCCCGCCATGATCACGGCCTGGTCGGGGACGTAGCCGGTGCCGAGCGAGTTCAGGGCGACCTGCACGGTCGGGTTCTGCTGGTTGAGGGCGATGATCGGCCACAGGAAGTCGTTCCAGGCGAACACGAAGGTCAGCAGGCCGAGCACGGCCATCGCCGGCCGCGCCGCCGGGAAGACCACGTGCCACACCACCCTGAGGCTGCTCGCACCGTCCACCCTCGCCGCCTCGATCAGCTCGGTCGGCAGCGCCTGCACGAGGTACTGGCGCATGAAGAACGTACCGAAGGCGGTCACGAGGGTCGGCAGGATGACGGTCTGCAACTGGTTCGACCAGCCCAGGTTCGACATCCACAGGTACAGCGGTACGACGGCCAGCTGCGGCGGGATCATCATCGTGCCGATGGTCAGCAGCAGCAGCACGCTCGAGAACCGGAACCGCAGCTTGGCGAAGGCGAACCCGGCGAGCGTCGAGAACAGCACCGTCGCGACGGTGATCGTCCCGGCGACGACCGTGCTGTTGAACATCGCGGTGCCGAGCCCGGCCTGGTCCCAGGCGGCCTGCATGTTCTTGAACAGGTTCCCGCCGAACCACAGCGGCGGCGGCGTCTCCGCCAGCCGGTGGTCGGTGCGCGAGGCCGCGACGGCCGTCCACACCAGGGGCGCCAGCGAGACCAGGGCGAAGACCGTCAGCACGAGGTAGGTCACCGGGCCCGCGTGCAGCTGCTTGCCCGCACCCATCACCCGGCGCGGGCGACGCGGCTCCTTGCGCAACTGAGGCAACGTCAGTTCACTGGTGGTCATTGGGACTTCCTCAGGCGTCGGGTGAACAGCATGTTGACCGCGGCGACGAGGACCAGGATGAGGAACATCGACCAGGCGATCGCGGACGCCTTGCCCAGGTTGCCGATGATCCAGCCCTGGTCGTACATGTACAGACCGAGCGTCTGGTACTGGTGCTCGGAGCCGCCCTTGGACCCGCTGACCCCGCCGAACAGCAGCGGCTCACCGAAGAGCTGGGTCGCGCCGATGGTGGACACCACCACGGTGAACAGGATCGTGGGCCGCAGCTGCGGGATCGTCACGTGCCGGAACTGCTGCCAGCGGTTGGCGCCGTCGATCGAGGCCGACTCGTACAGGTCGGTCGGGATCGCCTGCATCGCCGCCAGGTAGATCAGCGCGTTGTAGCCGGTCCACCGCCAGATCACGATCGACGACACCGCGAACTGCGAACCCCAGTTGGACTCACGCCAGTTGACCGGACCGACCCCGACGAAGTGCAGCAGCCAGTTGATCATGCCGCCGTCCCAGGAGTACAGCAGCGTGAACACCAGGGTCGCCGCCGCCACCGAGGTGGCGTACGGGGTCAGCATCACGACCCGCCAGACGGTCGAGCCGCGCAGCCGGTAGTTGAGCAGGTGCGCGAGGCCGATCGCCGCCAGCAGCTGCGGCACGGTCGAGATCAGGCCGATGGTGAAGGTGTTCTTCAGGGCGTTCCAGAAGAAACTCGAGGAAAACAGGTTCTTGTAGTTGTCCAGGCCCGCCCAGGTCTGGGTGTCCAGCGAGGACAGCTGCACGTTGTGCAGCGAGTACCACGCGGTGTACAGCAGCGGGACCAGCGAGAACGCCCCGAAGATGATGAAGAAGGGGGCGATGAACGCGTACGGGGACGCCTTCATGTCCCAGCGGTACAACCGGCTGCGCCAGGAGTCGGGGTCCGGCGGCGGCGTACCGCGACCCTGAGCGCCCCGGGCCGCGCCCGGCGGGGTGCCGGGCGCGGCCTCGGCGCTCGACGCGGGATGCGCGAGAGCCTGCTTGGAGCTGGTCACTGGCCGAGCACGTCCTTGATCTCGTTCTTGGCCGCGCTCCAGCCCTGGTCGGGCGTCTTGCCCTTCTGCTCGACCTGGAGGATGCCGACATCCGTGATCGCGGTGTTGATCGGCTGGTCCTTGATGCCGAAGTACTGCGAGGGGATCGTCTTCGCCGAGTCCGCGAAGATCTGCGTCAGCGGCGCGTTCGAGAAGTACGCCGTGGTGTCAGCGGCCGGCTGCAGGTTCGCGTACGCCGACGGGGTCGACGGGAAGCTGGCCTGCTTGGCGAAGACCTTGGCCTGCTGCGCGGGCGCGGTCAGCCACTTGGCCAGGGCGATGGCCTCCTTCTGGTGCTTGCCCGCCGTCGGCACACCGAGGAAGGAGCCGCCCCAGTTGGACGCGGTCGGGGCCGCCGCCACGTCCCAGTTGCCCTTGCCGGAGTCACCGGACTTCTGCTCGATGTAGCCGATCATCCATGCCGGGCAGGCCACCGTGGCGAAGGAGCCGTTGGCGTAGCCCTGGTCCCACGGCTTGTCGAACTGCTTCAGCTTCGCCGACATGTTGCTGGTCGCCACCTGCATCGCGACGTCCCAGGCCTTCTTCACGCCGTCGGACTTGTCCCAGACGACGCTGTCGTTGCTCTTGTCGTAGTAGCGCTCGCTCGCGCCGCCGAGGGCAGCGTTGTAGACGGAGGAGGCGGAGTCGACGAACTTGGTGCCGCTCGGCGCCTTCTTCATGTACTGCTTGCCGACGTCGACGTACTTCGCCCAGTCGCCCTTCCACATGGCGGCGAGCTTGGTGCGGTCGGTGGGCAGTCCGGCCTTCTGGAAGAGGTCCTTGCGGTAGCAGATCGCCATCGGGCCGATGTCGGTGCCGAGGCCTATCAGCTTGCCGTCCTTGGTGGTGGCCTGGGCGTTCTTCCAGTCCAGCCACTGGGACTTGTCGACCTCCTTGCCGAGGTCCACGAACTTGGCGGCCTGCGTCTGCACCGCCTCGGTGATGTTGCCGACCTCGATCGCCTGCACGTCGTCCGTGCCGGAGCCGGCCTGGAGGCGGGTGAGGACCTTCGGCCAGTAGACGTCGGTGCGGGTGGTGACGTTCTCCTTGATGGTGATGTCCGGGTGCAGCTTCATGTACTCGTCGTAGAGGCCGGCCTGCTTGTAACCGAACACTCCGAAGGTGCCGATGGTCAGCGTGGTCTTGCCCTTGCTGTTGCCGCCGCTGTCGTTCGACGAGCCACTGTTCGAGTCACTGGAGCAGCCGGCCAGCAGGCCCGTGGCCAGCGCGGCGACGGCCGTGAGGGCCATCATCCGGCGGGACCTTCGGGTACTCGTGCCCATGTTGCGTCCTCCTGTTGCCTGACGTGCCGACCCCCCGGCCAACTGCATTGTTGGGCCCGTTGGTACTCGCTGCGGCTCGGGCGGGGAACGTGCGGGATGTGTATGTGTCAGGTACTGTGGGAGCGCTCCCACAGGTGATGTGTTGAAGGTTCGCCGGTTCGAGCGGGGGTGTCAAGGGCGGGGGCGCGGACTTATGCGTTCAGTTATCGGGCCGTTAAGTGGAATGGCGGGGTCCGTGACCTGGTCCTCCTCCGGGGCTGCCCCGCCCCGGGGGCTGTTAGATTCCAGGCCAACGCAGGTGCACGGGAGGGTGGAGCCAATGGCAGCAGGCCACGGAGCGCGGAGCCGGAGCGGGGGCCGGCCCACCCTCGAAGAGGTCGCCGCGCGGGCCGGCGTCGGCCGCGGCACGGTCTCCCGCGTGATCAACGGTTCGCCCCGGGTCAGCGACGCGACCCGCGCCGCGGTGGAGGCGGCGGTCGCCGAACTCGGTTACGTCCCCAACACCGCGGCCCGCGCCCTCGCCGCCAACCGCACGGACGCCATCGCCCTGGTCGTGCCCGAGCCGGAGACCCGGTTCTTCTCGGAGCCGTACTTCTCGGACATGCTCAAGGGTGTCGGAGCCGAACTCTCCGAGACCGAGATGCAGTTGCTCCTGATCTTCGCGGGCAACGACCGCGAGCGCAGGCGCCTCGCCCAGTATCTGGCCGCGCACCGGGTGGACGGTGTCCTCCTTGTCTCCGTCCACGCGGACGACCCCCTTCCCGACCTCCTCTCCCAGCTCGAGATCCCGGCCGTGATCAGCGGCCCGCGCTCCGCCGCGGAGACCCTCACCTCGGTCGACTCCGACAACTACGGCGGCGGCCGCTCGGCCGCGGAACACCTGCTCGCGGGCGGCCGCCGCAAGATCGCCCACATCACCGGCCGGCTCGACGTCTACGGCGCCCAGCGCCGCGTCGACGGCTACCGCGACGCGCTGCGCGACGCCGGGCACAAGGTGGACGACCACCTGATCGAGCCCGGCGACTTCACCGAGGACGGCGGCCGCCGCGCCATGACCGACCTGCTGGCCCGCTGCCCCGACCTGGACGCGGTCTTCGCCGGCTCCGACGTGATGGCGGCCGGCGCCCGCCAGGTCCTGCGCGAGGTGGGCCGCCGCATCCCCGACGACGTGGCCCTCGTCGGCTACGACGACTCCGCCATCGCCCGCCACATGGACCCGCCCCTCACCAGCGTCCGCCAGCCCATCGAGGAGATGGGCCGCCGCATGCTCGACCTCCTCCTGGAGGAGATCGCCGACCGCCGCCCGGCGGCGTCCCGGGGCCTGGAACGCCGACAGGTGGTGCTGGCGACGGAACTGGTGAGGCGGGCGTCGTCCTGAGGGGCTGAGGATTCCCTACCTCACCGCGCGGATCCGTTGAGCAACCCCCGTACGGCATCGTCGTATCCCGCCGTGTCGGTCAGGCCGAAGGCCACGCGCTGGAGCAGGAAGCCGTGCAGCAGGCCGATCACCACGCGGGCACCGTTCTCCGGATCCACGGCCGGGACGGCGCCGGCCGCCTCGCCGCGGCGCAGGGCGTCGGCGATGCCGCGACGGACCCTCTCGAAGCCCTCGACGGCGCCCGCGTGCACGTCGTCGTCGCGCAGCAGCTCCGACCAGGTCTGCACGACGCACCGCAGCAGTTCCTCGACCGGCACCACCTGCCCGGCGGCGTCGCTGACGCCCTCGACGCTCAGCGCCTCCAGGGACGCGGAGACGAGGTCGCCCAGCGAGGGGGCCTTCGCAGCTCTGGCCACCTCCTCCATCGGCTCGAAGATCAGCCGGAAGGCGTCCGCGGCGATGGCCAGGATGATCTCGTCCTTGCTCGCGAAGTAGCGGTAGGGAGCACCCGCGGAGACGCCGGCCGCGGCGGCGATGTCCGGCATCGAGGTCTGGTGGAAACCGTCCCGCGCGAAACAGCGGCGCGCCGCCGCCACGATCTGCGCGCGCTTCGCCTCCCGACGCTCGGGCGTGATGCGTGGCATGACGACCTCCAACTAAGTAAATGACCATTCACCTTGACATCGAACCATAACCGCCCCATCGTAAAGTGAAAGGTCATTCACGGAAGTGAGGAGAGATCGATGGCTACCGAGCTGACCATTGGCACGTACCGGTACGAGCACACCGAGGCGCTGTTCGACGGCCGCGTGCGGATCGACGGGGTGGACGCCACGCTGGAGACGGAGCCGCTCGTCTCGGACCTCTTCCGGCACATGCTCGAAGGCCGCTACGACATCGCGGAGCTGGGCCTGACCTACTTCCTGCGCACCTTCGACCTGGAGAACGCGCCCTTCCTGGCGCTACCGGTCTTCCCGAACCGCAACTTCCGGCACTCGGCGATCTTCGTGAACACCGCGGCCGGGATCGAGAAGCCGCAGGACCTCGCCGGGAAGACGATCGGCGAGTTCGCGCTCTTCGGACACGACGCCGGGGTCTGGCCCAAGGGCATCCTGTCGGACGAGTACGGAGTGAGCGTCGACCAGTGCCGCTGGGTCGTCGGCGGCACCGACCATCCCGTCCCCGCGTTCGACTGGCTCCCGCAGCCGGTACCGGACGGCGTGCACGTGCGGCACGCGGCAGACGGCCAGACCCTGGGCGCGATGCTCGAGTCCGGCGAGATCGACGCGCTGATCTCGGTCGACGTGCCCCAGGCCCTGCTGCAAGGCTCGACGAGGATCGCCCGGCTCTTCCCCGACTACGAAGCGGTCGAGCGCGACTACTACCGGCGCACCGGCATCTTCCCCCCGATGCACCTCGTCGCGGTCCGCAAGGACCTGGCGCACCGCACCGAGGAGCTGCGCTCGGTCTACCGCGCCTTCGTCGAGGCCAAGGACCTGGCCGAACGCGCCCACCGCGAGGACGCCCGGAAGCAGCACATGAGCCTGGTGACCCCCTGGTTCAGCAGCCTGTTCGAACGCAACCGCGCCCTGCTCGGCGAGGACTGGTGGCCCTACGGCCTCGGCGCGAACCGGAAGGCGGTCGACACGTTCCTGCGCTACCACCACGAACAGGGCCTGTCCCAACGCCTGTTGACCGGCGAGGACATCTTCGTCCCCGAGTTCCTCGACACCTGAACCGCTCAACTGGAGGAGGCCGGCAACTCCAGCCGCCACCGCCGCTCGCCGTCCTGTACCTCCCGGGTCGGATGCAGGCCGGAGGCGCGGGCGACCGATTCCGAGGCGTGGTGGTCGCGGTGGATGTGCGCGATCACTGTGCGCACGTACGACGATGGCGACGCCAGCGCGCTCACCAGCCCGCGGGCGGCCTCGGTTGCCAGACCCCGACCCTGCCATGGGGGGCCGACCACCCAGGCGATCTCCGCGACGGAACCCGTGACCGTGGCCTGGACGGTTCCCACCAGCCGCTCCTCCTCGCGCAGCCGCAGCACCCAGTTGCACCAGCGGACGGCGGGGTCGGGGGAGCCGACGACCAGACGTTCGTAGCGTGCGCGGAGGGCGGCCGGGGAGGCGGGGGCGCCCCCGATGAAGGTGTGCAGGGCAGGGTCCGCGAGGACGGCGGCCATCTCCGCCGCGTGTCCCACGCGCAACGGTATCGCGTCCAGACGAGGGGTCCGGAAGGGCTCCGCCTGGGCGTACGGGGGCTCGCTCATCGGGGGCAGCCTACGCGGGGAGCCGCTCGACTGGGCGGGGTCGGCGGGGAGTTGGGGTGACTGCGCGTGCGGGGGCGGACGTGGGTCAGCGTGGGGTCCTGGCGTAGGTGTAGGGGGCCGCGACCCCGCCGCTGTGGTGGTCGGCCGCGCGGAGGGCGGCGGTGAGACGTTGACGGGGCTTGAGGTCGAGGCAGGCGGTGGCGTGGAGGGCGCCGAGGGCCAGCTCGTCGCCGCAGCCGACGGCCGCGTACCGGTCGACGGGCTCGCCGACCTGGTAGTCGCCGTACAGGACGAAGAGCCGTCCGTGGACGCCGACGAGAAAGGTGCCGGCCTGCTCCTGCTCGGAGTCCTTGCGGGCCCAGCCGCCGTCCTTGAGGCAGGTGCGGACCGCGTTGACGAAGGTGGTGGTCATGAAGCGGTCGAGCGCCCCCTCCGGGTGCGGTGGCTCGAAGGCGTGGTGGAGCAGCTGCCCCATGCGGAAGGAGGTGGTGAAGCCGAACACGTACGGCCCGTTGGTGAACACCTTGCGGTCGCGACGGATGGTGAGCTGGTGCCCGTCACTGCCGGCGGAGTCCCCGGCCAGATGAACGCGCTTACGGTGGACGAGGCCGACGATGACCGTCAAGTCAGCACCCCCGAGGCCTGGTTGAGACGTACACCTGTACGCGACCGTTCTGCCCTCCACCCGGGCGGAGCTACCGCTTCCGGGCGCGGCGTCCTCGGCGCACGACGAAGGGGCGGCCTGTTCGGACAGGCCGCCCCTTGATCGTTCAGGGTGAGTGACGGGACTCGAACCCGCGACATCCTGGACCACAACCAGGTGCTCTACCAGCTGAGCTACACCCACCATGACCAGCGGTTGAGATCTGTGGTTTCACCGACCGGCCGAGAAAAAGTGTACAGGGTCCGAAGGGGTGCTCGCGCACGGCTTTCACGGTGCCCCCGGGCGGGCCCTGTTCGACGCTACTGAGCAGGCAGGACGTGCTTCGCGGCGATCGTCCTGGCGGTGTCCGAGTCGGGGCCGGGCTGGGGTACGAAGATCGCCTCGCGGTAGTAGCGCAGCTCGGCGATCGACTCGCGGATGTCGGCGAGCGCGCGGTGGTTGCCGTTCTTCTCCGGGCTGTTGAAGTAGGCGCGCGGGTACCAGCGGCGGGCCAGCTCCTTGACCGACGACACGTCGACGATGCGGTAGTGGAGGTAGTCCTCGAGGGTCGGCATGTCCCGGAGGAGGAAGCCGCGGTCGGTGCCGACCGAGTTGCCGCACAGGGGTGCCTTGCCGGGTTCCTTGACGTGCTCGCGGACGTAGGCGAGGACCTGTTCCTCGGCGTCCGCGAGGGTCGTGCCGCCGGGGAGCTCGGCGAGCAGCCCGGACGCGGTGTGCATCTGACGCACCACCTCCGGCATCGTCTCCAGCGCCCGGTCCGGCGGGCGGATGACGATGTCGACTCCGTCGCCGAGTACGTTCAGCTCGGAGTCGGTGACGAGGGCGGCCACCTCGATGAGCGCGTCGTCGGACAGCGAGAGGCCGGTCATCTCGCAGTCGATCCACACCATGCGATCGTTCATGCGACCACCCTAAAGCTGACGCTCGTTTTTGGGGTGACCGGTGTCGGGGTCGGGATCGGGGTACCGGGGCTGCAGCCTCCCGGTACCCCGGCCCGTCACCTCACGTCCCGCTGCGCTGCCCCGGCACACTCGCTCTGCCGGTGACGTACATCTCGCGGCTGCCGTCCACCGACGCGGTCGCGGCCGTGGACAGCGACGTGCCGGAACCGACCGCGTTCGCCGCCGCGCGTCGGCTCTGCAGCGGGACCGGGCCCTCCGGGTGCAGGGCGGCGGGGCCCGGCAGCGCGGGTCCCGTCGGTCCCTCCATCTCGGCCGGCTTGTCGCCCTGGGGGCGGCGGGCCCGGTAGGCGGCGCGGTAGGCGGCCGGGGAGGAGCCCAGCTGGCGGCGGAAGTGACCGCGCAGGGCGACGGGGGAGCGGAAGCCGCAGCGGCCCGCCACCTCGTCGACCGAGTAGTCGGAGGTCTCCAGCAGCCGCTGGGCCTGCAACACCCGCTGCGTGATCAGCCACTGCAGCGGCGCGCTGCCGGTCAGCGAGCGGAACCGGCGGTCGAAGGTGCGGCGGCTCATGTACGCGCGGGCCGCCAGCGTCTCGACGTCGAACTGCTCGTGCAGGTGCTCCAGCGCCCAGGCGACGACCTCGGCGAGCGGGTCGGCGCCGATCTCCTCTGGTAAAGAGCGGTCCAGGTAGCGTTCCTGGCCTCCTGTCCGGCGCGGCGGCACGACCAGGCGGCGGGCCAGCGCGCCGGCCGCCTCGTTGCCGTGGTCCGAGCGGACGATGTGCAGGCACAGGTCGATTCCGGCCGCGGTGCCCGCCGATGTCAGGACGTCCCCGTCGTCGACGAAGAGTTCTCTCGGATCCACGTGCACCGACGGGTAGCGCTTGGCCAACGTCGGTGCGTACATCCAGTGGGTCGTCGCTGGGCGGCCGTCCAGCAGGCCCGCGGCGGCCAGTACGAAGGCACCGGTGCACAGCCCGACGATGCGGGCGCCTTCCTCGTGTGCCCGACGCAGTGCGTCGAGCGCCTCCTCCGGTGGCGGGGAGGTGATCGAGCGCCAGGCCGGTACGACGACCGTCCCGGCGCGTGAGATCGCCTCCAGGCCGTGTGGCGCGGTGAGTTCCAGGCCCCCTGTGGTCCGCAGGGGGCCCTCCTCGCCGGCTGCCACCAGCAGGCGATAGCGCGGCACGCCGGCGTCCTGGCGGTCGATCCCGAACACCGACAGCGGAATGGAACTCTCGAAGATGGGGCCGCCGCTGAACAGCAGCACCGCGACGATCTCCTTGCGGCGGCGCCCGGAAAGCTTCCGGGCCGCGGCTTCCGGCGCGGCGGTGGAGTCGTGGCTCATACTGCTAAGCCCCCCTCGGTGGTCGCGGCGCCCTGTTCCCTTCGGGTCTGTCGCTCCAACACGTTTCCCCTCGGTCCTGCACGAGTCCCCCGCCGTAAGACGTCAAGATCGAATCTACTGTGTCCCGTGGTGCCGGAGTGACCAGTTCGGCAACCGGCACATTGTCGACATGGCAACTTGGCGTAAAGCATTCGATCACGAAGCGTTGCACTCGTGGGCCGTGCGGGGAAGTGCGCCTTGTCGCAGTGGCCAATCCACGTAGGGTGCGCCCGGTCCCGTTGCCCCTGTCCGTGCAGGTCGAACGGCGGTTGGGGGGTGGTGCGGGGTGGCCCGGTCCGGTCGCTGGAAGTTGGCTGAAAAGCGTCGGAGGCGTGCGCGGAAACCGGTCAGCCGACCGGTGTAGTTCCCCCGCTGTGACGTCCGCCTCGCTGAGAGGCGGTTCCGGTTCTGCGCCGACGGCCGCGAGCCGGTGCCGGCTCCTCGGTGAGCAGGCGTGCCGTACCCCGTTCTGACTGGCGCAACAGCAGCCGGCACACGCCCGTGACGGCGGCGAGACCGAGCGCGGTGCCGGCGGCGCCGGCGAGCGAGCTGCCGTACCACAGGAGCACGACGGGGACCAGGACGCAGCTGAAGGCCGCCCAGCGGACCACGTCGGTCGCGGCGTTCTGGGGCGGGGCGCCCGGGCGGGGAGGGCCGGGGGTGCGGTGCGGTGCGGACATGCGTGCTCCCTGGGACGTGGGTCTCGGGGTTCAACGCGTGTTCGACCGGTCGGTCACTGTACGCCCGCCGCCCGCTCGCGGCCCCTCGGCCGTCCGGTGAGCGAATCCTGTGCAAACCGCCTGTACAGCGCAGCAACCATTGCGTTACGGGCGGCCCCTCGTGCATGCTCCCTGGAACCCCCACCGACCGTGGGCGGGAACTGGGCTAAGGAGGCGTGGCGCCGTACCCTTGAGGGTATGGGGCGGGAAAGATGATTCCCGGACACAGCTCCGCCGCACATGTCGTCCCTCCCATAAAGGATCAAAACGCCGAGACAGCCATGGCCGGTCACGAATTCTTCGAACCCAGGGACCGCAAGCGGCCCGTCGCCGACCCCACGGCGGCCGAGCCCCTGGCGGCGGAAGAGCCACGTCATTCCTGCGATCCCGCCTTCAAGCACGGCGTGGTCGTCGGCTTCGACGGCTCCATGTCCAGTGAGCGCGCCCTCGCCTACGCCATCGGCATGGCCCATCGTTCCGGCTCGGGCCTGATCATCGTGCACGTCGCCAACCGGCTGCCCACCACGGTGTGGGCCGGCTGCGAGCCGCCGGTCTTCGTGGACGTGCCGGACCACCGCACCGAGGTGCTCGGGCTCGAACTCGCCTGCGCGGACTACCTGGCCGAGGTCCCCTGGATCCTCGTCGAGCGCGGCGGCGACATCTGCCACGAACTCGAGGAGGTCGGGCGGGAGTACGAGGCCGACGCGATCGTCGTCGGGTCGACGCACGGCATCGTGGGGCGGATCTTCGGCTCCGTCGCGGGTCGGCTCGCCAAGCGGGCGAAGCGGCCCGTCATCGTCATCCCCTGAGTCTTCCGACTCACCGTCAACTCCCTTTCGCGTTCCTTCGTGCAGCCTGAAACTACTCGCGCGTAGAGGTGGTTTGTGCCCTTGTGAAGGGCATATAGGGATCACCGCACAACTGCACATGCACGAAGGGAGCCCGCCGTGGACAAAGACGTCTCCGCCGGGAGCGCGACCACCACCGTGGTCGGCCGACTCGCCCTGGGGATCACCCTGTTGGCGTTCGGACTCGGACACACCGGCGTGATCAACGGCGTCTCGGCCGCTGACGCCGTATCACTGGCCCACTACGTAGGCGGCGTCGCGCTGTTCGTCGCCGGTCTCCTCGCCTTCCGTGACGGCGACTCCGTCAACGGTACGGCGTACTCGGCGCTCGGTGCGCTGTGGTTCACCTGGGCCGTCACCTCAGGCGGCTCCGCCCATGCGGCAGGGTTGTTCCTGTTGCTGTTCGCCCTCGTGGTGCTGTCGCTCACCCTCGCCGGTGGGGACCAACTGACGCAGGGGACCTACGGGTTGTTCTTCGTCTCGCTCGTGCTGCTCGCCATCGCGACCTTCGCGACGAGCGGTTCGCTCACGAAGGTCGGGGGCTGGTTCGCCGTTGCGGCGGGGGCGGTCGCCTGGTACGCGGCCACGGCCGCGCTGGCTCACTGGCCGACGGCGCTTCCGCGACGCGCTGCGGGCCGGGGGGTGACGGCCACCGGTTAGCTGCGCTGGCTGGGGGGTTGGGCGGCTCCCCGGCGTTATGGGCGGACCCCCGGTGGTGGTGGCATCACGTGGGGGTCCGTCTGGTTGGTCGGCCTCTGCGGGTGGGTGGGGGCTTGTCGCGCCCACGCGGCGGAGCCGCATATCGTTACAGCCCCGCGCCCCCAAAAGCCAAAAGCAAACGCCGCTACTCGACCGTTACCGACTTTGCGAGGTTCCTGGGCTTGTCGATGTCCCTGCCCAAAGCCAAAGCCGTGTGGTAGGCGAGGAGTTGGAGGGGGATGCCCATCAGGATGGGGTCCAGTTCGTCCTCGTTCTTGGGGACGACGATGGTTTCGTCGGCCTTTTCCTGGTGGCGGTGGGCCACCGCGAGGATTCTGCCGCTGCGGGCCTTGATCTCCTCCATCGCGGCGCGGTTCTTCTCCAGGAGGTCGTCGTCGGGGACGATCGCGACCGTGGGGAGGGCCGGTTCGATGAGGGCCAGCGGGCCGTGCTTGAGCTCGGAGGCGGGGTAGGCCTCCGCGTGGATGTAGGAGACCTCCTTGAGCTTCAGGGAGGCCTCGCGGGCCACCGGGTAGCCGCGGACCCGGCCGATGAAGAGCATCGAGCGGGCGTCGGCGTACTGCTCGGCCAGCTTCTTGATCTCCTCCTCCTGCGCCAGGACCTCGGTGATCTGGGCGGGCAGCTTGCGCAGGCCCTCGATGATGCGCTTGCCGTCGCGGACCGAGAGGTCGCGGGTGCGGCCCAGGTGGAGGGCGAGGAGCGCGAAGGCCACCGTGGTGTTGGTGAAGCACTTGGTGGAGACGACGCAGACCTCCGGGCCCGCGTGGACGTAGATGCCGGCGTCCGCCTCGCGGGCGATCGCCGAGCCGACGACGTTCACGACGCCGAAGACGCGGGCGCCCTTGCGCTTGAGCTCCTGGACGGCCGCGAGGACGTCGTAGGTCTCACCGGACTGGGAGACGGCCACGTAGAGGGTGTCGGGGTCCACGACCGCGTTGCGGTAGCGGAACTCGGAGGCCGGCTCCGCGTCGGCGGGGATGCGGGCCAGCTCCTCGATCATCTGGGCGCCGATCATGCCCGCGTGGTAGCTGGTGCCGCAGCCGAGGATCTTCACCCGGCGGATCTGGCGGGCCTCGCGGGCGTCCAGGTTGAGGCCGCCGAGGTGCACGGTGGAGAAGCGGTCGTCGATGCGGCCGCGCAGGACGCGGTCGACCGCCTCGGCCTGTTCGTGGATCTCCTTGTGCATGTAGGTGTCGTGGCCGCCCATGTCGTAGGAGGCCGCCTCCCACTCCACGGTGGTCGGCTCGGACGTCGTACGGGTGCCCTCGGTGGTGTAGGTGCGGAAGTCGTCGGCCTTGAGGGTGGCCATCTCGCCGTCGTCCAGGGTCACTATCTGCCGCGTGTGGGCGACCAGGGCGGCGATGTCCGAGGCGACGAACATCTCCTTCTCGCCGACGCCGAGAACGACCGGGGAGCCGTTGCGGGCCACCACGATGCGGTCGGGGAAGTCGGCGTGCAGCACCGCGATGCCGTACGTGCCCTCGATCACCCGGAGGGTCTCGCGGACCTTCTCCTCCAGGGTGGCGGCCTGGGAGCGGGCGATCAGGTGGGTGAGGACCTCGGTGTCGGTCTCGGAGAGGAACTCGACCCCGTCCGCCTCCAGCTTGCGGCGCAGGTCGGAGGCGTTGTCGATGATGCCGTTGTGGACGACGGCGACCTTGCCCTCGGCGTCCAGGTGCGGGTGGGCGTTCACGTCGGAGGGGGCGCCGTGGGTGGCCCAGCGGGTGTGGGCGATGCCGGTGGTGCCCTTGAAGCGGGCCGGGACCTTCGCCTCCAGGTCGCGTACCCGGCCCTTGGCCTTGACCATCTTCAGGCCGGCCGTCTTCGGGGAGGTGACGACGAGGCCCGCCGAGTCGTAGCCGCGGTATTCGAGGCGCTGCAGGCCCTCCAGCAGGAGGGGAGCGACGTCACGCTTCCCGATGTATCCGACGATTCCGCACATACAGATGAGTCCCTCAGCCGTAGACGATGCGGCGCAGCTGCCTGAGCGTGAGCTCCGGCGGCGCGACCGCGCGGTATTTCAGGTCCGCCTCGATCCGTTCGAAGATCTCCGCGTTCACCAGGCCCTGGGCCTGCAGCTCGCGGTGGCGGCGACGGACGTACTCGGTGGTCGTCTCGTCGAAGTAGGCGAGCACGTCCTGGACCACCCGCAGCGCCTCGCCCCGGCTCAGCGGCGTGGAACGCGTCAGGTGATCAAGGAGTTCGTCGTGCACCCGGTAGATCCTGAGCCACGGACGAGGGTTTCGCAAGAATCCTGCCCGATATCGGGCATGAGCGTGTCGGGCGGTCCTTGGTGTTCTCATGAACGTCTGTTTGCGATCCGTCCATCCCGGGTCTGGTGCGCCGTTGCTCATGTCGGCGAGTTTCAGTCGTCATGGACATACCTCGTATGGGCGTACCGGAGCGGCTCGCCGAGCGCATGAGCATGGCCGAGCAGCACGAGTACCTGCGCGCGAGATTCTCGCGGCGCAACCTGATGAGAGGCGGCGCCGTGACGATCGGCGCCGTCGCCGGTGGCGCGTTCGTGCCGGGTGCGGTGGCGCAGGCCGCGGTTCCCACGCAGCGCGTCGCCCCCGCGACCGAGCACGTCGACGGCGCGCTCGTCGCCCCCTTCGGCCGGCACCTCGCGTTCGGCAACGACGCGAGCACTGAGATGACCGTCTCCTGGCAGGTCCCGGTCGCGGTGAAGAAGCCCTTCATCCGCATCGGCGCCCACCCCTGGGACCTCTCCCGCAAGATCGAAGCCGAGGTCCGCACGCTGTACACGCCGGCCGGCGTCGGCGCGAGCGCGGACCACACGCAGTACTACGTGCACGCCGAGCTGACCCACCTGCGCCCGGGCCGGACGTACTACTACGGCGTCGGCCACCAGGGCTTCGACCCGGCCGAGCCGCACCTGCTCGGCACCCTGGGCACCTTCACCACCGCCCCCGACCGCCGCAAGCCCTTCACCTTCACGGCCTTCGGCGACCAGGGCGTCAGCTACCACGCGCTGGCCAACGACAGCCTGATCCTCGGCCAGAACCCCAGCTTCCACCTGCACGCCGGCGACATCGCCTACGGCGACCCGACCGGGCAGGGCAAGTCCGCCGACACCGGCTTCGACTCGCGCACCTGGGACCAGTTCCTCGCCCAGACCGAGTCGGTCGCCAAGACCGTGCCGTGGATGGTGAGTTACGGCAACCACGACATGGAGGCCTGGTACTCGCCCAACGGCTACGGCGGCGAGGAGGCCCGCTTCACGCTGCCCGACAACGGGCCGGACAAGAAGCACCTGCCGGGCGTGTACTCCTTCGTCTACGGCAACACGGCGGTCATCTCGCTGGACCCGAACGACGTCTCCTTCGAGATCCCGGCCAACCTCGGCATCTCCGGCGGCACGCAGACCAAGTGGTTCGAGGCGCAGCTGAAGAAGTTCCGGGCGTCGAAGGACATCGACTTCATCGTCGTCTTCTTCCACCACTGCGCCTACTGCACCTCCACCGCGCACGCCTCGGAGGGGGGCGTGCGGCAGGAGTGGGTGCCGCTGTTCGAGAAGTACACGGTGGACCTGGTCATCAACGGCCACAACCACCAGTACGAGCGCACCGACGTCATCAAGGGCAACAAGGTCGTCAAGAAGCTCCCGATCGGCGAGACCGCGTACCCGGAGACCGAGGGCGTCGTCTACGTCACGGCGGGCGCGGCCGGCCGGAGCCTCTACGCGTTCACCGCGCCGGACTCCTACGAGGGCCACCTGAACGAGGTCGACTCGGTCGCCTCCTTCATCAACACCAAGGACGGCAAGGTCAACGAGACCGTCGCCTGGTCCCGGGTGCGCTACCTCAACTACTCCTTCCTGCGCGTGGACGTCGAGCCCGCCGCGAAGGGGCGTCTCGCCAGGCTGAAGGTGTCGGGCATCGCCGAGACCGGCGACCGCATCGACCACTTCACGGTGGCGCGCAGGGCCAAGTAGGGCCCGAAAGGCGGCAGTTCGTGTACCCGGAGGGTGCACTGTCGGCAGGCGGTCCTCGCGCGCTACATGCGTTTGAGGATCGCCTGTTTGGCCAGCTGGAACTCGTCGTCCGTCAGGACGTTCGTGCGGTGCAGCTCGCCCAGTTCCCGCAGTCGGCGCAGCAGCGCGTCATGGTCGTCCCGGGGTGCCTCCTCGAGTGGGGCCGGCCGCTCCTCGGTCCGCGCCGACGGATGCGGCAGCCGCGCCTGCACGGCCGCCGCGAGGAGCGCCATCAGCGGGTCCTTCTTGAAGCCCCACAACTCCACCGCGTTCGGGTCGTACTTGGCGGGGGCCTTGGTCTGGCCGCCGCGCACGGTGAAGCGCAGATGCCCGTTCTCCAGGCCCACCGCCGGCTGCCACTCCACGGCCACGACATCGGCGAGGGCCAGCACGCGGGTGCCGGCGGCGGCCTTGGCGTCCTCCGTCTTCCAGTTCCACTCCAGCCGTACGCGCTCGCCGTCGAAGCTCGCCGTGCCGTCCCCGGCGGACACGGACAGCGGCACGGACGGGCCCGGCAGCAGGTACTCGCTCACCGGGTCGGAGGACACCTCGTCCAGCAGCAGGGCGTCGCGCACCTCGTCCGTGAAGTACTCGGCCACTCCGTAGCGGTCGGACTCGACGAGCAGTTGGTAGGGGTCGTTCGGCTCGGTGAGGCGGCCTCCGGAGGCCTGCAGCAGCGGGTCGGCGCCGTCGCGCAGGCGCAGTCTGAGCCGGCCCGCCTTCTTGCCCTGCTCGAAGGAGATACCGGCCAACGCGCCCAGCGGGACCACGAGTTCACCCAGGGCGCGGCGCAGCAGACTGACGTTGCGGTCATGTCCCGGGGTCAGTCGCAGAGCGTCGCCGTCGAAGGCCCAGGTGCCGTCCTTCTGGATGATTTCCGCCATGGGGAGATTGTTCCACCGGCCGGAACGGGCACCCCCCGAGGACCGTACTCCGGGGTGCCCGTCCGGTCATGGTCGGAACCCGGCGATGGGGTTCCTGAGGGTGCCGACGAGCTGGAGCGCGCCGGAGGGGTCGGCCAGGTCCACCATCTGCCGGTTGTCGCGCAGTTGGAGCCGGTTGAGGCAGGACAGCGCGAACTCGGGGGCGAACAGGTCGTACCGCCGGAACCTCTCGGCGAGTTCCGGTACCGACTCCTGGTACTCGTGGGTGATCTCCGCGACCGTGCGCCAGAAGTCGTCCTCCTCCAGGATCGCCTCGACGGCGAGGTGGGCGGCGAGGAAGCGGAAGAAGCAGTCGAAGACGTCGGTGAAGATCGACAGGAGTTTCCTGTCCTCGGGGACCTCGACGCGCAGCCGTTCCACCGCGGGCGGCAGCACCGCGTCCGGGTCCATGACGGCGATCTCCTCGGCTATGTCCTTGTAGATCGCGCGCTGGACGACACCGTCCTTCAGGGCGAGGATCACGTTCTCGCCGTGCGGCATGTAGACCAGGTCGTAGGCGTAGAAGCTGTGCAGGAGCGGGACGTAGTACGCCCGCAGGTAGTGCCGCAGCCACTGTGTGGGCGCGAGGCCCGACCGCTCGATCAGCGCGCCCGCGAAGGAGGCGCCCTCGTGGTCGAGGTGGAGGAGTGAGGCCATGGTCGCCAGGGACTCGCCCTCCCGCAGGGAGGCGACCGGGCTCTCGCGCCACAGCGCCGCCAGCATCTTGCGGTACGGCGAGTAGCGGTCGGTCGCCTGCTCGTACTCCAGGTGCCGGTAGCCGACGGCGGCCCGCTCCCGGATGATGCTCAGTCCGGTCGCCTTCAGCACCGGGTCGCCCTCGACGAGCCCGGCGAGCCAGTCGTTGATGGCCGGGGTGGCCTCCATGTAGGCGGCGGACAGGCCGCGCATGAAGCCCATGTTGAGGACGGACAGGGCCGTCTTCACGTAGTGCTTCTCGGGGTGGGAGGTGTTGAAGAAGGTCCGGATGGACTGCTGGGCCAGGTACTCGTCCTCGCTCTCGCCGAGGCACACGAGGTGGCGGCGGGCGACCTCGGCGGCGAAGGTGACGGTGAGCTTGTTCCACCACTGCCAGGGGTGGACCGGGATGAGGAGGTAGTCGGCCGGGTCGAGGCCCTGGTCGCGCAGGACGCCGTGGAAGCGCTCGACGGTCGCCTCGCCCAGCTCCGTCCGTACGAAGGACTCGTACTCGATCCCGACACCCGCCGTGAACGCCGCCCGCGAGCGGTGCGCGGCGAGCCACACCAGGCGGATGGGGCTCGCGGTCTCGGGGGCGTACGACAGGTACTCGTGGATGCCGAAGCCGAGCCGGCCGTTGTTGGCGACGAAGCAGGGGTGGCCCTCGGTCATGCCGGTCTCGATGGCCTGGAAGCCGCTGCCCACGAGCTCGGCGACGGGGACCCGGGTTTTGGTCAGTTTGTAGCAGGTGCCGGAGACGGTGGAGGAGATCTCCTCCAGGTAGACGGGCAGGATCTCGTCGCTCAGGCCGAGGGCGGTCTTCAGTTCGATGAAGAAGTCCAGTGCGGCGAGGGGGAGTTCGGTGCCGTCGCGGTGGCGGGTGATCGAGTCGGCGTCGACCTGCCAGTGGTCGAGGGCGCGGCGGGTGGCGGTGAAGCGGTAGCGGGTGAGGCCGTCGTCGCTGCGGACGACGTAGCGGCCCTCGTCGGTGGCCTCCGGTGTGATCAGCCGCTCGTGGGCGAACTCGGCGAGGGCCTTGCGGACCAGGAGGCGGTTGGCCTGCTCCCAGCGCTCGGGCGAGAGGTGGGCCACGGCGTCGGCGAGGGTCATACCAGTACCGCCTTCTGGAACTGCTCGCGCGTGCAGAAACTCAGCAACGCCGCCTTCTCCGGCTTGCGTATCTCCCGTTCGGGCACGAAGCCGACGGCCGCGTTCAGGGCGTGGACGGCCTTGTTGGCCACGTCCGGCTCGACGACGACGCGCCGTACCGCCGGGTCCTCGAAGAGGTGCGCCATGACGGCCGTGATGACGGCGCGGGTGAAGCCGCGGACGGGTGTGTCGGTCGGCGGGGTGAGGAAGTGCATGCCGATGTCGCCCGGCAACGGCTCGTACAGGCCGACGAGTTCGCGGTGGGCGGGGTCGTACTTCTCCATGAGGAAGGCGGGCCGGCCCTGCTCGTCGAGGCCGAGCAGCGCGTGGTGGTGCTCGTCGGCCGCGATGTCCCGGTAGGCCCGCTCGACGTCCTCCAGCCTGGCGTCCCGCATCATCCAGAAGGCGGCCTTGGGGTGGGTGACCCAGGAGTGCAGGAGCTCGGCGTCCCGCAGGGGGTCCAGCGGTCGGAAGGTGAAGGTCATACCGCGAACTCCTGGAAGGCGATGGACTTCTCGATCGGGTAGTACTCGGTGCCGAGCAGTTCTCGGATGATGCAGCTGTTGCGGTAGGCGCCCATGCCCAGGTCGGGGCTGGTGACGCTGTGGGTGTGGACGCCGGCGTTCTGCAGGAAGACGCCGCGGCCCGTGACGTCGACGGCGTAGTTGCGGGCGACGTCGAGGTTGCCGTGGGAGTCGTAGCGCAGGCGGTCCCTGATCGGGGCCAGGAACTCGGGCTCGGTGTAGCGGTAGCCGGTCGCCAGGACCAGGCCCTGCGACTCGATCTCGTAGTCCTTCTCCTGCTCCTCCTGACGGAAGGAGAGGGTGTAGGTGCCGTTCTCCCGACGGGCGCCGGTGAGCGCGGAGTTGGTGAGCAGGCGGGTGGACACCGGGCCGCCGAGGTTCTTCTCGTAGAGCAGGTCGAAGATGTCGTTGACCAGGTCGCCGTCGATGCCCTTGTACAGGCCCTTCTGCTGGGCCATGAGCCGGTAGCGGGTGGCCTCCGGCAGGGCGCGGTAGTAGTCGACGTACTCCGGGGAGGTCATCTCCAGCGTGAGCTTGGTGTATTCGAGGGGGAAGAAGCGCGGGGAGCGCGTCACCCAGTTCAGCCGGTAGCCGTGGACGTCGATCTCGCGCAGCAGGTCCTGGTAGATCTCGGCGGCGGACTGCCCGGAGCCGACGATCGTGATCGACTCCTTCTTCACCAGCTCGCTTCTGTGCTGCACATAGCGGGAGTTGTGGAGGAAGTCGCCGTCAAGGCCGCGCACGGCCCGCGGGTAGTGCGGGGAGGTGCCGGTGCCGAGGACGAGATGGCGGGCGCGGAAGGTGCCGCCGGCCTCGGTGCGCACGAGGTAGTGCTCGTCCTCGTACGTCACCTCGGTCACCGTCGTGCCGAAGCGGACGCTGCTCAGCTTGCCGGCCGCCCAGCGGCAGTAGTCGTCGTACTCGACCCGCAGGGGGTAGAAGTTCTCGCGGATGTAGAACGAGTACAGCCGCCCCCGCTCCTTGAGGTAGGTGAGGAAGGAGTACGGGGAGGTCGGGTCGGCCAGGGTGACCAGGTCCGACAGGAAGGGGGTCTGCAGATGGGCGCCGTCCAGGAACATGCCCGCGTGCCAGGCGAAGTCGGGCTTGGACTCCAGGAAGACGCCGTCGAGGTCGGCGATGGGCTCGGTGAGGCAGGCCAGCCCCAGGTTGAAGGGACCGAGCCCGATGCCCACGAAGTCGTGGGTGCGCTCGGCGGGTTCAGGAAGCGCGGTCAAGGGACTCTCCCAGGTACTGCTCGGCGTGGCCGGCGATCAGGTCGAGGACGGCGGCGATGTCGGACGCCCGCGTCTCGGGGTTGAGGAGGGTGAACTTGAGGTAGTGGCGGCCGCCCACCTTGGTGCCGGCGACGACCGCGTCACCGGAGGCGAACAGGGCCCCGCGCGCGTACAGGTTGGCGCGGTCGATCTCGGCCGGGTCGGTGACGGCGGCGGGGACGTAGCGGAAGACCAGCGTGGACAGGGCCGGGCGGACGACGACGTCGAAGCGGGGGTCGGCCGCGAGGAGCCGCCAGCCCTCCTCGGCCAACTCGCATACTTCGTCGAAGAGTTCGCCGATGCCGTCGGCGCCCATGACCCGGAGGGTCATCCACAGCTTGAGGGCATCGAAGCGGCGGGTGGTCTGCAGGGACTTGTCGACCTGGTTGGGGATGCGTTCGCGCACCATCCGGCGGGGGTTGAGATAGTCCGCGTGGTAGGTGGCGTGACGCAGGGTCGAGCCGTCCCGGACCAGCAGCGCGGACGAACTCACCGGCTGGAAGAAGGACTTGTGGTAGTCGACGGTGACCGAGTCGGCGCGTTCGATGCCGGTGAGGCGGTCCCGGCGCCTGCGGGAGGCGAGCAGTCCGCAGCCGTAGGCGGCATCCACGTGCATCCAGGTGCCGTACTGGGCGCACAGTTCGGCGATCTCGGGCAGCGGGTCGATGGAGCCGAAGTCGGTGGTGCCGGCGGTGGCGACGACCGCCATGGGGACGAGACCGTCGCGGCGGCAGCGTTCCAGCTCGCGGGCGAGGGCGACGGTCCACATCCGCTTGTCCTGGTCGACGGGGACGCGAACGACTGCCTCCTGTCCCAGGCCGAGCAGTTTCGCGGACTTCTGCACGCTGAAGTGGCCGACCTCGGAGGCCAGGATCCGCAGTTTGTTCAAGCTGTCGCTCTTCGCCTCCTCCCTCGCCAGCAGCAGCGCCTGGAGGTTGGACTGGCTGCCACCCGAGGTGAACACGCCGTCGGCGGCCGGGCCGAGGCCGATGCGCTCGGCCGTCCAGTCGATGAGCCTGCGCTCGATGAGGGTGCCGCCGGCCGACTGGTCCCAGGTGTCCAGGGAGGAGTTGACGGCGGACAGGACGGCCTCACCGAGTACGGCCGGGATCACGACCGGGCAGTTGAGGTGGGCGAGGTAGCGGGGGTGGTGGAAGTAGACCGCGTCGCGGAGGTAGACCTCCTCCAGTTCGTCCAGAACGGCACTGGCGTCGCCCAGCGGCCGGTCCAGGTCGATCGCGTCGATCCGGGGGGCGAGGGCGTCGACGGTGACACCGGTGAACGGACGGTCGGTGGTGGCGAGTTGGGCCGCCACCCGCTCGACTCCTTCGGTCACGGAGCGGCGGTAGTGCTCCGAGGTCAGGTCATTGAGCAGGTGCGAGCGCATGTGGGGTCCTCCGGTGGGGACGGTCCGTGCGGGGTGGGGAGAGGGGCCGAAGCCACGGCTTGAAGGTCGACTTAGGTTAGCCTAACCTAACTTCAAATCCCGCTCATCCGGCCCCCCGTGACCGCCCTCACTCCCGTTCGCGCAACTGCTCCTCGCTCAGGCCCTGTCGCCAGTACCCGACGAAGGTGACGCGCCGCCGGTCGATTCCGCGCTCGCCCACGAAGTGCCGGCGCAACTGCTTCACGCACCCGGACTCGCCCGCGAGCCAGACGTACGGCCGCTCGAAGGGCGGGAGTGGGGCGGTGCGCACGGCGTCGACGGCCATGGGGGACCCCTCGACGCCGCTCGCGCCCCGCACCAGCCAGGTGATCTCGGCGTCCGCCTCGGTGGCCAGGTCCTGGATGGTCCCGGCGTCCTGCACCTCCAGCCAGGCGCGCACGCGCCGGGAGGCCGGCAGGGACTCCAGGATCGCGGAGATCGCCGGCAGGGCGGTCTCGTCGCCCCAGAGCAGCGTCAGGTCTGTGTCCTGCGGCGGCCGGAACCGGATCGCGCGGTTGTCGGCGACCGCCGGGCCCAGCAGTACGACCCGGTCGCCGGACGCGGCCCGGGCGGCCCACGCGGAGGCGGGACCGGCCGGGGCGTGCAGCACGAAGTCGACGTCGATCTCGTCGGGGTCGCGGCGCAGGGCCCGCAGCGTGTACGACCGCATCACGGCCCGTACGTCGTCGGGGAGTTCACGCCAGGCCTGCCACCAGCCTCCCCCACTCTCGACTTCGCTCGAGCGGGGGGACCCCCATCCCAGCTCGTACGGCACGGCGGGCTCGCTCTGCCCGGGGTGCGGGAGGAACAGGGACAGCGACTGGTCGCGCCCGTCGGAGAAGAAGTGGCGCAGATCGTCGCCGACGAGGGTGACGCGGACCAGGGACGGACCGAGCCGCCTCGTCCGTGCGACCTGGAGGGAGAAGAAACGGAACGGGGCGGCTACGGCCGTAGTCATGTCAGCTGACCTTCTTCGCCTTCTCGATGGCCTCGGCGAGGCTCGTGAGCAACGGCACGCACTTGTCGTACGACAGGATCGGCTCGGGGTTGCGGGCGATGACCTGCCCGGCCTTCACGGCGGGCAGTTTCCGCCAGGTGGCCTCGGTGATGCCGGCGGGCTGGAGGGCGGAGGTCCGGTTGTCCATCATGATGATGTCCGCCGGGTACTTGTCGACGTTCTCCCAGCTCAACGACTCGAACCAGCCGCCGCTCTTCGCCTTGGCCCGCGCGGAGGGCTCGATGAGGTTCACACCGAGGGCCTTGAAGTACTCCAGGTCGATGGAGAGGCTCGAGCCGGAGACGTAGAAGAGGTCCTGGCTCGCGGAACCGGCCAGCACCTTGATGTCGGGCCTCGCCCTGGTGGCCGCCCGCAGGCGGGCCGCCGCGTCCTCGAACCGCTTCTTCGCCGCCGTGACCTTGCTGGACGTGGTGTCCGCGCCGAGGGACTTCGCGAGGGCGAGCATGCGCTGCAGCGGCTCGGTCAGTTGGCGGTCGTAGACCGAGATGCCGACGCTCGGGGCGCCCAGGGCGAGGATCTTCTTCTTCGACTCGTCCGGGACGTACCAGAGCGTGCCGGCGTCGTCGAACATGGTGGAGATCAGCACGTCGGGGGCGAGGGTCGCGTACTTCTCGATGTTGAACTGGCCCCACTCGTCGCCAAGGACGGTGACCTTGCTGATGTCCATGTCGCCGGCCTGGACGTCGGCCTTGCCGTCCTTGGTCCGGGTCGGGCCGAACACGCCCTTGGCCTGGACCCCGTAGTCGTACAGCGCGGCGGCGACGCCCACGAAGGCCACGATGTTCGCGGGGACCTTGTCGGCCTTCGCCGTCTGCCCGCGGTCGTCCTTGAAGGACCAGGGGCCGGACTTGGCGGCAACCGTCCCGTCCCCGGCGCTCCCGCTTTTCGCCTTGCCGTCCCCGCAGGCGGCGAGCGCGGCTCCGAGGCCGAGGGCGCCGCCCGCGGCGAGAAGGCCGCGTCGAGTCGGGTTGGTCGCACGGGTGTGGGGCATGGGTATGGCTGCTTTCGAACGGGGCGGAGCGCCCGCCGGACAAGGTCTAAGTGAGGTTAGCCTAACCTCACTAGATATCCAGCGGGTGGTCCGCCCCGCCCGCTACCCCGCGAGCCCCAACTCGCGCGCGATCAGCATCCGCTGGACCTCGCTGGTGCCCTCGCCGATCTCCAGGATCTTGGAGTCGCGCCACATGCGGGCCACCGGGTACTCGTTCATGAAGCCGTAGCCGCCGTGGATCTGGGTGGCGTCCCGGGCGTTGTCCACGGCGACCGTGGAGGAGTACAGCTTGGCCACGGCCGCCTCCTTCTTGAAGGGGGCGCCGGTCACCAGGCGGGCGGCCGCGTCGCGCCAGGCGAGGCGGGCCGTGTGGGCCTTCATCTCCATGTCGGCGATCTTGAACTGGATGGCCTGGTTGGCGCCGATCGGCCGGCCGAAGGCGTGGCGTTCCTTGGCGTACTTCACCGACTCGTCCACACAGCCCTGCGCGAGCCCGGTGGCCAGGGCGGCGATGGCGATGCGGCCCTCGTCGAGGATGCGCAGGAACTGGGCGTACCCGCGGCCCTGTTCGCCCAGCAGGTTGGCGGCCGGCACCCGGACGTCCTGGAAGGACAGCTCGCGGGTGTCGGACGCGTTCCAGCCGACCTTCGAGTACGGCGCCGCGACCGTGAAGCCCGGGGTGCCGGAGGGGACGATGATCGAGGAGATGAGCGGCCGGCCGTCCGGCTTGCGGCCGGTGACCGCGGTGACCGTGACCAGCCCGGTGATGTCCGTACCGGAGTTGGTGATGAAGCACTTGGTGCCGTTGATCACCCACTCGCCGGTCGCCTCGTCCAGCCGGGCCGTCGTCCGGGTGGCTCCGGCGTCGCTGCCGCCGTCCGGCTCCGTCAGGCCGAAGGCGCCCAGGATCTCGCCGGAGCACAGCCGGGGCAGCCAGGTCCGCTTCTGCTCCTCGGTGCCGAAGACATGCAGCGGCATGGCGCCCAGCGAGACACCGGCCTCCAGGGTGATGGCCACGGAGGAGTCGACGCGGGCCAGTTCCTCCAGCGCCACGCCCAGTGCGAGGTAGTCGCCGCCCATGCCGCCGTACTCCTCCGGGAACGGCAGCCCGAACAGGCCCATGCGGCCCATCTCGCGGACGATCTCGTAGGGGAACTCGTGCCGCTCGTAGAAGTCGCCGATCTTGGGCGCCACCACGTCGTGCGCGAACTCCTCGACAGTGCGCCGGAGTTCCTCCAGCTCGGGGGTCAGACGGTAGTCCATGGCGGTGATCACTGCTCCTGGTGGGAGAGGGCTCGGACGGTGCGGGACGGGCTGGGTCGGCCCAGTCGGTCGGCCATCCACACGCTGGTGGCGACGAGACGGCCGAGGTCGACTCCGGTGTCGATGCCGAGGCCCCGCAGCATCCACACGAGGTCCTCGGTGGCGAGGTTGCCGGTGGCGGACCTGGCGAACGGGCAGCCGCCCAGGCCGCCGGCGGAGGCGTCGACCGTGGTGACACCGTGCTGGAGGGCGGCCAGGGTGTTGGCGAGGGCCTGGCCGTAGGTGTCGTGGAAGTGCACACCGATCACGTTCGTCGGCACGCCCTCCTCGTTGAGCAGGGACAGCAGCGCGCTCACATGGCCCGGCGTCGCCACGCCGATGGTGTCGCCGAGGCTCAGCTCGTCGCAGCCCATGTCCATGAGCGCCTTGCAGACCCTGGCGACCTGGTGGAGCGGGACCGCGCCCTCCCAGGGGTCGCCGAAGCACATGGAGACGTAGCCGCGGACGTGCGCCCCGGCGTCCTTGGCGTGCCGTACGACCGGGTCGAACACGGCCAGCGACTCGTCCACCGTGCGGTTGAGGTTCGCCTTGGCGAAGGACTCGGTGGCGCTGGCGAACACGGCGACCCGGCGGGCGCCGAGCGCGAGGGCACGGTCGAGACCCCGCTGGTTGGGCACCAGCACCGGGAGGTCCACCGCCAGCTCGGAGACCAGCGGGAACAACTGCTCCGCGTCCGCGAGCTGGGGCACCCACTTCGGGTGGACGAAACTGGTCGCCTCGATCGTCGTCAGTCCCGCGTCGGCGAGTCGGCGGACGAACTCCGCCTTCACCTCCGTCGGTACCGTCGCCTTCTCGTTCTGCAGTCCGTCGCGGGCGCCCACCTCGTGGATGCGCAGGCGCGGGGGGAGCTCCGGGGCCGGTACGGCCATGGGGAGTGTCACTGGTCCTCCTCTGCCGGGGTGATGACGGCGAGCACCTGGTCCATGGCGACCGTCGTGCCCGGCGTGACGTCCAGTTCGGCGACGGTGCCGGCGTGCGGCGCGGAGACGACGTGCTCCATCTTCATCGCCTCGACCACCAGCAGGCTCTGGCCCGCGGTGACCTCGTCCCCGACGGCCACCTTCACCACGGTCACCGTGCCGGGCATCGGCGCGGTCAGCGAGTCGGCCCCCGCGTGCGCCGCGCGGGTGAGGGACGCGGCGACCGGGTCGTGGTTCCGCACCTGCCAGGCGTCGCCGTCCCGGCCGAGCCACTCGCCGGCCCGGTGGAAGGTGTGCCGGACGCCGTCGAGGGTGACGTGGACGGTGTCGTCGGTGACCGTGTGGGTGCCGCGCGGTGCGTAGGCGACGGGGTCCTGGACGCGCAGGTGGAAGGCGACGGGCCGGGGGGTTCCGCCGAGCCGCCAGCCGCTCGGTACCGAGAAGGGGTCGGTCCAGCCCTCCGCGGGCGGCTTCAGTGCCTCCAGGCGTACGGCGGCCGCGGCCTCGTACACCTCCTCCGGCACCTCGGTGGGGACGAGGGCGTCCACCTCCCGCTCCACCAGCCCGGTGTCCAGCTCGCCCGCCACGACCGCCGGATGGGCGAGCAGCCGCCGCAGGAACCCGGCGTTGGTCTGCACGCCGAGCGTCACCGTGTCCGCGAGGGCGGCCCTCAGCTTCCTGATCGCCGTCTCCCGGTCCGGCCCGTACGCGATCACCTTGGACAGCATCGGGTCGTACAGCGAACCGACCTCCGTGCCCTCACTGAGCCCCGAGTCCGTGCGCACGCCGTCGCCCTGGGGTTCGGCCAGCTTCAGCACCGTGCCCCCGGAGGGGAGGAACCCGCGCGCGGGGTCCTCGGCGCACAGGCGGGCCTCGATCGCGTGCCCGGTCAGCGTGATGTCGCCCTGCTCGTACGGCAGTCGTTCGCCCGCCGCCACCCGCAGCTGCCACTCCACCAGGTCGAGCCCGGTGACGAGTTCGGTGACGGGGTGCTCCACCTGGAGCCGGGTGTTCATCTCCATGAAGTAGTACGACGACGGGTCGACGCCCGGCACGATGAACTCCACCGTGCCCGCGCCCCGGTAGCCGCAGGAGCGGGCCGCCTGTACCGCCGCCTCGCCCATCGCGGCCCGGGTCTCCTCGTCGAGCAGCACACTCGGCGCCTCCTCGACGACCTTCTGGTGCCGGCGCTGCAGCGAGCACTCGCGCTCGCCGAGGTGGATGACGTTCCCGTGGCCGTCCGCCAGCACCTGGATCTCGATGTGCCGTGGCCGGTCCACCCACCGCTCCACGAGCAAAGTGTCGTCACCGAAGGAGGCGCGGGCCTCCCGGCGGGCGGCGGCGATCTCCTCCTCCAGCACGGACAGGTCCCGCACCAGGCGCATGCCCTTGCCGCCCCCGCCGGCCGACGGCTTGAGCAGCACGGGCGGGCCCAACTCCCGGGCTGCCTCGGCCAGTTCGGGGTCGCGTCCGCCGGGCACGACCGGTACTCCGGCCGCCTTCACGGTCTCCTTGGCGCGGATCTTGTCACCCATGAGGGCGATGGCCTCGGCGGGCGGCCCGATGAAGACAAGCCCCGCGTCGGCGCAGGCGCGTGCGAAGGCCGCGTTCTCTGCGAGGAAGCCGTAGCCGGGGTGGACGGCCTGGGCGCCGGTGCGGGCGGCGGCCTCCAGCAGCCGCTCGACGGACAGATAGCTCTCGGCCGCCGGTGCCGGACCGAGCCGCACCGCCGTGTCGGCCTCGCGCACGTGCCGTGCGTCGGCGTCCGCGTCCGAGAAGACGGCCACCGAGCGCACACCCAGCGAGCGGAGCGTGCGGATCACCCGGACGGCGATCTCGCCCCGGTTGGCCACAAGGACTGTGTCGAACATCGTCTTCGGTCCCCTCACATCCGGAAGACGCCGAACTGGGGCTCACCCAGGGGCGCATTGGCACAGGCG
Organism: Streptomyces sp. NPDC101152; assembly: GCF_044768275.1. Taxonomy (NCBI): domain Bacteria; kingdom Bacillati; phylum Actinomycetota; class Actinomycetes; order Kitasatosporales; family Streptomycetaceae; genus Streptomyces; species Streptomyces sp. NPDC101152. The sequence goes on along the minus strand of NZ_JBIWPO010000004.1, from coordinate 134,551 downwards.
GTCAGGGCGAGGCCCAGCACCTGCCGGGTCTCCAGCGGGTCGATCACGCCGTCGTCCCAGAGGCGGGCGGTGGCGTAGTAGGCGTTGCCCTGGCGCTCGTACTGCTGCCGGATCGGCGCCTTGAACGCCTCTTCCTCGTCCGCGGCCCAGTCCTCGCCGCGGCCCTCCAACTGGTCCCGCTTGACGGTCGCGAGGACGGAGGCGGCCTGCTCGCCGCCCATGACGGAGATCTTGGCGCCGGGCCACATCCACAGGAAGCGGGGGGAGTAGGCGCGGCCGCACATCGAGTAGTTGCCCGCGCCGTACGAACCGCCGACCACGACCGTCAGCTTCGGCACGCGCGTGCACGCCACGGCCGTCACCATCTTGGCGCCGTGCTTGGCGATGCCGCCCGCCTCGTAGTCCCTGCCGACCATGAAGCCGGAGATGTTCTGCAGGAACAGCAGCGGGATCCCGCGCTGGTCGCACAGCTCGATGAAGTGGGCGCCCTTCTGGGCGGACTCGGAGAACAGGATCCCGTTGTTGGCGACGATGCCGACCGGGTGGCCGTGGATCCGGGCGAACCCGGTGACCAGGGTCTGCCCGAACTCCGCCTTGAACTCCGAGAAACGGGAGCCGTCGACCACGCGCGCGATGATCTCGCGGACGTCATAGGGGGTGCGGGGATCCACCGGAACGGCGCCGTAGAGACCGTACGGGTCGACCTTGGGCTCGACGGACGGCACGACCTCCCAGGGCAGGGGCCCGCGCGCGGGGAGCGTCGAGACGATGTTCCGGACGATCCGCAGCGCGTGCGCGTCGTCCTCGGCCAGATGGTCGGTCACGCCGGAGATCCGGGAGTGGACCTCGCCGCCGCCCAGCTCCTCGGCCGTGACGACCTCACCGGTGGCCGCCTTCACCAGGGGCGGGCCGCCCAGGAAGATGGTCCCCTGGTTGCGGACGATCACGGCCTCGTCGCTCATCGCCGGCACGTACGCCCCGCCCGCCGTGCACGAGCCGAGGACCGCCGCGACCTGCGGGATCCCGGCCCCCGACATCCGCGCCTGGTTGTAGAAGATCCGCCCGAAGTGCTCACGGTCCGGGAAGACCTCGTCCTGCATCGGCAGGAACGCGCCGCCGGAGTCGACCAGGTACACGCACGGCAGCCGGTTCTCCAGCGCCACCTCCTGGGCGCGCAGGTGCTTCTTCACCGTCATCGGGTAGTACGTGCCGCCCTTGACGGTCGCGTCGTTGGCGACGATCACGCACTCGCGCCCGCTCACCCGCCCGATCCCGGCGATCACACCGGCCGCCGGGGCCGCCCCGTCGTACATCCCGTCCGCGGCCAGCGGCGCCAGCTCCAGGAACGGCGAGCCCGGGTCGAGGAGTGTGTCCACGCGGTCGCGCGGCAGCAGCTTGCCGCGCGCGGTGTGCCTGGCCCGCGCCTTCTCGCCGCCGCCGAGCCGGGCCGCGGCCAGCTTGCCGCGCAGCTCCTCGGCGAGCGCGCGGTGCGCCTCCTCGTTGGCCCGCCAGGCCTCCGACGCGGGGTCGGCCGCGCTGTGGAGCTCCGGTGCCTCGTGCATCCTTGCGGTCCCCTCACCCAGTGATCGCCTGTTAATGAGCGTTAACCATTTCCTCCAGGTTAACGACCGCTAACCTCGCTGTCTAGAATTGCCTCCATGGCCACCAGAACCGACGCCCCCACCCGCCGCGAGCAGATCCTCAAGGAGGCCGCGCGGCTGTTCGCCGAGCGCGGTTTCCACGGGGTCGGCGTCGACGAGATAGGCGCCGCCGTCGGCATCAGCGGCCCCGGTCTGTACCGCCACTTCGCCGGCAAGGACGCGATGCTCGCCGAGCTGCTGGTCGGCATCAGCGGGCAGCTCCTGACGGGCGCCAAGCGGCGGCTGCAGGAGGCCGGCGGTGTGGCCTCGGAGGCGGTCCTCGACTCGCTCATCGAGGGGCACATCGACTTCGCGCTCGACGACCGTCCCCTGATCACCCTGCACGACCGTGAGCTGGACCGCCTCCGGGACAGTGACCGCAAGCTGGTGCGCCAGCTCCAGCGGCAGTACGTGGAGCTGTGGGTGGAGGTGCTCCGCGAGGTCTACCCGGACCTCGCGGAACCGGCCGCCCGTTCCGCCGTGCACTCGGTCTTCGGGCTCCTCAACTCCACCCCGCACCTGGGCCGCGCGGGCGCCCTCCCGGGCCGGGGCGTGACCGCGGAGCTGCTGCACCGGATGGCGAGGGGCGCCTTCGCGGCGGCCGCGGCGGAGTGACGAGCGTTACGGCTGGAGGCCTCTGGACGCCATTCGTACTCGCCGGTACGGTTGTTTCTGAGCAAGCGCTTAGCCATGTGGGTCGCAACCATTGATTGGGGAACCCCGACGGCGAGCAACCACGTACGCGAGAGCGGCGCCGGTTCAGGCGCAGAGAAGGGCGGTGGCGGCGTGCGCCGTACGGTGTTCAACGAGGATCACGAGGCGTTCCGGGAGACCCTCCGGGCCTTCATCGAGGCCGAGGTCGTCCCGGTCTACGACGAGTGGTTCGCGGCCGGCCAGGCGCCGCGCGACTTCTACTACAAGCTCGCCGAGCTCGGCGTCTTCGGCATCCGCGTCGACGAGGAGTACGGCGGCGCCGGCATCGACTCGTACAAGTTCGAGGCCGTGATGTACGAGGAGACCGCGCGCGCGGGCGTGCAGTTCGGCGGCTCCGGCGTGCATGTGCTGCTCGGCCTGCCCTACATCAAGATGCTCGCCACCGACGAGCAGAAGAAGCGCTACCTGCCGAAGTTCGTCACCGGCGAGGAGATGTGGGCGCTGGCGATGACCGAGCCGGGCACCGGCTCCGACCTCGCGGGCATGAAGACCACCGCCAAGCTCTCCGAGGACGGCACGCACTACGTCCTCAACGGCGCCAAGACCTTCATCACCGGTGGCGTGCACGCCGACCGCGTGATCGTCTGCGCCCGCACCTCCGCGCCGACCGCCGAGGACCGCCGCTTCGGCATCTCCCTGTTCGCGGTGGACACCAAGTCCGAGGGTTACTCCATCGGCCGCAAGCTCGACAAGCTCGGCCTGAAGACGTCCGACACCGCCGAGCTGGCGTTCGTCGACGTCAAGGTCCCGGTCGAGGACCTGCTCGGCGAGGAGAACAAGGGCTTCTACTACCTCGGCCACAACCTGGCCTCCGAGCGCTGGGGCATCGCCTTCGGCGCCTACGCGCAGGCCAAGGCCGCCGTCCGGTTCGCCAAGAGTTACGTCCAGGAGCGCACCGTCTTCGGCAAGCCGGTCGCCTCCTTCCAGAACACCAAGTTCGAGCTGGCCGCCTGCCAGGCCGAGGTGGACGCCGCCGAGGCGGTCGCCGACCGCGCCCTCGACGCCCTCGACGCGGGTGAGCTGACCCCCGCCGAGGCCGCCAGCGCCAAGCTGTTCTGCACCGAGGTCGCCCACCGCGTCATCGACCGCTGCCTCCAGCTGCACGGCGGCTACGGCTTCATGAACGAGTACCCGATCGCCCGCCTGTACGCGGACAACCGCGTCAACCGCATCTACGGCGGCACCAGCGAGATCATGAAGACGATCATCGCGAAGGACATGGGCCTGTAAGGCTCCCGCAATTACCGGCCAGTAGAAAAGGTGCCATGAACGAGGCACTTCAGGACCTCCTCGATCTGCTCGACCTCGAGCAGATCGAGGAGGACATCTTCCGCGGCCAGTCCCGGTCCGCCGTCGTCCCGCGCGTCTTCGGCGGACAGGTGGCGGCCCAGGCGCTGGTCGCCGCCGGGCGCACGGTCCCCGCGGACCGGCCCGCCCACTCCCTGCACGCGTACTTCCTGCGCCCCGGCGACCCGGGCGCGCCCATCGTCTACACCGTCGAGCGCATCCGCGACGGACGCTCCTTCACCACCCGCCGGGTGGTCGCCGTCCAGCACGGTCGCCCGATCTTCTCCCTGTCGGCGTCCTTCCAGGCGTACGAGGACGGCCTCGACCACCAGGCCCCGATGCCGCCCGCGCCCGACCCGGTCACCCTGCCCACCTCGCAGGAGCGGCTGCGCGGCTACGACCACCTCGACCCGGCCGTGGTGGAGAGGTTCCTCGAGGCACGCGAGGCCATCGACCTGCGGTACGCCGACGAGCCGCCGTACGGGAAGTTCGGCGAGCCGCGCGAGCCGCACTCCCAGGTCTGGTTCCGCACCAACGGCAAGCTCGACGACGACCCGCTGCTGCACGTCGTCCTCGCCACCTACGTCTCCGACATGACCCTGCTCGACTCGGTCCTGCTCGCGCACGGCCGGGGCGGCTGGGCGGTGGGTGACGTGGTCGGCGCCTCGCTGGACCACGCCATGTGGTTCCACCGCCCCTTCCGCGCCGACGAGTGGCTCCTGTACGACCAGGAGTCCTCGTCGTCGTACGGCGGCCGGGGCCTCGGCCAGGCCCGCATCTACACGCAGGACGGACGGCTGGCGATCTCGGTGATCCAGGAGGGCGTGGTCCGGGTTCCCCGGTGAGGACGCTCCCTAGGCGAGTCCCGCCTCCGCCAGCAGGTAGGCGGTCATCGGGTCGTAGTGCCGGGGGCTGACCACGTGGTCGTCGAGGGGGACCGTGACCTGGAGGGTCCCCTCCGACTCGCCGAGGAAGAGGGCGGGGTCGTTGGAGTCGGCGTAGCCGACCGAGTCGACCCCGTGCTGTCCGGCGTACCCCGCCCAGCCGTGGTCGGCGACCACCAGGTCGGGCAGCGGACGGCCCTCGCGCTCCAGCGCGGTGAGGATCGCCTTCATCGGCTCCGGCGAGTGCGTGTGCCACAGCGAGGCACCGTGCTCCAGCACCGCCACGTCCGCGAACTGCATCACGTACCCCTCGTCCGTCTGCAGCCCCTCCGGGATGACGACGATCTCGCAGCCGGCGGTGCGCAGGGCGGCGGCCGTGGCGTGGTGCACGTCGAGCAGGCCGCCCGGGTGGCCGGTGGCGAACAGCACCCGCTGCTGCCCCTCGGCCGCCTTGCGCAGCCGCCCCGCCAGCCGCTCCAGCGCGGCGACGGTCAACTCGGGGTCGATGGTGTCCTGGCCGTACCGGTACTCGGGGTCGTCGTTCACGCCGACCCGCTCGGCCATCACCGCGAGCACGTCCTGCTCGTCGCTCCAGCGGTCGCCCAGTTCCAGTCCGAGCCAGTAGTGACGGTCGCCGTTCGCCAGCTTCCGGTAGTGGCTGAGATTGTTCTCGCGCGGGGTCGCGACCTCGCCCGCGATACGGGTCCGTACGAGGTGGTCGACGAGCTCGGCGCGGCTGGGAGTCCCGGGTATCGGCATGCTCCCCATTGTGGGGCAGCGACCTGTGCCGGTCCCTGGTGTCCCGCGCGCTGGGACGTGCGTCACGTACTCAGGGTCGGTGAGCCGTCGTACCTATCCGAGGTGTGCGCCCTTTGACATCCTCCCTCTCTTTCGAAATGGAGGGATTCCAGGCCGGCGAGGTGCCGAATGGCGCTCAGCGGTGATTCAGTCACCCCTGGGTGTGCCAGGCGTGGTGGACGTTTCCTTCATCCTGTCGCGCCGTGCTGTACGAAACGTATAATTCCCGGCCGCTTTCCGTCTGCCTAGTGTCACAGGGGCCGGCTGTTTGCGGATGCGGGCGGATGCAGTCGACGCGACCGCCGAGATGTCGAACTTTTATTCGAACCGGCCCGGGGTCCCAGTAGAGTCGTGTGCAGATGCAACGCGCGATGAAGCGCAGGAAAGAAGGCATTACCCCATGAGCAGTAACGAGACACCCCGTGGCCCCGTCGACTCCTCCCGGATCCCCCGGTACGCCGGACCCGCCACCTTCGCCCGGCTGCCCCGCCTCGACGAGGTCGGCCGGACCGATGTCGCCGTGGTCGGCGTGCCGTTCGACTCGGGCGTCTCGTACCGGCCGGGCGCCCGCTTCGGCGGCAACGCGATCCGCGAGGCGTCCCGGCTGCTGCGGCCGTACAACCCGGCGCAGGACGCCTCCCCCTTCGCCCTCGCCCAGGTCGCCGACGGCGGGGACATCGCCGTCAACCCCTTCAACATCAACGAGGCCGTCGAGACCATCGAGGCCGCCGCCGACGAACTCCTCGGCACCGGCGCGCGCTTGATGACCCTCGGCGGCGACCACACCATCGCGCTGCCGCTGCTCAGGTCCGTCGCGAGGAAGCACGGCCCGGTCGCCCTGCTCCACTTCGACGCCCATCTCGACACCTGGGACACGTACTTCGGCGCCGAGTACACGCACGGGACGCCGTTCCGGCGGGCGGTGGAGGAGGGCATCCTGGACACCTCCGCGCTCTCCCACGTCGGTATCCGCGGGCCGCTGTACGGCAAGCAGGACCTCACGGACGACGAGAAGATGGGCTTCGGCATCGTGACGTCGGCGGACGTCATGCGGCGCGGCGTGGACGAGGTGGCCGACCAGTTGCGCGGCCGCATCGGGGACCGCCCCCTGTACATCTCCATCGACATCGACTGCCTGGACCCGGCGCACGCGCCCGGCACCGGCACGCCCGAGGCGGGCGGCATGACGTCGAGGGAGCTGCTGGAGATCCTGCGGGGTCTGGCGGGGTGCAACCTGGTCTCGGCGGACGTCGTCGAGGTGGCCCCCGCGTACGACCACGCGGAGATCACGTCGGTGGCCGCGTCCCACACCGCGTACGAACTGACCACCATCATGACCCGCCAGATTGCCGAGGCCCGCGCGAAGTGACCCACGACCACGACCTGGATCTGCGCCCGACGCCGGCGCAGATCTCCGCCGCTCTGAACCCTCCTCCCGGCCGCAACGGCGGAGACCTGGTCGTGGAGACACTCGCCGGACTCGGCGCGACGACGGTCTTCGGGCTGCCCGGCCAGCACGCGCTCGGCATGTTCGACGCGCTGCGCCGCTCCGACCTGCGGTACGTCGGCCTGCGGGTGGAGAACAACGCGGGGTTCGCGGCGGACGCGTACGGCCGGATCACGGGCGAGGCGGCGCCGCTGCTCCTGTCGACGGGCCCGGGAGCCCTGACGTCTCTGGCCGCGCTGCAGGAGGCGGCGGCGGCCTCGGCCCCGGTGCTGGCGATCAGCAGCCAGATCCCGACGGCGGGGCTGGGCGGCGGCCGGCACGGCTACCTCCACGAACTCCCGGACCAGGCGGCGTCGTTCAGGGGCGTGGTGAAGTCGGTCCACACCGTCCGCACCCAGTCCCAGATCCCGTCCGCGATCGCGGCGGCCTGGAAGTCGGCGCTGTCCGCTCCGCACGGCCCGGTGTGGGTGGAGATCCCGCAGGACGTCCTGCTGGCCCCGACCCTGATCCCCGTGGTGACGGGCGGCGACGCCTTCCCGGAGGAACTGCCGCCGCGCCCCGAACTCACGGCGGTAGCGGCCGACTTGCTGTCCCGTGCGCAACGCCCGGCGATCATCGCGGGCGGGGGAGTGGTACGGGCGGACGCGTCGGGCAAGCTCAGGCAACTGGCGGAGACGCTGCAGGCGCCCGTCGTCACGACGGCCGGCGGCAAGGGGGCGTTCCCGTGGACGCACCCCCTGTCCCTCCAGTCCTGGATCGAGGACCGGCACACCACGGACTTCCTGGAGGACGCGGACGTCCTGCTGGTGGTCGGCTCGGGCCTCGGCGAACTCTCCTCCAACTACCACACGTTCAGGCCCCGGGGCCGGCTGGTCCAGATCGAGGCCGACCTCGGCAAACTGGAGTCCAATCACCCGGCGCTGGGCATCCACGCGGACGCACGACCGGCGTTGCAGGCGCTGCTGGAGACGGTGACCCCGCGATCGGACACCGGAGCCCCCGAGCGGGTCCGCACGGTCCTGGCGAAGGTCGCCGACCGCATCGCCTCCCAGGAACTCACCCTGGAACAGGACGTGTTGGCGTCGGTCCGCAGGGCGCTGCCCGCCGACTCCCCGTCCTTCTGGGACATGACGATCCTCGCGTACTGGGCCTGGTCGGCCTTCGACCCCAAGGGCCCGGGCCGCATGCACTCCGCCCAGGGCGCCGGCGGCCTCGGCTACGGCTTCCCGGCGGCCCTCGGCGCGGCGGTGGCCGACCCGACCCGCCCGGTCCTGGCCGTCTCGGGCGACGGCGGCGCGCTCTACTCCGTCGCGGAACTGGCGACGGCCCGCCAGTACGACCTGAACGTCACCTGGCTGATCGTCGACGACGGCGGCTACGGCATCCTCCGCGAGTACATGACGGACGCCTTCGGCGAGACCACGGCGACGGAACTGACCCGCCCGGACTACGTGGCGCTGGCGGAGTCGTTCGGGGTGCCGGGGGTGCGGACGACGCCGGGGGCGCTGGAGGGGGACCTGGCGAAGGCGTTGGCGGCACCGGGGCCGTCGGTGGTCGTGCTCCCGGCTGTGCTGCGGATGTTCGCGGCGACGCATCTGTAGGACAGATGGGCGGTCGGCTCACCGGTCGGCGGTGCCGGGCGGTACGACCCATTCGGCAGGTTGTCCTGTCAGGGCCGCGATCATGTCGAAGTCGCCGTCGTAGTGGAGGACCGTCCGCCGGTGCCGTTCCGCTGTGGCGGCGATCAGCAGGTCGGGGAGGGACAGGGCGCGGTGGCAGCCCGCGTTGAGAGCGTGGCGTTGGACCTCGAGAGCGCGGGTGAAGACGACGTCGTCAATGCGGAGGTAGTCGAAGGCGTGCAGCCACGTGCTGATCCGCGTCGCTTCTGAACTGTCCCGGGCTGAGTGGATCATCTCGTATTCGGTTGGCGGGCATACGGCGAGGAGGTAGCGCTCGTGCAGGGGCTTGAGCACCTCCTTGACGCTCGGCTTCGTCCAGCGGGCGAGGGCGGACTTGTCGATCAGGTAGCGGTCCTGCATCAGGCGGCTCGGCCTCCGGCATGCTTCAGGGAGCCATCGGCGTTGCGGGGACCGGTGTTCTCGACGATCTCACCGAAGTCGAACTCGCCGGCGTCCATGGCGTCGAAGCCTTCCTGCCGCAGGTGTCTCTTCACAGCGTCCTCCATGGCGAGACGGACGGCTTTGGCCTTCGTTTTGGTCCCGAAAATACGCATGGCCTCGGCGACCATGTCCTCATCGAGGTCAATGACTGTTCTGGCCATGTGGACGGTTCCTCCGCTGCTCGACCTGACCGTGAAATGATACCTCTTTTTGTTCACAGTAGATGTCGTTTCGGGGAAGCGGAAACGGCCCCCGAGCGTGCGGCGCGCGGTCGGGGGCCGTTGTGCTGTGATCGTGTCGGTGTGCGTCAGCCGACGTCCGACGGGTCCAGGCGGTAGAGCGACGAGGAGTTGGTGCCCGACGTCGATGGTGACGTCGATGTCGAACTCTTGCTGTACGAGCTCTCCTTCACCGCCGTGCCGTGCTGCTTCACCCAGGTGGACACCTCGGTGCTGAGGGTGTTGCCGCCGCCGGGGCCGCCCATGCCGCCGCTGCCGATCTGGATGTAGTGCAGCTCGCCCTTCCTCACCAGTTCCTTCAGCTTGGCCACCGTCATCGCGCTGTCGGAGCCGGTGAAGCCCCACATGGAGATGACCGGTTCCTTCGCGCTGAGCTCGATCTGTGCCGCGCCCTGCGAGTTGGACACCGCGAGCAGCCATTTGGCGCCGTCCTGGTGCTTCTTCAGGTATGCGATCAGCTCGCTGCTCGCGCCGCCCATACCGCCACCGAAGCCGCCCATGCGGCCGCGCGAGAAGTCGCCGCGCTGCCCGCCGGCCGCAAAGCCGCTCCCGCCGGTGCCGCCCGGCGTGGAACCACTCGCGCCGCCGCCCTGGGCGCCGCCCGGGAGTGCCCCGTTCGGGGCGCCGCTCGGAGCACCGCCGCCCTGCGGCAGCTCACCGTTGCCGCCGCCCGGCGTCATCTGGCCGTTGCCGCCGCCCGGCAACTCGCCGTTCGCCTGGCCACCCTGCCGGACCCCGCCCGGGAAGCCGCCCCGGTTGCCGCCCGGGCCGCCGAAGCCGTTGCCCGTCGAAGGGCCGGCTGTCGGGTTCGCGCCGCCCATGCCGCCGCCGGTGCTGTTGCCGAAGGGTTCCGACGCTGCGTATGCCGTCGGGCCCGCGAGGGCCGCGATCGCCGCTGCCGCGAGGGAGGCGGTCAGTAGTCGGGTCCGGGTGCCGGAGCGCAGGACCAGCATGCCCACGATGCCGGCCGCCGTCAGGACGCCGACCGTGGGCCACAGCCAGGGGTTCCAGCCGGAGGCCCGGCGCAGCAGGACGATCGCCCAGATGCCGGTCCCGCCGAAGGCGAGCGGCAGCACCCACGCCCACCGCCGGTCCTCGCGGAAGGCGCGCCACAGCATCACGCCACCGCCGCCGCACAGCGCCGCGATGCCCGGGGCGAGCGCGGTCGTGTAGTACGGGTGCATGGTGCCCTGCGCGGTCGCGAAGATGACGTAGTGGAGGACGGTCCAGCCGCCCCACAGGACCAGCGCCATGCGCCTGAGGTCGGTGCGCCGGGCGCGTCCGCACAGCACCAGGCCGCCGATCAGGGCGATCGCGGAGAAGGGCAGCAGCCAGGAGATCTGGCCGCCCAGGATGTCGTTGAACATCCGGCCCAGGCCCGCCGAGCCGGAGAAGCCGCCGCCTCCTCCGCCCCGGCCGCCACCACCGTTGCCCTCGCCGCCGAAGACGCGGCCGAGACCGTCGTAGCCCATGATCAGGTTCCACGCGGAACCGTCCGTCGAGCCGCCGATGTAGGGGCGGTCGGAGGCCGGGACCAGGGACACGGCGACGGCCCACCAGAAGCTGGAGACGGCGAGGACCACCGCGGCGAGCAGCAGGTTGACGATCCGCTTCACCCAGGGGGCCCGCGCGGCGTAGAGGTAGAGCGCGAAGACGGCCGGGAGGGCGATCCAGCCCGCCAGCAGCTTGGTGTTGAAGGCCAGTCCGAAGCAGGCGGCCGAGCCCAGCAGCGGCAGCAGCCTGTCGTCACGGGTGGCGCGCAGGGCCAGCGCCGCGCCCGCGACCATGAGGAAGACGAGGAGCGTGTCGGGATTGTTGTCCCGGTTGATGGCGACCGTGATCGGGGTCAGCGCCAGCACCAGCGCTGCGACGGCCGCCGCGCCGTGGCCCCACACCCGCTTCACGGAGGAGTGCAGGATCCAGATCGTGGCGAGGGCCACCATGATCATCGGCGCCATCATCTGCCAGGTGCCGAAGCCGAAGACGCGGCACGACAGGCCCATGACCATGAGCGCGAACGGGGGCTTGTCGACCGTCAGGAAGTTGCCCGGGTCCAACGAGCCGAAGAACCAGGCCTTCCAGCTCTGCGTGCCGGCCCAGACGGCGCCGCTGTAGAAGGTGTTCATGCTGGAGCCGGAGAGGTTCCAGACGTACAGGACCGCCGCCAGGACCAGGATCGCGAGCAGGGCCGGCAGCGACCAGCGCGGTGCCCCCTCTGGCGGGGTCGCGGGAGGGGAGGGCGGCGGCCAGTCGGCGGACACGTGCTGGACGTGGCGGTGGGAGTGGGGGCGTGGATCGGTCGCAGAGGTCACCAGCGCATCGTGCGGAGGGGGAGTTGGTGCGGGCTGTGCTGGAGCTTGCTTCTGGCTGTGAATCGGCAGGGGGAGTGGTGAGGGGGGTGGTGAGTTGTGAAGGGGGGTAACGGATTGTCAGTCATTGCCCACGCGGTCGCAGATGCGTACGACCATGACGCAGATGCGTACAACCATTCAGGCGAACCCGTGCGTCAACTGGGGCATGACTCAAGGCACATCCACCAGACGCGCCAGAGCGCTCGCCACGGGAGCCCTCGGGCTCGGCGTGCTCATACCCACCGTCGCGGCCGCCGCGCCCGCCGCCGCCGCGACGCCCACCGTCAGCTGTACGTCCGCGAAGGCGGGCCTCGCCGGCAAGCTGCAGAGGGACATCACCGGCGCCCTCAGCGGCCGCAGGGGCACGGTCGCCGTCGGCCTCTACGACCGCTCCACCAACACCACTTGCTCGCTGCGGGCCACCAACTCCTACGACTCCGCCAGCGTCGTCAAGGTCGCCGTCCTCGCCACGCTGCTGTGGGACGCGAAGAAGCACAACCGGTATCTGACCGACACCGAGGCCTCGTTGGCGAAGGCCATGATCACCCGGTCGGACAACGCCGCGACCAGCAAGCTGTGGAAGCAGCTGGGCCTGACGAAGATCAAGGGCTTCCTGAGCGCCGCCGGCATGACGAGGACCGTCCCCGGCGCGAACGGCTACTGGGGCCTGACCCAGATCAACGTCACCGACGAGCAGAAACTGCTCAAGCTGATCACCGCGGGCAACGCGGTCCTGAGTGACAACTCCCGCGCGTACATCCTCAAGCTGATGAGCCAGGTCATCCCCTCGCAGCGCTGGGGCACGCCGTACGGCGCCCCCTCGGGCGTCGCCTGGCACGTCAAGAACGGGTGGCTGCAGCGCTCCACGCACGGCTGGCGGGTGCACAGCGTCGGCACCTTCACCGGCGGCGGACACGACTACATGATGACCGTGCTCACCTGGGACGACAGCACCATGAACTACGGCATCTCGACCATCCAGGGCGTCGCCAAGGTCATCCACCGGGACCTCGCGGCGAGCTGACCGCCCCGGGAACCGGGGCGGAGGCCGTTTTGTTGCGGAGGGATGAAATCCGCTGCTCCTGACGTTGGTGCCTTCCGGTAGAGCAGGTCTGCAGGAAGGCACAGGCGTGAGTCAGCAGCAGGGATGGGCACGGCGACTGGCGGGGTATGCCTGGCGGTACCCCAAGGACGTCGTCCTCGCCCTCGGCTCCTCGCTCGCCGGCATGGCCGTGACGGCGCTGGTCCCGCTGGTCACCAAGGTGATCATCGACGACGTCATCGGCGACCACAGCCGGCGCATGGCCCCCTGGGCCGCGGCGCTGGTCGGTGCCGCCGTCCTCGTCTACGTCTCCACCTACGTCCGCCGCTACTACGGCGGCCGTCTCGCGCTCGACGTCCAGCACGACCTGCGGACCGAGATGTTCGAGACGATCACCCGGCTCGACGGCCGACGGCAGGACGAGCTGTCCACCGGGCAGGTCGTCGGGCGGGCCACCAGCGACCTGCAGCTCATCCAGGGGCTGCTCTTCATGCTCCCGATGACCATCGGGAACGTCCTGCTGTTCGTGATCTCGCTGGTGATCATGGCCTGGCTGTCGCCGCTCCTCACGCTCGTCGCCCTCGCCGTCGCCCCCGCGCTGTGGTGGATCGCCAAGCGCAGCCGCTCCCGGCTGCACCCCGCCACCTGGTACGCGCAGGCGCAGGCGGCCGCCGTCGCCGGCGTGGTCGACGGCGCCGTCAGCGGCGTACGCGTGGTGAAGGGGTTCGGGCAGGAGGAGCAGGAGACCGGGAAGCTCCGGGAGGTCGGGCGGCGGCTGTTCGCCGGGCGGCTGCGGACCGTGCGGCTGAACAGCACGTACACCCCAGCCCTCCAGGCCGTCCCCGCGCTCGGTCAGGTCGCCATGCTGGCGCTCGGCGGGTGGCTGGCCGTGCGGGGGCACATCACGCTCGGCACCTTCGTCGCCTTCTCCACCTACCTCGCCCAGCTCGTCGGCCCGGTCCGCATGCTCGCCTTCGTGCTCACGATCGGCCAGCAGGCCCGGGCCGGCACCGAGCGCGTCCTGGAGCTGATCGACACCGAGCCGACCCTGCGGGAGGGCACGAAGGACCTGCCCGCCGACGCGCCCGCCACCGTCGAGTTCGACGACGTCTCGTTCGGGTACGACCACGAGCGGCCCGTCCTGGAAGGGCTGAGCTTCGAGATCCGGCCCGGCGAGACCCTCGCGGTCGTCGGCTCCTCCGGCTCCGGGAAGTCCACCGTCTCCCTCCTGCTGCCGCGCTTCTACGACGTCACCCACGGCGCCGTCCTGATCGGCGGCCACGACGTCCGCGAACTGACCTTCGACTCGCTGCGGGCGGCGATCGGGCTGGTCCCCGAGGACTCCTTCCTCTTCTCCGACACCGTCCGCAACAACATCGCCTACGGCCGCCCCGACGCGAGCGACGAGGAGGTCGAGGCCGCCGCCCGCGCCGCCCAGGCGGACCGGTTCATCCGGGAGCTGCCCGACGGCTACGCCACCAAGGTAGGGGAGCACGGTCTGACCCTCTCCGGCGGCCAGCGCCAGCGCGTCGCCCTCGCCCGCGCGATCCTCACCGACCCGCGCCTGCTCGTCCTCGACGACGCCACCTCCGCCGTGGACGCCCGCGTCGAGCATGAGATCCACGAGGCGCTGAAGCAGGTCATGCGGGGCCGCACGACCCTGCTCATCGCGCACCGCCGTTCCACCCTGAACCTCGCCGACCGCATCGCCGTCCTCGACGGCGGTCGGCTCGCCGACCTCGGCACCCACGAGGAACTGCAGGAACGGTCAGCGCTCTACCGCCGCCTGCTCACCGACCCCGACGAGCTCGGCGGGGTCTCGCCCGGCCACGCCCGGCCCGCCGTGCCCGCCGAGGACACCTCCGTACGGGAGGAGCTGGACGCCGAGTTCGACGCCGAGCGCGGGGTGACCCCGCGGCTGTGGACCGGCGACCGGGAACCCAAGGACACCGCGCTGGCCGGGACGCCGGCCACGCCGGAACTCCTCGCCCAGGTCGAGGCGCTGCCCCCGGCGACCGACACCCCGGACATCGACGAGGCGCGGGCGGTCATGCCCGAGGAGTCGTACGGACTGCGCCGGCTGCTGCGGGGCTTCGGGGCGCCCCTGCTGATCAGCCTCGGGCTGGTCGCCGTCGACGCCGGCATGGGGCTGCTGCTGCCCGTGCTGATCCGGCACGGCATCGACAAGGGCGTGGACGCGATGGCCCTCGGGGCCGTCTGGTCGGCCTCCCTGCTCGGGCTGCTCGCGGTGGTGGCGCAGTGGGCGGCGCAGGTGGGGGAGACCCGGATGACCGGGCGGACGGGTGAACGCGTCCTGTACTCGCTGCGCCTGAAGATCTTCGCCCAGCTCCAGCGGCTCGGACTCGACTACTACGAGCGGGAGTTGACGGGCCGGATCATGACCCGGATGACGACCGACGTGGACGCGTTGTCCACCTTCCTGCAGACCGGGCTCGTCACCGCGTTCGTCTCGCTGGTCACCTTCTTCGGCATCCTGGTCGTCCTGCTGGTGATCGACGTGCAGCTAGCCCTCGTCGTCTTCGCGACCCTGCCGCCGTTGATCGTGGCCACGTTCTTCTTCCGCCGGGCGAGCGTGAAGGCGTACGAACTCGCCCGGGAACGGGTGTCGTTGGTCAACGCGGACCTGCAGGAGTCGGTGTCCGGGCTGCGGATCGTGCAGGCCTTCGGGCGCGAGCGGGACGGCGCGGCGCGGTTCGCGGAGCGCAGCGCCGACTACCGCAGGGCGCGGGTGCGCGGGCAGTGGCTGATCTCGGTCTACTTCCCGTTCGTGCAGCTGCTGTCCTCCGTCGCGGCGGCGGCGGTGCTGGTCGCGGGCGCGGGCCGGATCGAGGCCGCCACCCTCACGACCGGTGCGCTGGTCGCCTACCTGCTGTACATCGACCTGTTCTTCGCGCCGGTCCAGCAGCTGTCCCAGGTCTTCGACGGCTACCAGCAGGCCACCGTGTCCCTCGGCCGCATCCAGGAACTGCTGCGCGAACCGACCTCCACCCAGGCCGCCGAGAAACCCCTCGAGGTCCTCTCCCTGCGCGGCGACATCGCCTTCGAGGACGTGCACTTCGCCTACGGCGACGACGAGGAGGCCCTGACGGGCGTCCGGTTGACCATCCCGGCGGGCCAGACGGTCGCGTTCGTCGGCGAGACGGGCGCCGGCAAGTCGACCCTCGTGAAGCTCGTGGCGCGCTTCTACGACCCCACCGGCGGCCGGGTGACGGTCGACGGCACGGACCTGCGGGCCCTGGACATCACCTCCTACCGGCACCGGCTCGGCGTCGTCCCCCAGGAGGCGTACCTCTTCCAGGGCACCGTCCGCGACGCCATCGCCTACGGCCGCCCCGACGCGACGGACGCCGAGGTGGAGGCGGCGGCCCGGGCGGTCGGCGCGCACGAGATGATCGCGACCCTCGACGGCGGATACCTCCACGAGGTCGCCGAGCGCGGCCGCAACCTCTCGGCCGGACAACGGCAGTTGATCGCGCTGGCCCGCGCGGAACTCGTCGACCCCGACATACTGCTCCTCGACGAGGCGACCGCCGCCCTCGACCTGGCCACGGAGGCCCAGGTCAACCGGGCGACCGACCGCCTCGCCGGCCGCCGCACGACCCTCGTGGTGGCCCACCGCCTGACCACCGCCGCCCGCGCCGACCGCGTGGTGGTGATGGACCACGGGCGCGTGGTCGAGGACGGCACCCACATCGAGCTGCTCGAACGGGGCGGCCGGTACGCGGAGTTGTGGCGGACGTTCGTGGGGGAGGACGAGCCCTTGGCGGCGTGACCCGAGCGCTCGGTCGCTGTGGGGTGGCTGTGGGATTCCTGTCGGGAAGCTGACGGTCGCGCAACCGTCCGACATACGTCCTGCGTCCGTACACCCGTACGCTCTTTGTCGGTCGTAAGGGGAGACGACAGTGGACACAGGTGCGATACGGCGACGGACGGCGCTCGGTCTGACCGTGCTGACCGCGTCGGGACTGTTGGCGCTTGCCGCACCGGGGAGCGCGCAGGCCGACCCGTACTGCTCCGGGCGCAAGGTGAGGGACCTGACCTTCTCCACCGGCGTCGTGCACGTCTACAAGGCCAACGGCTACGTCTGCGCCGTGACGTTCCCGAAGCAGGCCTCCAGCGTCAAGCGCTCCATGTCGGTGAGCGTTCAGGCGCGCGGCAACCGTCCCGTCGTGGACAGCGGGCAGTACAGCCACCACGCGGGGCCGGTGATGGTGCACGCGGGGCACCGGTGCGTGTGGATCAAGGGGTCGGTGGACGCGGGGTCGGTGAGCTCGGGCTGGATTCTCTGCTGACGCGGTTCACAGGCGCCGGGCGCAGCCCACCGGCGTCCCGCCGTCGAGGTGGACGTACAGGTCCGTCGACGGCGGGCATGCCGTGCGGCGGGTGACCGCCTTGACGACCTTGTACTGCGGCTTCCTCGCGCCGCTCCCGTCACAGGCCGTCTCCCGGACCTGTCCGTTGCCGGAGCCGTAGACGCAGTCGCCGACGATGGTGAGCGGGCCGCCCCCGCCGCCCGGGTCGCCGGGATGGGGTGGCTCCAGGTTGCGCATACAGGCGTACCCCTGCGGCACCGAACCGTCGCCGGTCGCGCCGGAGGGCGGGCTCTGCGCGCTGATGTGCAGCACGAAGTCCGTCGTCGCCGGGCACAGCGGACCGTCGGCCACCGTGCCGTCGTACCGCGCCACCACCCGCGCCGCCGCCCGCTCGCTGGTGCACGGCACCTCGGTGAAGCTCGTCGTGCCGAAGGAACTGCACTCGCCGACCCCGAGGAACACCGCCCCGTACCCGGAGGGCCGGCTCGCGGTCGGGCTCGGTGCCGTACTCGGTCCGCCGTCCTTGCCGGAGGCGGACGACAGCGCCTGGCAGCCGGTCAGCAACGCGACGACCAGCACCAGCGGTGCGCAGACCACCCCCACCGAACATCTCTCACGCATAGCGATCCGATCCCCCCGGGCACCTCCCCAAGCACCCACGCCCAGCGTGACCCCCCTCGGTCGGTCACGCCAGACGCGCGGGAGGCATTGGGCCCCTTGAGGGTCGCACGCCGAGGGCGTGACGTACGGCGCCTACGCCCCCTCCAGTACCACGGCCCGCGGCCCGCGAGGTACGGCACCCGCGCCGGAGGAGAAGGGGCCGCCATCGGCGCTTTGGAGGGGGGCGCGCCGATGGCGGCTGTGCTGCCGGCCGCAGTACGGCGGAGAGGGTGGGTCAGCGATCGCAGCCAGCAGCGAGGGCCGACACCGCACGGCGGAGACTCATCCGACAGCTTGCGGGTTGGACGAACCGTACGGGGAGAGGGTTCCCCCCTTTCCGGCGATTCCGGCAAGTCGGTACCGGTGTGTCCAACGGGACGCGTGAGCCGTCCCAGGTGGTGAAAGGTCCGGTGCTGGAGGGCGCGTTGGTGCGCCTGGAGGAGCCGCTGGAGCACCGGTACGGGGCCGACCTCGCGCTGGCCGCGGAGGAGGGGCGCGGGACCTACGGGTTCACCTGGGCGCCGAGGGCCGACGAAGTGGACGGCTATGCAGTCGGAGCGGGCAGCGCGATTCGCCCGACGCTCCCCATCGCCGTCACCGCCGCCCCCGACCCGTTCTCGTCACGCGGGCCCCGTCACATCGGCCCGGCGCCGGCCCCTCACGCCGACTCGTTGAGCAGACGCCCCAGATGCTCCCGCCCCGCGGCCAGCAGGTCCGGGAGCGGTGCCGCCTCCTCGTACCAGCGCTTCTCGTACTCCCAGCACAGCCAGCCGTCCCAGCCGTGCCGGGACAGGACCTCGACGCAGTCGGTGAGCGGCAGGACGCCGGCGCCGAGGGCGAGCGGGGTCTTGTCCTCGGCGGAGGCGATGTCCTTGACCTGGACGTAGCCGAGGTAGGGCGAGAGGGCCGCGTAGGTCTCCGCGGGCTGTTCGCCGCCGAGCCAGGTGTGCATGACGTCCCAGAGGGAGCCCACGTACCGGTGCCCGACCAGCCCCAGGACCCGGATCGCGTCGGCTCCCGTGCGGTGCGAGTCGTGGGTCTCGAGCAGGATGCGGACGCCGAGGTCGGCGGCGTACTCGGCGGCGGTGCCGAGCCGGCGGGCGGCGATGGCGTCGGCGCGCTCGCGGGTCTGCTCGGGATCGGCGCCGGGGAAGACCCTGACGTACGGCGCGCCGAGGTCGTGGGCGAGGTCGAGAAGGCCGCGCATGTCGTCGATCACGGGCCCGTCGTCGCCGGGCGCCGCCACGCGGGCGTACCCCGCGAGCCCCAGGATCTCGATGCCGCCCGCCTTGAACTCGGCGGCGACGTCGGCACGTTGGTCGGCGTCGATGCCGGGGTGCACGGGTTCCTCGGGGTGGGCGCGCAGTTCGACGCCGTGGTAGCCGTGGGTGGCCGCGAGCCGGACCACGTCCGGGACGGGCAGGCCGGGGACGCCGAGGGTGGAGAACGCCAGTCGCATGGTCCCTACTGTCACTCGTGGGTGCGCTACAGGTCCAGGCGCCGGGCCTGGCCGATCGGGTCCCCCCTACCCCGGGGGCCCGGACTCACCCCCGCCCCCTTCCTGCTCCCTCATTCCCGCGGGCCGCCGTGCAGGTCCAGCCGCCAGTCCTGTCCGGTGAGGTCCTTGCCGAACGACCGGTGCGGCTTCTCGGCGACCAGGACGAAGCCGTGGCGCTGGTAGACGCGCCGGGCGGCGGCGAGTACGTCGTTGGTCCACAGGACGAGCTCGCGGTAGCCGACGCCGCGCGCGAAGTCGATGACCGCGTCGACCAGCCGGTCGCCGATGCCGAGCCCGCGTGCCTCCGGTTCGACGAGCAGCAGCCGCAGCCTGGCCGTGCCGGGCGCATCGTCCCGTACACACATCACGCACCCCACCGGACGCCCGTCCAGCTCGGCGATCCACACCCGCTCCAGATGCGGGTCGTGGTCCTCGGCGAAGTCGGCGACGATCCGTGCGACGAGCCCCTCGTAGTCGGTGTTCCAGCCGAACTCGGCGGCGTACAGGGCCGCGTTGCGCGACACGATCCAGCCGAGGTCGCCGGGGACGGGGTCTCGCAGCAGCACGTCCTCGCGGCGCGGCGGACGCCCCTCGGAGAGGATCTCGCGGACGGTGAGCATCGCCTCCGCGAGCCGCGGCCGGTCGGCGGACGGAACGGTGGACAGCAGTGCGGCGACCGACTCGTTGGCGCGCTCGGCGAGCAGGTCGGCGGTCTCGCGGCCGCGGGCGGTGAGCGTGATGTGCCGGCGCCGGGGATCGCTGGTGGAGGTCGTGCGCTCGATCAGCCCGGCGTCCTCGAATTTGTTCAGGATCCGGCTCAAGTACCCGGCGTCCAGCGAGAGTTCACTGCGCAGATCGGCAGCGTCGGTACGCGGGGAGTGGGCGAGCTCGTAGATGACGCGGGATTCGGTGAGGGTGTACGGCGCGTACAGCTGGCGGCTGTAGTCCAGGGCGCCGATGACGTTCGTGTAGAAGCGGTTGAAGGTGCGGATGTCCTGAACTGTCATACCGGCCGCCCCCTGGATGGTTGACTCAGTCAGAGATACCGATGCCTCGAGGGTAGGACACCCGCAGCGTCGGGGCCACACCTCCGGGGTCGGTCCTTTTCCGGGAGCAGGCCGGAGCTCCCTCGACACTCATCGGCGCACGTGCCGCCGGCCACCGGTCAGGCCGGCCTGGCTCGGCGGGCTGGGCTGGACGCCGATGGGCGTCGACCTCTCCCTCGGTCGACTGCGTCACGCGGTACGGCGTTTGCCGGTCGCCGCGGCCGACGCGACGGCATTGCCGCTGGCGGACGCTTCGGTGCCGGCCGCGGTGTGCGTGCTGGCCGGCACGGACGTACCCGTGGGCGCCTTCGCGGAACGTGGCGGCGCCTCGGTCGTGGTGGGCTCCGGCTATGCCACCCGCCCCGCCGCGCGCCCCGGACGGCGTTCCGGACCTCTTCGGCTTCCTGGCACTGAAACCGGAACCCGGAAACCGAGTGACCGGACCGGAGCGAGCCGTCCAGGGCCGGTCCCCCGTCCCAGGCCGATCCGCCTCTCAGCCTCCCCCGGCTCCCCTCACCCCCGAGGCACCCCGGTAGACCCCCGTACCATCAGCTCCCCACCGACCGTCGCGATCCCTCCGGGCGGCGCGTCCTCCCGCCCCATCGCGATGCGTCCCGCTCGGGCCCCCGCCTCCGCCAGCGGCAGCCGTACCGTCGTCAGTGCCGGTACCGCGTCCACGCTGAAGGGCAGGTCGTCGAAACCGGCGACCGAGACGTCCTGCGGGATCCGCAGCCCCGACTCCCGCAGCGCCGCGCACGCGCCCAGCGCGACGGAGTCGTTGGCGGCGACCACGGCCGTGAGCCCCGGGTCCCGGCGCAGCAGCTCCAGCGTCGCCTCGTAGCCCGACTGCCGGTCGTAGCGCCCCCAGACCGTCCAGCGGGGGTCGTCCTCGATCCCGGCGGCCGCCAGCGCGGCGCGGTGCCCCTCCAGCCGGTGCCGGGTCGTCGTCCGCTCCTCCGGGCCCGCGATGTAGCCGAGCCGCCGGTGCCCGAGCCCGATCAGGTGCTCGGTCAGCCGCTGTCCGCCGCCGCGGTTGTCGAAGGTCAGCGCGATCGCCCCGGTGTCCGGCGCCGGCGGCCGCCCGCACAGCACCACGCGTGTCCCGGCGTCCGTCAGTTTCGTCAGCTTCGCGGCCACCGCCGCCGCGTGCGGCTGGTTCTCGACGGCCCCGCCGGTCAGCACGACGGCGGCCGCCCGCTGCCGCTGCAGCAGCGTCAGGTACGTCAACTCGCGTTCCGGCGAACCCCCGGTGTTGCAGACCACCGCCAGCCGCTCGCCGCCCGCCCGGCCCCCGGGCCCGCCGATCTCCGACTGGATCGCGCTCGCCATGATCCCGAAGAAGGGGTCCGCGATGTCGTTGACCAGGATCCCGACCAGGTCGGAGGTCGCCGCCGCCAGCGCGCTCGCCGGGCCGTTGAGTACGTAGTCCAGCTCGTCGACCGCCTTCAGCACCCGCTCGCGGGTGGATGCCGCCACGGGATAGTTCCCGTTCAGCACGCGCGACACCGTCGCGGGCGAGACCTGCGCGCGCGCCGCCACGTCCGCCAGGGTCACCGTCATCTCGTCGTCCTCCGGTCGCGCATCCTCGTACGTCCACGTGCGTGCCCGTACGTGCTCGTAGACAGGGCCGTGAGCGGCCATGGTTCCGAATGTTTTCGAGCCGACCTTACGGGTCAGGCTCTCCGTTGTTCGCCCCCTCGAACAACTCGACTACGTCACGGTCTTGTCCAGACCACGTTCAGAGGCTAGCTTCTTAGGTGATAGAAAGCGCTTGCTGTGACGCTCACCTGTAGGAGACAGGGCGTACGCGGCGCGGACACCGCGTACGGAGGGAATGACGTGACACGCAAGACGGTGCGCATCGCCATGAACGGCGTGACCGGCCGCATGGGTTACCGCCAGCATCTGGTCCGCTCGATCCTGGCCATCCGGGAACAGGGCGGCCTCGACCTCGGCGACGGCACCGTGCTGTGGCCCGAGCCGATCCTGGTCGGCCGCCGCGAGCACGTACTGCGGGCGCTCGCCGAACAGCACGGCCTGGAGCACGTCTCCACGGACGTCGACGAGGTCCTCGCCGACCCGACCGTCGACATCTACTTCGACGCCCAGGTGACCTCGGCGCGCGAGGACGCGATCAAGAAGGCGATCGCGGCCGGAAAGCACATCTACACCGAGAAGCCCACCGCGACCGGCATCGAGGGCGCCCTGGAGCTGGCCCGCCTCGCCAAGGACGCGGGCATCAAGCACGGCGTCGTCCAGGACAAGCTCTTCCTCCCCGGCCTGCTCAAGCTCAAGCGTCTCATCGACGGAGGCTTCTTCGGCCGGATCCTGTCCGTGCGCGGCGAGTTCGGCTACTGGGTCTTCGAGGGCGACTGGCAGACGGCTCAGCGCCCGTCCTGGAACTACCGCGCCGAGGACGGCGGCGGCATCGTCGTCGACATGTTCCCGCACTGGGAGTACGTCCTGCACGAGCTGTTCGGCCGCGTGAAGTCCGTCCAGGCCATCGCCACCACCCACATCCCGCAGCGCTGGGACGAGAACGGCAAGCCCTACGACGCGACGGCCGACGACGCCGCGTACGGCATCTTCGAACTCGACGGCGGAGCGATCGCCCAGATCAACTCCTCCTGGGCCGTCCGCGTGGGCCGCGACGAGCTGGTGGAGTTCCAGGTCGACGGCACCGAGGGCTCGGCCGTCGCGGGCCTGCGCAACTGCCGCGTCCAGCACCGCTCCCTGACCCCCAAGCCGGTCTGGAACCCCGACATCCCCGCCACCTACTCCTTCCGCGACCAGTGGCAGGAGGTCCCGGACAACGAGGAGTTCGACAACGGCTTCAAGGCCCAGTGGGAGCTGTTCCTCAAGCACGTCTACGCCGGTGCCGACTACCACTGGGACCTCCTCGCCGGCGCCCGCGGCGTCCAGCTCGCCGAACTGGGCCTGAAGTCCTCGGCCCAGGGCGCCCGTCTCGACGTACCGGAGATCTCGCTGTGACCGTCCGACTCCCCGACCTCAAGGGCGGACTGCGGGCGTACGAGCCCCGCTCCGAGCCGCTGGACCTGACGCCCGGCGCGCCGCTCACCTCCCGTACGGTCTTCTCGGCGGCCCACGTCGTCGCCGACCCCTACGCCGACGTGTCGCCCGACTCGCCCGCCGCCGTCGACTGGGACGCCACCCTCGCCTTCCGCCGCCACCTGTGGTCGCACGGGCTCGGCGTCGCCGAGGCCATGGACACCGCCCAGCGCGGAATGGGCCTGGACTGGGCGGGCGCGGCCGAGCTGATCCGCCGCAGCGCCGCCGAGGCGAAGGCGGTCGGCGGCCGCATCGCCTGCGGGGTCGGCACCGACCAGATCACCGCCGGGTCCCTCGCGGAGGTCCGGGCGGCCTACGAGGAGCAGCTCGCGCTCGTCGAGGAGTCCGGCGCCCAGGCGATCCTGATGGCCTCCCGCGCCCTCGCCGCCGCCGCCCGCGGCCCCGAGGACTACCTGGAGGTCTACGGCCACCTCCTGCGCCAGGCCACCGAACCGGTCGTCCTGCACTGGCTCGGCCCGATGTTCGACCCGGCGCTGGAGGGCTACTGGGGCTCGTCCGACCTGGACGCGGCCACCGACACCTTCCTGGAGGTCATCGCCGCGCACCCCGACAAGGTGGACGGCATCAAGGTGTCGCTGCTGGAGGCGCAGCGCGAGATCGACATCCGCCGCCGCCTCCCGCAGGGGGTGCGCTGCTACACGGGCGACGACTTCAACTACCCCGAGCTGATCGCCGGGGACGAGAAGGGCTTCAGCCACGCCCTGCTCGGCATCTTCGACCCGCTGGGTCCGCTGGCGGCGGAGGCGGTACGGGTACTGGACACCGGGAACACGGCGGGCTTCCGTGAGCTGCTGGACCCGACCGTCGAGCTCTCCCGGCACCTCTTCCAGACCCCGACCCGCTTCTACAAGACGGGCGTCGTCCTCCTGGCCTGGCTGGCCGGCCACCAGTCGCACTTCACCATGGTCGGCGGCCTCCAGTCGGCCCGCTCCCTGCCGCACCTGGCCCGCGCCTACGAACTCGCCGACGGCCTGGGCCTGTTCCCCGACCCGAAGCTCGCGGAGGAACGGATGAAGAACCTGCTCTCGCTGTACGGGGTGAACCAGTGACCCAGCTCGACCTGTCCCGCTTCTCCATCAACCAGATGACGGTGAAGCAGTTGTCGATGCCCGAACTGGTGGACGCCTGCCTGCAGTTGGGTGTCCCCGGCGTCGGCCTCTGGCGCGAGCCCGTCCAGTCGTACGGCGTGGAGGCGACCGCCAAGCTGGTCCGCGACGCCGGCCTGGCGGTCACCACCCTGTGCCGGGGCGGCTTCTTCACGGCGATCGACCCGGCCGAGCGGGCGGCCGCCCTGGACGACAACCGCCGCGCGATCGACGAGGCGGCCACGCTGGGCACCGAGGTGCTGGTCCTGGTGTCCGGCGGCCTCCCCGCCGGCTCCAAGGACCTGCACGGCGCGCGGGAACGCATCGCCGACGCCCTCGCCGAACTGGGCCCGTACGCCGAGCAGCACGGCGTGCGCCTCGCCATCGAACCGCTCCACCCGATGTACGCCGCCGACCGTTGCGTGGTCTCCACCCTCGCCCAGGCCCTCGACCTCGCCGAACGCTTCCCCGCCCACCAGGTCGGCGTCACGGTGGACACGTACCACATCTGGTGGGACGACAACGCGCCCGCGCAGATCGCCCGGGCCGGCGCCGGCGGCCGTATCCACACCTTCCAGCTGGCCGACTGGACCACCCCGCTCCCGGAGGGCGTCCTCAACGGCCGCGGACAGATCGGGGACGGCTCGATCGACATGCGGGAGTGGAAGGGCCACATGGAGGCGGCCGGCTACACCGGCCCCATCGAGGTCGAGCTCTTCAACGACGGGCTGTGGGCACGGGACGGACGGGAGGTGCTGGAGGAGACGGCCCGGCGGTTCGTGCAGCACGCGATCTCCTGAGCCCGAGCCGGAAAAAAATTCCCGGAACGCCGTACAACCCTTCTCCCACCTCGCCGGTCGTACTTGGCGTCAGGACTCTTGGAGGGGGATCTGGGGGGATCGCGGGGGTTCTGATGGTGGAGGGGAAAAGCCGAGGGGGCCCGGTCGACGGATCGGGCCCCCTCGAATTTGTCACCGTGTTCGTCACCGTGCGGGTGACCGTGTGGGTGATCACGCGGGGCTAGAAGAACACCCCGCACCTGAGCAGCACGTTCGCGTACGGTCGTGCCTCGCCCGTGCGGACCACCAGGCGGGCGTCCGCCGAGAGTTCCTTGAGACGCTCGTGGGAGACCAGTTCCAGGTCGGGGAACTCGTTCTCCAGCAGCGCCGACACCGCGGGATTGGCGCCCTGGATCTCCTTGGCTGCGGTGGCGCCCTCCACCACCAGCTCGGCCAGCAGCCCGTCCAGCACCACCGCGAAGGACGGCACCCCGGCACGGAACGCGAGGTCGACGACCCGGGGTCCGTTCGGTATCGGCATGCCGGCGTCGCAGATCAGCACCCCGTCCCCGTGGCCCAGCTCGGCGAGCGCACCGGAGAGGTGGCGGTTGAGGATTCCTGCCTTCTTCACAGGGCCTCGACCTCCTCGGCCGTCGGGAAGGACACCTGCGCGCCCTCCCGGGTGACCGCGGCCGCCCCGACCCGCGCCGCGTACGCCGCGGCCTCGGCGAGCGACGCGCCCGCCCCCAGCCGGAACGCCAGCGCCGCCGTGAAGGCGTCCCCCGCGCCGGTCGTGTCCACCGCGTCCACCTTCACCGACGGCACCCGTGTCACCCCCTCCGAGGAGGCCACCAGCGCTCCCTCCGCCCCCAGGGTGACCACCACGGAGCGCGGGCCGCGGGCCAGCAGGATGCGGGCCCAGTCCTCGGGGCGGTCACCGACCGCGGAGTCACCGAGGATCACCCTCGCCTCGTGCTCGTTGACGATCAGCGGGTCGCAGGCCGCCATCACCTCGGCCGGCAGCGGTCGCGGCGGCGACGGGTTCAGCACGAAACGGTTGTCGGGAGTCAGACTGCGCACGACCTCCACGACCGTCTCCAGCGGGATCTCCAGCTGCGCCGACACCACCCGCGCGGCCTGGAAGAGACACGCGGCGGCCTTGACGTCCCCCGGCGCCAGCCGGCCGTTCGCACCCGGCGACACCACGATGCTGTTGTCCCCGGACGGATCGACGGTGATCAGCGCGACCCCCGTCGGCGCCCCGCCCACCAGCACCCCCACCGTGTCCACCCCGGCCGCCCGCTGCGAGTCCAGCAGCAGCCGGCCGTACGCGTCGTCGCCGACCCGGGCCAGCAGCGTCGTACGGGCGCCGAGCCGGGCGGCCGCGACGGCCTGGTTGGCGCCCTTGCCGCCCGGGTGGACGGCCAGGTCGGAGCCGAGCACGGTCTCGCCGGGTCCCGGCCGCCGCTCGACGCCGATCACGAGGTCGGCGTTGGCCGATCCCACGACCAGTAGGTCGTAGTCGTACATGAATAAGACTCCCCAGGATGAGTGACCCAGATACGCGATCCAGATGAGCGATCCGGGCGGACGGTCTCCCCTGACCGCCCGCCCGTTCCCCGCCGTCGGCCGTGAAGACCGTCGGCCGTTGTCAACCGTCAGCCGCTGAAGCCGACCACGTTCTGCTGGGTGACCACCTTCACCGGCACCTTCACCGTCTCCTCGACTTTCTTGCCTTGTAGCGCCTTCAGCGCGTTGTCCACGGCGATCCTGCCAAGTTGCGAGGGCTGTTGTGCCACGGACGCGTACAACGTGCCCCCTTGGACCGCCTTCAGGCCGTCCGGGGTGCTGTCGAACCCGACGACCTGGACCGCCTTTCCGGCCTTGGAGCCGAGCGCCTTGATCGCGCCGAGGGCCGTCTCGTCGTTGGCGGCGATGACGCCCTGCTGCCGGAAGGCGGACGCGTTGAGCAGGTTCAGCCGTTGCGGAGCACCGCCAGGATCAGCGCTCCGAGGAGCGTGCCGGGCGCCTTGCCGGTGCCGCCGAGGAGCGAGGCGCCGCCGATGACTGCGTCAACGCCGTGCGTGGCGGACCTTCAGCCGTCCGTACCCCATGACCCCGGAGATCCGGATCCGCGGCCCGCCCGGAGAGGAGCGCTGCCTGGGCTTGTATCTCGGGTCCTTCCACTCGGTGCGCAGATCCTCGAACTCGACGATCGCGTCGCGCGGCACCGTGATCCTGGCCCTGCCGTAAGGGAGTTGCAGCTCGATGTCGACGACAGGGTGCTCGATGACGGCCCGAGACAGGTCAAGCGCCACCTTTCCGTACGCGGACTCGACCTTGAGGAACCGCGGCACCCGCCACGCGCCGCGTCGCCGGATCCACCCGCTGGCGACGGCGATCGTGGACGTGGTGGCAGGCTTCTGCGCCGGGAGCGAGGCGATGGCCGACACGAGTTCGCCGCGCGTCGTGACGGTGAGCACCTGATGGAGGCGTTCGTCCATCTCCTCGTGCGAGATGTGCCCTTCGGCGTATGCCTCCTGCAGGCGGTTCACGGCCGTGTCACGGTCGTCTTCGCCGATGGGGGACAGCGGGTCTTCCGGCGGCAGGGAGGTCATCGTGCAACTGTAGTGCCGCTCTACGACGCGACGGCGAGCCTGTGCGGTCGGAGCTCTGGCAGGCCTTGGGCGCCGGCGCCAGGTCGGATGAGCAGGTGTCGATCAATCATCGGTGGGCCTCCACAGCCACCTCAGGGCGTCCGGCAGGAGGACGCCGCCGTGGTTGGTGCTGTGGCCGCCGTCTCCGAGGACGAGGCGGAAGTCGTAGCCCGCTTCGCCAAGAGCGGCGGCCACGCGCAGGTTCTCGGCGAGCCAGTTCTGTTCTGGCTCGTTCCAGTGCAGGTCGCGGTGGCCGGCCTGCATGAAGATGCGCAGCGGCTTGCGGGGAGCGCGGGAGACGAGGTCCGGGTAGGGATTGCCGCCCGGCATCTGCGCGAAGCTCGACAGGTATCCGATGACACGGCGGAACCTGTCGGGGCGCAACCACGCCGCGGTGAAGGCGCAGTTGCCGCCGCTGCTCCCGCCGCAGATGCCCCACCTCTCGGGTGCCTCGGCGAGGGAACAGCGCTCCGCAACCAGCGGGATGATCTCCGTAAGGAGGAAGGTGACGTATCGATCGTCGAAGGCGTCGTATTCGTTGTTGCGGTTCTTGGAGTTGTTGGAGTTCTCGGGGTTCTCCGCGTCGGGGAAGACGCCGGGATCGACGAACAGGCCGATCGTGACGGGTATGTCGCCGCGGTGGATGAGGTTGTCCAGGACGATCGCGCCGCGTACCTCCCCTGCGGGGTCCAGGTACCACCATCCGTCCTGGAACACCATCAAGGACGCCGGTTCCGCCGGGTCGTACTGTGCGGGCACATGCACCCAGAACTTCCGGAACGTTCCGGGGTAGACCTCGCTGCCCCTCCACTCGAACGCGACCGTCTCGCCGGTGGGCACGCCCGGCTGTGGAGCGGAATCGGGTCCGTGGAGGTAGCGCACGTCCGACTGGTCGATCGGAAGTGGTTGATAGGGCATCTCGATTGTCACGGGGAGCAACCGTAGGGCGGTCACCACCCTTGACCGCAAGGGGAATTCCCCCACGTCGTTCGAAGGCCCGCCGCCGAGAAAACCGGTTGCGATCGACCCGCATCGGACGTCTCATGGAGCGGCCCCTGATCAGGGAGGGAACTTGAGGACGCCGCTGCCCACCCCCTCGTTGCACACCGCTCGCCTTCGGCTGCGTGCCTTCGCAGACGCGGATGCGGACGACCTCTTCGCCCTGCACAGCAGCGCCCACGTGCTGCGCTACTGGGACTCACCACCGTGGAGCGAACGCGGCCGCGCCGAGAAGTTCATCACCGCCTGCCGGCAGATGGCAGAGGAGGGCACGGGGGCGCGGCTGGCCGTAGAGCGTGTCTCCGACGGGGCGTTCATCGGCTGGTGCAGCCTGAGCAGGTGGAACCCGGGCTACCGCAGCGCGGCGCTCGGCTACTGCTACGACGACGCGGCGTGGGGCCACGGCTACGCGACCGAGGCCGCGCACGCTCTGCTGCGGTGGGCGTTCGACACGCTGGACCTCAACCGCGTCCAGGCCGAGGCCGACACCCGCAACGTGGCCTCGGCCCGGGTGCTGGAGAAGCTCGGCTTCGTGCGGGAAGGGACGTTGCGGGAGGACTGTGTCGTCAACGGCGAGGTCTCCGACTCGTGGGTCTACGGGCTGATCAGGCGTGAGTGGCAGCCGTCGAGAAGCATCGGCTCAGGTCAGTAGAGAAGCGAGCCTGCTCCAGCCCTCCCTCGGGAGGAACTCTCGCGTCGGTGTGCTGCCGTGCACGAGCTGGAGGGCCACGTGGTCCGCCCCCGCGGCGATGTACTCGTCGATGCGGGCGCGGATCCGTGCCTCGTCGCCCCAGGCGTAGACCGCGTCGATGAGGCGGTCGCTGCCGCCGTTCGCCAGGTCGTCCTCCGTGAAGCCGTTGCGGAGGAAGTTGTTGGTGTAGTTGGGGAGGGCCAGGTACATGGCGAGGTAGTCGCGGGCCAGGGTGCGGGCCCGGGCGGGGTCCGACTCCAGGACGACCTTCAGCTCCGGGGCCAGCAGCGGGCCGTCGCCCAGGCGCTCGCGGGACCTGGCCGTCTGGTCGGCGGTGACCAGGTACGGGATGGAGCCGGCGGCGCGTTCCCGGGCGAGGTCGATGGTCTTGGGGCCGAGGGCCGCGAGGAGGCGACGGTCGGCGGGTTGGCCGGCCTCGTCCAGGGCGTCCAGGTAGGACACCAGGGCCGAGTAGGGGCGCCGGTACTGCTCCGCGAACTTGGCGTGGCTGACGCCGAGGCCCAGGACGAAGCGGCCGGGATGGGCGGAGTCCAGCTCCGCGAAGCTCGCGGCGGCGTCGGCGGCCTCGTGCTCCCAGATGCTCTGGATGCTGGTGCCGACCACGATCCGGGAGGTCGCCTCGATCAGCGGGGCGGCGTCGCGGGCGGAGGAGTTGCCGCCGAGCCAGAGCGCGCCGTAGCCCAGTTCCTCCAACTCCACGGCTGCTTCGGCGAGTTCAGCGTTGCGGGACGGGTCCCCGGAGTGCAGGGCGGTGCTCCAGATGCCGTACCGTCCGACGGTTTCCTTCACGTTGCCGGTCATGAGTGACGTTTCCCTCCGGTCGGTGTGCGGGACAGCCGTACACCGGTGGCAACCGGGGGGTGCCGCCGGATCTTCCCGGCCACCTCGACGGATGTGCGCGTCGCGGATTGGCGGAAGATGTGGCCTACCGAGGCTTGCGGTACGAGAACTCGGCCTTCCCGAGCCGCTTTCCCTGCCCGTCCGTCCGCACCATTTTCAACTCGTTCACGGAGCCCTTCAACTTGGCGTGGTACCGATAGAACTTGTCGGTGGGCGTGAGCATGTGGCAGACCAGTTGATTACCGGTGACGGTGTACAGGCCCCGTACATTGGTGGCTCTTGAGTTGTCGAAGCCGCGTAGTGCGGCCTGCGTGGCTTCGTGGAATCTCCGTGCGGAGCCGAAGCCGTGACGGTAACTCACCGTGAATTCGAACACCTCGCCACCATCAGTGAAGTACAGGCACCTGTCCACGTCTTCGGTAGGCATGCCGATGATGAACTCGCCACGCGTACCGGGACGGCTGTAGACCCCGTCCAGTCGCGGCATCACCTTGGCGCCGGCCCGCCATTCGTCTGATGTGTGCCGCGGGTAACCGCGCGCCACGACGGTGCCGGAGTCGCGGGGCACACCGATGTATCCGAAGCTCTGGCACGGAGCCGTGCTGTCGTAGACCCCGCAGGAAGGGCAGCTGAACTCGTCGCACGCGAAGCGCACCAGCGGGACGCCGTGCATCACGTAGACGTTGTTCATATTCCAGGGCCACCGGAAGGCGTCGATCGGGTGACCGTGGCTGCACTCCACGAAGCGCTCCGGCGAGTTCTCCAGAGTTTCCCGGAACCGGTTCATCTCCGCCTCGGTGACCGGATATGGCAATGCATTCATGATCCCCTCCCCTGGGGGCCGGCCCGCGACCCGAAAACGCCTCCACCGATCACGGAGCCCGCTCGGGCGGCAGTCAGGCTGTCTGCCAGTTCGAAGCCCGGGTATGCCGCTTTCCAGACTTCCCGGCGGACGACCACGTGAACCAAAGCCCACGGCGACCCGATGTCGAACCGGTGCTGCCGGCACCGGGCGAGTCTCCCTGGTCCTCATGTGTGGTTGAGGGCGATGAGCAGGTGGTGTCGATAGGCGCCGCAGGGTGTGTCGGAGCTTTGCCCTACGCTTCACCCACCGGTCACAGGGCCGGCACGGCCGCATCCCGGCCGCACCCTTGGGGGGTCAATTCCCGTGCGTATCCGCACACTTCTGGCTGCCGTCATGACGGCAGCCCTCTTCGGTTCCGTACTGCTCGGCGCCGGACCCGCGGCTGCCGACATCAGCGTGCCGATCGGAGTCAGCGACGTCCGCGACACCGTCGTCGACGGTGCCCACCAGCACCTGTACATCAGCGGCGACAGCGAGATCGCCGTCGTCGACTACACAGGCAAGGTGGTCCAGACACTCACCGGCCTGCCCGAGGTGTCGGACCTCCAACTGAGCCCGGACGGCGGCACCTTGTACGCCGCGGTCACCGGCGCCGACAAGATCGTCGCCTTCGACACGGCGACGCTCACGCAGACCGCCGAGTACCCGACCGGCGCAAAGACGGCGCCGCGCCACATCGCCCTGACACAGGGCCGGATCTGGTTCGGCTACGGCGACCAGTGGGATTCCGGGCTCGGCGAGGTCGACCTGACCACGAGTCCGGCGAGCGTGAAGCTCGACCTCGCCGGCGGCCACGACTTCGCCAGCACACCGATGCTGTACGCCGACCCGGCGAACCCGGACACCCTGGTCGCTCTGGACGGCGGGATCAGCACCGGGCCGATCGTCGTCTACGACGTCTCCTCCGGCACGCCGACCATCCGCGTCAGCGTGAACGAGAACGGCTTCTACCAGGACGCCGCGCTCACCCCCGGCGGGCAGTCGATCGTCGTGGTCGGACAGGGCTACCGAGCGGTCACCGAGTACCGGCTCTCCGACCTGGCCGAGGTGCGCGAGTACCCGGTCAAGGGCGAGCCGGAGACCGTCACCGTCGCCCCGGACGGCACCATCGCCGCGACCACGCTGGACACCGACAACACCGGCGACACCTATGTCTTCCCCGGCGGCGCCGACGCCCCGGCCAGCGTCCGTAACCTGTCGGACGCCTGGATGCCTTGGGGCGGGCATTCCACAGCCTGGTCCGCAGACGGCACCAGCCTGTTCGTGCTGACCGGATCGTCCGGTTCCATGCAGTTCCACATGGTGAACGAACCACGCAAGTACGTCACCAAACTCGCCCTCAACGCCCCGGCCACCGCCCCGCGCGCGAAGACGCTCACCGTCAGTGGCACCCTCACCGCCGGTCTCGTACCCCCGGCCGGGACACCGGTGAACGTGGTGCGCACCGACCTGCTCTCCCCGACGGGCAAGTCCCTGGGTACCACGAAGCTGGGCTCCAACGGCGCGTTCTCCTTCACCGACGCGCCACCGGCAGGCGGCACGGTTCGCTACACCGTCACGTATCCCGGGGACGGTGCGCGCACCCCGGCGACCGCCTCGGACACCGTCACCGTCTCCCGACCCACGCCCGTCCTGACGCTCACCAACAACCTGAAGACGTACGACTACGGAAAGAACGTCGTCTTCACCGCCCACCTCGGCGCCACCTACGCCAACCGCACGGTGGAGATCTGGGCCGATCCCTACGGCGCCGACAAGCCCAACAAGCTGATCAAGAGCGGCAAGGTGGATGCGCACGGCAACCTGACGGCGACCGTCAACATGTCCCGCGACACCGCGGTGACCGCCGTCTTCAAGGGCGATGCCCGCTACAGCCCGCGAAACGTCAAGTCCGCCGCCTACGCGCAGGTGAGGACGGCCAGCTCGCTGTCCAAGTACTACCGCACGGGAACGATCGGTTCGACCCCCTACCGCTACTACCACAAGAAGACCGACGCGATCCTGACCACCACGATGACGTACTACACGGGCCGCAAGGAACGCCTGGACCTCCAGGTCTACTCCGACGGCAAGTGGTACACGACGGACTCGGAGTACTTCGCCCTCGGTACGGACGGCAAGTGCATCGTCAATCTCGGCCACCCCGGAACGGCGGGCGTCCGCGCCCGGGTCCGCACGTCGTACATCGATCCCGCCTCCGGCGACAACGTGAACACCACGACGTACGGTGCCTGGCAGTACTTCTACTTCACCAACTGAACAACGCAGCCCCAGGACAGGCGGCGGCACGGACAGCCGCGCCGCCGCACGCGCTACGGCAGGAGTTGACCCGCGAAGTACGGCATCGTCATCCGCTACGAATTCGACGCCTCCTGGCTGCAACTGAGCCGCGAGCAGCGCGGCGCGAAACGGGAGGTCTTCCAGAAGGAGATCGTCGGACCGTTCGCCGACAAGTTGTCGGTCCGTCACTTCGACGCCGAGGCGTTCGCCACGGACTACTCCGACTTCCTGTTCGTCGAGACCGAGGACATCAAGACCTACTACTACTTCATCGAAAAGCTACGGGACAGCGAGTTCATCGCCCAGGGCTGGCTGCGCCTGCGCGACATCTCCATCGGCCTGCAAGACGGCTACCAGGAATACGAGAACGACCGAACCTGACCAGTTCGAGAGCTGTGGGTGAGCGGTTCAGTTCTCGCCGCAGCGGTTGAGATTGTTCCTTGCCGTGTTGCGGATCCGTTTGGTGCGGCCGAGTTCGGCGAGGATCTTGACGGCCTCGCCGCTCGGGCCGGCGGCGGTCTTGAGCTGGAGCCAGTTGGATGACGCGAGCAGGTCGTGTCGCTGCCAGGGCAGCTTGAGCGTTACGGCGCGGAAGAGTGACCACTCGTGCAGGCGCTGGGCCAGGAAGAGGTGGTCGATCGTGGCCCGGGTCATCGCCTGTGCCCATCCATCGTAAGAGGGACCCGAGTAGAGGTCGGTGGCCCGACGGTCCAGGTGCTGAAGCACGGCGGACTGGGCCATCGTCTGGTCCGGGTCAGTGAGCACGCGGCTGACCAGGTTGACCTCGTCCGAGTCGACAACGTCCCCCAGCTTGGAGAGATAGGCCGCGAAGCGGACGTGCTCGTCCGGATTCTGCAGGATGTCGTGGACGTTCATGCGGCTTGTTCCTCGCGTTCAACCAGGACGCCGTTCTCGAACTGTGCGCCGGCGCGGACCAGAGAGTTGCCCACGCCCCGCCCTCGGCATGCTTCCAGAGAGCCCGCCGGAACACATCCGCCCACGTAACTCCTTTACCTTCAACGCCTGAAGGCTCAGACCCTGCAGGTAGGACCACTCCACGTCGTTCATGGGCGTGGACTGTTCCCAGGGCACCGCCCTTGAGACGGTCGTCGCCCGGCGCGGCACGTCAGATTTGATGCCGTCGGCAAGTGCAAGACCCGGGCGGACACCCCTGACGACCATGACGTCGCCCGTCTTCCCAATTGATGCCCGTGAGGCGCGAAGCAACGGCACGTCAGATGCGCTTGGGCGTCGAACTGCGCAGGCTCCGTGAGGCCGCGGGGCTCACCGCCGTCGAGGCGGCCGCGCTGCTCGGGGCCAATCGCGCACAGATGAGCCACATCGAATCCGGACTCGCCGGTGTGAGCGAGGAGCGGCTGCGGCGCCTCGCGTCCCATTACGCCTGTACGGACGGGGAGTTCGTTGATGCCCTGGTCGCTCTGGCCACCGATCGGACACGCGGTTGGTGGGAGGAGTACCGGGGCCTGCTGCCCACGTCGTTCCTGGATCTGGCGGAACTGGAGCACCACGCCACATTCATGCGCGAGGTGGCGATCCTGTACGTTCCCGGCCTGCTGCAGACCGAGGAGTACGCCCGCGGTGTCTTCGCCTCCCGGGTTCCCGAGCTCACCCACGGGGAGCTCGAGCTGCGCCTACGCCACCGCTTGCGACGTCAGCAGTTCATCTTCCCTTACGAGTTGGTGATCCATGAGTGCGCCCTGCGTATCAGGGTCAGCAACCGAGCGGCTGCCCGAGCGCAACTTCTGAGACTCGTCGAACTCTCCGAAGCGGACAACATCACCGTGCGGGTCATCCCGTTCGACCTGGACGATTTTGGCAGGGCTGCCAGCACCATGACGTACGTCGGTGGCCCCCTTCCCAAACTGGACACTGTCGTGCGCGACGTGCCCCACGGCTCGGCCTTCATCGACTCCGAAGCACAGCTCAGTGCCTTTCGAACGCGTTTCCGTAAGGTGGAAGCCGTGTCGCTCGACTTCGAGCGTTCGCGTGACTTCATCCACCGGCTGGCGAAAGAGCTGTGAGGCAACCCCATGGACAACTGGCGGAAGTCGTCCTACTCAGGCCCCGACGACGGTAACGCCTGCGTGGAGATAGCGAACTCCTCCACCCTGATAGCCGTTCGCGACTCCAAGGCCCCCGCCGCGGCGGTCCTCATCTTCCGTACCGGGGCTTTCAGCGCCTTCATGGACGACCTCAAGCAACCTGCCTGGCGGAAGTCGTCCTACTCGGGCCCAGGCGACGGCAACGAATGCGTAGAGCTGGCCACCACCCCCACCCACACATCCCTCCGCGACTCCAAGGCCCCCACCCGAGCCACCCTCACCTTCGCCGCTCCGGCCTTCGCCGCCTTTCTCGAAGTCCTGAAGAAGTCCCCTCACCCCAACTCCTGACGGGGGTCAAGGCGTCGGCGCCACCCCGCCCAGCAGTGCCGTGAGTTCCCGTGCCGTCTCCGTCACCCGGCGTCCGATCTCCGGGAGTCGTTCATGTGTCACCCGGGACGCCGGGCCCGAGATGCTGATCGCCGTGACGACCGTGCCGGCGTGGTTGAAGGCCGGTGCGGCCACGCAGCGGATGTCGAGTTCGTTCTCCACGTCGTCGATGGCGTAACCGCGTTCGCGGATGACCGCGAGGTCGGCGCGGAGGTGGTCGGGGGACGTGATCGTGGCCGGCGTGCGGGCGGGGAGGCCGGCCGCGAGCACCAGGTCGAGGACCTCGTCGCCCGAGTGCGCGAGGAACGCCTTGCCGGTCGCCGTGCAGTACGCGGGCTGGCGGCCGCCGACCCGGGAGTGCATGCGCACGGCCTGCGGGCTCTCCACCTTGTCGATGTAGACGATCTCCGGCGGGTCGAAGCTGACCAGGTGCACGGCCTCGCGCGCGTCCTGGGCGAGCCGGTGCAGCAGGGGAGACGCCGTGCGGCGGATGTCGAGGCGTTCCAGGTAGACCTGCCCGAGCAGGGCGTTCTGCGGGCCGAGCCGGTAGTGGCCGGTCTCCGGGTCCTGGTCGACCAGGCGGGCGTCGCGGAGGGGTGCGAGGAGTCGTAGAACCGTGCTCTTGCTGAGCTGGAGGCCGGTCGCGAGGTCGGTCAACGACATGCCGTGCGGGTGGCCGCCGTCCTCGGCCAGGTACATCAGGATGCTCAGCGCGCGCCGCAGGGAGGACGAGGAGTTGCGGCGGGGTTCGAGGGCGTCGGTGGCGTCTGGGGTCACACCGGGCACCTTACCGTACTGCATTGCAAAATTGAATGTTACATCTTGAAATCACCGTTGACGGCTTCGGGGGTCCGGGCTAGCTTCTCCGCAACGCAATGCGAAACAACGTTTTGCACTGCAGAACGACTTGGTGCTTCTTCTTCGGGCTCCCCCCGGCCCCCGCCTCCCCTCGCCCCTCGCACCCTCCCGGAACGGAACGCAAGTGATGAGACTTCGTCACGGTAACCGCAATCTGATGGCGATTTGTATCGGTGTGACCGCCGTCGCATCCCTGTCCGCCTGCACCTCCGCCTCCGCCGGCCCCACCGGTTCGGGTTCCGGCGGGCAGTCCTCGACCCTGCAGGACGTCATCAAGCGCGGCACCCTCAACGTGGCCAGTTGCCTGACGTTCCCGCCGTTCGGCTCGATGGACAAGAACAACAAGCCGCAGGGCTTCGACGTGGACGTGGCCACCGCGATGGCCACCGCGCTCGGCGTCAAGGTGCACATCGTCGACACCACCTCCGCCAACCGCATCCCCAACCTGCAGACCAAGAAGGTCGACGCGGTGGTCTGCAACTTCACCACCACCGCCGAGCGGGCGAAGCAGGTCGCCTTCAGCGACCCGTACATCGTCGCGGGCGAGGTGCTGCTGGTGAAGAAGTCCAGCGGCATCAACACCCTCAAGGACCTCACCGGCAAGACGGTCGCCGTCACCAAGGGCTCCACCAACGGCGACGCGGTCAAGGCCGGCAACTCCCAGGCGAAGATCCAGGAGTACGACACCTCCTCCGCCGCCGTCCTCGCGGTGAAGCAGGGCCAGGCCGACGCGATGGTCGAGGACTCCAACTTCCTCAACTACCAGGCTAAGCAGGACCCTTCGCTGAAGGTCACCAAGGACTCCGTCGTCCCGCTGGAGTACAACGGCATCGGCGTCCCGCTCGGCGACGCCACCTGGCTGCAGTGGGTCAACACCTGGCTGCGGGAGTTCAACACCTCGGGACAGGCCGCCGACCTCTACAAGAAGTGGTTCGGCGTCAGCCGCCCCTACCCGCTCAACCCGTCCTACTGAGTCCCGGCCGGGCGGCGGGGTCCTTCCCGCCGCCCCGGGAGGAGTCCCATGTTCGTCGACTGGAGCTACGCCCTCCGGGACTGGCCCACCTACGTGGACGCCGCCTGGCTGTCCCTGCGGCTGTCGCTGGAAGCCTTCGTGCTCGCCTTCGCCCTCGGCCTGCTCGGCGCGCTCGCCCGCGGATCCCGTCTCCTCGTGCTGCGCGCGCCCGCCGCGGTCTACGTCGAGGTCATCCGCAACACCCCCGTGCTGCTGCAGATGTTCGTCGCCTACTTCGCCCTCCCGTCGGCGGGGCTCCGGCTGAGCCCGGTGCAGGCGGGCGTGCTCGCCCTCGGCGTGAACGTCGGTGCGTACCTCACCGAGATCTTCCGCGCCGGCATCCAGGCCGTCCCGCGCGGCCAGCGCGAGGCCGCCCGGGTGCTCGCCCTGACCCCGGCCCGCACCTTCGCACACGTCGTCCTGCCGCAGGCACTGCGCAACGTCTACCCGGCCGTCGTCAACCAGCTGGTGCAGATCATCCTCGGCTCGTCCCTGCTGTCCGCCATCTCGGTGCCCGAACTCACCGGCACCGCCATGGTCGTCAACTCCCGCACCCTGCTGACCGTCCAGGTCTTCGGCATCGCCGCCGTGCTCTACCTGGTCCTCACCAACGCGGTGGTCCTGGTGGCCGGGCTCGTCGGGCGCGTCGCCTTCAAGCCCCCGCTACGGCCCGCCGCCCGGCCGCGTGTGCTGAGCGCCGTACGACGTCTGGTGACCGCCCGGCCCGCCCCGAAGGAGGCCTGAGATGGACTGGTCCCTCATCTGGTCCAACCGCGAGCTGTACGTGTCGGGTCTGTGGTCCACCGTCCAGCTCTCGCTCGCCGCGATCGCCACCAGCACCCTCCTCGGCCTGGTCGTCGCCGCGATCCGCACCAGCCGCATACCGGTGCTGGCCCAGCTCGCCCGCGGCTACCTGGAGGTCTTCCGCGGCACCCCGCTGCTCATCCAGATGCTGTTCATCTACTTCGGCGCCACCTACCTGACCGGGTTCGGCGTCACCATCTTCGGCGCCGCGCTGTTCGCCCTCACCCTCTACCAGGGCGCCTACATCGCCGAGATCTTCCGGGCCGGCATCGAGGCGGTGCCGCGCGGCCAGTGGGAGGCGGCGCGGGTACTGGGCCTGGGCCGGGGGCGGACGTTCGTGAGCGTCGTACTGCCCCAGACCCGCGCGATCGTGCTGCCACCACTGGTCGGCCAGTACCTCTCCCTGATCAAGGACACCTCCATCGCCGTGGTCATCGGGTACGTCGAACTGGTCCGCCAGGGCCAGGCCGTCATCGACCGCGTGGGCTCCCCGGCGACCTCCTACATCGCCGTCGCCGCCCTCTACTTCGTCATCTGCTACCCGCTGTCGCTGCTCGTGCGGCGCATGGAGCGAAAGGCCGTCACCGCATGATGATCACCGATCCCGCCGCACCGCAGCAGGCGGCGGCCCCCGCTCGCATCTCCCTCTCCGGTGTGCACAAGCGCTTCGGCGACCTGGAGGTCCTCAAGGGCGTCGACATCGACGTGGAGCCGGGCGAGGTCGTCGTCCTCATCGGCGCCAGCGGCTCCGGCAAGTCCACGCTGCTGCGCATCATGTGCGATCTGGAGCGGGCCGACGACGGCGAGGTGTGGGTGAACGGTGTACCCCTGCACGACCGCAAGCGCGCCCCCGAGATCTTCGGTCATGTGGGCATGGTCTTCCAGCAGTTCAACCTCTTCCCGCACAAGACGGCCCTCGGCAACGTCACCCTCGCCCTGCTGAAGGTACGCAAGCTCTCGCGCGCGGAGGCCGAGGAGCGCGGCCGGGCAGCCCTGGAGCGGGTCGGGCTGTCCGAGAAGGCCGACGCCTACCCCGCCCAGCTCTCCGGCGGCCAGCAGCAGCGCGTCGCCATCGCCCGCGCGCTCGCCATGGACCCCGCGATCATGTTCTTCGACGAGCCGACCTCCGCCCTCGACCCCGAACTCGTCGGCGAGGTCACCGGCGTCATGCGCTCCCTCGCCGAGGACGGCATGACCATGGTCGTCGTCACGCACGAGATGCGCTTCGCCAAGGACACCGCCGACCGCGTCGTCTTCATGGACGGCGGCGTCGTCCTCGAACAGGGGCCTCCGGAGCAGGTGTTCGGCAACCCGGCCGAGCAGCGCACCCAGCGGTTCCTGCACCGGGTCCTGGACACGTGAGGGATGATCACGCGGACGTGGTCTGCATCGGCGAGACCATGGCCGTCCTCGCCCCGGCCGACACCGCCCGTCCCCTCGCCCGGCAGAGGACCCTGACCCTCTCCGTGGGCGGTGCCGAGTCCAACGTCGCCTGCGCCCTGGTCGCCCTCGGCCACCGCGCGGCCTGGCTCGGCAGGGTCGGCGACGATCCGCTCGGCCGGCGCGTGCTCGACGACCTGGCCGACCGGGGCGTGGACGTCTCCGCCGCCCGCACGGACCCGAGGCGACCGACCGGCCTCTACTTCAAGGATCCCGGCCCCGACGGCACCGGCGTCCACTACTACCGGCGCGGCTCGGCCGCCTCCGCCATGGACCCGGCCCTGGCCGACCTGCCGTTCCTCCAGCGGGCCCGGGTCCTCCACCTCTCCGGCATCACCCCCGCCCTCTCGGCCAGTTGCGCGG
Organism: Streptomyces sp. NPDC101152; assembly: GCF_044768275.1. Lineage (NCBI taxonomy): Bacteria > Bacillati > Actinomycetota > Actinomycetes > Kitasatosporales > Streptomycetaceae > Streptomyces > Streptomyces sp. NPDC101152. The sequence continues at coordinate 94,257 of NZ_JBIWPO010000004.1, read as the reverse complement.
CGCTCGTCACGCGCCTCGTCGTCCGCCGCGCCGTACCCGGACCGTTGATCTCCTTCGACGTCAACCACCGCCCGTCCCTGTGGCGGGACCGACCGCACGACGCGGCCCCCGTGCTCCTCGACCTGGCCCGCGCGGCCGACCTGGTGTTCGTCGGCCGCGACGAGGCCGAGACGCTGTGGGGCACTTGCACCGCCGCGGCCGTCAGCGACCTGCTCGGCCCGCGAGGCCCCGGCCGGACCCTCGTCGTCAAGGACGCGGGGTACGGCGCGACGGCGTACGGCGCCGACGGCACCGAGGTCTTCGTGCCCGCACCGGCCACCCGGATCGTGGAACGGGTGGGCGCCGGTGACGCCTTCGCCGCCGGTTACCTGGCGGCCCTCCTCGAAGGCCGCGGCCCCGAGGCCGGCCTGCGCCTGGGGCACCTCGTCGCCGCCGCGGCCCTGGCCACTCCCGAGGATGCCGTCCCCCTGTGTCAGACCGCACCGGTACCGTCGGATCATGGCGCAACAGGCGGGGAATCCCACGGGTGAACGACGGCTCGCCGTACTCGAAGGCGTGCTGGAGCGCATCACGTACGCCAACGAGGAGAACGGCTACACGGTCGCCCGCGTCGACACCGGCAGAGGCGGCGGCGATCTGCTCACGGTCGTCGGCGCGCTGCTCGGAGCGCAGGTGGGGGAGTCGCTGCGGATGGAGGGGCGGTGGGGGTCGCACCCCCAGTACGGCAAGCAGTTCACCGTGGAGAACTACACGACCGTGCTGCCGGCCACCGTCCAGGGCATCCGGCGTTACCTGGGATCGGGGCTCGTCAAGGGCATCGGGCCGGTGTTCGCGGACCGCATCACCCAGCACTTCGGCCTGGACACCCTGCAGATCATCGAGGAGGAGCCCAAGCGGCTCATCGAGGTGCCCGGGCTCGGGCCGAAGCGGACGAAGAAGATCGCCGACGCCTGGGAGGAGCAGAAGGCGATCAAGGAGGTCATGCTCTTCCTGCAGACCGTGGAGGTGTCGACCTCGATCGCGGTCCGGATCTACAAGAAGTACGGCGACGCATCGATCTCCGTCGTCAAGAACCAGCCGTACCGGCTCGCCGCCGACGTCTGGGGCATCGGGTTCCTGACCGCCGACAAGATCGCCCAGTCCGTCGGGATCCCGCACGACAGCCCGGAGCGGGTGAAGGCGGGCCTGCAGTACGCGCTGTCCCAGGCCACCGACCAGGGCAACTGCTACCTCCCCGAGGAGCGGCTGATCGCGGACGCGGTGAAGCTGCTGCAGGTCGACACCGGGCTCGTCATCGAGTGCCTCGCGGAGCTGGCGGAGGTGCCCGAGGACGGTGGGGACCCCGGGGTCGTACGGGAGAAGGTCCCCGGGGAGCACGGTGAGGAGATCACCGCGATCTACCTCGTCCCCTTCCACCGTGCCGAACTCGCCCTCTCCGCCCAGCTGTTGCGGCTGCTGCGTACCGACGAGGACCGGATGCCCGGGTTCCTGGACGTGGCCTGGGACAAGGCGCTCGCCTGGCTGAAGGGGCGGACCGGAGCCGAGCTCGCGCCCGAGCAGGAGGCGGCCGTCAAGCTGGCGCTGACGAAGAAGGTCGCTGTGCTGACCGGTGGTCCCGGCTGCGGCAAGTCCTTCACGGTGCGGTCGATCGTCGAGCTGGCCAGGGCGAAGAAGGCGCGGGTGGTGCTGGCCGCTCCTACCGGGCGGGCCGCCAAGCGGCTGGCGGAGCTCACCGGCGCGGAGGCGTCCACCGTGCACCGGCTGCTAGAGCTGAAGCCGGGTGGCGACGCGGCGTACGACAGGGACCGGCCGCTCCCGGCCGACCTGGTGGTGGTCGACGAGGCGTCGATGCTGGACCTGCTGCTCGCCAACAAGCTGGTGAAGGCCGTACCGCCGGGGGCGCATCTGCTGTTCGTGGGGGACGTGGACCAGCTGCCCAGCGTCGGCGCGGGTGAGGTGCTGCGGGATCTGCTGGCCGACGGCAGCCCGATTCCGGCGGTGCGCCTGACGCGCGTGTTCCGGCAGGCGCAGCAGTCGGGGGTGGTGACCAACGCCCACCGGATCAACGCCGGGCAGCACCCCGTCACCGACGGCATGAAGGACTTCTTCCTCTTCGTCGAGGACGACACGGAGGAGGCCGGGCGGTTGACCGTGGACGTGGCCGCCCGTCGGCTTCCGGCCAAGTTCGGGCTGGATCCGCGGCGGGACGTGCAGGTGCTGGCGCCGATGCATCGGGGGCCTGCGGGGGCCGGCACCCTCAATGGCCTGCTGCAGCAGGCCATCACCCCCGGCCGCCCGGACGTGCCGGAGAAGCGGTTCGGTGGGCGGGTCTTCCGTGTCGGCGACAAGGTCACCCAGATTCGCAACAATTACGAGAAGGGCAAGAACGGTGTCTTCAACGGCACCGTGGGCGTTGTCACCTCGCTCGACCCGGTCGACCAGCGCCTGACGGTGCTCACGGACGAGGACGAGGAGGTCGCGTACGAGTTCGACGAACTGGACGAGCTGGCCCACGCGTACGCGGTGACCATTCACCGCTCGCAGGGGAGTGAATATCCCGCCGTGGTGATCCCGGTCACCACCGGGGCCTGGATGATGCTCCAGCGGAACCTTCTCTACACGGCCGTCACCCGGGCCAAGCAGCTGGTGGTGCTGGTCGGGTCGCGCAAGGCGATCGGACAGGCGGTGCGCACGGTGTCGGCGGGGCGGCGCTGTACGGCGCTGGACTTCCGACTCGTCTCAAGGGCTCATGTCGAGGACTCGTCTTGAGGACTCGTCTCGACATCTCGAAAAATGATCGATCAAATGAGTCGTGAAGGTCACAGAGCCCTTCCGGATGGCGAAGACAGGGGGCAGGATGGGCAAGTTGGCGGCACTCAGTGCCGCCGATAGGCCCGATGGTCGACCCCGAGTGCACTCTCCTGAGCCAATTGGGGGAAGGTAGAGACAGTCAGGGCAACCTCGAAGATGAGGCACTACGTCGGTGAGGGAAGACGTGAGCGACAACTCTGTAGTACTGCGGTACGGCGACGGCGAGTACACCTACCCGGTGATCGACAGCACCGTCGGCGACAAGGGCTTCGACATCGGGAAGCTCCGCGCCCAGACCGGGCTGGTCACCCTGGACAGCGGCTACGGGAACACCGCTGCCTATAAATCCGCCATCACCTACCTCGACGGCGAGGCGGGCATCCTCCGGTACCGCGGCTACCCGATCGAGCAGCTCGCCGAGCGCTCGACGTTCCTGGAGGTCGCCTACCTGCTGATCAACGGCGAGCTGCCGACCGTCGACGAGCTCTCCTCGTTCAAGAACGACATCACGCAGCACACCCTGCTGCACGAGGACGTCAAGAACTTCTACAAGGGCTTCCCGCGCGACGCCCACCCGATGGCCATGCTGTCGTCGGTCGTCTCCGCGCTGTCCACGTTCTACCAGGACAGCCACAACCCGTTCGACGAGAAGCAGCGCAACCTCTCGACGATCCGCCTGCTCGCCAAGCTTCCCACGATCGCCGCGTACGCGTACAAGAAGTCGATCGGTCACCCGTTCGTCTACCCGCGCAACGACCTCGGCTACGTCGAGAACTTCCTGCGGATGACCTTCTCGGTGCCGGCCCAGGAGTACGACCCCGACCCGGTCGTCGTCGCCGCGCTCGACAAGCTGCTGATCCTGCACGCCGACCACGAGCAGAACTGTTCGACGTCGACGGTCCGCCTGGTCGGCTCCTCGCAGGCGAACATGTTCGCGTCGATCTCGGCCGGTATCAACGCCCTGTGGGGCCCGCTGCACGGCGGTGCCAACCAATCGGTGCTGGAGATGCTCGAGGGCATCCAGAACTCCGGCGGCGACGTCGACTCCTTCATCCGCAAGGTGAAGAACAAGGAGGACGGCGTCCGGCTGATGGGCTTCGGCCACCGGGTCTACAAGAACTTCGACCCGCGCGCGAAGATCATCAAGGCGGCGGCCCACGACGTGCTGTCCGCGCTCGGCAAGTCCGACGAGCTGCTGGACATCGCGCTGAAGCTGGAGGAGCACGCGCTCTCCGACGACTACTTCGTCTCGCGCAGCCTCTACCCGAACGTGGACTTCTACACCGGTCTGATCTACCGGGCCATGGGCTTCCCGACCGAGATGTTCACGGTGCTGTTCGCGCTCGGCCGGCTGCCGGGGTGGATCGCGCAGTGGCACGAGATGATCAAGGAGCCGGGGTCTCGGATCGGGCGGCCGCGGCAGATCTACACGGGTGTTGTCGAGCGGGACTTCGTGCCGGTCGAGCAGCGGTAGCCTGCCGGCGGGGTGCGGGGGCGCCTAGAGGGTTGCCACTGGGGGTGCGTGGGCGGCTGCCGGCCGAGTGTGGCCGGTCGCGCCCACGCGGCGGAGCCGCACATCGATACAGCCCCGCGCCCCTTACCGGCGCTGCAGTCGGCGAGCCTCGGAAGGCGAACGCAACTGCGGAGAAGCAGTAACTGAACAAAGCGGAAGGCGCCCTGGCGGCGGTCCCCCCACGGGCCGACGTCCAGGGCGCCTTCCCATGTCCCGGTGCGGATTCCCCCCACGGGATCCGGCCGGGCGTCTGTGAGGACAGCGCCTGAATCGCTGGTGGGTACGGCGGGTTGAGCAGAATGAGCAAAACTCGCCGTACTCCTGGTGTGCGATCTGCCGGGACAGCGCACGCTCGGGAGGGCCGCTCAAAGCTTCCCGACGCACGTGTCCCGGCAACGCATCTCTGAGGAAGTCCCCCAAGACATCCTCAGATGCCAGTTCGCGCCCCCCAAGACGCTCCCTGACATCGTCAACTTAGACCTTCGAACCCCTTCGATGGTTACGTTCACATCACTGTGATCTGCATCTCTTGCATTTGTCCGTTTGATGCGCAAGAGCCCCGATGCGTTGATCGGGGCTCAAGCGTAAGGATGATGCGCGAGCCTTGTGAAGAGCTTATGTGAGCCCGAGGCCGGACTCTAGGGGTGCTCTTACTTCTCCTGCCGGTAACCCGCAGTAACTTGGCCGAAGTTCAGTGAAACGTCCGCAGTCTGAGACTGTTGGTGACCACGAAGACGGATGAGAAAGCCATCGCGGCCCCGGCGATCATCGGATTCAGCAGCCCCGCGGCGGCGAGCGGCAGCGCGGCGACGTTGTAGCCGAACGCCCAGACGAGGTTTCCCTTGATCGTGGCGAGCGTCCTGCGCGACAGCCGGATCGCGTCCGCCGCCACCCGCAGGTCCCCGCGCACCAGCGTCAGATCGCCGGCCTCGATCGCCGCGTCCGTGCCGGTGCCCATCGCGAGCCCCAGATCGGCGGCGGCGAGCGCGGCCGCGTCGTTGACCCCGTCGCCGACCATCGCGACGACCCGTCCCTCGCCCTGCAGGCGCCGTACGGCGGCCACCTTGTCCTCGGGCAGGGCCTCCGCGACCACCTGGTCGATGCCGACCTCCCGCGCCACCGCCTCGGCGACCGCCCGGTTGTCCCCGGTCAGCAGCACCGGCGTGAGCCCCAGAGCGCGCAGCTCGCGCACCGCCTCGGCGCTGGACGGCTTCACCGTGTCCGCGACCGCGACGACACCGCGTGCCACCCCGCCCCAGCCGACCACGACGGCCGTACGGCCGTCCCTCTCGGCCTCGGACCTGGCCCGGGACAGTTCCTCGGGCAGCGTGTCGTAGAGGCGCCCCACGGCCACCTCGCGGCCCTCCACCCGGCCCCGCACGCCGCGGCCGGGCACGTTCTCGAAGTCGGTGACCTCCGGCAGCCGGCCGAGCCGCTCCTCGGCGCCCGCGGTGACCGCACGGGCGACCGGGTGTTCGGAGGCGTGCTCGACGGCGCCCGCGAGCCGCAGGACCTCCTTCTCGTCGGTGCCGTCGGCGACGTACACGTCCTGGAGGGTCATGCGGCCCGTGGTGACCGTGCCGGTCTTGTCGAGGACGACGGTGTCGACGCGGCGCGTGGACTCCAGCACCTCGGGACCCTTGATCAGGATGCCGAGCTGGGCGCCGCGCCCCGTGCCGACCATCAGCGCGGTCGGTGTCGCGAGGCCCAGCGCGCACGGGCAGGCGATGATCAGGACCGCGACGGCCGCGGTGAACGCGGCGGCGGTGTCGCCGGTGACGCCGAGCCACCCCCCGAAGGTGCCGACGGCGAGCAGGATCACGGCCGGCACGAAGACCGCCGAGATCCGGTCGGCGAGCCGCTGCACCCGCGCCTTGCCGTTCTGCGCGTCCTCCACCAGCCGCGCCATCCGCGCGAGCTGGGTGTCGGCGCCCACGCGCGTGGCCCGGACGACCAGGCGGCCACCGGCGTTGACGGTGGCCCCGGTGACCGCGCTGCCGACGCCCACGTCCACCGGCGCCGACTCGCCGGTCAGCATGGACGCGTCCACCGCGGAGGCGCCCTCGACGACGGTGCCGTCGGTGGCGATCTTCTCGCCGGGCCGGACGACGAAACGGTCCCCGACGGCGAGGCGGGACACCGGGACGCGGACCTCGCGCCCGTCCCGCAGGACGGAGACCTCCCTGGCGCCCAGCTCCATCAGCGCCCTGAGCGCGGCCCCCGCGCGCCGCTTGGAGCGGGCCTCCAGACAGCGGCCCAGCAGGATGAGCGCGACGACTCCGGCGGCGACCTCCAGGTAGATCGCGGAGGCGCCGTCGGCGCGCGAGACGGTGAACCGGAACTCGTCGTGCATGCCCGGCATGCCCGCGTCGCCGAAGAACAGCGCCCACAGCGACCAGCCGAACGCGGCGAGCGTGCCGACCGACACCAGCGTGTCCATGGTCGCCGCGCCGTGCCGGGCGTTGGTCCAGGCGGCCCGATGGAAGGGCAGGCCGCCCCAGACGACGACGGGGGCGGCGAGGGTGAGCGCCAGCCACTGCCAGTCGTCGAACTGCAGTACCGGGATCATCGACAGCAGGACGACCGGGACCGCGAGCAGGACGGAAACGGTGAGGCGCTGCCGCAGGGAGGCGAGTTCGGGGTCGTCCTCGGCCGCCGTCGGCTCGTCCTCGGCCGGCCGGGGCGGCGCGGGCTCCTCGGCGGTGTACCCCGTCTTGACGACGGTGGCGATCAGGTCGGCGACCTGGATGCCCGCGGGATAGCTGACCTTGGCCTTCTCGGTCGCGAGGTTCACCGTGGCGGTGACGCCGTCCATGCGGTTGAGCTTCTTCTCGACGCGGGCCGCGCAGGAGGCGCAGGTCATGCCGCCGATGAGCAGCTCGACTTCGGCCGTGTCGGCTATGGGCGTCTGCGTGGTGGCGGTCATGTCCTGCCTCCTGCGCTGCCCGTCAGGCCCGGCCGACGAGTTCGAAGCCCGCCTCGTCGACGGCGGCGGCGACCGCGGCCTCGTCCAGCGGGGCCGCGGAGACGACGGTGACCTCGCCGGCCGAGGCGACGGCCTTGACCGAAGTAACGCCGGGGATCTCCGAGATCTCGCTGGAGACGGACCCCTCGCAGTGTCCGCAGCTCATCCCGCTCACCTTGTAGACGGCGGTGACGGAACCCTGGGTGTCGGACTGGGCGGTCATGTCGTTCTCCTCGTGGAGGCGTGGGGGACCTGTGTGACCCACGGTGGGGTCCTCGTTATTGACACTATACCCCTAGGGGGTATGAATCCAAGGAAGGGGCGGCCGGGATCGGCGGCTTCCGTGAGAGGTTCGGGATGATCGGGAGCGTCAGTGAGACATCGAAGTAGGACATCGAGGGGATGAACCATGCGCGCGGTGGTCTTCGAACGGTTCGGCGAATCCGCCGAGGTGCGGGAGGTCGCCGACCCGGTGGCCGCCGAGCACGGCGTGGTCGTCCGGGTGGAGGCCACCGGTCTGTGCCGCAGCGACTGGCACGGCTGGCAGGGCCACGACCCCGACATCACGCTGCCGCACGTGCCCGGTCACGAACTCGCCGGTGTCGTCGAGTCGGTCGGGCCCCGCGTGAGCGCCTGGCGCCCCGGTGACCGGGTGACCGTCCCCTTCGTGTGCGCCTGCGGCACCTGCGCGGCCTGCGCCGCGGGCGACCAGCAGGTCTGCGAAGGGCAGACCCAGCCCGGCTTCACCCACTGGGGTTCCTTCGCGCAGTACGTCGCCCTCGACCATGCCGACGTCAACCTCGTGGCGATCCCGGACGACCTGTCATACGCCACCGCCGCCTCCCTGGGCTGCCGGTTCGCGACGGCGTTCCGGGCGGTCGTGCAGCAGGGGCGGGTCGCGGCGGGGGAGTGGGTCGCCGTGCACGGCTGCGGCGGGGTGGGGCTGTCCGCGGTGATGATCGCGGCGGCGGCCGGGGCGCGGGTGGTCGCCGTCGACGTGTCGCCGGCGGCGCTGAACCTGGCGCGGACGTTCGGGGCGACGGAGGTGGTGGACGCCACGCGGGTGCCGGACACGGCGGCGGCGGTCCGTGACGTGACCGGGGGCGGCGCCCATCTGTCGCTGGACGCCCTCGGTTCCCCCGTCACCTGCGTGGCGTCCGTGAACGGCCTGCGTCGCCGCGGCCGGCACGTCCAGGTGGGGCTGCTCCCCTCGCCGGACGGCACGACCCCGGTCCCGATGGCCCGCGCCATCGCCCTGGAACTGGAACTCCTCGGCAGCCACGGCATGGCCGCGCACGCCTATCCGCCGATGCTGGAGCTGGTCCGGGCAGGCGTCCTGCGCCCCGACCTCCTGGTCACGTCCACCATCCCCCTGGACGCGACCCCGGCCGCCCTGGCGGCGATGGGAACGGCACCGGGAGCGGGCGTCACGGTCATCGCCCCGTGGAAGTGACGCTCGCGGGCCGCCCGCGATGGACGACCCACTCCCGGTCGAGGAGCCCCATGACCACCTCGTCGACCCACCGGCCGTCCCGCCACTGCGCCTCTCTGCGTACGCCTTCCACCACGAACCCGACTTTCTCGTAGACGTGCAGGGCCCGCCGGTTGTGGCCGTACGCCTCCAACTGGACGCGATGCAGGGTGAGTTGTTCGAAGCCGTAGCCCACCACGAGCCGCGTGGCCTCGGTACCGATCCCCCGGCCGCGGCCCCGGGGCCCGAGGAGCGTGCGGAACGTGCAACTGCGCGCTGCCGGATCCCACTCGTACAGGACGACCTCGCCCAGGACCTCGCCGTCGGCGGGGTCGGTGACCGCCAGGTCGAGGCGGTCGGGGGCGGCGGCGCGGGTCCCGTACCAGGAACGCAGACCTTCAAGGGTCAGTTCGGTGGAGGGTTCGAAGGTGAAGCGGATGACCTCGGGATCCTGGACGATCTCCCAGACGGCGTCCGCGTCGGCCTCGGTGAAGGGGCGCAGGACGGTCTTCTCGCCTCTCAGGACCGGTTTCACGGAGAAGTCGCTCATCGGACGACTGTGCCCCACGGGGCGGGTGGGGCACAGGTGGTTTTCACGGTGGGCGGGCGACCGGGATCAGTCGTCCCTGCGGCCGCGGTTGCCCGGGCGGGAGGCGACCCACCTGCGGACCGTGTCGGCGTACCAGAAGGGCTTGCCGCCCTCGACGTGGTCCGGTGGAGGCAGCAGCCCGTGCTTGCGGTAGGACCGCACGGTGTCCGGCTGCACCTTGATGTGCGCCGCGATCTCCTTGTACGACCAGAGCCGTCGATCGGTCATGAAACGCACCTCCCTGCGCGCACCGCGGGGGCGGCCGGGGGCGGCCGTCGGGGGAGCCGGGCGCAGCGCTGGCGATCACAAAGCCTGTGTGTCGTGAACGACGCCCGCCGAGGACGGGTCAGGGCCTGTGCGCGGGGTGTGACGCGGGACCCGCGTACACGCGACATGCGTGACACCACGGGGGTGTTTGTGACAGGAGTGCTGCAAAGGCCTACGCGGGCTCACGGGCGCGGCGCGTTGACATCGGCGACGGCACCCCCACTTCCCGTGAGGGTGCCGGCCGGTCCTGCTACGCCCCGCAGGACCGCAGGAACGCCCGCGTCCGCTGGGCGATCGGCAGCGGCTTGTCCGGCTCGCAGGGGTACATGTCCTGCTCGACGATCGCGAACAGGTCGACGTCCAGCTTCTGCGCGGCCTCCAGCACCGGCCCGAGGGCCGGCACACCGGCGGGCGGCTCGCACATCACGCCCTGGGCCACGGCGGGCCCGAACGGCGTGCCCTTGGCCCGTACGTCCGCCAGGATCTCCGGGTCCACCTGCTTGAGGTGCAGGTACCCGATCCGCTCCCCGTACGTCTCGATCAGCTTCACGCTGTCGCCGCCGCAGTACGCGTAGTGGCCCGTGTCCAGGCACAGCGACACCACGGAGGAGTCCGTCCCGTCGAGGAACCGGACGACGTTCTCCTCGCTGTCGATGTGGGTGTCGGCGTGCGGGTGGACGACGATCCGCAGCCCGTACCGCTCCCGCACCTCACGACCGAGCCGCTCGGTCAGCGAGGTCAGGTTGCGCCACTGCTCGGCCGTCAGCGTGTCCGGCTCCAGCACCTCACCGGTCTTGTCGTCCCGCCAGAACGACGGGATGACGACCAGGTGGGAGGCGCCCATGGCCTGCGCGAGGACCGCGTTGTCGGCGACGTGCGCCCACGTCTTCTCCCACACGGACTCGCCGTGGTGCAGTCCCGTGAAGACGGTCCCCGCCGACACCTTCAGGCCACGGCGCGCGGTCTCCTCGGTGAGGACGGCGGGATCGGTCGGCAGGTAGCCGTACGGACCGAGCTCGATCCACTCGTACCCGGACTGCGACACCTCGTCGAGGAAACGCTGCCAGGGAACCTGCTGCGGGTCGTCCGGGAACCAGACGCCCCAGGAGTCGGGCGCCGATCCGATCCGGATGCGGGACAGGGCGGAAGTGGCGGGGGAGGGGGACAACGAGGTCATGCCGGTCAGCTTCCGGGCGCCGGTAAGCGCTGTCAAGGTGTCGTCCGAATGTCTGGACAAAACATTGACAGGGCTCCTTGCCCGGGACTACAAACGCGGGGAGAGCCGCAACGAAGGGAAGTCGATGGCGTACGACCTGATCACCATGGGGCGGATCGGTGTGGACCTGTATCCGCTCCAGACCGGCGTCCCGTTGCCGCAGGTGACGAGCTTCGGCAAGTTCCTCGGCGGTTCGGCGACGAACGTCGCGGTGGCCGCCGCCCGCCTCGGGCGCCGCACCGCGGTGATCACCCGCACCGGCGACGACCCCTTCGGCGCCTACCTGCACGAGGCCCTCCAGGGCTTCGGTGTCGACGACCGCTGGGTGACCCCGGTACCGGGACTGCCCACGCCGGTCACCTTCTGCGAGATCTTCCCGCCGGACGACTTCCCGCTGTACTTCTACCGGCAGCCCAAGGCGCCGGACCTCGAGATCGACGCCCACGAACTGGACCTCGACGCCATCCGCGAGGCCGGCATCTTCTGGGTCACCGGCACCGGTCTGAGCGAGGAGCCCAGCCGCACGGCGACCCTCGCGGCCCTCGCCCACCGCGCCAAGTCCGGTACGACGGTCTTCGACCTCGACTGGCGCCCCATGTTCTGGAAAGACGCAGCTCGGAAGGACCCGTCCGAAGTCGCCCGCCCCTTCTACAAAGAGGCCCTGCGCCACACCACCGTGGCGGTAGGCAACCTGGACGAGGTGGAGGTCGCGACCGGCGTGCGCGAACCGCAGGCCGCCGCGCAGGCGCTGCTGGACGCGGGTGTGGAGCTCGCGGTCGTCAAGCAGGGCCCCAAGGGCGTCCTCGCCGTCAACAGCAAGGGCGAGTCCGCCGAGGTGCCGCCCCTCCCGGTCAACGTCCTCAACGGACTCGGCGCCGGGGACGCCTTCGGCGGCTCCCTGTGCGACGGTCTGCTGGCCGGCTGGGACCTGGAGACGATCATGCGGCACGCCAACGCGGCCGGCGCCATCGTCGCCTCCCGCCTGGAGTGCTCCTCCGCCATGCCGACCCCGGCCGAGGTCGAGGCGGCGCTCACGGCGGGAGCCGTGCTGTGAGCGTCGACGTGGCGGAGCTGGTCCGCCTGCGCACCCACCGCCCCGAGGCGATAGCGGAGGCCGCCGCCCGGCGTGCCCGGCGTCCGTTGGTGGGTGCGAGCGGTCGCCTGATGATCGTCGCCGCCGACCACCCGGCCCGGGGCGCGCTCGGGGTCGGCGACCGCAAGCTGGCCATGGCCAACCGCGCCGACCTGCTCGAACGCCTCTGCCTGGCGCTGTCCCGGCCCGGCGTGGACGGCGTCCTCGCGACCGCCGACATCCTCGACGACCTGCTGCTGCTCGGCGCCCTGGAGTCCAAGGTCGTCATGGGCTCCATGAACCGCGGCGGCCTGCAGGGCGCCGCCTTCGAGCTCGACGACCGCTTCACCGGCCACCGCCCCGAGGACATCGAACGGCTGAACTTCGACGCCGGCAAGCTGCTCCTGCGCATCGACTACGACGACCCGGGCTCCCTGACCACCCTGGAGTCCACCGCCCGCGCCATCGACGACATGGCCGCGCGCCGACTCCCGGTCTTCGTCGAGCCGTTCATCAGCCGCCGCACCGAGGAGGGCAGGCTGAAGAACGACCTCTCCGCGGAGGCCGTCACCCGGTCGATCGCCATCTCCTCCGGCCTGGGCGGGACGTCGGCCTACACCTGGCTGAAGCTCCCCGTCACCGAGAACCCCGACGACATGGCCGAGGTCATGCAGACCTCGACGCTGCCCGCCGTACTGCTGGGCGGCGAGGTCGGCGACGATCAGGACGGGGCGTACGAGAAGTGGCGCGGTGCCCTCCAACTCCCCACCGTGCGGGGGTTGGTGGTCGGCCGTTCGCTGCTGTACCCGGCGGACGGCGATGTGGCCGCCGCCGTGGACACCGCCGTAGGACTGCTGTGAGGGCCGCATGAGCAGCGACGGACTGTACATTCCGCGGGGTACCACCGCCGACGGGAACTACGCGTTCGACGTCGACCCCAAGCGCGCGGGCTGGGCGTACTGCAGCCTGCGGATCGTGGAGCTGCCGCCGGGGGGTACGCACACCTTCACCACCGGAGACAGCGAGTGGATCGTGCTTCCGCTGGAGGGCGGATGTACGGTGCGAAGCTCCACCGAAGGCACCACCGAAGAGTTCCAACTCCTGGGCAGGGAAAGCGTGTTCGCGTCGGCCACCGACTTCGCGTACGCCCCCCTGGACGCCCGGGTCCAGATCGCCTCCGGCGCGGGAGGCCGCTTCGCCCTGGCAGGAGCGAAGTGCGAGCGACGACTCCCCGCCCGCTACGGCCCCGCGCCGGAGGTCCCCGTCGAAGAGCGCGGCAGCGGCACGCAGTTGCGCCACGTGCGCAACTTCGCCTCCGCAGACGCCTTCGACTGCGACAAGCTCATCGCCGTCGAGGTCGTCACCCCCGGCGGCAACTGGTCCTCGTACCCGCCGCACAAGCACGACGAGCACCGGCCGGGCGTGGAAGCGGAGTTGGAGGAGATCTACTACTTCGAGATCGACGGCCCGAACGGTTTCGGCTATCAGCGCGTATCTCCCTCCCGTGAGGGCGGATCCGACGTCCTCGCCGAGGTCCGCTCCGGCGACGCCGTCCTCGTTCCCGACGGATGGCACGGCCCGTCCATCGCCCAGCCCGGCCACGACATGTACTACCTCAACGTCATGGCGGGACCGGGTGAGACGCGGGAGTGGCGGATCTGCTTCCACCCGGACCATACGGAGGGGTACCGATGAGTATCCGGCTGACCGTGGCGCAGGCGCTCGTCCGCTTCCTGTCCGCCCAGTACACCGAACGCGACGGCGAGCGGCGGCGGTTGATCCAGGCCACCTGGGGCATCTTCGGCCACGGCAACGTGGCGGGCATCGGCCAGGCGCTCCTCGAGTACGCGGACGACATGCCGTACCACCAGGGCCGCAACGAACAGGCCATGGTGCACGCGGCGGTGGGCTACGCGCGTCAATCGGGCCGCCTGTCCACGCACGCGGTGACGACGTCCATCGGTCCCGGCGCCACCAACCTCGTGACCGGCGCCGCCCTCGCGACGATCAACCACCTCCCGGTGCTGCTCCTGCCGGGCGACGTCTTCGCCACCCGCCCCGCCGACCCGGTCCTCCAGCAGCTCGAGGTCCCGTACGCCGGTGACGTGTCGGTCAACGACAGCCTGCGCCCGGTGTCGCGGTACTTCGACCGTGTGACCCGGCCGGAGGCCCTGATACCGGCGGCTCTGCAGGCGATGCGCGTGCTGACCGACCCCGTCGACACCGGTGCCGTGACGCTCGCCCTCCCGCAGGACGTCCAGGCCGAGGCGTACGACTGGCCCGAGGAGTTCTTCGCCGAGCGCACCTGGACCGTCCGGCGTCCGGGCGCCGACCCGGCCGAACTCGCCGCCGCGGTACGGGCGATCAGGTCCGCGCGCCGCCCGCTGGTCGTCGCCGGCGGCGGGGTCCGCCACAGCCGGGCCGAGGAGGCCCTCGCCGAGTTCGCGGAGACCACCGGCATACCGGTCGCCTCCACCCAGGCCGGCAAGGGCTCCCTGCGCCACGACCACCCCCAGGACGTCGGCGGGATCGGCCACACCGGCACGGCCACCGCCAACGAACTCGCCCGCACCGCCGACCTGGTGATCGGCGTCGGCACCCGCTACACCGACTTCACCACCGCCTCCGGAACCCTCTTCACCGGCGACGGCGTCCGCTTCCTCAACCTCAACATCGCGCCCTTCGACGGCCACAAACTGGCCGGCACCCCGCTGGTCGCCGACGCGCGCTCGGGCCTCGAGGAGCTGACCCAGGCCCTGGAGATCCACGACCACCGCGTCCCCGCCTCCTACGTCGCCGAGTACACCGAGGACAAGGAGCGCTGGGAGCAGCGCGTCGACGCCTGCTACGAGGCCGACGAGCCGGACGTGCGGCCCACGCAGCCACAGGTGCTGGGTGCGCTGGACGCGATCGTCGACGAGACGGATGTGATCATCAACGCGGCCGGGTCCCTCCCCGGTGACCTGCACAAACTGTGGCGGGCGCGCTCGCGGGACCAGTACCACCTGGAGTACGGCTACTCCTGTATGGGCTACGAGATCCCGGCCGCGATCGGCGTGAAGCTGGCCGCACCTCACAGGCCCGTCTGGGCCCTGGTCGGCGACGGCACGTACCTGATGATGCCGACGGAGATCGTGACCGCCGTGCAGGAAGGCGTCGCGATCAAGGTCCTGCTGATCCAGAACCACGGGTACGCCTCCATCGGCGGCCTGTCCGAGTCGGTGGGCGGCGAGCGGTTCGGCACCGCCTACCGCTTCCCGTCCGACGACGGCACGTACACGGGGGCGCCGCTGCCCGTGGACCTGGCCGCGAACGCCGCCAGCCTGGGCATGCGGGTGCTGCGCGCGAAGACCGTCTCGGACCTGCGCGAGGCGCTCGCCGAGGCCCGCGCCGCCGACACGCCCACATGTGTCTACGTCGAGACCGAAACGGCAGACACAGTGTCGGGGGCGCCTCCCGCGCAGGCCTGGTGGGATGTACCTGTGGCCGAGACCGCGACCAGGCCGTCGGCGGTCAAGGCACGTGAGCTGTACGAACGGCACGTCTCGACCCGACGCCGCCATCTGTGAAGGAGCAACTGGGCATGACGAAGATCGTCAACCACTGGATCGGCGGCAAGACCGCCGAGGGCACGTCGGGGAACTACGGCCCGGTCACCGACCCGGCGACCGGCGCGGTGACCACGAAGGTCGCGTTCGCCTCGGTCGACGAGGTGGACGCGGCGGTGGCCGTGGCCAAGGACGCCTACGCGACCTGGGGCCAGTCCTCGCTGGCCAAGCGCACCGAGATCCTCTTCAAGTTCCGCGCGCTGCTGGACGCCAACCGGGACGCGATCGCCGAGCTGATCACCGCCGAGCACGGCAAGGTCCACTCCGACGCCCTCGGCGAGGTCGCCCGCGGCCTGGAGATCGTCGACCTGGCCTGCGGCATCAACGTGCAGCTCAAGGGTGAGCTGTCCACCCAGGTGGCCAGCCGTGTCGACGTGGCCTCGATCCGGCAGCCGCTGGGCGTGGTCGCGGGCATCACCCCGTTCAACTTCCCGGCGATGGTTCCGATGTGGATGTTCCCGATCGCGATCGCGACCGGCAACACCTTCGTCCTCAAGCCCTCCGAGAAGGACCCCTCGGCCTCCGTCAGGCTCGCCGAGCTGCTGGCCGAGGCGGGCCTGCCGGACGGCGTCTTCAACGTCGTCCACGGCGACAAGGTGGCCGTGGACCGCCTCCTCGAGCACCCGGACGTCAAGGCCGTCTCCTTCGTCGGCTCGACCCCGATCGCCCGCTACATCCACACCACCGCCTCTGCGAACGGCAAGCGCGTACAGGCGCTCGGCGGCGCCAAGAACCACATGCTGGTGCTGCCCGACGCCGACCTGGACGCGGCGGCCGACGCGGCCGTCTCCGCCGCCTACGGCTCCGCCGGCGAGCGCTGCATGGCCATCTCCGCGGTCGTCGCGGTCGGCTCGATCGGCGACCAGCTGGTGGAGAAGATCCGGGAGCGGGCCGAGAAGATCAAGATCGGTCCGGGCAACGACCCCGCCTCCGAGATGGGCCCGCTGATCACCGCCGCCCACCGCGACAAGGTCGCCTCCTACGTCTCCGGTGCCGCCGCGGAGGGTGCCGAGGTCGTGCTCGACGGCACCGGCTTCACCGTCGAGGGCTTCGAGGACGGCCACTGGATCGGCATCTCGCTGCTGGACAAGGTGCCGACCTCCGCGAAGGCCTACCAGGACGAGATCTTCGGCCCGGTGCTGACCGTCCTGCGCGTGGACACCTACGAGGAGGGCGTGGCCCTCATCAACGCCTCGCCGTTCGGCAACGGCACCGCGATCTTCACCCGGGACGGCGGCGCCGCCCGCCGCTTCCAGCTCGAGATCGAGGCCGGCATGGTCGGCGTCAACGTCCCGATCCCGGTCCCCGTCGGCTACCACAGCTTCGGCGGCTGGAAGGACTCCCTCTTCGGCGACCACCACATCTACGGCAACGACGGCACGCACTTCTACACCCGAGGCAAGGTCGTCACCACCCGCTGGCCCGACCCGGCCGACGCCCCCGCCGGCGTCGACCTGGGCTTCCCGCGCAACCACTGACGCAGGCGTCGGGGGCCGTCCGCATCGCGGACGGCCCCGTTTTTTATGCGCGCGGCCTACGGTTCCCGTACAGGCGAAAGGCGAAGAATTCCCGCACCAGTGTGCTGTATTCGCGATCAGCGGGCCCTTCGATCTACGGATTTCGTAGGTAAACGACTATTGACGTGCCGGTTTTCGTTGGGATTCCATTCAGCGCAATCCCCTGCTCCTGGCGATCGGAACCGCGCATGACCGACACGCTCCGCCCCGTCGACACCGTCGTCGACGCGCCTCACGGCCCGCAGAAGCTCAAGCGCTCCATCGGGGTCGTCGGCGGAACCCTCCTCACCCTCTCCTGCGTGACCCCCGCCTCCACGCTCTTCGTGGTCGTCCCCGACCTGTTCGGCACGCTGGGCACCGCCACCGCCCTGACCATCGCCATCGGCTCCCTCCTGTGTATCGCCGTGGCGTTCTGCTACTCGGAGCTGGGCACCCTCATCCCCAGCGCGGGCGGCGAGTACGCCATGGTCTCGACGATGGCCGGCCGTCTCGCGGGCTGGCTGGTCTTCGTCCTCTCCCTGCTCGTCGTCATGATCGTCCCGCCGGTGATCGCGATGGGCACGGCCGACTACCTCGCCCCGGTCGTCCACCTCGACCCGGCCATGACCGGCGCCGGCGTGATGCTCCTTGCCACCCTCGCGGGCCTGCTCGACCTGCGCGCCAACGCCTGGATCACCGGCATCTTCCTGGTCCTGGAGGTCATCGCGGCCGGCGTGGTCGCCCTGCTGGGCTTCACCCACAGCCACCGCGGCCTCGGCAGCCTCACCTCGATGCAGGTGGCGGGCGCGCACGGCCACGCGGACACGGTGACGGCGATGATGGTGGTGTCGGGGCTGGCCATCGCCCTCTTCGTCACCCAGGGCTTCTCGACGGCCGTCTACCTCTCCGAGGAACTGGAGAACCCGCGCCGCAACGTCGCCCGTACGGTCCTGGCCACCCTCGCCATCTCGACGGTGGTCATCCTGGTGCCGGTCGCGGCGATCACCATGGGCGCCTCGAACATCTCCGAACTGACCGGCGGCGACATCAGCTCCATGGTCACCGCCTGGTCCGACTCCGCGGTCGGCACCTTCGTCAGCCTCTGCGTGGCCCTCGCGATCATCAACGCGGGCATCGTCATGGTCATCCAGAACTCCCGTGTCCTGTTCGCCTCGGCCCGCGACAAGGCCTGGCCCGAGCCCGTCAACAACCTCTTCTCCAAGCTGGGCCGCTTCGGCTCCCCCTGGGTCGCCACCCTCGCCGTGGGCGTCCCCGGCGCCCTCCTCTGCTTCGTCAACCTGGACACCCTGTACGGCGTCACGGGCGTCTCGGTGACCGGCATGTACCTCCTGGTCGCGATCGCCGCCCTTCTCAGCCGCCGAGGCGCCCACAAGGCCACCCCGGCCTGGCGCATGCCCCTGTGGCCCGCGATGCCGATCCTGCTCATCGCCGTCCTCGCCTACATCCTGACCCAGCAGGAAACCAGCTACCTCCTCTGGACAGGCGGCATCACGGCGGCCGCGACCCTGTACTGGGCGCTGTACCTGCGCCCGCGCAGGGAGACGAGGTGGCTCGTGTCGATCCCGGAGGACGCACAGCCCTGAGCGCCCCGAAGGGGCGTTCCAGGGGCGCGGGGCTGTATCGATATGCGGCTACCGCCGCGTGCGCGCGACCAACCCCCCATGACCCCGCACCCGGCAGACCACAGGACCGATCGAGCTGGTAGCCGTACACCAACTGCGGTACGTCGTCATCCACAGTTCCCCCCAGGGGCTGCCCCCACTGTCGGAAACGCCCCGTACCGTTGAAGTCATGGATCTTCGACTGCCCCACCCGCGAGGGCTGCTGCGGAGGCCCCGACGGCTACTGGCCGCCGGGGCCGCCGTCGTCGTACTCGCGGGCGCGGGAACGTGGACGGCCGTCGCCTCGGACAGCAAGCCCAAGGTGCACGAGACCGACCGCATCATGGCCATCGACGGCGTCCGCGTCGACACCTCGTTCTTCACCTCCGGCCCGGCCGGCCGCAGGCCCGCCGTACTGCTCGCGCACGGCTTCGGCGGCAGCAAGCAGGACGTCCGCGGGCAGGCCCAGGAACTGGCCAGAGACGGCTACGCGGTCCTGACCTGGTCCGCCCGGGGTTTCGGCAGGTCGACCGGCAGGATCGGCCTCAACGACCCCCAGGGCGAGGTCGCCGACGTCTCCAAGCTGATCGACTGGCTCGCCCAGCAGCCCGAGGTGCAGCTCGACAAGCCCGGCGACCCGCGCGTGGGAGTCGCCGGCGCCTCGTACGGCGGCGCGATCTCCCTGCTCGCCGCCGGTCACGACCACCGCGTGGACGCCATCGCCCCGGAGATCACGTACTGGAACCTCGCGGACGCGCTGTTCCCGAACGGCGTGTTCAAGAAGCTGTGGGCCGGCATCTTCGTCAACTCCGGCGGGGGCTGCGCCAAGTTCGAACCGCAGCTGTGCCAGATGTATGAGCGGGTCGCCCAGTCGGGCAAGCCGGACCCCCAGGCACGCGCACTCCTCGAGGCTCGCTCCCCGTCCGCCGTCGGCGACCGCATCAAGGTGCCCACCCTCCTGATGCAGGGCCAGACCGACTCCCTGTTCCCGCTCGGCCAGTCCGACGCCGCCGCCCAGGCCATCCGCGCGAACGGCGCCCCCGTCGACGTCGACTGGATCGCCGGCGGGCACGACGGCGGCGACATGGAGACCAGCCGTACGCAGGCACGCGTGCGTGCCTGGTTCGACCGGTACCTGAAGGGCCACAAGGGCACCGACACCGGGCCGGCCTTCCGCGTCACCCGCACCGGAGGCGTCGACACCACCAGCGGCGCAGCCCGGCTGCGGGGCGCCACCGACACCACGTACCCGGGCCTGCGGAGCGGCGAGCACCCGGTCGCCCTGCGCGGCACACAGCAGCGCTTCGACAACCCGCCCGGCGCCACCCCGCCCGGCGTCTCCGCCCTGCCCGGCATCGGCGGCGCGGGCGGCCTCGCCCAGCTGTCCTCCCTCGGCGTCGGGATCTCACTGGACTTCCCGGGCCAGTACGCGCACTTCGACTCGGCCCCCCTCACCACCTCCCTGCGCATCACCGGGTCGCCGACGGTGACCGTGCACGTGCAGTCGACGAGCGACGACGCCGTCCTGTTCGCCAAGGTGTACGACGTCGGACCCGGCCGCGGTACCCCCGTGCTGCCCTCCCAGCTGGTCACCCCGGTCCGCGTCGAGGGCGCCAGGGCCGGCAAGGACGTCACGATCACCCTCCCGGCGATCGACCACGCGGTCGAGCAGGGCCACCGCCTGCGCCTGGTCCTCGCCTCCACCGACCTCGGGTACGCCTCCCCGTCCGCCCCGGCGACGTACACCGTCTCCCTGAAGGGCGACCTGAAGGTGCCGACCGCCCCCGGCGTCAGGACCGCGGCCGCCCCGCTGCCGTCCTGGGTGTGGTGGCTCCCGCTGGCCGGCGCGGTGATCGCCCTCGCCCTCCTGCTGACCAGCCGCCGCCGCACCACCACCGCGCCGCCGCCCGCACCGGAACTCGCCGAGGTACCGCTCCAGATCACCGACCTGAGCAAGCGGTACGCCGGCTCGGCCGACCGCTACGCGGTCCGGGACCTGTCGTTCCGCGTCGAGAAGGGCCAGGTCCTGGGCCTGCTGGGGCCGAACGGCGCGGGCAAGACGACCACCCTGCGCATGCTGATGGGCCTGATCAAGCCGGACGGCGGCGAGATCCGCGTCTTCGGCCACGCCATCCGCCCCGGCTCCCCGGTGCTCTCCCGGGTCGGTGCCTTCGTGGAGGGCGCGGGCTTCCTCCCGCACCTGTCCGGCCGGGAGAACCTGGAGCTGTACTGGCAGGCGACGGGCCGGCCGCCCGAGGACGCCCACCTGGAGGAGGCGCTGGAGATCGCCGGCCTCGGCGACGCGCTCGCCCGCGCCGTGCGCACCTACTCCCAGGGCATGCGCCAGCGACTGGCCATCGCCCAGGCCATGCTCGGCCTGCCCGACCTGCTCATCCTCGACGAACCGACCAACGGCCTCGACCCGCCGCAGATCCGCGAGATGCGCGAGGTGATGATCCGCTACGCGGCCGCCGGCCGCACGGTCATCGTCTCCAGCCACCTCCTCGCGGAGGTCGAGCAGACCTGCACGCACCTGGTCGTCATGGACCGGGGCCGGCTCGTGCAGGCGGGCCCGGTCGGCGAGATCGTCGGCTCGGGCGACACCGTGCTCGTCGGCACCGCCGCGCCCGTGGAGGAGCCGGTCGTCGAGAAGGTCGCCGCCCTGCCGGGCGTCGCCTCGGCGGTGTCCGCCGAGGGCGGCCTCCTGGTCCGGCTCGACCCCGACGGCAGCACCCGGCGCCTGGTCGTCGAGCTGGTCCGGCTCGAGGTGCCCGTCCAGTCGGTGGGCCCGCACCGCCGGCTCGAGGACGCCTTCCTCACCCTGATCGGAGGTTCCGCATGAGCACGCTCGTCGAGCGCACCGAGACCGCCTCCGGCTACCGGGCGGGCCGTACCCTGCCCCTGCGGGTGGAGCTGGTACGGCAGTTGAAGCGCCGCCGCACGCTCGTCATGGGCGGGATCCTCGCCGTGCTGCCGTTCGTGCTGCTGATCGCGTTCGCGATCGGCGGCAACCCGAGCGACCGCAACGGCCAGGTGACACTGATGGACACGGCGACGGCGTCGGGCGCCAACTTCGCCGCCGTCAACCTGTTCGTGTCGGCGGGCTTCCTGCTGGTGATCCCGGTCGCCCTGTTCTGCGGGGACACGGTCGCCTCGGAGGCCGGCTGGTCCTCCCTGCGCTACCTGCTCGCGGCTCCCGTGCCCCGGGCCCGCCTGCTGTGGTCCAAGCTCGTCGTCGGGCTCGGCCTCAGCCTCGCCGCGATGATCCTGCTGCCGGTCGTCGCCGTCGCCGTCGGCACGGCCGCCTACGGCTGGGGTCCGCTGCAGATCCCCACCGGCGGCGAGCTGGGCACCGGCACGGCGACCCAGCGCCTGCTGGTGGTCGTGGCGTACATCTTCGTGTCCCAACTGGTCACCGCGGGGCTGGCGTTCTGGCTGTCGACGAAGACCGACGCGCCCCTCGGCGCGGTCGGCGGCGCGGTCGGCCTGACCATCGTCGGCAACGTCCTGGACGCGGTGACGGCCCTCGGCCACTGGCGCGACTTCCTGCCCGCGCACTGGCAGTACGCCTGGGCGGACGCCGTCCAGCCGCACGCGGAGTGGTCCGGCATGATCCAGGGCACGGCCATCTCCATAACGTACGCGCTGGTCCTGTTCGCCCTGGCCTTCCGGGGTTTCGCCCGCAAGGACGTGGTGTCCTAGGCCAACGGAGAGCTGACGCCGTCCCTCACGGTCAAACGGCACGCCGTGCAGGCGGCGTGCGCGCCGAGGCGGTACAGGGACGGATCAGCCGTTGTTGGTGCCGTTGGCGGACAGGGCCGAGATGTCGTCCAGGATGTGCGACAGGGGTTCGTCGCCCTTGGCCTGGGTCGAGGTCTCGACGCACTGCTGGTTCTGCGGGGCGGACAGGACCGGGATGTCCTGGACCGTGACCGGCACGACGCCGACCAGCGAACCGGCGTTGACCTTGGCCGGCAGGCCGATGCAGGGCTTGTTCAACGAACCCTGGATGAGCGCCATCTGAGGGCTCATGGTGCCGTACGTGGCGGTGTTGCCGAACGTCTGGGTAGCGCCCGTTCCGCTGGTGGAGGTCGTTCCGGTGTCGTTGCCGATGGCCAGCGCCTGGGGCGCGGCGGTGGCGGAGGCGCCTGCGACCGAAGCGGCGACCGCGGTGGTTGCCAGTACCTTCTTGATCACTTGCAGTTCCCTTCCGAAAACCCCGTCCACCGGAGCGTTCTGCTCAACTGCCCCGGGCACGCCTGGTTCCTCCGATTCACTCCACCGGCCCACATCGGAAAATCGCCGGAACACGTCTCCGGACTCTGCCGTTCCACGCCTGTCCGGGCCTTGAACGGTCCGGCCTGATGAACTGCCGCTGCCGGAGCGTTCGAGTGAATTCCTCGGCGGTTCGCGTTCCACAGTTTCCCGGATGTCTATTCCTCGTTCTACAACTGCCGGTCATGGTGCGAGCCCGTCAAGCTGTGCTCGCTCGGTTTCATCCGCCATAGAGGCATGACCGGAGAGAAGGGAAAGTTCATGAAGAAGAGCGCTGCAGTCGTCGCCGGCGCAATCATGGCCCTGGGCGTGGCCGGTCCGGCCTTCGCCGACGCCGGCGCCACCGGTTCCGCCGTCGGGTCTCCGGGAGTCCTCTCCGGCAACGTGGTCCAGGTCCCCGTGCACGTTCCCGTCAACCTGTGCGGTAACACCGTCAATGTCCTTGCCCTGCTGAACCCGGCGTTCGGCTCCTCGTGCACCAACCACTGACGGCCTGACACACCAGCCGCTCAGCCGCGTCATGGCCGGCCTTGGACACCCACTTTCTCGTTCCAGGGCCGGCTTCTCCCACTTGTACAAGCAGGAAGAACAACGAGATTGCGACAGACCCTGAGTAGAGGAGTTGTCGTGGCCGCCGCCGCGACGAGCGTTCTCTCCCTGTGCGGCAGCCCCGCGCTCGCCGACTCGAACGCCGACGGTGCCACCAGCAACTCGCCCGGCGTCCTCTCCGGAAACACCGTGCAGGCACCGATCAACGTACCGGTCAACGTCTGCGGTAACACCGTCGATGTCCTTGCCCTGCTGAACCCCGCGTTCGGCAACTCCTGCGACGTCCAGTCGAATCCGGTCAGGCAAGTCACGCCGGACATCCCACGGCAGGCGGGCTCCGGCGACACCGGTTCGTCGCAGACGCCCAGGGTGCCAGGGCAGACGCCTTCCCCGGTGATCGCCACGCACACCCCGGAAGTCGGCCGCACTCCGGCTCCCGTGTCGCCCGCGCACACCCCGGAAGTCGGCCGCACTCCGGCTCCGCAGTCGCCCGCGCCCACCCGCGGGCAGCAGTCCGGGGCCCCCGCCGTCCAGTCGCAGCACGACGTGGCCCCCCAGGCGCTGAAGGCCGAGCCTGCTGCCGTCGTCGGTGCACGTCCCAGCCTGGCGCACACCGGCAGTGAGGCCATGCTGGCGAGCTCGGCCGTCAGTGCCGTGATGATCGCGGGCGGGCTGATCCTCTACCGGCGCGGTCGAGTAGCGGGCCGCCGCTGACACCCGGGTGCCGGACGCCATGGCGCCCGGCACCCGCAGTCGGTCGGTCGTGAAGAGATCCGTGAGCGAGATCCGCGTACCCCCGTCGCAGTCCGTCGGTGATGTACGGGGCCCGCATTCGGTTCGGTCCTGCTCCTGTGAAGGCCGGTCCTCTGGCAGATCACTCCATTGGCGGCACAACCCTCACAGGAGCCACGCGTTGACACAGTGTCGGGCATCCGCCCGGATGTTTATTTCAACCCCCAAGGAGCACCTCTCCATGTCGCGTATCGCGAAGGGCCTGGTCCTTACCTCCGTCGCCGCCGCGGTCGCCGTCGGCACCGCCGGCTTCGCCGCCGCCGACAGTGGCGCGAACGGCACCGCCACCGACTCCCCGGGCGTCCTGTCGGGCAACGTGGTCCAGGTCCCCGTTCACGTGCCGGTCAACGCCTGCGGGAACACCGTCAGCGTCATCGGTCTGCTGAACCCGGCGTCTGGCAACACCTGCACCAACCACTGACGTCGCGGCGCACTTCATTGCCGGCCGTCCTTCCGCACGGAAGGACGGCCGGTTCGCGTGTTCTCGGGCGCGCTCGCGGTGCCCCGAATGGACGGGCGGACCGCCCTGTCACCGGGTCGGCCCACAACGAGGGATCTCACCAGCAACGCTGCACGAGACGGATGGTTGCGTCGCGTGCCTGATCGGTTGCAGAGGGAGATGGGCGGCTGAAGGGTGGGCACAAGATCCGACGCACCATCGAAAGGAACTTCCATGCGAGGTCTGTCCAAGCGACGTGTCGCGACCACCGCACTCTGCGCTGCTCTCCTGGCCGGTGTCACCGGCCCGGCCGTCATGGCGGCAGATTCCATCCCGGGGCGCAGCCATGCTGCGTCCCCAGCGCAGGCTCCTGGTGCGGACGCACTCCTCGCGCGGGTCAAGAGCCTTGGCGACTTCGGCGGTGCGTTCACCCCTGTCGCCCACCTGCTCGACACGGCACTCAAGGCCGACAACGGCCAACTCCCCGCTGCCCAGGCGGCCCGACTCGTCCATGCCGCGAAACGGGCCGTTGCCGACATGACTCCGAGGGCTGCTGCGGACCCGCAGGCCAAGGACGCCGCGAGTGACGCCCTCGCCGCCCTGCAGAAGGCGCTGGACGCCCTCCAGAAGGCCGTCATCTCCGGGGATCCCAGCCAGGTGACCGCGGCGGTCACCGACGTGGTGACGGCCCTCACCAACTACCTGGCCGCCATGCTGCCCACTCCCACCCCGTCCGGCCTGCCCACCCCGAGTCTGCCCGCTCTACCGGCGCCGATGGTGCCCACCACGTAAGCCGACCCGGACAGCGGCCCCACAGCCGTTGCGCCGGAATCTCCCTGCCGACGCAACGGCTGTCTTCTTCCTGCCGCGGTCTGCCGATGGGAAGGGGCTGGTCGGGAAAACGACGTGATGCCGCTCGGCACCGGCCCTGTCCGGGACGGTGCGCGAGGGGCGTCGAGAGGCGTCCCTCGTTCGTGTGGACCGACTTCGGGCTGTCGTCCGGCCGGGTGAGAGGACGCCGGGCCGTCCGTGCGGCGCGGATAAGGTCGAGCAGTGACCTCAACCCTCGGCGAAACCCGCCCTTTCCGCCTTGCCGACCTGGGCACTCTGGTCGTACTGGCCTGGAGTGGCGAGGCTCCGGACGGTGCCATGCCCTACCTGCTCGTCTACCCCCTCGGTGATGCCGCGGACGGTCCCGAGGCCTCCTCCGCCGCCGTGCGGCAGTGGCTGGAGAGCAGCGGCCTCCCGGTGGGCGGCGACCTCGTCGACGGTGCCACGAGGCCGAACCTGCCGGTCGGCCTGCTGGTCGAGGCCAACCAGGCGGTCGTCAGTCTGCAGCAGTTCAACGCCCAGTGCGCCGCGCCGCCCGAGTGGCTGGAGGCGGTTGCCGAACGCGGCTTCGCCTACCTCGTGTTCACCACCCGCGCCTGGCCCGCGGCGGCGCCGGGCAAACCCGTGGACGCCGGGGCGCTGGCCGCGTTCGCGGGCGCCGAGGAGACCCTCCAAGAGGCGGCGCACATCGTTGTGCCGGCCAGGAGCCTGCGCGGCTGATGGCGAGAACCATCGGTGCCGGCCGGGGGTTCGCTCTCCTGCTGGTGCTCACGGGGGCGGGCGGGCTGACGGCCTCATGGGCCATCACGATCGACAAGTTCAAGCTGCTACAGAACCCGAACTTCACGCCGGGCTGCAGTCTGAACCCCGTGGTGTCCTGCGGCTCCGTCATGAAGAGTGCCCAGGCCTCGGTCTTCGGATTTCCCAACCCGATGCTGGGCCTGGTGGCCTACGGCATCGTGATCTGCGTGGGCGTGAGCCTGCTGGCCGGCGCGGAGTTCCCCCGCTGGTACTGGCTGAGCTTCAACGCGGGATGTCTGTTCGGGATCGGGTTCGTGTCGTGGCTGCAGTTCCAGTCGCTGTACCGCATCGGCGCGCTGTGCCTGTGGTGCGTTCTGGCGTGGGTCGCCACGATCCTCGTGTTCTGGTACGTGATTGCGTTCAATGTGCGGAACTCGTTCCTGCCTGCGCCGGGCCCGTTGCGGGCGTTCCTCGGTGAATCCGCATCGGTGCTGCCGCTGCTGCACATCGGAATCATCGGAATGCTGGTCCTGACGCGGTGGTGGGATTTCTGGACAAGTTGATGATCGGGGTCGGCGCTGATGCGATATTCGGGTTGTACATGGAGAACATCTGTCCTGTCGCCGAACACCGCGGAGTTAATCGCCACGGTTCGCCACCCCTTCCCTAACGTGGATATGTACAACACCATGCATCTGTCAGGTACGAGCGTCCTTTGGCGGGAGGCGAGATTGCCGCTCTGTGTCGAGGGTCGTCGGATCGGGGAGGAACGCATGCGGACTGTCACGCAGCAGGCGATGGAGTGGCTCGCAGCCGCCGCCATCGACCCGAGGGCGTGCAAGCGGCAGTGGCATGGCGACACCGGGATCGCCGTGCTGGCCTGCGGACGGTTCTGGGACGTGCTGAGCGTCCCGGAGGAACTCGGCGTACCGGCCCTGGACACCCTGTTGAGCCTCCCCCGGCCGCCCGGGCCCACGTTGGCGGACGCCGCCTCGCGGAGGGTGGGCTTCTTCCTCCCGCCTGATCCGGAGGGCCGCTGGATCGGATCCGGCATCCGGTACCTGGGCCAGGGTGCGTGGATCACGGTGCCCCCACCGCACCGGACGGCAGGGCGACTGCGCTGGCTGGTCCCGCCAGACGACGCCGGCTCGCTGTTCGTCCCCGCGGCCGTGGACCTGGCCCTGCAACAGGCGCTGGGAAGGTGTGCCGAACAGGCCGGCACCAAGCGGCGTTGCCCTACCTGCGACTCGCCCGTCACCCTGGCTTCGAACCGCACCGCCGGACGGGCCCGCTGACGTCGGCGAGGGTGTCGTCTTCCGGCGTGCCGATCAGGGGGTGGGTACCATCTCGCCGCGACTCACGAGAGGTAGCTCGGCGCCACCCACCCACAGGACCGGAGGGGGAACGCTGATCGAGCGCCGGTGCCGCCCGGTCGCGGAATGCGCGGAGACCAGGGCGCTCCACCGGGCGTCCCACGTGCCCGGGACCATCTGGCCACGGGCACGCCACTCCCTGGCCAGGGCGGCGTAGATGGGTGGGTCTTCCTGGCCCGCCAGGGGCCGTTCCCGGTACGGCGGCTGTTCGCCCCACTCGAGGAAGAGACATCCGGTGGTGACGTTGTCATCCATGCATCGGTAACGCGCCGGCGTGCGCGGGTGGCACGGCTGGGTGCGGGCATGGCCCATATCGGATGAGTTTGCATCCCTCGTTCGGGTCAATGCGGTCAGCGCGATCCCGTCTGCTGGGCGAGGCGGCTGACGGGCAAGGTGGCGGTGGACATCGGGAAGCGGTCGCTCCCGGTGCGGCGGAGGTGTCGCAGGTACTGCTCTCGCGGTACGAGAACGCCGCCCAGGCCGCGGACGTGCGGGCCGTCCCGCTGTGCGTCGAGCAGCGCGCCGCCGGCCTGCGCGAAGCGCGCCGCGAGGTCGGTCACCGCGACCTTAGAGGCATCGGGACGGTGGTGGAACATGGAGTCCATGCTGAAGACCGATCCGATCTGAAGGCCGAAGACGCCGCCGATCAGTTCACCGTCCTCCCACATCTCCACGCTGTGCGCATGACCCAGATCGTGCAGGCGGACCAGGCTCTCGATCAGCTCGTCGGTGAGCCACAGGGGGGCGCGGCCGGTGCGGCATTCGCGAACGACCCGCTCGAAGCACCGGTCCAGGCTGGTCGACCACGGCAGCCGGTTGCGCACCCGCCGGGCGAGGCTCCGGCCGAGGTGGGTGGCCGAGACGGGCAGCACCGGCCTGGGATCGGGAGACCACCAGGAAACGGCGTAGGGATCGGCTGATTCCTCCCCGACGAGCCGTATGCGGCCCGCCTGGACCTGATCGGCGAACACCATCTCGTTGAGGGCGCGGGTGTATTCGTCGGCTGCCGGGAACGGATAGACCCCGGCGCGGTAGGCCGCCAGGAGGCCGGCGGGGCTGAGGTCGGCGGAGAACGCCACCGGACCGTCGGGCGCTGCCTTCAGCACGTCCAGCGACTCCCAGTCAGGGCATCGGCTCACCACCCCCTCCCTCCGCGATCTCGCCGCTTCACCGGTGGGGCGTCGTCGTGCTGGAGGAAGTCGATGGAGCGGTCCAACATCTCCGCGTCCACCGGAGGAATGTCGATCCCGGCGCCCGTGAGGGCACGTTCCGCGTTGCTGCGGGAGAACTCCGGGAAAACGCCCTGGAAGTACATCTCGCTCACGGTGATGTCGGCGCGCGCGCACCGGTCGACGAAGAGCGGGACGAACGCGGTCATCGGGTCGGTGGGGTGCCCGGCCGCATACCTCACCAGCATGGCGATCCACTCGGCGTACGGGATCTTCTGGATCGGGTAGCCCCGCAGGCGCAGGCGCTCGGCGAGCGAGTCCAGCAGCGTGGAACGGGGGTTGGTGAGGTGGTAGACCTCGCCGCGAGCGGGATGGTGGGTGGAGATGTGTCCGATGGCACGGGCGAGGCAGTCGGCGGGCAGGAAGTCCAGCGGCAAGCGGATGTCGGGGCACAGCCCGGTTCGCGCGATGAAGTCGATGAGGGCGGCCATCTCGCTGCTGGGGTTCATCACGCCGGTTCCGCTGTTGCCTGTGACGTCCATCAGGCGGTAGACGGCGACCGGCAGGCCCGCGTCGGCCGCCGCCTTCAGCAGCGCCTCGCCGACCCACTTGGTCTCCACGTAACCCACCGACAGATATTCGGGAAACCGCAGGGGGGTGCTCTCCGTGACCTCGCGCACCCCGGCCGGCCCGAATCCGGCGAGCACGGCCATGCTGGAGGCGAAGTGAACGGGGACGGCCCGGCCGGCCGCGAGCCGGATGACCTCGTAGGTGCCGTCGACGTTGGCCGCGCGCAACTCGTGGTACGGGTAGATGAAGTTGACCTGGCCACCGAAGTGGTAGACGGCGTCAACACTCGATGCCAGCTCCTCGAACCGGCCAGGAGACAGTCCCAGTCCGGGCTTGCCGAGGTCGCCGACGACCGCCTGGACACGCGTGCTGGACACATCGCTGAGGACGTACCGCCGGTGGCTGGCACGGATCCGCTCCATGCCCTGCCGCTCGTCGGATGCCCTGACCAGGCAGAGGATCCGTCCCGTCGCCCTGCGGAGCAGCTCGTCTATCATGTGCGCGCCGCAGAAGCCCGTCGCGCCGGTGAGCAGGACGTCCCCGGGGGGCTGGGAGCGCGGAGCCGGCCCGTCGCGGCCGACCGTCGGAAGGGGCCGATCGGTCTCGGCGGCGAAGTCGACGCTCCCGCCCTCCGGGTGGGCCAGCGTGCCGGCACGTGCCTGGCGCACCGACTCGGCGAACGCGGAGAGCACCGGTTGCCGTAGCAACGACCGGGTCAGGTCGCGGATCTGGGTGACGCCGATGCCGAAGATGACGCGGGTCCGGGCGAGCATCTCCATGGCCAGCAGCGAGTTGCCGCCCAACTCGAAGAAGTCGTCGTGCGGACGGACGTAGTCCACTCCGAGGATCTGACCCCACAACTGGGCCATTCCCTGAGGCACCGGACGTTCGTCGGCGTCGCCGCCCGTGGTCGCCGCCGTCCCGGGTTGCGGCACGGCCTTGCGGTCGAGCTTTCCGCTGGGCGCGACGGGCAGCCGTTCCATCGCATGGAAGGCTGCCGGGATCATGTAGCCCGGCAGGACCTCGGCGAGTGCCGACCGCAGGCGTGCGGGCAGCGCCGTCTCGCCGCCGGCCGATGGCGAGGCCGGCGTGTAGTACGCGACGAGGTCCCGGTCGCCGTTGTCGCGCGTTCGGGCCACCACCATCGCCTGGCCGATCTCCGGGCGGGAGACGAGCGCTGCCTCGACCTCGGCCGGGTCGACCCGGAACCCGCGGATCTTCATCTGGTCGTCGACCCGGCCCAGTACTTCCAGGTTGCCGTCGGTGCGCAGCCGGCCCAGGTCCCCGGTGCGGTACATCCGGTCACCCGGCGCGGAGCCGCTCGGGTCGGGCAGGAACTGCTGTGCCGTCAGGGCGGGTTTCCGCCAGACACCGCGCGCCAGTCCAGGGCCGCCGAGGTAGATCTCGCCGCGCTCGCCCGGCCGGACGGGGTGCAGTTCGGCGTCGAGCAGGTGGACATGAGTCCCCTCCAGGGGTTTGCCGACCGGGGCGACGGCGGTGTCCGGCGCGGTGAGCACCTCCTCGTTCAGCTCGCAGAGCGTGGAGGTGATGGTGGTCTCGGTGAGCCCGTAGGCATTGACGAGCCGCGCGCCGGGGATCCGGCGCAGAACGGCGCGGCAGTCCTTCGTGGTGACGATCTCACCACCGACGATGGCGAGCCTCAGCGACGCGAGGCTCTCGCCACGGCCGGCGGCGGAGACGGTCTGCTGCCAGTAGGAGGGGGTCAGGTCGGCGACCGTGATCCCGCGCTCCGGGAGGCGGTGCAGCAGGTCGGTGGGCGCCCACGTCCCCGGTCCCGCGAGGACCAGCGTCGCGCCGCTGATCAGCGTGGCGAAGATCTGCTCCACAGAGGTGTCGAAGCCGAGCGCCGCGGCGTGCAACACCCGGTCCGCGGACGTCAGTCCGTATGCCCGGGCCACCGCGGTGAGGGAGTGGGCGAGCGACCGGTGGGTGATCATCACACCCTTGGGAGGTCCGGTGGATCCGGAGGTGTAGATCACGTAGGCGAGGTCGTCCGGCCGGGGGCCGGAGGCAGGCCGTGGTCGCTCCGTCTTCGTGGCCGGTTCCCCGGCGGCCCCGGCGTGGAGGATCCGCGCCTCGCACTCGGTGAAGAGGGGAGTGTGCTCGTGGCTCGTGACGATGAGGCGTGAACGGGTCTCCCCGACCAGTCCGGCGATCCGTTGCCGTGGAGTCGCCGGGTCGAGGGGCAGGAACGCGCCGCCGGAGTTCAGCACCGCCAGCAGCGCGACGATCAGCTCGGGCACACGGTCGAGGCACACGGTGACCACGGCCTCCGGGCCGACGCCCGACTCCCTGAGCTCGTGGGCCAGTCGGTCGGCGCGGCCGGTCAGCTCGGCGTAGGTGAGCGAGTCCTCGTCCGCGAGCACCGCGAGAGCGGACGGGTCGCGCCGTGCCCGATCCCGGACCAGCTCGGGCACGGTAGGCGGCCCAGAGCCCGGGGGCCGCCGCTCGGCGCGGGCGCTTGCCGGCCGCATGTCGGTCCACAGGCGGTCGACCAGGCGCCCACACGTCGCGGTGGACGCCGGCCCGCCGACCTGGCACCACCCGGCCGGAGTCTGGCGCTCGGCGGGCCACATCGCATACTGGTCCTCGTCGTTGCGCAGCACGACACACGGTGCGGCCGACTCTGCCGACGGGTGCTCAGGTCCCATCACCTCGGGCCTCCTGCCTGGCGCGACGTTCTGCGGAGCACGACCTGCGCCTCGCGCGGGAGACGGCCTCGGCCGTCACGGCTTCTGTTCCTCGGGCATCGCGGGCAGTGCGGCCAGACGGCCGAGCGGCGGCGCGAGGATGAGCTGTTCCGCCTCCTCGGCGCTGACCGGCTCGGCGAAGAGATACCCCTGGCCGAGCGGGCAGCCCATGGAGATCAGCAACTCCTGCTGTCTCACGTCCTCCACTCCTTCGGCGATCACCGTGAGGCCGAGCGTGTCCGCAAGATGCGTGATGCCCTCGACCAGGGCGAACTGTTCGGGCGAGCGCCCGAGTTCGTCGACGAACGACTTGTCGATCTTGAGAATCGAGATCGGGAACTCACGCAGATAGCTCAGTGACGAGTAGCCCGTTCCGAAGTCGTCAATCGCGATGCGGATCCCGAGGTCGGTGAGCGAACTCATCTCCCTCAGGATACGTTCGTCGTTGTACAGCAGCACACTCTCGGTCAGTTCCAGTACGAGGGACGACGGTTCGATGCCGGAGACATCCAGAGCGCGCCGGATCACGTCGTAGAACTTCTCGTCCCGGAACTGACGCGGCGACACATTCACACTGACGTAAGGTGCCTTGTGGCCGTCCGTCACTTCGCGTCGCACGGAGCTCCGCCAGCGGACGGCCTCGCCCGCGGCCTGCCCGAGCACCCAGGCACCGAGCGGGACGATCTGCCCACTCTCCTCGGCCAGCGTGATGAACTGCTCCGGCAGCACCATGCCGTGCGGCGAGTGGGGCCATCGGACGAGTGCCTCGAAGCCGCTGATCCGACCGCTGATCAGCTCCACGATGGGCTGGTAGAGCACCAGGAACGACGTCTCGATCGACGAACTGTCCAGCCCTTCCTGCAACTTGGCACGTTCGGCCATGCCGCTCTGCAGTTCCGGGCGATAGCGGCGCCACTGACGCTTGCCCGCCGTCTTCGCCGCGTACAGTGCGAGATCGGCGTGGGTGAGCAGTTCGACCGAGTCGACGCTGTCCTCCGTGGTCGCGACGCCGACGCTGGCGTACGAGCTCACCGGCCCCACGCTGAGCCGGAACGGCTCGGCGAACACCCTCATCAGGTTCTCGGTCAGCCGTTCCACGCCGTCCTGGGTGGCGGAACCCTCCACCAGGAGCGCGAACTCGTCGCCGCCGATGCGCGCGGCGGTGTCGGAGACACGGACGGCGGTCTGCAGCCGGAGTGACAGCGCGACCAGGAGTTCGTCGCCCACACCGTGGCCGTGTATGTCGTTGACGACCTTGAAGTCGTCCACGTCGATGAAGAGCACGCCGACCACCGTGCCTTCGCGCTGAGCCTGCACCAGGGCGTGGTTGACCCGCTCCTGGAAGAGCACGCGGTTGGCCAGGCCGGTGAGCGAGTCGTGGAACGCCTGATGGGTGAGCTGGCGTTCGAGCTTGCGCTGTTCGGTCACGTCCCGCAGGGTGAGCACCACACCGCCGACGGTGGCCTCCTCGCGCAGGTCGCTCCACCTCACCTCGACCTCGATGGACGCCCGGTCGACGCGGGCCATGCGCCAGTGCTCTCGCCTGTTCTGGTACTCGCCGCTCCGTATCCGGCCGAGCGTCTCGACCACCCTGTGACTGTCCTGCGGCGGCACCAGATCGATGAGGTGGGTGCCCTCCAGGTCCGGGACACCGAGTATCTGGTCGGCGGAGGGACTGGCGTAACGGACCCGGTCCTCGTCGTCGAGGATCAGGATGACGTCGGAGGCGTTCTGCACCAGCGTTCGGAAGTACGCTTCGCTGTTGCGCTGATCGACCTCCTCGGCAAGGGCGATCCGTGCCACGGCGAGTGCCGCCTGCGCGGCGAGGGTCGCCAGCGTCTGGCGGACCACGATCAGGTCCTGCTCGTGCCCGGCCAGGATCAGCGCCCCGATCAGCGGCTCGCCCGAGGGGTGGTCCTGCGAGATGAGCGGGCAGACGAGCGCGGGGCCCGTGTGGGGTTGCTGCTCGTGCCGGCCCGTGAGGCGGGCGGCGAGATCGGGTCCCACCCCGTCGAGGGCCACCAGGCGGCTTTCACCGGACGCGCCCAGTTCCCGTACGGTCGCGGTCACCTGCTCGGACACGGGCTCGCCTGCGCTGTGAGTCCCGTTCACCCAGAGGGCGTTGTCCGGCACGATGACGAGGGCGGAACGCGGCGGACCGTGCGGCACGAGTTCCGTCACCGCGGAGTGGACGGCGGCTGCCACATCGCTCAGATCGTTCGCTCCGCCCAGCGACGACACCGTGATGCGCAGCACCTTCTCCCGGCCGACCGCTTGCCGGTGGGTCGACGCCACGCCCGCCAGGCGGTAGAGCACGAGAATGAAGAGCACTGCGGAGAACGCGCCGATGACGCCGGTGTTGGAGCTCTCCCCGCGCACCGCCTCGACCAGGAGGAGGGCCGGCGCGATGAGCGATGCCAGGGTGAGCAGGCTCAGCCGGCCGCCCATACCGCTCTCGGCGCGCCATGGCACGAGTTGTGTCACCGAGCGCATGGACGGATGGAGTGCGGCGGCCGCCCACGCGCCGTACAGGACGACCCAGCCGAGTTCGACCGCGGTGCCCGTGCGCCACGTCCCGTGCAGCTGAATCAGGCCGTAGGCCACGTCGGCGCTCAGCAGACCGACGGTGCCCACGGTGAGGAGCATGAGCGAGGGGCTCTTGCCGCCACGGTCGGCGAGCAGGCGCAGCAGCATCGCCAGGACGAGGATGTCGCCGAGCGGATAGGCCATGGAGAACGCCTTCTGCACCCAGGTGAGACCGGGCGCGTGGGCGTACGGCTCGATGAGGAAGAGCCACGACAGCAGTGCCAGGCCCACGGTCAGCGTCAGTGCGTCGACGAGGCTCCCGCGGTCGCGCCTCCCGGTGCGCCAGTGGACGAAGCCCAGGAGTCCGGCCGCGTAGAGGGGATATGCCGCGAGATAGAAGCCGTCCGCTATCGACGGGAACGCGGTCTGTCTGAGTTGGATGAGGATGATCTGGGTGGCCTCGCCCGCGGCGAAGGAGAAGTTTCCCGTGGCGAGCAGCAGCCAGGGGAGTCGATGCGTCGGATTGTTGAGAAAGACACCAAGAAGAATGCCGATGACGCCGGTCGCCCCCATGGCGACGAAGATCATCCGCTGGTCCGGAAATGCGTAGTAGAACGCGGTCAGTACGACGATACAAGCGCTGACCACGGCCATCGCGGTCTGGCTTCGCAATCGCGGGTTCACCCCAACTCACCTCCCAGAAAAACACTTGTCGGGCGGACGGAGCTGGGCGAACGGCACCGGGCTACGGCGGGGAAACCCGCGGGACCGGCTGGCGAGCATTCTCCGAGTCGGGATATCGGCATGCCTCGCCGGTGAACACGGGCACCGGTATGCGCGCGGCCGATCGGTGCGGGCTCCTTCTCGCCGAGACATCGACGTGTCCTTCATCAAGCTAACCCGGCTCGCCATTTCACGCACGTGCACGGAGAGATGGACGGACGCCCTTTCGCGTCGCGTGTCACCGTGCCCTGCGCGAGAATGGCGGGAGCGGAAACCGGACCGGATCCTCCAGCGACGACCGGCTCCTGACGGAGCGTGGAGTCTCATGCTCTCCGACTACCGCCGGATCTTCTCTCCCGCAGGGAGTCTGCTCTTCTCTGCCGCGGGCTTCATCTCGCGCCTTCCCCTGGCGATGATCGGCGTCGGCATCGTCACCATGCTGTCGCAGCTCGGCGCCGAGTACCGGCTCGCCGGCTCGGTCTCCGCCACGCAGGCGCTCGCCAGCGCGGCGATCGGACCGCGGATCTCCCGGCTCGTCGACCGTCACGGTCAGCGCCGCGTCGTCCTCCCGGCGACGGCCGTGACGGTCGCCGCCATCTGTGCGCTGCTGCTGTGCGCCCGGTACGCGGCTCCGGACTGGACGCTGTACGTCACGGCGGCGGTCGCGGGCTGCATGCCCAGCATGGGCGCGCTCGTCAGGTCCCGCTGGGCGCAGATCCACCGGGATTCACCACGGCTGCTGCACACCGCGTACTCGCTGGAGTCGGTGCTCGACGAGGTGATCTACGTCGTCGGCCCGATCCTGGCGATCACGCTGTCCACCGGTGTCCGTGCCGGGGCCGGGCCGCTGGCCGCCGCGGTCCTGCTCGCCGTCGGCGTCCTGCTGTTCGCCGGCCAGCGGCGCACGGAACCGCCGGTGTGCCCCGGGCCGAGGCGCGCCAGGGGCTCGGCGCTGCGCACTCCGGGACTCGTCCTGCTGGTGCTGGCGCTGACGTCGGTGGGCGCGTCCTATGGTTCGGTGGACGTCGCGACGGTGGCGTTCGCCGGGGCACACCACCACAAGGCGCTCTCCGGCCTGCTGCTGGGTGTGTACGCACTCGGCTCGGGCGTGGCGGGCACGGTCTTCGGCGCGATCGGGCCGCGGGGGGCGCTCACCCGGCGGCTGCTGCTCGGCGTCGGCGCGATGGCGGTGACCACGGCACCGCTCTTGTTCGCGCCGGGTCTGGAGGCGCTGGCGGGGATGCTCTTCGTGGCGGGCATGGCCGTCGCGCCGACCCTGATCACCACGATGGGTCTGGTGGACCGCCTGGCGCCGGCCGCGCAGCTCACCGAGAGCATCACCTGGATCGTCTCGGGGCTCTCCGTCGGGGTGGCCCTGGGCTACGCCACGGCAGGCTGGGTGGTCGACGCCGCGGGGGCCGCTGCGGGCTTTGGAGTGCCGTGCGCGGCGGCCCTGCTCGCCGTCTCGACGGTGTGCCTCGCCCTGCCGAGGCTGACCCGCGCCGGCGCACAGTGAGCAGACCAGGAGGACTCCGGCTCGGCGCGCGGATCCTTGCCTCGGCCGGACGGTGGGGCCTATGTGGTGGAAGTGAACTATTGATCCTATTTTATTGGTGATGGTTCGACTTCGTGGACAGGACGGCCATGTCCCCCTGCCCGCACTCGTGAGGGAGAACAATGGCGCATGTCCTGATAGCCGACGACGACGCGGACATCCGGGATCTGGTGGCCTTCAAGCTGACGCAGAACGGTCACCGGGTCACGGCCGTGGAGGACGGCATGGCCGCACTCCGGACGGCGCGTGAACAGCCGGTCGACCTGGCTCTGCTCGACATCCGCATGCCGGGGATGTCGGGACTGGACGTCTGCCGCGAACTGCGCGCGGCAGCCGAGACCGCGACGCTCCCCGTCATCATGATCACCGCCCGGTCCCAGGAAGGGGACATCGAGGTCGGCTTCGCTGCGGGCGCCGACGACTACATCATCAAGCCGTTCAGCCCACGGGAGCTGTCCAGCCGGGTCGTCGCGGTGCTCAGCCGGGCGGAACGATGAACCCCACGGGGTTCGTCGTCAGGGCGTTGCTGTGCCTG
This sequence comes from Streptomyces sp. NPDC101152, assembly GCF_044768275.1. Classification (NCBI taxonomy): domain Bacteria; kingdom Bacillati; phylum Actinomycetota; class Actinomycetes; order Kitasatosporales; family Streptomycetaceae; genus Streptomyces; species Streptomyces sp. NPDC101152. The sequence continues at coordinate 56,838 of NZ_JBIWPO010000004.1, read as the reverse complement.
ATGGCCGTCATCCTGGTGATGTGCCTGCTGATCGTCGGTGCCCGCGGCATCCGCAGGTACCGGCAGGGCAGACGTGAGCGGGTCGCAGAACCGGCGCGCGGTCTCCTGTTGCAGCTTCTGTGTACCGAGGAAGACGAGCAGACGGAGTTGCTGCACCGGCTGGCGGAGGTCGACAAACGGACCTGGAGCGCCCTGGAACCGACCCTGACGGGGCTGCTGGAAAAGGTCTCCGGCGGAGCACGCACGGCGTTGATCCGACTGTACGAGCTGCGGGGGGCGGCCGTGGAGGCCGTCGCCGACCTCACCAGCCACGGCGCGGTCCGGCGCGGACGCGCCGCACAGGTGCTCGGGCAGCTCTCCCACCGCCCGGCGGCGGCTTCGTTGTGCCGGCTGCTGGCCGACCGCGACCGGGATGTGCGCCTGGCCGCCGCGCGGGCACTGGGCCGATGCGGGGAACCCGAGGCCGTCCCGCACCTCCTGGAGTCCCTCCACGGACCGCGGAGACTGCCCCCCGGCGTGATCTCCATGGCGCTGGTCTCCCTGGGACCGGAGGCGCAGCGGAGCGTCGCGGCAGGACTGGAACACCGGGAACCGCTGGTCAGGGCCGTGGCGATCGAGGTCCTCGGCGCGACCGGCGCGGTCTCCCTCACCTCCAGGATCGCCCGCGCACAGCACGAGGACCCCTCCGTCGAGGTACGGATCAAAGCGGCCCGGGCGTTGGGCAGGCTGGGCATGCCCGAGGGCCTGGAACCGCTGCTCGCGGCGGTCCTTCCGGACCGGCCGGTCGCTCTGCGCATGGTGGCCGCCGGGGCACTCGGCAATCTGGGGGCCGTCGCCGCCACGGGGCCGCTCGCGGACCTTCTCGGCGATCCCGACCCCCATGTGGCCGGCACAGCGGCGCGAGCGCTGCTGCGGCTCGGACCCGCCGGCCGTGCGGCGCTGCACGCGGTGGCGGACGATCCCTCCGGCGGTCCGGCCGCCGCCCAGGCCAGGGCTGTGCTGTCCGAATCGGCGGTCGGCGGGGAGCGCCACGACGTCCGTACGGAGGTGGCGCTGTGAGTACGGTGGCCGAGGAGCTGTGGGCGTGGGTGATCGGTGCGGCGCACACCCTGATCACCGTCTGCGACAACGTGGTGATCGTCTACTTCCTGGCCATCAACACCACCTACCTGGTGCTGATCCTCATCGCCGTCACGGAGTTCGTCGGACGCCTGCGCCGCGCCCCCTTCGCCGGATACGACGACGCGTCCAACAGCCCCTTCACCCCGCCCGTGTCCGTGATCGTGCCCGCCCACAACGAGGCGGCCGGCATCGTCGAAGCCGTCCGGGCCATGCTGCTGCTGCGCTACCCGATGTTCGAGGTCGTCGTCGTCGACGACGGTTCCACGGACGGCACACTGGACGCCCTGCAGGACGCCTTCGACCTGGCCGAGGTGGAGTACGTGGCGCCCGACGACGTCCCCGTACGCGGCAGGATCACCTCGGTCCATCTGCCCAGAGGGGGCCCGGTGCCCCTGACCGTGGCCCGCAAGGAGAACGGTGGCAAGGCCGACGCGCTCAACGTGGGGATCAACCTGGCACGCTATCCGCTGCTGTGCATGGTGGACGCCGACTCGATCCTCGACTCACAGGCGCTGCTCGCGGTGGCCAGACCCTTCAGCGACGACCCCCTGCGCGTGGTCGCCACGGGCGGTGTGGTCGGCCTCGCCAACGGCTGCACGGTCGTTGCCGGACGGGTCGTCGAGCCGCATGTGCCCCCGGACATCCTCGGACGAGTTCAGGTCGTCGAGTACCTGCGCGCCTTCTTCCTCGGCCGCACCGGATGGTCCAAGGTCGGCAGCCTGCTGATCATCGCCGGCGCCTTCGGCCTCTTCCGCAAGGACGTGGTGGTCGCGGCCGGCGGGATGGACCCGGACTGCATCGGGGAGGACGCCGAACTGGTCATCCGCCTTCACCGGCACCTGCGCGAGCAGGGCCGCGACTACCGCATCGTCTTCGTCACCGAGCCGATCTCCTGGAGTGAGGCACCCTCGACACTGAAGGTCCTCGGTCATCAGCGGCGGCGCTGGCACCGCGGGCTGACGGAGATCATGCTCAAGCACCGCGGCATGATCGGCAACCCTCGCTACGGCCGCATCGGCCTGCTGGCACTGCCCTTCTACGTGGTCTTCGAACTGCTGGCCCCGGTGGTGGAGCTCGCGAGCCTCGTCCTGGTGCCGCTGGGCGTGCTGATCGGCGCGGTCGACGTGGGGTTCCTGTGGCGCTTCCTGCTCGCCGCCTACGCCTACGCCATCGTGGTCAGCCTGATGTCGGTCGTGGTGGAGGAGTACGCCTTCCACCGGTTCACCCGATGGCGGGACGTCTGGGGTGCCCTCGTCGGGGTGGCCGCGGAGAACATCGGATACCGCCAGCTGACGGCATGGTGGCGGCTGTGCGGCATGTGGGACGCGCTGCGCCGGTCTCCCCGGGTGTGGGGCTCGATGACCCGCGCCGGATTCGGCACCCCCGACCAAGTGAAGGAGAGGGGAGGCGATCGTGCGTGAGCGGCCCAGGGACGCTGGAGACGGTGGGGGCGCCGCGCAGAGCAACTGAATCGCCGTCAGGAGACCGGACGCCCGAGCTGGCCCGATTTGCGATCTTCTCTGGTTCGCTCTTCGCTTGAAGTGTCCGAGGAATGGCGGTCGGTTGGGCGCCGGCCACCCCTACCAGTTGCAGTGCTTGTCGACGAGAGGGCGACCGGTCTGTCGCAGTCCGGGCCGCATCAAGCGGTCGTACATGACATGTGGAGGCGGACGATGGAACCCGAGCCCACAGGTACGTCAGGGCAGTATGCAGCCGACGACGAGGAACGGTTTCGGATTCTCGTGAAGAACTCCGCGGACATGGTCTTCCGTCGAACGGTGGCGGGTGTCTACCAGGAGGTGTCCGCGGCTGCTCAGGCACTGTTCGGGCGGCCGGCGGAGGAGATCGTGGGAACGGCGGTCGACTCCTGGGTGCATCCGGGTGATGTCGAGGACTTCGAGTGGGCTGAGCGGGATCTGCTGCGCGAAGGCCGGGTGGTGGTGTGTCTGCGGTTGCGGCGCGCCGACGGGCATTGGATATGGACCGAGACGACGTCCTGGGTGGTGCGGGACGCCTCGGGCGAGCCCCTCGAAGTGCGCGGGTTCATCCGTGAGGCGGAGGGGCAGCGGCGCAGGGAGGAAGCCCTGCGCTTGTTGCAGGAGCAGGCACGCTCGGTCATCGAGACCGCTTGGGACGCCTTCGTCTCCATCGACGAGGACGGGCTGGTCATCGACTGGAACCACAGTGCCGAGCAGTTGTTCGGGTTCGGCCACCGCGAGGTGATGGGGCGTCCGCTGGCCGAGACGATCATTCCCGAGCGGTACCGCGCCGCGCACACAGCCGGTCTGCAGCGGGTACTGGCCGGCGGGGAGGCTCATGTGCTGGGCCGCCGCATCGAGCTCAGCGCCCTGCACCACGACGGCCACGAGATCCCGGTCGAACTGACGGTGTGGCGGATGAAGTCGGCGAAGGCGCGCTGCTTCAACGCCTTCGTCCGCGACATCAGTGAGCGCAAGCACGCCGAAGCCGTCGTGGCGGAGGCGCGCGATCAGGCGATCGCCGCATCCCAGGCGAAGTCGCAGTTCGTCGCCTCCATGAGCCACGAGATCCGTACCCCCATGAACGGCGTCATCGGGCTGAGCAATCTGCTGCTGGGCACCGCGCTGGATCCCGAGCAGCGACGCTATGCCGAGGGTATTCAGGCCGCCGGCTCGGCCTTGCTGTCGCTCATCAACGACATCCTGGACTTCTCCAAGTTGGAGGCGGGCAAGATCCAACTGGACAGGGTCGCCTTCAGCCCGCAGGCGCTGGTGGAAGAGGTCGTCTCGCTGGTGGCGCAGACCACCCAGGCCCAGGGCCTGGAACTGCTCAGCGACTGCGATCCCGAGTTGCCCGCGATGGTGCTCGGGGACGCCGGCCGACTGCGGCAGATCCTGCTCAACCTGGCGTCCAACGCGGTGAAGTTCACCGAGTCCGGTGAGGTCGTCCTCAGCGCCCGCCCGGCCCCGTCCCGGCCCCCCGCGGAGCACGCGCCGTGGCTGCGCTTCGATGTGACCGACACCGGCATCGGCATCGCCGAGGCCGATCAGGAGCGGATGTTCGACGCCTTCTCCCAGGCCGATGCCTCAACCACACGCCGCTTCGGAGGCACTGGTCTGGGCCTGGCCATCTGCCGCAGGCTCACCGAGGCGATGGGCGGCTCCATCGGCGTCACCAGCCGGCCCGGCCAGGGCAGCACCTTCTTCTTCTCCGTACCGGTGCGCACACCCGACACCGCCGAACCACCCCCGGCTCCGCTCGATCCCGACGTTCTTCGCGGGCTGCGGGTCCTGGTCGTCGACGACAACGACACCAACCGGCTGATCCTCGAGACGCAGCTGAACAGATGGCACATGCAGCCGACGTCGGTCGCCAGCGGCCCCCAGGCCCTGGTGGCCCTGCATGAGGCAGCGGCCGCGGGCCGTCCCTTCACCATGGCCCTGCTCGATATGCACATGCCCGGTATGGACGGCCTGGAGCTCGCCCGCCGGATCACCACCGATCAGAACCTCGGTCGTGTACGGCTGCTGTTGCTCACCTCCGGCGCCGGGCTGCCTGCTGCCGAACTGCACGCCGCGGGCATCGCGCTCTGCCTGCCCAAGCCCGTCCAGCAGTCCCAGCTCATGGACACCCTGGTCGAACTCACCAGCCGGACAGCACCCGTGACGACCGCGGCCACAACTCCCGCTCCCCCTACCGCCCGACCGCCTCAGCGCGGCCGTCTGCTGCTGGTCGAGGACAACGAGATCAACCAGATGGTGGCCCAGGGCATGCTCACCCGCCTCGGCTACAGCGCGGACACCGCCGCCGACGGGATCGAGGCCCTGCGCATGACCGAGGAACACACCTACCAGGCCGTGCTGATGGACTGCCAGATGCCCCGGATGGACGGTTACACCGCCACCCAGGAACTGCGTCGCCGCGAAGCGCCGGGAGACACACACCTGCCGGTGATCGCCATGACCGCCAGCGCTCTCGCCGAGGACCGCGAACGATGCCTGGCCGCCGGCATGGACGACTACGTGTCCAAACCCGTCGATGCCGACGAGTTGCAGGAGACCCTCGCCCGCTGGGTCCACCCGGTCCACCCGTCGCCGGACGACGAGGAGCCACGCGACACCATCGAGGAGCGGCTGAACGAACTGCGCGGCGACGGCTCCCCGGCCGAGAACGAACTGGTGGACCGGCTGGTGGACCACTTCCTCGTCCGGGCCCCCGAGATGACCAGCGCTCTCTTCCACGCGCTGGACCGCCATGACAGCGGGGAGATCGCGGAACAGGCGCACAGCCTCAGAGGTGCTGCCGGCAACATCGGAGCCCACGGCCTGGCCGCCTGCTGCGCAGAGCTGGAACAGTATGCCGAGGCCGCAGACCCGGTTCCGCTGACTCAGGCCGCCCCCCGCCTTCAGGAGGCACTCGACCACGCCTGCCGGACCCTGGAGACGCTCCGCTCCCGGCCTCGCCGACACGGACCTGGATGAGCCCGTGGCCAAGGTTCGGGCCGGGCTGCCCGCCGGCCGTGAGGCGGCGGTCTGGGCGTACCTGGCGGCCGGGACGTCAGTGGTCGTGACCTTTCTGGTCACCTCCTCCCCAGCGCGCTACATGCTGGGGGCGCTGATATCCGCCTCAGCCGTCTTCGCGATCCTGGCAGGCGTGGCCAGGAACAAACCGCCCTCGGTCCTTCCGTGGTACCTGTTTGCGGCAGCCATGGCACCGTTCGCGGCGGCGGACACGATCTGGGGGCTCTACCAGGTCCGCGGAGCGGACGTTCCGTTCCCCGGCGTGGCCGACCTGCTCTACCTGGGCAGCTACCTGCTGTTCACCGCCGGTCTGGTGATCCTGGCCCGGCAGCAGGCGGGCCGGCTGCACTGGGCGGGCCTGCTGGATGCGGGAATCGTCACGATGGGGTTCGCCACTTTGTCCTGGGCGTTCATCATCGCCCCCTACCTGCGCAGCCAGCTGTCCGTGTGGCCGCTCGTGGTGTCCGTCGCCTATCCCGTCACCGATCTGGTGCTCTTGTCCATGGTCGCGCGGCTGGTGTTCACCACCGGTACGCGCACACCGTCGTTCCTGATGTGTGTCGGATGGCTGCTCGTCCTGCTCGTCGCCGATGGCCTCTACTACGGGACCCAGGCGACGTACGGGAACGCGGTCGCGGAGAACGCGTCCGAAGCGGGGTGGATGGTGTCGTCCCTCCTGCTGGGTGCGGCGGCGCTGCACTCCTCCGTCGCCCGGCCGCCGCGGCCCGCGGAGGACCAGGAGAGGATGCCCCGGCGGCGTCTGTCGATCCTCATCGCGCTCATCATGACGGGGCCGTTGATCGTGCTGGCCGATGTCGGTGGCATCCGGGACCAGCCGATGCACGTCACGGTGATCGTCGGCATGATGGCGGCTCTGTCGCTGCTGCTGGTGGTGCGTATCGCCTTCCTGGCCCAGTACGCTCAGGAGAGGGCCACTGCCGCGAGGACGCGAGCCTACGCCCTCGCCGCCTCGCTGCGGGAGCAGGAAGAACTCCAGAAGCAGTTGAGCCATCAGGTGACCCACGACCCGTTGACGGGCCTGGCCAACCGAGTGCTCCTGAACGAGCGTCTGGAGCCCGCCCTCAACCGGTGCTCCGCCGTGGCCTGCGCCGGACTCCTCATGCTCGATCTCGACGGCTTCAAGGACGTCAACGACACGTTGGGACACTTCGCCGGCGACGAACTGCTGGTCGACGTCGCACGGCGGCTGACGAGCCGGGTCCGCGAGCAGGACCTCGTGGCCAGGCTCGGCGGCGACGAATTCGCGCTCCTCGTGGAAGGCGTGCACGCGAGCACGCTGCACGACTACGTCACGCGCATTCTCGATTCCTTCAAAGACCCGTTCATCCTCGCCCACGGCCGTTCGGCCCATGTGACGACAAGCATCGGAGTCAGGAGCATCACCCGGCCGACCACGCCTGCAGAAGCGCTGCGGGACGCCGACACCGCCCTCTACAGAGCCAAGACGGCAGGCAAGAACCAGGCCGCGTTCTTCGAATCGCCGCAGTAGTCGAGCGCAGACTCATGGCAGGGAACGGCGCCGCGCCCGTTCCTCGGGCGCGGCGCCGTTGCCCGACCGACAGGAACTAGGGTCGCAGTCCGGCGACGCCGGCGGGGGAGCCGATGCCGGTGGGGCCGTCGTAACCGGGTCGGGCGACGCACAGGTAGGAGCCGCCGCAACTGCCGTTGGAGCCGCGGGCGATGTCGTGGAAGGCGTGGGGGTGGGCGTAGGGGTAGGAGTTGGGGCGGTCGGCGGGTCCTGGTGTGCCGGCGACGGCGTACATGGCGGCGATCAGCGGACTGGACAGGCTGGTACCGCCGACCACCCACCAGCCGCTGCTTCCGCTGACGGGGGTGCTGTCGTAGACGGCCAGGCCGGTCGCGGGGTCCGCGTCGGCGGAGATGTCGACGGCGGTGCGGCGCGCACATCCGGCGTCGTGCTGGAAGGGCGGTTTGGATTCGTAGAGCGAGCAGCCGGAGCCGCCTCCGCTCCACGCGCTCTCCGTAAAGCCGGTGGGCGCCGGGAGCTTGCGCAGGGTGGTGCCTCCTGCCGCCGTGACGTAGCGGGAGGCGGCGGGGTAGATCAGGTTCGGGTATCCGGAATCGCCGCTGGCTGCCACAAAGGCGACGCCGGGGGTGAAGACGGAATCGCCCCCGGCCTCGCCGGAGAACTCCGGAGCGCCCCAACTCATGGAGACGTACCTGGCTCCCTGGGTCACGGCCTGGCGGATCGCGGTGAACAGGTTGGAGAAGTAGGCGTCGGTGGCCTGGACGAGCAGGATCTTGCAGTCGGGACAGGCGGCGCTGACGGCGTCGAGGTCCAAGGACGTCTCCAGCGCCCAGCCGGGATCGGTTCCCGTGGGTGGTGTCGTGCCGCCGTTCTGGTTGATCCTGCGAAAGCATCCGTTGGCGGTGGTGCACGGTGGCAGGTTGAACTGGCGGCGGTAGACCGCCAGGTCGCTCTCGGCGGTACGGTTGTTGTACGGGTTGACGATGGCGACGGTCCGCCCGGCTCCGCTGCGGGGCAGACCGTAGGCGGTTTGAATGTCGCTGGGGTGGTAGCCGCTCGGCTGGATCCCCGGTTGAACGGACCGCACGGCCGGCAGGTCGGTGCGCAGCATCGCCATGCAGGAGGCCCGGCCGCGTCCAGGTGAGGGGTTGCACACCTGTCTGGCCGTCACCGCCTCAGGACCCGCATTCGGTTGGGGGGTGCGGTCCGCCAGCCGGGCCGGGGCAGCCGTGGCCGTGCCGGTCAGACCCAGGACCAGGGACGCGATGAGTGCCATGCGCAGAAGTGGGAGAGATCGCATGCTCCTCCTCGTCGGGATGCCCGCAGGCTGGAAAGGTTCCGTCCGGATCATGTCTGCCGGACGGGCCGACGGAGCATCGGACCCGCGGGGTGAGTCCGCCGAATGCAGCAGTCACTCAACCCCGATGCCACGGTCCCAAACTGCGTGCCCTCATCCGTCCTCGGAGTCTTTCGCGCTGTGCAGGGCATGCCGAGGACCCGGTCCGGAGAACACCTGCCCGACGAGTTCCCGGAAACAGGCCAGGGCGGTAATCGGGGGAATTCCGGTCACGACCATGCCGAGTACGGAATGCGGGGAATAGTCCACGCTCAGGGCCACCGCCATTCCGGAGGAGATCAGCATGATCATCCATGAGCGGTGAGTGGGGCGGCGCTGAACGGAGGCCCGCAAGACGGACAAACCTGCCACCAGCCACGGCCCGTACACCGTCAGTGGCCACCATTGCGCCAGACGGGGAGGCTCCACCAGCAAAGCGACGGCGCTCAGTTGACCGTATGAGTAGGAGATGGACCAGGCCAGCATGGCCACCGAGCAGGTGGTGATCATGGCGACCAGGGCTGCAGAAGGGATGATTCTGCCGCGTCCCGCGAGAAGACGGAGCTCTGGCCGGGGGCGTCGACGGTCGACTCGGTGGCGTGGCCGACCGACGCTGTCCATCTCCATGGCGGGAGGACCGGCGCTGGCGGCCGCCGACAGCATTTCAGCCAGTTCCTCCGCGGGATCCCATCCGGCCAGTGTGACCGCTGGATCAGGAGCGGGCATGAGGTGGTCCACTCCGAACAGCTGATGATCACGGGGGTAGGGGGCGGTCCCGCTGCTGTCGTTCCTCAGACCGAACTGAAAATCGTATTCGTCCTGAATGTAGTTCATCTCTGGCTCCTCAGCAGCCTTGCTCAGGGGGCAGCCTTCAGGTATTCGCTCTGCATCCAGGTGATGCAATTGAGGAAGTCCTCAAGCAGGTCTGAGCAGCCTTTGACTTGCGCCGGCTCTTCGGGTTCTTCGGGGCAGGCGAAGGCTGGTTCGACCTCGCCGAGGTGCTGTTCCTTCCAGGTCATGCCCCCCTAACAGTCGGAGCCAGGGGTGAGGTAACGGCCGTTCAAGGTAACGCTTTTGTCAACGCCGACCGGTTATCCAGTGTGTTGGATTTCACGATCATGGCGACGAATTTCTGACGATGGACTGTACGTTTTTATGGAAGGCTTTGCTGTGGACCAGGATTTTTTTGGTTTTTCATTTATGTCCGGCAGCTACCCGGCACCGGCCGTAGGAGTGTCAGCGAGCCTTCGTGTCAGGCCCGTTGCTTGCCCTCGTTGCCCCTGTGTCCGGTGCTCGGCTGCGGGATCGCGGCGAGCCTGCGGAGGGCGAACTCGCGGTTGGTGAGCGTCTGCTTGCGGTGGGCCGGGGGCAGGTCGGGCATGGCGAGCAGGCGGTCGCAGGCCTTGAGCGAGCCTTCGGGGTCGCCCACCCAGTAGGCCGTGATCGAGAACTCGGACAGCAGGCCCCAGCGATAGACCCACGGCTGGGTGAACAGGATGTCGTCCGGCTGCTCCCTGTCGAGGCCGGCGAGGATGACCGCGTGCGCCGTGTGATGGCGGCCCATGACACGCAGCCGCGAGGCCAGCTCGTAGCACGCTTCGAGCCGCTGCGGACGTGACTCCCAGGCCCGGGTCAGCGCGTCCATCCCGGCCGGCCAGTCACCGGAGTCGGCGTGCAGGACTCCGACCTGGAGGAGGGAGTAGTAGACCTCCTCGGCCCAGCCGCCCATCGCCGCGCGGTGTTCGTACAACCTGATCGCCTCGGCGGTGTTGCCCATGTCGCGCATGGTCTGGGCCAGGTAGAAGACCGTACGGGTGTTGCCCGGGTCGCGTTTCATCTCGGCGCCGAGCAGGCGTGCGTCGCGTTCGAACTTGTCGTGGCGTGAGCCGCCGTCGGCGTGGTCCTCGACCACCAGTGCGCCGAGCTTCTCCTCGGTCGCGTCATGGTCGGCGGTGAGGTGTTCGTGGGTGACGCCCTCGTATCGCCAGGCGATGTCGCCCCGGACCAGACGCCTGATGCGGTATTCCGTGGTGCCTTCGTGCCGGATCGTGTAGGCATCGGCGGTCAGCCGGGGAAGGGGACCCTCCTGCCTGAGGACATGGTCCGCGTCGAGAAGCAGCAGGTAGTCGGCCTTTCCGCGGGCGTGTCGGATGTTCAGGGTGCGGTTGTGCCCGAAGTCGACCCAGGGTTCCTCGTGGAGCTCGCCCGGGATTCCGTCGAGGGCACGGCGGATCAGGCGCTGGGTTCCGTCGGTCGATCCGGTGTCCGAGATCACCCAGGTGTGCACCAGATCGCGCACGGACGCCAAGCAGCGCTCGATGACGTCTGCCTCGTTCTTGACGATCATGCACAGGCAGATGGACGGTGTCACGGCAGCACCACGCTCCTCCATTGACGTTCTTTCCGATGCGGACTCGTTGACCAGGCCCCGACCACAGCGCGATCAGCCCGCGTGTTTCGAGGCGTCCAGGTCACCGGTGATCGCTCTTTGCGCGGGCCGGTGCGCCAGGTGCAGCAGCACGAAGCCGTCACGGTCGGCCACCTCGCGGTACCCCTCATGCACGGCCTGGGCCAGCAGACGGTGCTCCACCGGGTAGCTCAGCGGCCACCGCAGGCTTTCCGGCACCCATGTGTCCACCATGATCCACTGAGGGTCGGGACGGCTGACCGCGTAGCCGTAGAGGCTGACGCTGGTGCGGTTGGTGAGCTGGGGTACGAGGTAGGTGGATGCCTGGACCGTGGCGTCGTCGGGGATCTTCCGCATCAGGCTGTGGGCGACGGCGACGCGTGGATCCGTGCGCCAGGTGGCCGGGCTCAGGAGCTGCCAGAAGGGAAAGCTCGGCAGGATCAGGAGGCAGATCGCGGTCGCACCTGCCAGGTACCGCCGCAGGCTGGCGTGGCCCGTGCCCCGTTGGATCAGGGCGTCGGTGAAGGCGGCGAAGACGATGGGCATCAGGACCAGCGAGTAGTGATAACCGGTACCCCAGTGGACGTAGTTGTTCGAGAAGAAGCGCCAGGCGAGCGTGGGGAGGGCAGCCCACAGCAGCGGGGACCGCACGGCCAGGAACAGCGTCGGGGCGAACGTGAGCACGAGAGTGTTCAGCTTGGTCTGCGGGGTGACGAGGCCCACTGTGCCCCGGGCGAGCAGATCCAGTACTCCGCCGGAGCCCGTACCCGGAGTGCCCGCACCGCCGGGGGACTTGTCGGCCAGGAACCAGTAGGCGAACGAACCGCTCGGGCTGAAGGCCGGAAGAATCACCAGTAGCGCAAGCAGCGTCCCGGCAAGACCGAGTGCCGCGGTGACATATCCGAGGTTGCGGGCGCCGCGCCGGGCGATGAGCAGACCGATCACGAGGACCGTGAGTCCGAGGTCCTCCTTCACCAGCAGCAGCGGAAGCGCCCAGAACGCCGCGGCCATCAGTCGGTCACTGCCGAGAGCGGCGAGGGAGCACGCGAGCAGCGGGGCGGCGAAGGCGACTTCATGGAAGTCGAAGCCCACGGCGCTCGCGATGCCCCAGGAGAGCCCGTAACAGGCGCCGATCACCGCGCCCGCCGTGGCACCCAGGCTCCGGCACGCCCAGCGGGTCAGCGGGACCACGCTCAGGGCGATCAGCGCGGCCTGGACCACGAGCAGTGTTTCCGCCGAACGGTGCAGCCAGTAGAAAGGCGCGACGAGTGCCAGGACGGGAGAGAAATGATCCCCGAGGACGGGGAAGCCGGGCCCCTTGAGTTCCGAGACGGGCAGGTGTCCGTCCGCGTATGAGCGGACGACCTGCTCGAAGATCCCGAGATCATAGCTGTTGGAGAGCATCCGTTCATGGATGCGCAGCGACACCGCCGAGTACACGAGAAACAATGCCCCGGCCAGCGGCCAGACCCACCATTCACCGTCGAAACGGCTTGTGTGCCGCGGTTCGACCACGGTCTTTCTACGATGAATTGATTCTTGTGACGGGAGGGTCGGGCTGAGCCTGATGGACGGGACGCGCATCGGGACCTTCCGGAAGTCGGAAATGGGAGGCCCTTAAGATGCCAGCAATACGTGACGCTTCGCTCTCGTCTGAAACCGGGTGTGGCAATAATCCACCGGATGGCCGAATGGCTGTATGTCCCGTCACCGTCCACCCCGGCCCCGGCGCGCCGACCGCCGCACCCGATAGGTGGCGGTGAGGGCGACGAACCGGGCGTTGCCCACCGCGTAGCGCAGGAACATGCGCCGCGGCTCCTGGACCAGCCGGTGGAACCATTCGAGGCCCGTCCGCCGCATCCATCGTGGTGCCCGGCTGCGGAGCCCCGCCACCACGTCGAAGGATCCGCCGACGCCGACCACCAGGGCGCAACCCAGCTCCTTCTGCCGGCGAGCGAGGAAGTACTCCTTGCGCGGACTGGGCACGGCGAGGAAGAGGATGTCCGGACGGGCATCGCGAACGGCCGCCACCACCTGCGGCTCCTGGGTCTCGTCCCAGTAGCCGTCCCGGTGCCCGACGATCTCGACGCCCTGGCCGGCGGCGATGCGCGCGGTCTCCTCCACCACTCCTGCTTCGGCGCCGAGCAGGTACACGCGGTATCCGTCGCGCGCGGCCCTGTGCCACAGCGCCAGCATGAAGTCGATGCCCGCGACCCGCTCGGGCAGAGGGCTGCCGAGGAGGCGGCCTGCCCAGACGACCGACTGCCCGTCGGCGTTGACGAGTGAGCACGAGCGGATGATCCGGGCCAGTTCCGGGTCGTCGTGTGCCTGGACGATCTTGGCGGCGTTCAGCACGACGTGCTGGTGGGGGCCGCCGTCCGCGATCAGTGTCGCGGCCGCGGCCACCGACTCCTCCAGGGTGAGCGGGTGGACGGGCAGTCCGCAGACCGTCACGGGCGGACACGGCCACGCCCTCCCGGGCGCTGCAGCCTCATCGGGTCGCTCCGGCGTACGCGGTGGGTGCACCTGTACCTCCAACGGATCGTCAACTCTGTCCGAACGGCGCGGTCTCCCAGAACCGCGCGAACGACTTCTCGACACGCTCGTGCGTGTAGAGCGGTCGCAGCTGATCCCACGCCTCCTGCTGACGCCGCCGGACACCGTCGAGGTCGGTCCGGCACATCTCGAGGAAACGGGTGACCGAGCCGACCGTGGGTTCGACGTCGTCCACGCACCCGTGATGGAAGAGTTCGGCGCAGCCGGGGGAGCGGGTCCCCGCCACGGCGCAGCCCGCCTGCAGGGCCTCGAGCAGCACGAAGGGGAGTCCTTCCGTCCAGCGGGCCGGAAGGACGAACACGTCCACGGCGGACCAGAAGGCGGGGACGTCCGCCGGCTGGAGCACACCGAGGTCGCGGTCCACGCAGTGCATCCGGGAGCGCGGCACGTCCCGACGCATCCCGGCGGCGGAGAACTCCACGGCGGCGCCGGAACGCCTCATCCGGTCCACCGCGTCGCACAGGAGGTCGAAGCCCTTGGCCCGGCACATCGTGCCGAGCCATCCGACGCGCAAGGGCCGTGCAGCACTCGGCGCAGGCGTGATCGGGTGGGGGGGACGTGCGCCGACTTCGGGAGGAGCCCCCAGTACCGGGTTCCGGATCACCGTCACCGATCCCGTACGGCAGCCACTGGCCTTCAGCTCCGCGGCCACGTACTCGCTCAGGACGATCCAGTGCGCTCCGCTCAGCGCCTTCCGCAGTACCGGGGCGCCGGAGAGCTTGGCCGGTAGCTGGGCGCCGTGAAGGTGGAGTACCGGAGCGGACCCGGTCGCCTTGGCGAGCGCGACGACGAGGACGTCCCGCAGGAGGGGGAGCCCCCACTGGGAGATCGGCAGATAGACGGCGTCGGGGGAGTCCCTGACCAGTACCCGCGCGCACTGCCGCAGGGCCGATGCCGTGGTGCCGATCTTCGACGCCCAGGACGCCTCGAAGGAATCGGACGTGCGTTCCGCCGAAAGGGAGACAACGGCCGGGACGTGGCACAGGCTTCTGAGAACGGGGGTGAAGAACTCGGCGGCCCTGCCCATGCCGCCTAGCCCCGCGCTGTGCCTCAACGCCAGGACGGTCGGCGTCGAGCGGCGCCGGGGACTCCTTGGGCGGATCGGGAACATGACCCCGTCTTTCTGTGCGGACCGGAACGAGCAAAGCGAAAGATTCCCGGAAACGGGATAACCATGGAAAAAGTCCGGGATGTAACGGCATCATGCGTGCGCCGCAGGATCCAGTGCGACACGTTGGCATCCTGTTCTTCATAGGATATGGCGATGCTGAATACGAAGACTCGTGAAGCGGGTGTTCCGTGTTCCGTGCCGGGGCGTGATAAAAGGTGCTTCTACGTTGACGAAAGGGGTGCCATAAATGACGCCGGGCGACACCGAGCAGTTGTTCTGGCTTGCCTCCGCCGGAGTGTGCGCCGCAGGTGTCCTGCTTCTGGTGACCGGTGTCCGTGGGGCGGTCTGGTTTCTGTGGGCCGCTTGCCTGGTGCCGCTTTTCCTGCTGGGCAGGAGCTATGCGGCGGTGGGTGTCGCGCCGCTGTATCTCATGGACTCTCTTGCCGCCCTCGCGTTGCTCGCGTCGACCGGCACCTGGGCGCCCCGGGCCTTCTCGGAAGAGCGGTTGCGAGGATTCCGCTGGGTCGCGCTGCTTCTGGCAGCGGTCACCGTGCCCGCGGTGTGGCGAGGAGTAGCGGCGGAATATCCCGACCCCCTCAAGGGCGTCATTCTCGGCCTGTATCCCGTCGTCGGCTGGCTCGCGGCGACCTGGCTGCTGACCCGGACGGACCGGGACTTCGTCCGTCTGCGCTGGGTCCTGTACGTGCCGGCCCTCGGCGTGCTGGTGCAGATGGTCTGCCACATGCCGATGACATCCGCGGCTTCGGGGCTGTATCTGGCGATCGCGGGAGCGTTCGGTGTCCGCATGCGCCATCTCGGCGACAGCCGACCGTTGGTCGCGACACTCCTGGGACTGGCCCTGCTCACAGCCATCGACAGCAAGCGCGGCCCCCTGCTGGCAGTACTCGCCGCCATGGTCGCGACGTCCCTCGCCGTCCGAGCGGGCGGCGCGCGCCTCGGCCGCTGGCCGGTCCTGACGTGGTCCGTCGTCGTACTCGGGCTGGTGGCGGCCGTCTGCTTCTCCACGCCGCAGGACCGTGGTGCGGACATGCCGGTGGTGGGCGGCCTGATCAGCCGGCTGGAGGCCGGCGCCCAGGACTCCGACAGCGAAGCCGCCAACAACGTCGGACTCCGTTACGCGATGTGGCGAGCCGCTCTGAAGGAGGCGGACCGGGAGCCGCTTCTGGGGGCGGGCGCGGGACGTCCGATCGACGTGACGGGCGAGGGATATCAGCTGCACGATCCCCGCTCGGGTCCTCACAACTCGTTCGTCGGATACATCTACTACCTGGGGTGGCCCGCCGGAATCGGTCTCGTGCTCCTGGTCGCCGCGACGCTGCGCCGGACCTGGCGGGCACGCCGTCACCCGGTCGCCGCGGCCTGGTTCGGTGTGACCGTCGGGGTCTGCCTCACCGCCTTCACCAACGTCGCGTTGGAGGCCACCTTCATCGGCCTGCCGTCGTGGCTGGCGCTCGCCTGCGCCTACGCACTCGTCGGGGTCCCACGGCAGCAGAAGACCGGCACCGGGCGCGCGCTCGCGGTCGGCGGCCACCGCCTCCCCGTCCATCGCCGCTCTGCCGCCGCAACCGGGCGCCCACTGCCTTCCGCGGCGGTGCCCGCCTGGTCCTGATCCGGCGCACGGTCGCCCGAGCACCAGCGCGTCACATCCCCCTCTGGACAACCGAGCACAGCGCCCCAGGGACGCGTGCGGAGACAGCAGGAGTTACCCGTGCTTGAGCCGGACATCAAGGAGTTCTGGTCCGCCCACCCGTGCGGCGACAACCTCTTCGGCAGCCCGAGAGGCGACGAACGACAGGACTACGAGAAGTTCTTCACGCACTACGACACCGCCAAGTACCGCCTCGAACACCACATCCCGGCATGTCTGGACCGGCTGAACGTCTCTGGTCGGCGCCTTCTGGAGATCGGGCTGGGACAGGGCTCGGAAGCCGAGCTGCTGATCCGGCGAGGCGCCCGGTGGACGGGAGTCGACCTGACCGAGACGGCGGTCAGGAGAACAGGAATCCGGCTCGCCCTGCGCGAGCTGCCGCACGACGGGCTGCACCGGGCGAGCGTTCTGGAACTGCCGTTCCCGGACGCGAGTTTCGACGTCGTCTTCAGTCACGGGGTGCTCCACCACGTCCCCGACGTCCATCGGGCCCAGAGGGAGATCCACCGCGTTCTGAAGCCCGGGGGGGAGCTGGTGGTCATGCTGTACGCCCGCTGGTCGCTCAACTACCTGCTCTCGATCGGGGTGTTGCGGCGAGCCGCGCTCCTGGTCGCCCACCCCCTGGCGCGGTTGGGTGCGCTACCCGGGCCGAAGGGGCTCCTCGATGCCCATCTGGACAACGCCCGCAGGACGGGGCTCGTCCGCTATCTGCGGATGCGGGAATTCGTCCACAGCAACACCGACGGCCCGCACAACCCGTATTCGCGGGTCTACGACGTGCGGCGCGTCCGGCGGGACTTCCCCGATTTCGACGTCCGTCACGCCGAGAAGCATTTTCTGCACGCCCCGCCGCTGCCCGTTCACGGACTCGGCGGCGGCAGAACGCTGGGCTGGCACTTGTGGGTGCGGTTGACACCGCACGCCCGTTGACCGGAGACCGGTTGGGAACGGACGCGACATGGAGCGCGACATGACACGCAGGGAGCCACCACGCGTCCCCGTGTCGAGGATCCCGTCCCCGCTGCGCGGAGAGGCCTCGCTGGCCGTTCTCGGCGTTGTGGGCGGGGCGACGACAGCGCTTCTGGGGTCGCTCCTGGTGGCGCGGTTCCTCACGCCGATCGAGCGGGGCCACTACGCGTCCATCGTGGTGTTCTCCACCCTTGCCCTGACGTGTCTCGAGATGGGCGGTGAGGTGGGGGTCGTCCGAGGCCTCGCGGACACGCGGGGGGAAGGGATGTCGTTCGCCGCCGGTTACCTCGCCTGGACGCTGCTTGCCTCGGCGTCGGTGGCGGTCGCCGCGTTCGCGGTCTGTCACTGGGTGATTTCCTGGATGCGGCCGGGGTGGCCTCTTCCGCTCTGTGCCACCGCCGCCGTCTACGGCGGACTGGTGTTCCGGCTGACGGCCGGGACACTGGTCAGCGCCGGCCTGCTGCGCCGGCTGATCACGGCACGGACCCTCGGGAACTGTGGCCCGGTCCTCGGCTGTCTGCTCTGCGTTCCCCTGGGGCTCACGTCCGCACTGGAGGTGGCCACGGTGTCGTTCGTCGCGCAGGCGGTGGTGAACTCCTTCCTCCTGCTTCGCCTCACCTGTCCGGGAAGACCGCGGTCTGCGTCCGCCAGGCGCGGAAGGGGGAGGGCGGCGTGGCACCGGAACCTGTCTCTCGTCTGGTGCCGAGGGAACGTGGATCTGCACGTCCTCAACGGGTCCACCTACGTCCTGCAGCGCTCCGACCAGATGGCGCTCTCCGTTCTCGGAGCGGACCGGACTCTCGGGACCTACGCCATCGCCACCAATGTCTCCGAGGTCGTCAGTTACCTCCCCGCGGCGCTCTTTCCCCTCGTCTCGCGGGGGCGCCCGGGCCACCCGGTCGAGTTGCGCAGGATCCTGGTGCTGCTCGCCGTCTGCGTCGGGGCCTTCACTCCGCTGGCCTACTTCGGGGTGCCCCTTCTCTACGGTGAGGCGTACCGGGCCGCGCAGCCCGCGGTCCTGCTTCTGGTACCGGCCACGGCCGTCCTGGCGGTGGGGCGCCTCTTCCAGGGCGTCGAGCTTCGTGACGCCGGACGACGCAGGCGCTTGGCGGTGATCGCCGTGGCGGCCGCGGCGACGGAGTTCGCCGCCGTGTCCCTGTTCGGCAAAGCCGGGCCCGGGGCAGCTGCCCTCGCCTGCGCGGCGGGCTACGCGGTCTTCACCGTGTGGATCGCGCTGTCCCGTACGACGACGTCCCGGCGCGCCCGGCCCGTGAGGGGCACCGCGCCGGTGCAGGCCGGCGCGGCGCCCCTCACGGGCACGGACGTGGTCGAGGGCCGACAGGACTGAACGCGGTGTCCCTGCGCCGGGACGCTCAGTTCCGGGCCAGCAACTCGACGAAGGGCGCGTCGGGCCGGCAGGCGGCGAAGTTGTAGCCCCGGGTCGGATCGACCTTGACCGCGGCGATCTCCCGGATGGTCAACGGGCGGCGTCTGCCCGGCGACATGACCGTCATCCCCATGTCCAGGAAATGGCGGCTGACCTTGCAGGAGGGGTCCGAGCCGTGGTCCTCGAACAGGAAGACGACATCGCGTTCGGCCAGGGTCTCCTTCGCGCCTTCGACGGCCGGGATCTCGGCGCCTTCCACATCCAGCTTGACCACGACGGGTCCGGTCAGCCCGGCGCAGTGGCGTCGTACGAGCGTGTCGACGGTCACCGATGAGACATCGAACGACCGCCACCCGTCCCGGCCCGCGTCCGCGTCCCTTTCGCACACGGACGCCGCCGCGTGGCACAGATGGTGGCCGACGATGGAGAGCGAGGAGTCGTCCTGTCTCCAGAGGGCGGCGTGTACCGCGCTGATTCCCCCGCCGTTCAGGGCGATGTTGTCCGTCAGCCGGTGGAAGGTCTCCGGGCTCGCCTCCACCGCCACCACGCGTCGGGCCCGGTGGCGGGTCAGCACCGACCAGAAGCCGATGTTGGCGCCACAGTCCAGGAAGAGCGCCTCGGGTGTGAGCACTCTGTCGAGCATGTCCCCGATCTCCGGCTCATAGGCGAAACCGGGATCCAGCAGCTTCGTCCAGTAGCCGTCGTCGAGGTACACGTACAGTCGCGAGTCCTCGCCGAGACGGACGGTGACCCGGTTGTTCCGGTCGAAGTGCTTGGACAACATCCACGTCAGGCGCTGAACGCCCCGATGGCCAACCGGCCTGGCGGCTCGCGCGAGCAGTTGGACGGCGGCCGCCTGGAGACGGGCCGCCGCGCTGCCGTGAACCGTGACCCTGCCCGATCTCACGCGGTCCGTACGGTGTCCCGTCCTCTTGCTTGCGTTGTTTTCGCAGGTATCGGCCTCGGTGCGACTCATACGCGAAACGTATCCGCGGGCAGGTCCATGGTTACCCGAGATGGTCGGACGCACGCATTCGATTCACGCTTTCGGCGGGAAAAGCCGATTTTTCAAACGAGCGGCCGGTCGTCGAACGCGAACCCGGCGGCCACGGTTACATTGACTCCCGCCGACGCGGACGACGAGTGTTCAAGTCGCTCCACCTCCCGAAGGAGTATCCCGCCGATGCCGGTCAAGAGTTTTCGGACACTTCACGGAATCCGCGGGGTTGCGGCACTGTGTATTGTCATTCTGCACTCCCCGCGGTTGTTCGGACCGGCGCCGGTCTTCCTGGCGCTGGCCGTCGATCTCTTCTTCGCGCTGAGTGGCTTTGTTCTGGCCCATGCCTACGAGGATCGTCTCCGCCGCGGGATGACCCCTCTGGCGTTCCTGCGCCAGCGCTGGGCGCGACTGTACCCGCTCTATGCCGTGGGATTTCTCCTCGGTGTCGTGCACGCGGTGTTGTGCATCACCTACAATTCGCCCACGGAACATTGGAGTTGGAGGGAGCTGTACATCGCCCTTCCGTTTGCGGCCTTCATGCTTCCCGTGCCGGCGGTTCAGGGGCTGTTCCCTCTCAACGGGCCGATGTGGTCGATCTTCTTCGAGCTGCTCGCCAACCTTCTCTGGGTCGCGTTCTGGCGGCCACTGCAATCCGTCAGGATTCTTTTCGGTACGGTTTTGGTGTGCGGCGGACTCTACGTCTGTGCCCTGATGTACGTCGAAGCCCCGGCGTTGGGCCTTACCTGGACGACCTTCCCCGGGGGGCTGGCGCGGGTGTGTTACTCCTTCGGCGCGGGCCTGCTGGTCCACCGTCTGAGACCCAGGCTGCGCACGCCGAGGGTTCCACCGTTGATGTTGATGGGCGTGCTGCCGGTCATGGCGCTCTTCAGGCCCGGCCCGATCGTGCAACTGCTGTCCGTGCTGCTGGTGTTTCCGCTCGTTGTCCTGCTCGGCGCGGGAAGCGAGCCGAGGGCAGCCACCCAGGGCATCTACGCATCACTGGGCAAGGCGTCCTACTGCGTGTACGTACTGCACCGCCCGTTGGCAGCTCTTCTGTATGCGGCCGCCCTGCAGTTCGCCGGATGGCGGCTCGAAGCCATCGCTCCATGGGGCGGACTGCTCTTCCTGGCAGGGCTGGTGGCGGCAGGCCTCGTCCTCACGGACGTGTTCGAAACACCGGCACGACGATGGCTGACCCGCCGTCTGAGTGGAAAGCGCGAGGAACCGGTACGCATCCCGGTCGGCGGTGGTGTGCCACGTGATCGTGTCGGGGAGGACCGCCCGGCAGCCGTACAGGCGCAGGCCTCGGAGCGCTCCATGTGAAGGAGGTCGCAACTCCGAAGGTGGTGGCCGGACCGTCGGCACGGCGCGCTTGCCGGGCGACGGGTGTCCTTCCGGTCCAGTCTATGAGATGCCTCCTGCGTTCTCGCCGGACCGCAAGAGACCGGTTCACCTGTGGCAACCTCCGAAAGGAAATTCTCCCGGTGTTCTCCACTGTCTGTGTCATCGGCCTCGGCTACATCGGCCTCCCCACCGCCGCCGCCCTCGCCACCAACGGGATCGATGTCGTCGGCGTCGACGTCAACCCGGTCACCGTCGACCTCATCAACGCCGGTCGCGCCCCTTTCGTCGAACCGGATCTGGCGGTGGCCGTCAGCGGCGCCGTGGCGATGGGACGGCTGCGCGCGACGACCGC
Source organism: Streptomyces sp. NPDC101152 (assembly GCF_044768275.1). Classification (NCBI taxonomy): domain Bacteria; kingdom Bacillati; phylum Actinomycetota; class Actinomycetes; order Kitasatosporales; family Streptomycetaceae; genus Streptomyces; species Streptomyces sp. NPDC101152. The sequence goes on along the minus strand of NZ_JBIWPO010000004.1, from coordinate 35,576 downwards.
GCCCGAGCCCGCGGACGCCTTCGTCATCGCCGTACCCACCCCGCTGGAGGAGGACCGCACGGCGGACCTGTCGTACGTGCGCAGCGCCGCGGCGTCGGTGGCGAAGGTCCTGAAGGCGGGTGACCTCGTCATCCTCGAGTCCACATCTCCCCCCGGCACCACCGTGGAGCTGTCCCGCTGGCTGGGCAAGCACCGCCCCGACCTGACGTTCCCCCACGAGGGCGGGGACGCGCCCGACGTGCGCGTCGCGCACTGCCCCGAACGGGTCCTGCCGGGGCGGACCATGATCGAGATCGTGACGAACGACCGGGTGATCGGCGGCGTGGGAGAGGGCTGCGCCGACCGGGCGCGCACTCTCTACGAGGTGTTCGCCAAGGGGGAGTGCCTGCTCACCGACGCCACGACGGCGGAGATGGCCAAGCTCAGCGAGAACGCCTTCCGCGATGTCAACATCGCCTTCGCCAACGAGCTGTCCATGGTCTGCGACCACCTCGGCATCGACGCCGGCGACGTCATCGCCCTGGCCAACCGGCACCCCCGGGTCGACATCCTGCGCCCGGGGCCGGGCGTCGGCGGCCACTGCATCGCCGTGGACCCCTGGTTCATCGTCGGCACGGCGCCCCGGCAGTCGAGGCTCATCCGGCTCGCCCGCGAGGTCAACGACGACCGGCCCGACTACGTGCTCGGCGAGGTCGTCCGGACGGCCGAGAGGTTCAAGGACCCCGTGATCGCGTGTCTCGGCCTGGCCTTCAAGGCGAACATCGACGACCTGAGGGAGAGCCCCGCCCTGCACATCGTCACGCAACTGGCGGAGCGGCAGGTCGGTCGGCTGCTGATCGCGGAGCCCCACATCAGGGAGCTGCCGGCGTCACTGGCACACGGCGGGGCCGAACTCGTCGACGTCACCACCGCCGTGCGGGACGCGGACCTCGTCGTGCTGCTCGTGGACCACGACGTCTTCCGTTGCGTCAAGCGGACCGCGCTGCGCGGCAAGGCCGTGTTCGACACCCGCGGCCTCTGGCGCTGACGGGGAACCGCCCGCGGAGTCCGGCACCCGGCCGAACTCCGCGGGGCGCCCGCACAGCCCCATCCAGTGCCCGATCGCCCGTACGGTACGGTCCGCGGCCCGCCCGTCGCCGTACGGGTTGACGGCCCGCGCCATCGAGGCGTAGGCCTCCCGGTCGTGCAGCAGCAGGCGCACCTGTTTCACGATGTCTGCGCGGTCGGTCCCCACCAGGCGGCTCGTACCGGCCCGGACGGCCTCGGGACGCTCCGTGGTGTCCCGCATGACCAGCACCGGCTTGCCCAGGCCCGGCCCCTCCTCCTGGATGCCGCCGCTGTCGGTCAGGATCAGGTGGGACCGGTCCATCAGCCGGGCGAAGGCGCCGTACGCGAGCGGTTCCGTCAGTCGTACGTTTCCGATGCCCCCCACGTAGGGCAGGATCGCCGCCCGTACCACCGGATTCGGGTGCAACGGGAACACGATGAGCAACTCGGGCTCGGTACGGGCCAGATCGGCGAGGGCGCCCCCGATGGACTCCATTCCGCTCCCCCACGATTCACGGCGGTGGGCCGTCACCAGCAGGACCCGGCGGGTGGTGTCGTCGAGGTCGGCCAGTGCCGCGTCCCCGAAGTGCGTCTTCTGCTCGACCGCCCAGTGCAGGGCGTCGATGACCGTGTTCCCGGTGACCACGACGGACGCCGGGGGAACACCGTCCCGGAGCAGGTTGTCCCGCGCGTGCCAGGTGGGTGCCAGATGGAGGGACGCCAACTGGGTGGCGAGCCGGCGGTTGATCTCCTCGGGGAAGGGGGAATACCGGTCGTCGGTGCGCAGCCCCGCCTCCAGGTGGACCACCGGGACCTGGTTGTAGAAGGCGGCGAGAGCGCCGGCGAAGGCGGTCGTCGTGTCCCCCTGGACCAGCACCGCGTCCGGACGCTCGCACCGCAGCAGGGGGCACAGCCCGTCGAGGACACGCATGGTGATGTCGGTGAGGGACTGACCTTCGCTGAGGATGTCCAGGTCGTGGTCGGCGCGGATGCCGAACAGCGCGTGCACCTGGTCGAGCAGGCTCCGGTGCTGGGCGGTCACGGTCACTGTCGGCCGGAACAGCGGGGAGCGGTTGAGTGCCTCGATGACGGGGGCCATTTTGATGGCCTCAGGTCTGGTTCCGTAGACGACCATCAGTCGATTCACCCGAAGTCTCCTTCCGAGCGGCGCCGGACCGCATTCGGGGCGGGCCACCGGGGGTCGATTTCCCCCGAGCGGAAGTTCCGCTCTCCGGCCACCAGCGAAGCGGTCTTCCGCGGCCATGCCCGCTATGCCCCAGGCATCTTCACCCACGCGTATGGAGATGTTGGTCCGTCTGGTCCGCTCCGCGGGAGAGGCGCACGTTCCGCCGGACGGTCCTCCCTACAGTGCGCCGTGACCCGCGCTTCCCCTTCAGTAAGGCAGGAAATGAAAACTGTCCTCCTGTCCCCGCGTACCGGCGCCATCACGGTGGGAGAGATCCCCGCCCCCGAAGCAGCCGCCGGGACGGTGGTGATCCGCAACGACTGGTCGCTCATCAGCGCGGGTACGGAGCGGGCCACCGTCTCGACCGGTGCGCAGAGCCTGATCGGCAAGGCGCGGCAGCGGCCCGAACAGGTGGCGCAGGTGATCGACAGCGTGAAACGGGCGGGCCTCGCCGACACCTACCGCACCGTGAAGGACCGCCTGGAACGTCCGATGCAGCTCGGATACTCCTGCGCGGGCACGGTCCTGCGGACGGGCGAGGGGGTGGACGACATCCGCCCCGGGATGCGGGTCGCCGCCGCCGGGGCCCGCTACGCGGCGCACGCGGAGATCGTCGCGGTGCCCCGCAACCTCGTGGTTCCCGTGCCGGACGGCGTGGACACCCAGTGGGCCGCCTTCGCCACGGTCGGCGCGATCGCGCTCCAGGGCATCCACCAGGCCGAGGCCGTGCCGGGCTCACGGATCGCTGTCGTCGGCCTCGGCCTGGTCGGCCAGATCACGCTCCAACTGCTGCGCGCCTACGGGTACGACGGACTGGGTGTCGACCCCGACCCCGCCATGGTGGCGCTTGCCGGGTCGGCCGGCCTCGTGGCCTTCCCCCGTGCGACGGACGGCCTGTCCGACGTCGTCTCCCGGCACTGGGCGGGTGCCGGTGCGGACGCGGTGCTCGTCACCGCGGCCACCCCCAGCTCCGACCCCGTCGAGTTCGCCGGCCGTCTCGCCCGCGACCGCGCGACCGTGGTGGTCGTCGGGGACGTCAACGTCGCTCCGCCGCGGTCGTCGTACTACCACAAGGAGTTGTCGATCCGTTATGCGCGCTCCTACGGCCCCGGCCGGTACGACCGCCGCTTCGAAGAGGGGGGCCACCCCTACCCCGAGGGCTATGTCCCGTGGACGGAGCGTCGCAACCTCGCGGAGGTGCTCCGGCTTCTTGCGGCGGGTGCGGTGGACTTCGCCCGGCTCGAACCGCGGGTCTTCCCGCTCGAGGACGCGGCCGAGGCGTACGAGGCGCTGAAGCCGTCGCCCGACGGACGCAGCGTCGCCCTGCTCCTGCGCTACCCCGGATCCGCGCAGCTCCCGCCCCAGCCGGCCGCGCCGACCGGCTCTCGCGTGTGGACCGCGCCCCGGAGCACGCTGCGGGTCGCGGCGATCGGCGCGGGCAACTTCGCGACGAGGACGCTCTTTCCCGAGCTGGAACGCGAGCCCCGCGTCGCGTTCTCGTGGATCGCCAGCGGGCGGGGCCTGTCCGCCGCGCACCAGGGTCGGCGGTGGCGTTTCCTCACCGTCGCGGAGAGTGCCGAGGCGGGCCTCGCCTCGGGCGCCGCGGACTGCGTGATGGTCCTCAGCCGCCACGACAGCCACGGCCGCTACGCGGCGCGGGTGCTGCGCAGCGGTGCCGCCCTGTACTGCGAGAAGCCCCTGGGCCTCACGGAGATCGAGCTGGAGAACCTCGCGGACGCGTGGCAGTCCGCCGGCGCCCCGGCGATGGCCGGGTTCAACCGGCGGTTCGCCCCGGCGATGCGGGACCTGCGCGCCGCGCTTCCGGCGGGAGCGCCCCTCCAGATCGTCTACCGGGTGTTCGCGGGCCGGCTTCCGGCCGAGCACTGGTACTTCGACCCCCGGCAGGGCGGCCGGCTGCTCGGCGAGATGTGCCACTTCATCGACGCCGCGGGCTTCCTGGTCCCCGGGCGGCCGGCCGCGGTGCAGGCCGTCGGCGTGGACGCGCGGGACCCGGCCGTCGCGCAGAGCGTCACCCTCCAGCTCACCTACGACGACGGCTCGGCCGCGTCCATCGTGTACGGGGGACTGACCCCGTCCGGTGCCCCCAAGGAACTCCTGGAAGTGGCCACCGACGGGATGGCGGCCAGGATCGAGGACTTCGGCTCGCTCACCGTGTGGAAGGGGGGCCGGCCGACCACGACGAACTACCGTGGCGCGCCCAAGGGGCACGCGGCCGAGATGCGGGCTCTGGTGCGCCTGGTCCGCAACGACCCACTGGACGAGAAGACCGCCGCCGCCGCTGACTTCCCCTCGGCGCTGTGGAGTTCCCTCGTCGCGTGTCGTGCGGCCCGCTCGCTCACCGAGGACCGCGCCATGGAGGCCGCCCCCTCCACACCGGCCCTGGCCAGGGCTCTGGGGTGCCTGCCGTCTCCTTCCGCCCCCGCGGCCGCGAGGGCGGAAGGAGACGGGCAGGCGTTGGGTGGTCCCCTCGCGGCCACGGGGGCGATCTGATGTGCGGCTTCGTCGTCCTGCTGAACAGGCCCGTCCCGCACTGGCCGTCCCGCCCGGACCTGTGCACGGCACTCGGGCACCGCGGCCCCGACGCGAGCGGACACATGGACCTCGACGGGGGGAACTGGCACGCGGAGCTGCACTTCCGCCGCCTGGCCGTCGTGGACCTGGACCCCAGGAGCGACCAGCCCTTCGGCTCCCCGGAGCGGGGCGTGATGGTCTACAACGGCGAGATCTACAACGCCCCGCAGCTGCGCGCGGTGCTGCGAAGGCGGCAGGTGACGTTCGCCACCGAGGGCGACACCGAGGTCCTCTACGAACTGCTGCTGCAGCCGGACGCGCCGAGGCTCCTCGACCAGGTCGACGGCATGTTCGCCTTCACCCTCGTCATGCCCGACGGTGAGGTGCGCTACGGGCGGGACCGACTGGGCGTCAAACCGTTGTACGAGGCGTCCGACAGCGCGGGGCGCCTGGTCGCGCTCGCCAGCGAGATCGAACCGCTGCGAGCCGCCGGGCTGACCGGCGACGCCGACGCGGTCGCGGTGGCGCAGGGAGCCATGTTCCTGTGGACGCCGCCACCGCGGACCGGCTGGCAACGGGTGCGGGCCGTGTCGGCCGGGACGGTGCTGTCGCGGGGCCCTGCGGGGTATGACGAGGCGTCACCCTGGTGGGAGACCGGTGCTGTCCCACCCGCGGAGGACATCGGTGCCGCGGTCCGCGAGTCGGTCGCCCGACAGGTGCGTGCCGACGTGACGGTGGGGCTGTTGCTCAGCGGAGGGCTGGACAGCAGCTGGCTGGGCGTGGAGATGGTCCGGGAAGGCTTCACCGGACCCGCACTCGCCGCCCGGACGAGAAACACCTCGGCCACCGCGGAGCCGTTCGAGGACGACGCCCCCTACGCCGCGCGGGTCGCCCGGCGACTGGGTCTGCCGCTGACGTGGGTCGACCTGGACGTCGACGTCCTGCGCCGGATCCCGGAGCTGGTCACCACCATGGAGGTCCCTTTCGGCGACCCGGCCGCCGTGGCCCTCATGCAGCTCTCCCGCGCCGCACGCGATGAGGCCACCGTGCTGTTGTCGGGGCTGGGGGTCGAGGAGTTGTTCCTCGGGTACGAGCGCTACCAGGCCGTGTTGCTGCTGCAGCGGCTCCCCGCGTGGGCGCGCCCCGCCCTCGGCGCCACCGCCGTCGTTCCCCGGCCCCGGCGCTACCGCGCCCGCGCGGACAAGTTCGGGCGGCTGCTCCAGCTCGGCCCCCGCGACTGGTCGTGGGCGACACAGGCGTACTACTCCGGGCGGGAGTGGGCGGCGCTGTCGCCGCTCGTCGGTCTCGACGCGGTCACCGGGCGGCACCGAGAGGTGGCGGGCGGCGTGCTCGACGCGGGCGGGACGCCCCTCGCGGCGCTGGCCGAGTGCGACCGGCGGCTGTTCCTGCCGGGGCTGAACCTGCTGTACGGCGATCGTGCGTCGATGCGTGCGAGCGTGGAGCTGAGGGTGCCGTTCCTGGGGGAGCCGGTGGTGGCCGCCGCCCGCGGCGCCGTCGCGGAGGAACAGCTGAGGCTGGGCGACGGCAAGGCGCGCTTCCGCGCGGCGGCGGTGGCGGCGGGCGTGCCGGAGTTCGTCGCCCGGCGTCCCAAGACGGGATTCGGAGCGCCGGTGCGGTCACTGCTGCGCGAACACGGCGGCCGTCTGTGGACCGAGGTGCGGCGCTCCCCGTTGTTCGACGACGTCTTCGACCGGCGGACCGCCGACCGGCTCGTCGCCGAACACGTGCAGGGCAGGCGTGACCGCGGGCTGGCGGTGTTCGGGCTGTTCTGTGCGGCCGTGTGGTGGGAGCGGAACGCCGCGGGAGGTCCGGGGCGTACCGCGGGCGTCCTGTCGGACTACGAGGCGGCTGCCGTCCGCTGACCGGTCGGGGCGGGGTGCCGTCCTGGCACCTCGCCCCCACCGCCCGGCAGTACGGCGTGCAGGGCGGTCAGCGCGTCCAGAAGGGGAGCGGCGCTCCACCGGGGCGACTCCCACAGAGCCCTGTTCCCCGGCGAGCCCTCGGTCCACCGGCCGGTGCCGAGGCCGGGGTAGCGGCCGGCGACGGCCGTCAGCACGGCGCGGGCGAAGTCGGGCCGGACGAAGCCGCGCCCGGCCGCCCAGGCCGCCATCCGTACCGCCGTCGCGTCGTTGTTCGGGTCCCGTCTGGTCCGGCCGTTCGCGAAGTACCGGGGAAGAGGGCCGTCGAACAGGTTCTGCAGGTAGTGATCCACCCCCCGTTCGAGAGGGGCCCGGACGTCCAGGCCGAGCAGCAGGGCGGCCTGTTCGAGGCGCAGCAGCACGTATCCGGTGTGGAAGCCGTCCACCCAGTCCAGTCGCGGGCCCCGTCCGTACGGCCACGAGCCGTCGGGGCGCTGACCGTCCAGACTCACCTCGACGGCACCGCGGGCGGCATCGGCCAGACGGCCGGCGAGGTCCTCGGGCAGGATCCCGGTGCAGGCCAGGCGGGCGGCGAGTGCGGCGCCCATGAGGTTGGCGTTGTGGACGAGGACGCCGCTGGTCGGTGTGTAGGTGAAGAACTCGCCGTTGTGCAGGTGCGCCAGCAGTCCGCGGGCGAGCGACCGCACGGCCCCGTCGTCCAGCGTTCCGGTGTCGAGACAGCCGTCCGCGCAGAAGGTCGTGGCGACCAGGTTCGGGACGGAGGCGGGGTAGTACGCCCAGCGGGTCTGCACGTCGAACTCGTAGCGCCACAGCCCGGCGTAGCGCCCGGACATCTGCTCGGCGGCCGTCCACCGGCCCAGACCGAGGGCGCGCTCTCGCCAGACCGGGAACGCGGAGAGCCGTGCGCAGGCGCCGGCCGCGGTTCCGGCGGCCGTGGCGGTGCGCAGGGGGCGGATGCCCAGGACCGGTCGCAGGTCGATCCGGCTGCGTTTGACGGTCTGCAGGAGCGCCTGTCGCAGCGCCCGGTGCACGGCCAGCCGTCCCAGTGGGCCGGTCAGCCCGTCGTACGGGTCGGGCCCCGCCCAGCCATGGGCGTCGGCCCACCGGAAGAGCCTCTCCGCCAGGGCGAGCACGTCCGTGTCTTCGGCACAGGGCTGGTGGGAACAGTCCCGGGACGATTGATCGGAGGGGATTCTCGACGGCATGGGTCCTCCCTGGAGGATCGCCGGTGCAGGTGGTGGGCGCCGGTGGTGGCCGGCGTGGAAGGGGGGAGCGGCATGGCCCCGGACCGGTCCGCAGCGCGGGCGCCGGCTGCTCAGTAGGCCCCGGTGCCGGCGACGACGGCGCGCGCCGTGCGGACGAGGATGCCGAGGTCGACGGAGGGAGACCAGTTGTCGACGTACCTGAGGTCCAGGGCGACCGTCTCGTCCCAGGACAGGTCGGAGCGGCCGCTGACCTGCCACAGCCCGGTGAGCCCCGGCTTGACGGCCAGCCTGCGCAGTTCCACTTCGTCGTAACCGGAGACCTCGTCGGGCAGCGGCGGTCGCGGACCGACCAGGGACATGTGTCCTCTCACCACGTTGAACAGCTGGGGCAACTCGTCCAGGGAGTAGCGGCGCAGCACCTGGCCGACGCGGGTGATGCGCGGATCGTGGCGGATCTTGAACATCCGGCCGTCCTGCTCGTTGCTTTCGGCCAGCCCGTGCCTCAGCCGCTCCGCGTTGGCGACCATGGTGCGGAACTTCACCATGGTGAAAGGCACTCCGCCGCGGCCCACGCGGGTCTGCCGGTGCACGGCGGGGCCGGGGGAGTCCAGCCGCACGGCGAGGGCCACCGCCGCGAGGACGGGGGCGAGCAGCAGGATCAGCAGTGCCGCGCCCAACCGGTCCGTCACCGACTTGAACAGCGCCGCAAGCCCCCGGTGCAGAGGTGGCGCCACGTTCAGCACGGTGAGCCCGGCCACGGACGAGACTCCGACCCGGTGTCTGGCCACGTCGGTCAGGCCCGGCACGACCACGAGCGGGCACTCCTCACCGTGCAGTGCCCACGACAGCCGCCGCAGACGCGGTCCGCCCAGGTGCGGTCCCGGGGCGACGAGGACCACGTCCACGTCGAGCCGCCGGGCGGCCTCCAGTACCGGGGCGGAGTCGGCCGACATACCTGGAGGTGCCTGCCGGTCGAGGCGGGCGGCGACCGGGGCCAGCGCTTGCGGGTCCTCGTCGCCGATCGGGCACACTCCGACGACGACGAACTCGTGGTCGGTCCGCTTCGCGAGGTGGTCCACCAGACCGTCGATGGCGCTGGCCTCCCCGATCACCAGGGTTCGGCGGATGGCCCGCCCGCCGCGGCGTCGGGCCGTCAGATGACGGTGGACCAGTTCGTACCCGACCGCGCTGAGCGGGGCGCAGGGCAGCAACGCGGCCAGGCAGAGGAGGAAGGGGGACTGCTCGCCCGTCACAGCCCGCGCCACCGCGAGCAGGCCGATCAGCACCAGCCAGTCCTGCAACGCGGGGCCGATGTTGTCGCCTTCACCCAGCCGGTGTTCGGTGTAGCGGGCCCGCGCACCGCGGACGAGCAGCCATGCCGTGGCCGACACCGCCGCGTGTGCGACGGCGTTCGTGCCGTTCATCCACAGGAATGCCAGGTAGACCGGTACGGCGGCGCCGACCGTGTCGCTGAGGACTGCGGCCGACGCGTACCAGAGAGGCTTGCCGGTGCGACGTGCGCCGGGTGGTGACGGTTTCCGGTTGTCCTGTGTCTGCGCAGGCCTCACCGCTGGTACTTCGGGCACGGTTTCCCCGAACAGCCGCATTTCCCCTCCAAGTAGGGTTAAAGGGACTGCTCGAGTCTGTAATGCCGTCCACGGGGGAACCGGGTGCGACGCTGCGTGGTGCGGAAGTCTCACCCGATGAGCAGAGCTTCATGCTTGGCGGGTACGCCCGTTCACCTGGCGGGGGCGAACACGACACGGAACATTCTGGGCCAGAACTTCCCGGTGATCAGGAACCGATCCGTCCCCGGAACGGCCGCGATGCCGTTCAGGGCGGACCCCGGGACGAGTTCGTCGGCGCGCAACAGGCCCGAGGCGTCGATGTTCGCCGTCACGGCGCCCGTGGCGGGATCGACGCGCACGATCCGGTCCGTGAAGAGCACGTTGGCGTACACGGCGTCGCCGACGCACTCCAGCTCGTTCAGCTCCGTCACAGGCCGGCCCTCCTGGGTCACGGTGACCTCGCCCGTCTTCGTGAGCGTGGCGGGGTCGCGGAAGGTCAGCCGTGACGAGCCGTCACTCGTCACCAGCCGGTGCCGTTCCCGCTGCAGGCATACCCCCCAGCCGTCGTCCGGGTACGGGACGCGGCGCAGTTCCGCGAGCGTCGCCGTGTCGCGCTCGATGGCGATCCGGTTCTGCCAGGTGAGCTGCCACAGAGTCCGGCCGAGCACGGTGATCCCCTCGCCGAACAGGGGCGCGGCCAGCGCCGCGCGGACCGTGGGCGGCTTGCCCGGAGGCCCGGCCAGCACCGAGGACCGGCCGGAGAGGCCGGTGTCCTCGTAGAGGGTGCCGCCGACCATTTCGAGGCCCTGCGTGAACGCCTGGGGATCGTGCGGCAGGGCCTCGATCACCTTGGCCCGCAGGTACTCGACCCGGTGCGCGACGATCTGCCGCCCACCGATGGCCCGGCTTGCGGACGCATCGGCGGAGGCGAGGCCTCCCGCCGCGCACGACGTGAGCAGCAGCGCGCCCGCGAGCACGGCCGCTCTCACTCGGCGGACCGCTCAGACATGGCAGGCGCTCCCCGGCTTCAGCGTGGCCAGCAGCGGCGTCACCAGTGGCTGCCGCAGCACGGTCGGGGCGCCGTCCGCGTGCGGCTCCAGCAGGTGCAGCACCAGCGTGCGGTGGGAGCCGGCGGGCAGTTCCAGGTCCAGGGTGAACACGGAGTGGCCACGTTCGACGCCCGGGGTGACCTGAGCCGGCCGGCCGTCCAGAACGGCGCCGGTGAAGGTGGCGCCTGCCCCGGCGTAGTACGAGACCAGGAGTCGGTTGTCACCCGGGTGGGTGGGGTACGGCGGGTGGTCCTCACGCAGCGTGACGTAACCGGGCAGGCCGAAGGCAGGGGCGCGGTTGGTCAGGCTCACGGTGACGGTGACCGCATGCTCGTCCCCGACGCAGTCGCCCGCTTCCCAGACGAGGCTGCGGTCGAGGTAGTAGTCCAGCTTGGAGCCCGCTGCGTTGTTCACCACAAGCCCCGCGAAGGGACCGGGGGTGTCCGGGAGCGTGCCCGAGTAGGGGCGCGACTCGAGGAGTCGCTGCTCCGCGGCGTGGGCGCTCCAGACCTTCAGCCGTCCGTCCCGCTGAGCGTCGTTCATGGCGACGAGCAGGCCGGGCAGCAGGCGCTGGTCGTCGATCGCCGTCATCAGCTGTCCGGCGGCGGCACGCGCCGCGTCGACGAAGAACGTCTTGCGCCGGGCGATGTCGTCGTAGACCGCGTAACTGGCCCGTTCCGTGAGGTCCACGACGTTGTCGGCGGTGAGCTCGGTGCCGTCGGCCGTGCGTGCCGGCCCGGTGACCCGCAGGAGACGACTCAGCGTGACGGGGTCGACGGCGATCACGCCGTCCACGTGCTCGCCGGTGTGCTCGTGCCACGCCGAGGCCCAGATGCGGGCCGCATAGGGGAAGTGCGGGCTCATGTTGGAGTTGGCCCACACGTGGATGGGGTCGCTGCCCCGGTAGCGGTTCGCGAATTCGGCTCCCAGATCGACGTCCGCCTTCGCCGTTTCCATCTCGGTGTTGTTGCCGAACCGTTCGAAGGACAGATGACCCCCATCGGCCCTCAGCACGGCGAAAGCACCCGGAAGGCCCCCGGTACCGCGTGCCTCGGCCAGGTTCTGGAACGCGAGGAAGTAACGCCGTTCCCCGTGCGCGCCGAGCATGGGGGGCAGGACGCGAGCGGCCAGGGAAGCTTCGGTCATCACCGGGGCGAGGCGGTCGATCTGCTGTGCGAGCCCGGCGCGGGCCCGGTCGGCCGTCGGCAGCCAGGTGGACCTGGGCAACCCGTGCACGTCGACCTGCACCTGCGTGGCGACGCGTGCGGCGCGAGCCAGGTCCGGTCCGTGCTGCTGCAACGCCGTGAGGGCCTCGGACATCCCGTTGCCGTGGCTGCCGGGCGTGGGCTGTGGCAGGATGCGCGCCAGTGGGGCCAGCACGTCGCCGGCCAGCCGGTCCGCCGCGTACGTGGCGCCGCGCACGGTCCTGACCGGGCCGCCGAGGAAGGGCAGTTGGGCGGCGGTGTACCAGGCCGGGCCCGTGGTGAGCCAATGTGCCCGAGCCGCGTGGGCGGCGGCGGAGAGCGCCGCCTGCTGCCGTTGCGAGGAGGACGCGGGCACCGCACCGGAGGCGGCCATCGGCCCCACCGACCGCCTCAGCGTGCTGAGGTCCTGTTGGGCCGCGATCAGCTCCGAACGAGCGAGCAGGCCTGTGACGCCGATCCAGGCGGCGCCCGTCAGAAGGAGCGTCGTGGTGGCCAGCAGAGTGTTCCTGACGGTACGGCGGTGGTCCTGTGCCCCGTCGCGGAAGCGTCCGGGCCCGCGTGCGCGGACGGCGCCCCGGCCGGGGCCGGGACGCCGTGGTACCGCCGCTGGGACGTGGCGCTCCGTCATGAATTGCGGCGACGGCGCATGGCCAGCATCGTGCCACCGCCCGCCGCGAGCAGCGCCGCCGAGGCGCCGCCCAGCGCCAGGGTCTTCGCGCTTCCCGTCTCCGCGAGGTGCTGGTGGCCCGGGCGCACGCCGTCGGGGTGGTGCACGTGGTCTCCGGACCCCGGGTGCCCGCCCGGTCCACCAGGCACGCCGGGATCGTCATCGTGACCGTCGTGTCCGTGCTCGTCGTCCCCGTGGTGGTGCCCGGGGCGGGTGGGGGTCGGGGTGGGGGTGGGGGTGGGTTCGAGACCGCCCGTCACGTAGATGCTGGCGGCGACGCTGGGGTCGGGGTGGTCCGAGGTGAGCCGGAAGGTGTGCCAGCCGTTGGGGGCCGTCGTCGGGATCGTCACCGTCCCCGCCACCGATCCGTCGGGCTGGGCCCAGAAGTGGCCGAGGATGATCGGCTTCGATTCCAGCTCAGCCGTGACGCCCTGTCCGGGACCGAAGACCCCTGGCGAGGTGCTGAAGGACAACGGCCCTCCGGCCGTCACCGTGGTGCTACTGATGGTCAGGGGAGGGGACGGAGGGTACGGCTGCGCGTACGCGGCCTGCCCCCCTACCAGGGGTGCCGCGATGAGCATGGCGGCCGAGGCCGCCGATGCCAGGGCGACCCGCCATCTGCGCGATGGTGTCATCTTCTTCGCTCTCCTCGACTTCTGTTCGGATCAGGCCTGCAGCGTCGGCCGTCATCACGATGTGAATACCAAGATCTGGATACATCGAATAAATGGAACATATCGACATCTGTTGGCGTGGCGCCTCCCAGATGCCATCGAATGGTGTAGTTCTTGCCTCTTCCGGCCCGTGCCGTCGCGTCGAGCGGCCGGACGTCTCTGTGCCGGCGGGGTCGCCCGACAGTCCGATGCGGTCGTGGCTCCCCCAGTTCGAGCACGCGAGCACCTATCGTCGGCCGTGCACATAGGGGACAGAACATCCTGTTTCGGATGGTCCCCTCGGTCTATGAGGGGTGCAGCTTGGATCTCCACGGATTCCTGAAGGCTCTTGCCAGGCGCTGGCCGACCGTCGTGGTCTGCCTGGTGCTCGCGATCGGGGCGGCGTTCGCCGCGACGGGACTGAGCACCCGCGTCTACGAGGCGAGGACCCAGCTCTTCGTCGCCACGCGCTCCGGTGAGGGCACCACCGAGCTGAATCAGGGTCAGAGCTTCTCGCAGGCGCGCGTGCAGTCGTACGCCGCGATCGTGACCACCCGTCAGGTGACCGAGCCCGTGGTCAAAGAGCTGGGGCTGCGCACCACCCCGGAGGAACTGGCGTCACGGATCACGGCCCGCGCCCCGCTCAACACCGTGCTCATCGACATCACCGTCGAGGACACCGCCCCCAAGCGTGCGGCACGCATCGCCAACGCCGTGGCGGAGCGGTTCAGCGCGGTCGTCGAGCGATTGGAGACGCCCAGGAACACGGTCGAGGACCAGCGGTCCGACAGCCGTACGGACGACAATTCCGCGCCCGCCTCTCCTGTCTCCCTGGGTATCACCCAGGAGGCCGTACCCCCTACCGCCCCGGTATCGCCCCGCCCGCTGTTCAACCTGGCCGCCGGAGTCATCGGCGGTCTGGTGCTCGGTGCCGGGCTCGTCGTCCTGCGCGAAACGCTCGACACCACCTTCAAGACGAGCGAGGCGCTGGGCGAGTACACCGCGCTGCCGGCGCTCGGTGCCATCCCGTACGACAGGAACGCCCCCAAGCAGCCGCTCGTCAGCACCGACGGACGCGGCAAGCGCGCCGAGGCCTTCCGCAAGCTGCGCACCAACCTGCAGTTCTCTCAGGTCGACGACCCGCCCCGGATCATCGTGGTGACGAGTTCGGTGCCCGGTGAGGGCAAGACCAACACCGCGGTGAACCTCGCCCTCTCGCTCGCCGAGGCGGGCATGTCCACCTGCCTGGTGGACGCCGACCTGCGCCGCCCGTGCGTGGCCGGACCCTTCGGCCTCGTCCAGGACGCCGGTCTCACCACCGTGCTCATCGGTCAGGCCCGCATCGAGGACGTGATGCAGCGGACCGGCGGTCAGCTCTCGGTCCTCGCCAGCGGCCCCGTGCCTCCGAACCCCACGGAGCTGCTCGCCTCGGCGCGTATGAAGGAGGTGCTCGGCGAACTCGCGAACACCTACGACGTCGTGATCGTCGACACCGCGCCGCTGCTGCCGGTCGCCGACACCCTCGGGCTCGCCTCGCTCGCCCAGGGCGCTCTGCTCGTCGTGCGCGCAGCGAAGACCAGCCGGGACCAGGTGCGCGCCGCCAAGGAATCGCTGGAGCGTGTGGGCGTCCGGGTCCTCGGCACCGTCTTCAGCATGGCTCCGGTTCTCAAGGGAGGCCGCTACGGCTACGGGGCGTACGGGCAGTACGGCGAGTTGCCCGCTCCCCGTACGTCGGTTCCCGGGGACGAGGCGACCGCGTCCACACTCGCGTGTCCCGCACACGAGAAATGACCAGGATTCTCTTCGTCTGCACGGGCAATGTGCACCGCTCGGTTCTCGCCGAGCGGCTTCTGGCCGCAAGGCTTCCGCCAGGCTCGACCGTGCGGCCCGAGAGCGCCGGCACGGAGGCGTGGCACCGCTCCGGAATGGACGGCCCCACCAGGGGGGTGCTGGAGCAACTGGGCGCCGGCGGCTCCGGCTTCGCGGCCCGTCCGCTCACCGCACGACTTCTTTCGGGAGCCGCGTTGGTCCTCGGGCTCGCGCGCGAGCACCGGGAGGCGGCCGTGCGACTCGCGCCCTCGGCCATGCGGCGCTGTTTCACCCTGAAGGAGTTCGTGCGGCTCGCCGCTGAGGGTGTTGGCGTGGGGCGTGCCCGGGAATGGCCTGAGGCCGAGGGCGGTCTTAACACCGTGGTGGCAGCCGCAGCCGCGCGCCGGGGTGCCGTCCCCCCGGTGCCTCCCGACGAGGACGACATCGCAGACCCATGGGGGATGCCCCGTGATGTGCTGTACGGGTGCGCCCTGGAGATCGACGCCGAGGTGAGGAGGCTCGCCCGGCTGCTGGACAGCGGTGCGAGCACATGAGCCCGTCATGACCGTGGTGACCGGGCGCGTCGTCGGGTGGCGTCAGGGCATGTGATGCGGGCTGCTCGGTCGGCGCGCCGCGTGCTGTCCGCGCAAGGCACCCGCACGGAGACGACGTCACTGCCGACGAACAAACCTGGGCCGCCACGCCGCCGATCCGGCCGAGGCGGTACCGCAGACGGTGACGTCGTGCCGCTCGGCGGCGTGGTCGCTGACCCTGGAAATCGTCCGGTTCCGCACAGTGAAGCCGCTAATTAGCTGATTATTTGCGAGCCTTCCGAGCGATCTGCGTGCCGCTTTCGGCCTATTTATTTAAAATTGCCTCGTTTTGCACCATTCATGTGCAGTTTACTTCTCTCACCCAATCCATCCCAGTTTGCTCAGGAAAGGCCTGGTGGGTTTTGGTGCATGAGGGCGTTATGACCAGGGGCGCGTCGTCGCTGGTCCTCGGGGCGGTAAGCCTGGGGCTTACCTTGGGCCTGTGCGGCCCCGTTCACGCGCAGACGCAGTCTGTCGCCAGCCGGGCGCAGGCTCAGGCCGCCACCCCGCAGACGAGTCGGATCGTGCGAGGAGCGGGGGTGAAATCACACAAGAAGCGCCAGCCGGGGATCCCGGGGACGGTCACCGCGAGGAACGGCCTCAACATCCGCGAGTTGCCGACAACGGCCTCGCCCTCCCTGGGCTTCCTCCCCAACAGGGCGGTCGTCTATCTCCTCTGCCAGGAGGCGGGTCAAGAGGTCCACGAGAACCCCTGGTGGTACAAGCTGGCGGGTCGGGACGGGTGGGTGACCGCTCACTACGTCGCGGCGTCCGGCGTACCGCTCTGCTCGCCCGGGCCGACGGGTCCGGCGGGGCCGACGGGGCCGACGGGTCCGGTGGGTGACACCGGCCCGACCGGCCCCCAGGGGCTCGACGGCCCGACCGGCCCGACCGGCCCCCAGGGGCTCAACGGTGTGACCGGCCCGACCGGCCCCCAGGGGCTCGACGGCCCCACCGGCCCGACCGGCCCCCAGGGGCTCGACGGTGTGACCGGCCCGACCGGCCCCCAGGGGCTCAACGGCGTGACCGGCCCGACCGGCCCGACCGGTCCGACCGGCCAGAACGGTCAGAACGGCCAGAACGGCCTCAACGGGGCCACGGGGCCGACTGGCCCCACTGGTCCCGCCGGACTCAACGGGCTCAACGGGCTCGATGGTGCGACGGGTCCGACCGGCCCGACCGGCCCCGCCGGTGTCACCGGCCCGGCCGGCCCCCAGGGCCTCAACGGGCTCAACGGGCTCAACGGTGTCGACGGTGCTACCGGTCCGACGGGTCCTGCCGGCGCTGTCGGAGTCACCGGCCCGGCCGGGACTACGCAGACGCAGCTGCTCACCTCCGCCCCCCAGACCGTGGCCGCGGGCGCCACGGCGACGCTGAGCGGGCCGTCGTGCACCACCCTCGGGGCGTTCACGGCCGTCAGCGGCGGCGACGCCCAGCTGACGGGGACGGGACAGGTCAACACTCTGTCGAGCCAACCCGGCGCGGCCTGGAGCGTCACCGTCGTCAACCCCGGCACCGATGCCGCCACCGTCACCGTCACGTCGGTCTGCCAGCCGATCTGATCCCGGGCCGAGAACCCGGCCGTAAGGAGGCCCCGTTCCCTGACCACACTCTCTTCCCCTAGAGCGGTGCGGGGGGGCCCCCCCCGCGGGGCGGGGGGGGCGCCACGGACCGCTGTCGTCAGTGGCCCTTGTCGAGGGCCCTTCGTTGATATGTCGAGTTCGTCAGTAGGGAACGTTATGTCGGGTGTGGGTCAGTATTAAGGTTGCGCAAACCGAGAACCGTTACACTCACCAGCCCGTACAGCCCATCCATCGAGACACCCATCGGGGAGAGACACATGGCGGGACGGTTCCTGTCCGTGCGAGCGATGCTCGTGCCCGGTGTCCCGGCCGCCCTCGCGGTCATGCTGCTGCCCCTCGGGGTCGGTATGTCCTGCTTCGACGGGCGGCCGTACGTCGGCGGCGGTCTCATCACGGCCGGGCTGATCGCCGGGGCCGCGGCGGTCGGCGCGGCGGTCGGCGATGTCGCCTGGTGTCTGATGACGGCGGCCCGTGAGCGGTCCGGTGCGCAGGAGGGGTCGGTCGGGGACGGTTCCGGCTGAGGTCCTGAGGCTGGGAGCGGTGCTGCGGCGCGGAGCAGCCCGGCGGCGGGTCACGGCGCTGTTCCGCTTTCGCCATGCCACATCGCATAGGTGGGCGCCCAGGCCCCTAGACTGGGGCGGCGCGGTGCGGTGTGTCGGTGAGGGCGGGACGGGAGAGGGCTGTGGCAGCGGACATCGGTGGCTTCGAGGATCCGTCCGCCGAGGTGCTGGCCGAGGCGGCCGCCGCCTTCGGGCTGCTGGCGTCCTCGGCCCGGCTGCACATCGTGTGGGCGCTGGCGCAGGGCGAGAGCGACGTCACCCACCTCGCGGACCGGGTCGGCGGCGCGCTGCCCGCGGTCAGCCAGCACCTGGCCAAGCTGAAGCTCGCGGGGCTCGTGCGGTCCCGGCGGGAGGGGCGGCGGCAGATCTACTTCGTGGACGATCCCGACGTGGTGACCGTCGTGCGGGTGATGGTGGGTCAGCTCGCCGCGCGTGCCGAGGGCGCGTCCGCGCCCGTACGCGTGCTGCGCGGGACCGGTGGCTGAGAG
Source organism: Streptomyces sp. NPDC101152 (assembly GCF_044768275.1). Taxonomy (NCBI): domain Bacteria; kingdom Bacillati; phylum Actinomycetota; class Actinomycetes; order Kitasatosporales; family Streptomycetaceae; genus Streptomyces; species Streptomyces sp. NPDC101152. The sequence goes on along the minus strand of NZ_JBIWPO010000004.1, from coordinate 17,530 downwards.
CACCCCGGCCCCGGAACCGGACCTCGGGGCACCCGCCCCCGGCACCGGACCGGGGACGGAGGCGCCCCGTCCCGCGACCGTCCTGCAGACCCTGCGGCACCTGGACAGCGGCCCCCGCGGGCTGACCGAGGCGCAGGCCGAGGAGCGGCTGGCCCGGGTCGGGGCGAACACCCTGCCGGCGTATCGCAGGACGTCCTGGGCGGCCGCGCTGCTGCGCAGCACGCGGGACCCGTTCACCGCCGTACTGCTCTGTCTCGGCCTTGTCTCGGCGGTCGTCGCCTCCTGGGGGACGGCCTGTGTGATCCTGCTGCTGGTCGCGGTGAGCTGTGTGCTGCGGGCGTCAGGGGAGCACCGGGCCGACCGGTCGATGGCCGGGCTGCGCGGGCTGGTGGCCACCACGGCCACCGTGCTGCGCCGCGCCGAGGAGGACGAGGCGCCGGACGACCGGGAGATCCCGGTGGAGGAACTGGTGCCGGGCGACGTGGTCCGGCTCGGTCCCGGTGACCTCGTACCGGCCGACGTACGGCTGCTCCGGTCGCAGGGGCTGACCGTGCACCAGGCCGCGCTCACCGGGGAGTCGGCGCCCGTACCGAAGGACGCGGCCGACGCGGCCGCCGTCGAGGGAGGCGTCTTCGACCGGCCCGAGCTGTGCTTCCAGGGCAGCGGCGTCGCCTCCGGCAGCGCCACCGCCGTGGTCGTGGCGACCGGCGCGCGGACCAGGTTCGCCGCCGCGCACACCCCCGCCGACCCGGGACGGGAGGCCAGCGCCTTCGACCGGTCGGTGCACGGCATCTCCTGGATCCTCATCCGGTTCATGCTGCTCACCCCGCCGCTGGTCCTCATGGCCAACGCGACCCTGCGCGACCGCGGCCTGGAGACGCTGCCGTTCGCCGTCGCCGTGGCGGTGGGGCTGACGCCGGAGATGCTGCCGGTCATCGTCACCATGTGCCTGGCGAGGGGTGCCGCGCTGCTGGCCCGCGCCCACGGGGTGATCGTCAAACGGCTGCCCGCGCTGCACGACCTCGGTGCCGTCGACGTCCTGTGCCTCGACAAGACCGGCACCCTCACCGAGGACCGCCCGGTCCTCGACCGCGCCCTCGGCCCCGACGGCCACGACGACCCGGACGTCCTGCGCTGGGCCGCCGTCAACGCCTGGTGGACCCTGCAACTCGCCGACCTGCCCGCCCCCGACGCCCTCGACGACGCCCTGCTGGACGCGGCCGACGAGGACGAGGCCATGGCGTACGACGGGGTGGCCGCCCTTCCCTTCGACCCGGTACGGCGCCTCGCGACCGCCGTCGTGCGCACCCCGGGACGCCTCGGCACGCACACCCTGGTCGTCAAGGGAGCCGTCGAGGCCGTGCTCGCGCGGTGCGCGACGACGGACGAGGAGCGGGAGCGGCTGCTCGCGCTCGCCGGCCGGCTGGCGGACGACGGGCTGCGGGTGCTGGCGGTCGCCACCGCCGAACGACCCGCACGCGCGCGTGAGTACACCGCGGCCGACGAGCGCGGCCTGCGCCTGCGGGGTTTCGTCACCCTCAAGGACGCCCCCGCGCCCACCGCCACCGAGGCGCTGCGCGGACTCGCCGACCGGGGCGTCACCGTCCGGATCCTCACCGGCGACCACCCCGGCACCGCCGTGCGCGCCTGCCGCGACCTGGGCGTCCCGGTGCCGGCGGACGGCGTCCTGACCGCCGCCCAGGTCGACCGTCTCACCGACGCCGAACTCGCCGCGGCCGCCGAGCGCACCGTCGTCTTCGCCCGCTGCGCCCCCGAGCACAAGGCCCGCGTCGCCACCGCCCTGCGCAAGGGCGGCCACACCGTCGGCTACCTCGGCGACGGCGTCAACGACCTGCCCGCCCTGCGCGCCGCCGACGTGGGCATCGCCCCGCGCGACGCGGTGGCCGTGGCCCGGGAGAGCGCCGACGTGGTGCTCGCCGAGAAGGACCTCACCGCGATCGGGCACAGCATCGCGGCCGGCCGCTACTCGGGCGGCAACATCGCCACGTACCTGCGCATCACGCTCTCCTCCAACCTCGGCAACGTCATCGCCATGCTCATGGCCGGTCTGCTGCTGCCCTTCCTGCCGATGCTGCCGGCCCAGGTGCTCGCGCAGAACCTGTTCTTCGACGCCGCGCAGCTCGCCTTCGCGCACGACCGGCCGCATCCGTCGGTGCTGCGCCGACCGATCCTGCTGCGCCCGCGTGACCTGCTGCGCTTCATCGTCGGCTTCGGCGTCCTGAACGCGGTCGCCGACCTCGCCACCTTCGGCGTGCTCACGGCCACCCTGCACGGGCCGGGCGGGCTGGACGACTCGGCGGTGTTCCACTCGGGCTGGTTCACCGAGAACCTCATCACACAGGCCCTGGTGATGGTGCTGCTGCGGGCCGGGCGGGACACGGCGGGGTCGCTGCCGGGGCCGGTCGGCTGGGCGGCGGGCGCGCTGGCCGCCGTGGGCCTGCTGCTGCCGGTGACCCCGTTCGGCTCGCTGCTCGGGCTGACCCCGCTGCCGCCCCTCTACTACCTTCTGCTGACCGCTGTTCTCGGCCTCTACACGGCCGGACTGGTGGCTGTCAGAAAGCTGCCTTGGTTGTACAGTTGCGCAACGTAGCAATCATGGCGAAGAGAATGGGGTGGGTGGGATGCTCCGCAACGGACTCGAACCCTGGCACCTGCTGATCGTGGCGATCATCATCATCCTGCTGTTCGGGTCGAAGAAGCTGCCCGAGGCCGCCCGCGGGCTGGGCAAGTCGATGCGCATCCTCAAGAGCGAGGCCAAGGCGATGAAGGACGACGGCGCCACCACGGCCGCCGCCCCCGAGCCCGCGGCGCCCACCGAGGCTCCCCGCATCGTGCAGGCCGCCCCAGGCGACGCCACGACGGCCCGCCCGGTCGCCGAGGAGACCAGGGCCCACTGAGCCGGCGGCGCCTCGAGCCGGCCGATCCACTGAGCCGGCGGGCCCCTCAGGGGCTCGCTATGTCGAAGCCGTAGCGCAACGGCTCGCTGGTCACGCCGTAGTCACGGCGGTAGAGGTACAGCGCCGCCACGCGCACGCCGTCGGCCTGTTCGTCCACGGGGCAGGGGTACGTGACCTGGAGCACCCGGGGCCGGTCGGCGACGCGGGTCTTGAGGCCGTGCGCGGGACCGCCGTCCAGGACGGCGGTCTCCCAGTTCGCGGTGGTGTCGATCAGCACAACGACAGTTTACGGGTTGCGCAAGTCTGGGAACCGCGGTGCCGGCCCCGGCGTTGGAACAAGTGACGTACTGAGGGCCGAGAGCCGGGAGGAAGAGCCGTGGGAGTTTCCCTGGGCAAGGGCGGGAACGTCTCGCTGAGCAAGGAGGCGCCGGGACTGAGCGCCGTGCTGGTGGGGCTGGGCTGGGACGTGCGCACCACGACCGGTGCCGACTACGACCTCGACGCGTCCGCTCTGCTGCTGAACGCGTCCGGCAAGGTTGCCTCCGACGCCCACTTCGTCTTCTACAACAACCTGACCAGCCCGGACGGGTCGGTGGAGCACACCGGCGACAACCTCACCGGTGAGGGCGAGGGCGACGACGAGAGCATCAAGGTGAACCTCGCCGCCGTACCCGCCGACATCGAGCGGATCGTCTTCCCGGTCTCCATCCACGAGGCGGACACCCGCGGCCAGAGCTTCGGACAGGTCCGCAACGCCTTCATCCGGGTGGTGAACCAGGCGGGCGGCCAGGAGATCGCGCGCTACGACCTCTCCGAGGACGCCTCCTCGGAGACGGCTATGGTCTTCGGTGAGCTGTACCGCCACGGCGGCGAGTGGAAGTTCCGCGCCGTCGGTCAGGGTTACGCTTCGGGCCTGCGCGGCATCGCGTCGGACTTCGGCGTCAACGTCTGAAAGGTCCCCGCCGTTCAGGTAAGAGCGTGTGGCGTGGACCATCGGAGTTTCTCAGTCACCGTTGCTATATTGCGCAATCATCCGAGCCCAGGGCTCCGCCCTGACGTACGCCGCAGCGTAGGGAGTGGGAGTTGAGCGACCCCTGGGGCGAGACCCGCGGCCGATCGGCCACCCGTGATCGCTCGGGGGGCGTCCCCCGCCCCCGGGGCGAGACGTCCCGCCGGCGCGGCGGGACGGACCACGCGAGCGTGCCCCCGCAGGGCGGCCGTGCCGCCGCCCGGCAGGCGACGCGCGGGCACGGCGGTCGCGCCGGACGCCGCGCGAAACCGGTGGCCCGGCGCAGACGCGTCGCACGCATAGCCCTGCTGACCGTCTCGGCGCTGATACTGATCACCGCCGGAGCCGGAGCCTGGCTGTACGAGCATCTCAACGGCAACATCAACAGCATCTCGCTCGACGGCAAGGGCGGTTCGGAGAAGGCGGACGCCTTCGGCCGGACCCCCATCAACCTCCTGGTCATCGGCTCGGACGGCCGCAACAACGCGATCGACTGCAAACTGGGCGGCGGCTGCGGCTCGGCCAGTTCGACCGTCGGCCACAACGCGGACGTGGAGATGGTGGTGCACGTCTCCGCCGACCGCTCCAACGCCACCGTCATGAGCGTGCCGCGCGACACCATGACGCACGTCCCCGCCTGCAAGGACCCGGACAGCAAGCAGTCGACGCCCGGCTACTACGGCCAGATCAACAGCGCGCTGCAGTACGGCCCCGCCTGCCAGGTCGAAACCGTCCACGAGCTCACCGGCATCACCATCGACCACTTCGTGATGCTCGACTTCGCCGGCGTGGTCAGCATGTCCGACGCGGTCGGCGGCGTCTCGGTCTGCGTCAGCGACAACGTGTACGACACCTACTCCCACCTCAAGCTCGCCAAGGGCACCCACACGCTCAAGGGCAACGCGGCCCTGGAGTTCGTCCGTTCCCGGCACGGCTTCGGCGACGGCAGCGACCTGGGCCGTACGGTCTCCCAGCACCTCTTCCTCAGCGCGATGATCCGCAAGTTCAAGAGCGCGGGCACGCTGGCCAACCCGGCGAAGGTGTACTCGCTGGCGGACGCGGCCACCAAGGCGCTGACGGTGGACGACGGCCTGGGCAGCGTGACCAAGCTGATCTCGCTGGCGACGGACCTGAACAAGGTGCCGTCGAAGCGGATGACGTTCACCACCATGCAGACCGCGGCCGATCCGGCCAACAAGGACCGCGTGGTGCCGGCCGCGGCGGCGAAGCAGCTGTTCGCCACCATCGCCAACGACCAGTCGCTGTCCGCCGAGGACGGAGCCAAGAAGAAGTCCTCCTCCTCTTCCTCTTCTTCTTCCGCCTCGGCGGCACCCGCCGTGCCCGCCTCCCAGGTCGCCGTGCACGTGGAGAACGGCACCACGACCGGGGGACGCGCCTCCGTCGTCGCGGGCGGCCTGATCGCGAAGGGCTTCAGCTCGGGCACCACCTCGGGCAACGCGCCGGCCCGGTCGGCGAAGACGACCATCACCTACGGTCCCGGGCAGAAGGCGGAGGCCCAGACCGTCGCCTCCGCGATCGGCCTGCCCGCCTCGCAGCTCACCCAGGGCAGCACCGCCGGCGTGGTCCTCGTCATCGGCAGCGACTGGCCGACCGGTACGACCTTCGGCTCCGCGGGCGGTTCTTCCGGCGGCTCGGCCGCCCCGGCCGACACCCACGCGGCCGTCGCCGACGCCCATGCCCAGACCGCCGACAACGCCAAGGGCTGCGCCAAGGTCAGCCCCTACAGGACGGTCCAGATCAACGGCGTGCCGATGACGCCGGCCCAGGCCTACGCGGCGTCGAGCGGCCTGAAGGACTCGGCGCAGTAGCCGACAGCGGCGTAACGGGCTCCTCCGCCTCAGCGGCGGCCAGGGCGGCGCTGTCGTAGGCCGCCCTGGCCGCGGTGACCGCGCCGGTCCCGCTCGAGGCTGCGCAAGGCAGGGTCAGCATGCGTCGGTACGCGCAACTCCGTCTCCGGCGGGGGCCACGAGGCTCCCAAACCCCGGACGGTCGACTGACCGCCCGCTCAGTAGGCGTGGTTGGCCTGCCAGAACGTCCACGCGCCGCACGGGCTCTGGTAGACGGTGTTCATGTAGTTGAGGCCCCACTTGATCTGGGTGGCCGGGTTGGTCCGCCAGTCGGCGCCGGCGGAGGACATCTTGGAGCCCGGCAGGGCCTGCACGAGGCCGTAGGCACCGGAGGAGGGGTTGACGGCCTGGTAGTTCCAGCCGGACTCGCGCTCCACGATGTTGCTGAAGCACTGCAGTTGGTCGCCCGGCACGATCTGCGCGGCGATCGCCTTGATCTGCGTGACGGTGTACGAGCTCTGCACGGGGATGTCGGAGGAGCCCGATCCCGAGCCGGAGCCCGTGGACGTGGCGGACTTGGTCTCGACGCGGTCCTTGGACGCCTGCAGCGCCTTCTGGGCGGCTTCCTTCTTCTGCGTCGCCGTCCGGGCCGCGGCCTTGCGGGCGGACTCCTCGGCGGCCTTCTTGGCGCTCGCGTCCGCCTGGACGGCCTGCGCGTCGGCCTGCTGTGTCAGCGACGCGGTCTGCACCTGGGCCTGCTGGCCCGCGGGCAGGTCAGCCAGCAGGGTGGTGTCGGAGGCCGTCGCCTCGGCGTCACCGGGCTGTGCCGCGCTGCCCGAGGCGATGCCGACAACGCTTCCGACGGCGGTGACCGCAGTTGCGGAAGCGACCGCTAATCCCCGCACCGATATCGGGCTCACGCGTTTTCCTTCCGGTTCGTCCGTCGGGCCGGCCCACGACTGTCGAGGGCAACAACCCCACCGGACAAGGCAGTTCGAACACTCTGCCGCGCCCACGCCGGTGACGCAATCATGGAGAAGGTGTGGATGCTCACACCGGTGACGCCCGCTCGTTGTCCCGCTGCTGAGACGCGGGTGAACCCCGGCCGCGTTTCGCCCATACTTCAGCGGGTGCGGCACGCGAGGAGTTCTCGGCGCCGCACGACAGGACCGCCCCAGGAAGGCTGACCACGGTGACGACCGCCGCATATCAGGGTGAACCCGGCTCCAACTCGGCGACCGCCGCCGACGTCCTCTATCCCGGGAGCACCGGACTGCCGTGCACGAGCTTCGAGCAGGCCCTCGACGCCGTGACGCTCGGCGCCGCCGATGTCGCCGTGATCCCGGTGGACAACTCCGCGGCCGGACGCGTGGCGGACGTCCACCACCTCCTGCCCGAGTCGGGGCTGTTCATCATCGCCGAGCACTTCCTCGCCATCCGCTTCGACCTGATGGGGGTGCCCGGCGCGACCCTGGAGGGCGTCGAGTGCGTCCGCAGTCATGTGCACGCGCTCGGACAGTGCCGCAAGGTGCTACGCGAGGGCGGCTGGCGCACCCTGGTCAGCGACGACACGGCCGGCGCGGCACGCGAGGTGGCCGAACTCGGCGACCCACGGCACGCGGCGCTCGCCCCGCCCGCAGCGGCGAGGCTCTACGGGCTCGAGGTGCTGCGCCCCGAGGTCGAGGACGACCCGGACAACACCACCCGCTTCGTCGTCCTGTCCCGGGAGGCGGCCCTCGCCCCCTACACCGGCGAGCCGACGATGACGAGCCTGTTCTTCTGCGTGCGCAACATCCCCAGCGCGCTCTACAAGGCGCTCGGCGGGTTCGCCAGCAGCGGCGTCAACCTGACCAAGATCGAGAGCTACCAGATCGGCGCGGGGCTCAACCCCAGCCGCTTCTACGTCGAGGTCGAGGGCCACCCCGACGAGGAGCGCGTCGCCCTCGCCCTGCACGAACTGCGCTTCTTCTCCTCCGAGGTACGGGTCCTCGGCGTCTACCCCGCGCATCCGCACCGCCAGGCCGACTGACCTCGCGTCAGGGCGCTCCCAGGCCGTTGAGCAGGGTGTCGACGACGACGTCCGCCGCCCGCGCCGGGCTCAGTTCGGGCAACTGCCGGGAGACGAGGTGCATCAGCTGCGGCAGCAGCGCGCCCGCCCACCCCTCCGGAAGACCGGTGCGCAGGAGCCCCTCGTCGGTGGCGCGCCGAAGGAAGGCGTCGACCTCACGGACGGACGCGTCGCGGCGCGCGTGCACGCTGTCGTCGGCAAGCATCCGGGTGAGGTCGACGGGCCAGGTCCGGTTGACGGCGATGATGTTCTCGACGTACCGGTGCAGGGCGACGGTGACCGGTGCCTCCCGCAGCCGCGCGTCCTCGATGGCGTGCTCGATGGCCGTGAGGCGGGCCGCGTAGATGGCCGTGAGAAGGTCCTCGCGGGAGGCGAAGCGCCGGTAGACGGTACGCCGGTCCACGCCCGCCGCCGCGGCGATGCTCGCGATGCTCGCGCCCGGGTCGGCGGCGAGCATGCGTGCCCCGGTGGTCAGGACGGCTTCCAGGTTGCGCGCTGCGTCGGCTCTCACCGCAACGAGTCTAGGGAGGGCGGCGCAGGGCACTGCGCCCGTGGGCTACTCAGAGGCGGTGGTCGGCGTCGGCCACGGCCCGGGCGAAGGCGGTGGGCACGGCACGCTGGACTTCGTGGCGGGACAGGAACTGCGTGCTGCCTTGGCCGCGCAGGAACGGGACGATGACGCGGTACCCCTGGTCGGTGAGGAGCGGGGCGACGTCCGTCACACAGGGGTCGTCACCTGTCAAATCGGTGACGCACGTTGATCGAGCGCACTACAGTCACTGCCGTGTGTAGCTGACAAACATAAGTGCTACATTGTCGTGACACTTATAACGGAAGGTAGAAGATTCGCGTGATCACCTACGACCGGCTCTTCATCGGGGGCTCATGGGTCAAGCCGAGCGATCCGGAGCTGCTCGACATCGCCTCGCCGCACGACCGGTCGGTGGTCGGCCGTGCGGCGCAGGCGCGGCCCGCGGACGTCGACCGCGCGGTGGGCGCGGCACGGGCGTCCTTCGAGGCGGGCGCGTGGCGGCTGACCCCGCCGGCGGAACGGATCGCGCTCCTGCGGCGGTTCAACGCGCTGCGCGAGCAGAACGCCGAGAACATCGCTCGGCTGATCTCGCTGGAAAACGGTTCGGCCGCCTGGTTCACCCGCGCCGGACAGCCCGGCCTGACCCGGCAGGCGAACGCCTACCTGAAGGCGGCGGAGGAGTTCCCCTGGGAGGAGACGCTCGCGTCCTCCGACCCCGCCTCGCCCGTGCGCAGCGTGGTGCGCCGCGAGGCCGTCGGTGTCGTGGCCGCCGTCATCCCGTGGAACTCGCCGTTCTCCTCGGCCACCGCGAAGATCCTCCCCGCCCTGCTGGTCGGCAACTGCGTGGTCCTCAAGGTGTCCCCGGAGAACTCCCTGAGCATGGGGTTCCTGGCCGAACTGCTGGAGGGGCTGGGGCTGCATGAGGGGGTGGTCAGCGTGCTGCCCGCGGACCGGGAGACCAGTGAGTACCTGATCTCGCACCGGGAGGTCGACAAGATCGCCTTCACCGGCTCGACCCGGGCCGGCCGCCGTATCGCCGCGATCGCGGGCGAGCAGCTCAAGCGGGTCAGCCTGGAACTGGGCGGCAAGTCCGCCGCGATCATCCTCCCCGACGCCGACATCGAGAAGGCGGTCGCGGGCCTCAAGTTCGGCTCCCTGCTCAACAACGGCGAGTCGTGCATCGCCCAGACCCGGATCCTGGCTCCGCGCGGCCGGTACGAGGAGGTGGTGACCGCGCTGGCGGACATGGTGCGGTCACTGAAGGTCGGCGACCCGAACGACCCCGACACCTTCATCGGCCCGATGATCCGCCCCGACCAGCAGGAACGGGTGCGCGACTACATCCGGCTCGGCATCGAGGAGGGCGCCCGCCTGGTCGTCGGTGGCCTGCAGGTCCCGGCGGGCCTTGAGCAGGGCAACTACGTCACCCCGACCGTCTTCGCCGACGTCGACAACTCCATGCGGGTCGCGCGGGAGGAGATCTTCGGTCCGGTCCTGGTGGTCATCGCCTACGACGACGAGGACGACGCCGTCCGCATCGCCAACGACTCGGAGTACGGCCTCTCGGGCGGCGTCTGGTCCGCCGACGAGGAGCACGCCCTGGCGATCGCCCGCCGCATCCGCACCGGCACGGTCACCGTCAACGGCGCGTCCGTGGCCTTCGACGGCCCGTTCGGCGGCTTCAAGGCGAGCGGCATCGGCCGCGAGTACGGAGCGGTCGGCCTCGGCACGTACACCGAGTACAAGACCATCACCGTCTGACCTTGCCAGGCTCGCGTGAGTTCGTCACTGCCCCGGCGGAGGAACTAGCGGACGCCCCGCACCGGATCTGTACCTACTCCAAGGCGACGCGCGACAACATTCCCCCTCGCCCGTCACCCGCTGATCAGTGTGCGCTCGCCGGAGCCGCCGTCTTCTTACGGGCGCGGTACGCCGCGGCCTTGATCTTGTTGCCGCAGGACTCCATGCCGCACCACTGGCGCCGCATGCCCCGGGAGCGGTCGATGTAGACCCGGGTGCACTCGGGGTTGCCGCACTCCTTCAACAGGGGCACGTCCGGGCCGCTGAGCAGCTCGACGGCCTGCCGGGCGAGAGTGGCGAGCGCCTGCTCGGGGGTCGCCTCGGTGTGCCTGCCGGCCGGTGTGAGCTGCGGCGTAGCGGGGGTCTTCCGCGCCGCGCCGTTCAGCACGGCGAGCGCCTCCCGGTCGAGGTCCTCGCCGAGCCGGCGGTCGGTGACGAGCTGATAGACAGCCTCGCGCACGGCGGTCGCCGCCCGGACGTCGTCCTCCTCGCCGGGCGTGATCGCGTCCACGAGCCCGGACTCCAGGTACCAGGCGTTGAGCCGCTCCGGCGTCACGAACATCTCGAACCGGGCCGAGCGGCGGGCCCGGAGGGTGGCGGCGAAGTCGAGGGCCGGGTGTCCGCACACGAATACATGGTCAAGGTTCACGTCACCATTTTGACAGGTGACTCTCGCCTGAGACAAGAACATCACCTCTCCAGCCGGTGACGACCCGCCCGCCCACCCTTGCGCAGTGGTCGGTGCCGGGGGCCAGCTTCCGCTGCGCCCCGCCGCCCGGCGCTGATCCCGCCGTCCGAGGGGGGAGGCGCGTGCGCCTGTGGGCTCAGGACCGCGGGCGGTGCCGACCGCGGCCGACGAGTTCTCGGATTCAGGTCTGCCGCCCGCGAACTGCTGTACGAGCGCTGAGTGGGCCGGGGAGACCAGCCCGTACGGCATGCAGCACATACTGTGCTGTGTGCCTACCGCCCCGGAACGGCGACCCGCCGGGCCGCTCGCGAGCCGAGGAACGAACCAGTCATACCCGCTGCCGGGCTCGGCGACGTAGGTGCCCGCACCAGCGCGGCGCTCCAGGGCGCCCTGCGAAATCAGCAGCTCCCGAGCCTGGCGGACCACGTTCTCGCCCACCCCGCACTCTTAGTGCTCCGCGATCCGCCGTCGGAGTTCGGTCCTCACCTCGCCGTCGGCAACTGTCCGGGAGGCGGTATGTGCCCGCCCATCGACACCGGACGAAGCATCGGCCATCAGATGCAAGCAACCGGGTTCCCTCACGTGGTCATGCGTCGCCTGTGGCGATGGCAAGCCGAACGCATTTTCAATCGCCCTGGAACCACAGGTAGCTGCCCGGGATGCCGGCACACTGCTCCAGCATCGTCGCAAGGTCGTCCACAGCGGCGCGTTGTCGCTCGTCGCTGCACCGCTGCTTCAGAGCGTGGATCTCTCTGAGTGCAGCGGCCGACTCTTGTTCGTTCATCAACGAATCTGCGGAGGGATCGACAGCGGTGAGCCTGCCCGGGACTCCAGGAAGCCGGAACGAGCCGAGCACATCGGCCAACGCGTCGCCGTGCCCGTAAGAGCCCCGAAGGAGTGTCGCGCGGGACTTCCGCCAACTGCGTGCCGGCCGAGCGGAATGCAACTCCAGATCGATGCCCATGAGCCCATGATGCATTCCCCAGAACTCGCGCAATGGACAATCATCTACCGCTCCTGAGCTCTGTAGTGCTTCATCAGCGCAGTGACCCGTGCCTGGTCCGCATGACCGTTGAGCTCGAGTACGAGGTCGTCAGGGCACAACTCGTAGACATCTCCCCACCATCGACGTCCCCGGTTGTCCCAGATCCGATAGCCACTCGGCACGTTCCCTGGAGTCAGCAAGTCGTTCTGCCGTATGACGGTACGCGTGTCGAGTTCCAACGGCGAAGCCATGAGAAGCCGCCGACCCACACCCTTTCCAACTGTGGTGGTGGGAGTTGGGCTGAGCACGAGGGCCTTCGCCCGGGTTCGTGGGCGGCTGGCTGCTGAAAGGTGTGACGGAGCAGGCCGGGTCTCGCATTCCGGCCGTTTCCCGCGGGTTCCCGCAGGGGCGGGCACTGTTTGGTGCATGGCCTGGTCGCGAACCGGACTCGTAGAGGGGGCCCTCTGGAGGGCTGCCCTCCTATGATCTCCAGGTGTTGACACGTCATAGCCCTACCGTGATCACGGACTCGACGGTGGTCGGGCGAGGCGCGCCTGTCCACGGTTGGGGCTTGCTGGGGCCGTTCCTTATGGGCGTGTTCTTTGCGGCGGTGGGCTTCGTCCTGGTTCTCGACTATCGAGGGTTCGCGAGCCGGCACCGCCGACAGGCTGAAGCGTGCTCCTCGCCACGTACGTCCGGTGCGTCGATGGTCAGCAGGCCGACCTGAAGAAGCGCCTCGAAGCCGCCGTAGGACCTCTGCGTGCTGCCCGCCGCTGGTTGATCTTCGGCCAAAAACTTCGCCACGTATTTGCCGCAGTCACCCGCAGAATCCCGGTGACAGCCGGACGGCGCCGGGCCCTTCCCATGACCGATGGATAGCGGCCCGGCGCCCTTCCGTGAAGGGTTTCACCTGCTCTGGCCAGCAAAAACGCCCTCCCGAAGGAGGGCGGAGCGAGGGCGCCCCCGGCGGGGCACCGACAGCATCTGTACGGCCCCGTATAGGCCGTGAGCTGGTGCTTTCCGGGACGGTGGCGGTGCCGCAGGAGCGGCGGCGCCGTCGGCGTGGTGGTGGTTCCCGGTGAGCGCCCCGAAGTCGGTGTCTCGGGGGGATTCCCCGGTCGTTTGTGACGCCGCCTCGGGCACCGTGGGTAACGGTGTCGGGTTTGAGGCGTGGGTGCGGCGTGGCTGTGCGCTGGTGGTGGCGTCGGTGGCGGGGTACGCCTCATACGTGCATCAGCGGGAGTTCGCCTTGCAGGGTGGGGCGGATGCGGTGAGCGCGACGCTGTGGCCCTTGTCAGTTGACGGGCTGTTGCTGTTGGCGACAGTCGGGTTGCTGGCCCCGGCTCGAAGCGTGGGGTGCCGGGCGCGGGTTGTGGTGTGGCTGGCGTTCCTTCTCGGTATCGCGGTGTCGTTGGCGGCGAACATCGCTGCGGCGCCTGCACTGGCGTGGAAGCCGATGTTGGTGGCGGGCTGGCCGCCGGTCGCGCTGTTGCTGTCGGTGGAACTGCTCGCGCACCGTTTCGGCCGCCGAGACCGGGACGAGAGCGTTCGCCACTCGTCCACGCCGTCCGGCGACAGGGAGCGAGACGGGGGCGTGAAAGGGAGCCGAGACGAGACAGAGGATGCCCGGCGAGAGCAAGACTCGGGGAACCGAGACGAGACACGTTCGGGGCGGCAAGAGGCGAGCGAGAATGGTCGAGAGTCGGCAGGCGTTGGCGAGCGAGAGAAACAGGCTCTGCTATCGCAGGGTGTTCGGCCTCGGTCAGCTGGCATCTCGGCGGAGGACGTGATGTGGGAACACTTCCAGCGTCAGCTGGCTGCCGGGCACATGGCCAGTGGGGCGGAGCTGGACCGGGTGGCGGGCACGAACAACTACGGCCGGGCCGTGCTGGCCCGTTGGCGGCGTGTCGGCCGGATCCCGAGCACGGTGGACCGGGCGCATGTGAACGGAAGCCGAGGTCGTCCCTGAACTTGCGCCCCACGCTACCGATTTTGGCCTGATTGGCATGCTTGGGTGTGGTAGGCAACGACCGCTTCCATGGGGCACGATCGTTCGTCGTGCTGATGGACGGGGGCGTATGGATTCGGATTCCTTAAAATTCCGGGACGCCTGGGCGGATGGGGCCGGGTCGCTGCTGAAATTGCCTGCGGTGCCACGGCAGCCGGCGAACGGCAACGGTCGGCCCGGCTATGGGCAGGGTGGGATGACCGAGCCCACGCGATTACTGTGCGCGGTGGCGCATCTGCGGCCCGACAGAGCGGAGGAGTTCGCTGAGAAGCTGGGAACGTGGCGACGGAAGAAGGCCAAGCAACTCAGTGACAGGCTGACTCCGAAGAAGGTGCGCGAGCGGCGCCTGGAACAGGCGGCCAAACGAGCCCTCGAAGGCGACAGGGCCGCGCTGGAGAAAGCGTTGGACGATGACGAGCCGACCGAGCGCAAGCAGCCACGCGTGCTGGTCGGCCACGAGTACGCGCGCTGGGTTCGCCGCCGAATCGCGGCCGGCGGGCATCCGGTACCGTCGCACGGCTTCGACCTGGAAGCTGTACTGACCGCGTGTGCGCAGGCGGAACGGCTGCTGTGGCTGCGCCGCGGCCTCATGGTCCTGGCCTGCGCGGCCGGTGGCCTGTGGCTGCTGGCACCGCTCGCCTACCTGGCCCCGCTGATCACCGTGATCGGGTTATGGGCGGCGTTCTACACGGACCGGGTGCTCGCCCAGAGGCGGCTGGGCCCGCTGATCGGCGCCGGCGAAGGGGAGGTGTGGGGTGCCGAGGTGCCCCGCCGGTTCCGGCGCGCGGTGGAGCAGATCCGGGACGCGACATACGAGGAGGTCGTCCCGTACCAGAACCAGATCCGTTCCTCGGGGGCGAAGTACCACTTCGTCGGGGCCGGCAAGGTCTGGTTCGAGACGCAGATCGGAATCGATGTGGGTCCCGCCAAGTCGTCGGACGAGGACGACGGTCAGGGCTCTGAGAAGGGGAACAGCCCGTCTCGGCTCTTACCCAGCGTGGAAGATCTCCTGGCCGGGGCACGGCCTGGCGATGGCGTGGTCACCTTCACCCCGGACGACCTGCACGCCCATGTGGCCGGCGAATTGCAGCGCCTCATCAAGCCTTTGCGGGACTTCCACCCCGACAGCGAGCAGGAGGTGTTCGGTGTCGCGGCGATTGCCGCCGATCGCTGGGAGACGCTGACCTCCGAGAGGTGGGAGGGGCTGGTCACACTGGCCCGGGACGGTGTGCGGGCGGCGAACGCGCAGCGGACGCCGAAGGTCGCCCGGCGCTTCCTGTGCGCGCGGATGACCTCGTGGGACGGCGAGTTGGTGGCGTCGCTCTTTGTGGGCTTCGCCTACGAGAACCACTACCTGCGAGTCGTCATCCGCCCACACGTGGTCAACCCCGTCCACCCCGAACTGCGCCGGGCGGAGAAGGAAGCGAGGCGAGGGGGCTGGGTCTGGAGACGGCGCATGGCCTACCTCGCCGTCGTGGACACCGGCTGGTGGCTGGTTCAGCTGGTCAAACGGGCCAAGAAGGGCGAGCCGCGTCCCGAGCAGGATCCCGGTAAGGGGCCGGTGAGCCTGCGGGAGGTCTACTCGACCCGGTACATGGACGACATGCTCCAGTACGACGACGCCCGCCGCTACATCGACATGATGCAAGGACGGGTCCTCGCCGCCGTCGAGGGCTTCCTCGTCGAACACAACGTGGACACCGTCGCGTACCGGGAAAAGATCACGGTTGTCCTGAACAACGGCATCATCAACACGGGTGAGATGAGCAACGTCCAGAACCAGCCGGGGGCCGTCGGCTCCCAGCAGTCGTCAGGATCAGGAGGAGGAACGTGATGTTCGGCCGTAACCGGCAGCCGGGTGGCGCCAACTCAGGGATCCAGAACAGCGGAACCATGCAGAATGTGCAGAACCAGCCGGGTGCCTACCACTCGACTCAGAGCCAGGACAACTCCGGCATCGGCCGGGACGAGTTACAAGGCATCGCCGATCTGCTCGGGCAGATCCGGCAGGGCATGGAGCTTGAACGCGCCCGCGTCAACGACTACGACCTGTGCGTCGGCTTCCTGGACACGGTGGCCGAGCAGCCGCTGGACAACACCGACGGGCGAGCTGTGGCCAAGGGGCTGCTGGAGAAGATCCAGCAGAAGTGCGGTGGTGTGCCCGGGCTGGTGTCCCTGATCGCGTCCGCATTGTCGGCGGTCTCCGCACTCGTCTGACGGACACCACCCCCGGCAGAGCGAATATCACGTCACTCCTGCTTCTGCACGGGCTGCCAGACGTGGGAGGGCGAAGCAGTGCTGGTCGTGCCAGACGTCGCGATTGCCGATGACGAACAGGCGGCGCTTGGCGCGGCTGACCGCGACATTGAGGAACTGGCGGGTGAGCGCGCCGCACTGCCCGCACGACGCGCCCCTGCAGCCGGGACGTGGCCTCCGCCGGAGTCGTCCTCGTCGTGCTGGGCCGCCAGGGCTCCGCAGCCGGCCCTCCGGGCCGCAAAGTGGGGCGGCAACGTCCTGGCCGGCTCACTCCGGCACTGTGGGGTTGGTGCCCTGTGATCACACGACCGTTTCTGGGGCATCACAGCCCATTGCACGTGACCACGTGGACCTCCGTGGCGGGCACGTGGTCCTGCTCCCGCTTGCCGCCATCGCGGCTTCACAGTTTGAGGTACTTAGGTACTATGGTGGGGAGGTGATGGTCATGACGGTGGCAACGAAGACGGCGCGGCAGGCTCCACTGAAGGTGGACCCGGAGACCGACAAGCTGATCAGTCAGGGCGCACACTTCCTGGGGCTGACGAAGAAGGATCTTGTCGCCGAGGCGGTGCGGGCCTACCTGGAACAGCGTCGGGAGGACCTGCGTGCCGGCATGGTCGAGGCGCTCCAGGTGCTGGACGGGTCGTTGAAGTCGGACGTGATGCTGCTGACCGGGCTGACCGCGGAGGAGATCGATGCGGTCGGCGGGATCGAAGAGTAGCGAGAGCCGAGAACACGAAAAGATGCGACCCGCCCGTCCCACGCTGCGTTGCCTGCGCGAGGATCTGGAACTGTCATTGCCTCCGGTCACCGTGCCGCTGGACGAGATCGAGCATCCGATCCTGGCGAAGGCGGCGGAGCAGTTTGCCGACGCCGGGACCAAGCACGAACGGATCCGCGCCATCGATGACCAAGTGCTGTTCAAGGTGAAGGTGCAGCGGTGGCGCGGCGCGGTATGGATAGGTGAGGACCTGCCCTGGCTGGTGGCGGCAGGACGGCGCGAAGACGGCTCGGGCGACGACTTCTATGCCGCGCTGGAGGCGGACGCCAAGGCGGCACGGGCCCGCTACAACGCCGTTCACACCGACGGGTTGAAGACCTCGACCTACACCGCGCACCTGTTGCCGGCCCGTGAGGACCACGTCCGCTACCGGGCCGAGGCCGCAGTCCGCTTTGTGCGAGGGCTGCGCGCGGCCCTTCTGGAGCTGACCCGGGCGACTTTGCGGGACGGCCGCGAACATGCCCAGGACTTCGACACTTTCACCCTCGGATTGCAGGTCCGTGCGGACGAGGGCCACGAGACCTACCTTGCGATCCGCATTACCGGCTCCGTCCCCGCCAACCTCACTGCCGTGATCCTCGGTGTCGGCGTACAGGTGAACGTCCTCAGCCACGTACGGATGAACGAGGCCAGTTTCTGACGCGCTGAGGGTCAGCGGTGGGCACTCTGCTGCTTGG
>NZ_JBIWPO010000003.1:122077-399336 GCF_044768275.1 Streptomyces sp. NPDC101152 | reverse complement strand
CAGGCCAGCGCGATCAGCCTCGCCTCGACCTCGCCGGTCACCAAGGAGGGCACCGGCGGCAGTGCGCGTTGCTTCCGGCCGACCGTGGCCCACACATCGCCGCCGGTCTCCGCGTACCGCTTCGAGATCAGGCGGACCGAATCACACGAGACCCCGATCCGCTCCGCGATCACCGCCCGCGGAGCGACCTCGCCGGCCGAGGTGTCCAACGCGAGCAGCACCCGCGCCCGCCTGATCATCGACGCGCTGCGCACCCCCGTCGTCGTCACACGCTCCAACGCCCGACGGTCTTCGGCACTCAAGACAACCGGATACTTCTTCTGCGAGGACACGGCACCCCTGCCCGGCCGAACGCAAGCATCATACGAAGCCTGCCCGACCCCAACTCCACCAACCAGAAAGACACTTAGTCGCGACAGTCTACTAGTGCCGCGGCAGGCAGCGTTTGCCCGGTCAGGAGCGGCGTCGTGGGGGCCCCTCCCGCTCGAGCGAAGTCGAGAGTGGGGGAGCGTCCTCTCGGCGTGCCGGACGGAATGCCCCGTTGATGGACCGGACGTACTGGGGGTTTCGGCCGGTGCGGCGATGGGGGTGCCCCCTCTGGGGGAGCGTGCCGGGCGTCGCGACGGGGCGAACGTCGCCTGCCGCGGCACTAGAACCTCAGGAGGCGTCCCGCTCCCCGGTGTCGCGGCCGGTCGTCTGCAGGTCCGCGTCGAGCGCCGAGAGGTCCGCGTTCAGCGCCGCCATCAGCTCCTCCATCCGCTGCAGCAGCCCTTTGGGCTGACCGATGGAGCCCCCTGGCACCACGGATTCTTCGGACATGACGGCCTCCTCGGGCGCGGGTGCCGGGCGGTCCGGCTCCGCAGCGGCCAACGATCACCCGGGGCCCCGGTCACTGGCCCGAAGGGATTGACCGCGTCGGGGCGTGCAGGATGGATGCATGGATCTCCGTATCTTCACCGAGCCCCAGCAAGGGGCCACCTACGACACCCTGCTCACCGTGGCGAAGGCCACCGAGGACCTCGGTTTTGACGCCTTCTTCCGCTCCGACCACTATCTCCGCATGGGCGACGTGGACGGCCTCCCCGGCCCTACCGACGCCTGGATCACCCTCGCCGGGCTCGCCCGCGAGACCAGCCGGATCCGCCTGGGCACCCTGATGACGGCCGGTACCTTCCGCCTGCCCGGCGTCCTCGCCATCCAGGTCGCCCAGGTGGACCAGATGTCCGGCGGCCGTGTCGAACTCGGTCTCGGCGCGGGCTGGTTCGAGGAGGAGCACAAGGCGTACGGCATCCCCTTCCCGCAGGAGAAGTTCGCCCGCCTGGAGGAGCAGCTCGAGATCGTCACCGGCCTGTGGCAGACGAAGCTCGGCGACACCTATGACTTCCACGGCACGTACTACGACCTCACCGACTCGCCCGCTCTGCCCAAGCCGGCCCAGGACAGGATCCCCGTCCTGATCGGCGGCCACGGCCCTACCCGCACCCCACGCCTCGCCGCCCGCTTCGCCGACGAGTTCAACCTGCCCTTCGGCTCCGTCGAGGACAGCGAGCGCCAGTTCGCCCGCGTCCGCGCCGCCGCCGAGGAGGCCGGTCGTGAGGCCGGTTCCATCATCCTGTCCAACGCCCTGGTGGTCTGCGTCGGCAAGGACGACCAGGAGGTCGCCCGCCGCGCCGCCGCCATCGGCCGCGAGGCCGACGAGCTCAGGGCGAACGGCCTGGCGGGCACCCCCGCCGAGGTCGTCGAGAAGATCGGCCGCTACACCGAGGCCGGCTCCCAGCGCCTCTACCTCCAGATCCTCGACCTCCACGACCTGGACCACCTGGAGCTGATCGCCGCCCAGGTGCAGTCCCAGCTGTCGTAAGGACATCGACCCGCCCGGATGAACCGACAACCCGAGCCCCCGGGGTCACCGACCCTGGGGGCTCGGTAATCCAGTACCGGAGTCGGCCCGCCCCCACCCATACTCGGTCACGTGTTCCTGACGATCTCGACCACTGGCGACGAGCAGAACCCGGCCACCGACCTGGGTTTTCTCCTCCACAAGCATCCTGACAACCCGTTCTCGACCCGGCTGTCCCACGGCACGGCGCACGTCGTCTACCCCGAGGCGGACCTCCGGCGCTGCACGGCGGCGCTGCTGCTGGAGGTCGATGCCGTGGCCCTGGTCAGGAAGGGCAAGGGGAAGGGGCGCGGCGGCGCCCCCGACGCGGCGCTCGCGCAGTACGTCAACGACCGCCCCTACGCGGCCTCGTCGCTGCTCGCGGTGGCGCTGAGCGGTGTGTTCTCCACCGCGATGAAGGGCGTGTGCAAGGCCCGGCCGGAACGTGCCGGCCGACGGCTGCCGCTGCGCGTCGAGGTGCCCGCGCTGCCCGCTCGCGGCGGCCCGGCCCTCGTACGACGGCTCTTCGAGCCGCTGGGGTGGGCGGTGACCGCCGAACCGGTGGCGCTGGACGCCGAGTTCCCGCAGTGGGGCGACTCCCGGTACGTGCGGCTCGTCCTGGAGTCCGACGCGCTGACCCTCGCCGAGGCGCTGCGCCACCTCTATGTTCTGCTGCCCGTGCTCGACGACGCAAAGCACTACTGGGTGTCGTCGGACGAGGTGGACAAGCTGCTGCGGGCCGGTGAGGGCTGGCTGCCCGAGCACCCCGAGCAGAAGCTGATCACCAGCCGTTACCTCTCCCGCCGCTGGTCGCTGACCCGGCAGGCGATGGAGCGACTGGAGCTGGTGCGGCTCGCCGAGGCGGACGACAGCGAGGTCGAGGACATCGACAACGCCGTCGCGGCGGAGACCGAGACGGAGGAGAAGCCGACCCCGCTCGCCGTGCAGCGACGGGACGCGATCATCGCCGCGCTGCACGCGTCCGGCGCCGCCCGCGTGCTCGACCTCGGGTGCGGACAGGGCCAGTTGGTGCAGGCCCTCCTCAAGGACGCGCGGTTCACGG
This sequence comes from Streptomyces sp. NPDC101152, assembly GCF_044768275.1. Taxonomy (NCBI): domain Bacteria; kingdom Bacillati; phylum Actinomycetota; class Actinomycetes; order Kitasatosporales; family Streptomycetaceae; genus Streptomyces; species Streptomyces sp. NPDC101152. The sequence continues at coordinate 396,394 of NZ_JBIWPO010000003.1, read as the reverse complement.
AGATCGTCGGTGTCGACGTCTCGATGCGCGCCCTGACCATCGCCTCCCGGCGGCTGAAGCTGGACCGGATGGGCGAGCGGCAGGCCGCGCGCGTCAGGCTCGTCCAGGGCTCCCTCGCCTACACCGACAAGCGGCTCAAGGGGTACGACGCCGCCGTGCTCAGCGAGGTCGTCGAGCACCTCGACCCGCCCCGGCTGCCGGCCCTCGAGTACGCGGTGTTCGGCTCGGCCCGCCCCCGCACGGTCCTGGTGACCACCCCGAACGTCGAGTACAACGTCCGCTGGGAGTCCCTCCCGGCCGGCCACGTCCGGCACGGCGACCACCGGTTCGAGTGGACCCGTCAGGAGTTCCGCGCCTGGGCGGCCACGGTGGCCGAACGGCACGGCTACGACGTGGAGTTCGTGCCCGTGGGACCGGACGACCCGGAGGTCGGGCCGCCCACCCAGATGGCCGTGTTCAGGATGATGACCCAGAAGGAGGCGAAGGCGGCATGAGCGGGACAGCACAGCACCAGGGTCGGGTCCTGCCCGTCACCGACCTCTCCCTCGTCGTGCTCGTCGGCGCCTCCGGCTCCGGCAAGTCGACCTTCGCCCGCCGGCACTTCAAGCCGACCGAGGTGATCTCCTCCGACTTCTGCCGAGGCCTGGTCGGCGACGACGAGAACGACCAGAGCGCGACCCGCGACGCCTTCGACGTCCTGCACTACGTCGCGGGCAAGCGCCTGGCGGCCGGCCGCCGTACGGTCGTCGACGCCACCAGCGTGCAGCAGGACGCACGGCGGCAGCTGATCGACCTGGCCAGGCAGCACGACGTGCTGCCCATCGCCATCGTCCTCGACGTCCCGGAGGAGGTGTGCGCCGAGCGCAACGCGGCCCGCACCGACCGGGCCGACATGCCGCGCCGGGTCATCCAGCGGCACATCCGCGAACTGCGCCGTTCGGTACGGCACTTGGAGCGTGAGGGCTTCCGCAAGGTGCACGTTCTGCGGGGCGTGGAGGACGTCGAGCACGCCACCGTCGTCACCGAGAAGCGGTTCAACGACCTGACCCACCTCGCCGGCCCCTTCGACATCATCGGCGACATTCACGGCTGCTCCTTCGAACTGGAGGGGCTGCTGGGCAAGTTGGGCTACACCGACGGCGTCCACCCGGACGGCCGTACGGCCGTCTTCGTCGGCGACCTCGTCGACCGCGGTCCCGACAGCCCGGGAGTGCTGCGCCGGGTGATGGCGATGGTGAAGTCGGGCAACGCCCTGTGCGTGCCGGGCAACCACGAGAACAAGTACGGCCGTCACCTCAAGGGCCGCCAGGTCCAGCACACCCACGGACTGGCCGAGACCGTCGAGCAGATGGCGGCCCAGAGCGAGGAGTTCGTCGCCGAGGTACGGGAGTTCATCGACGGGCTGGTCAGCCACTACGTCCTCGACGGCGGCCGGCTGGTGGTCTGCCACGCCGGTCTGCCGGAGAAGTACCACGGCCGCACCTCAGGGCGGGTCCGCTCGCACGCCCTGTACGGCGAGACGACCGGCGAGACCGACGAGTTCGGGCTGCCGGTGCGCTACCCGTGGGCGGAGGACTACCGGGGCCGTGCGGCCGTGGTCTACGGCCACACCCCGGTCCCGGAGGCCACCTGGCTCAACAACACCATCTGCCTGGACACCGGCGCCGTCTTCGGCGGCAAGCTGACCGCGCTGCGCTGGCCGGAGCGGGAACTGGTCGACGTACCGGCCGAGCGGGTCTGGTACGAGCCGACGCGGCCGCTGCGGCCCGAGGCGCCCGGCGGGCAGGACGGCCGGCCGCTCGACCTGAACGACGTGCACGGCCGGCGGGTGGTGGAGACCCGGCACGCGGGCCGGGTGTCGGTCCGTGAGGAGAACGCGGCCGCGGCCCTGGAGGTCATGAGCCGGTTCGCCGTCGACCCGCGTCTGCTGCCGTACCTGCCGCCGACCATGGCACCCACGGCGACCTCGCACGTCGAGGGGTACTTGGAGCATCCGGCCGAGGCGTTCGCGCAGTACGCGGCGGACGGGGTGGAGCGGGTAGTGTGCGAGGAGAAGCACATGGGCTCGCGGGCGGTGGCGCTGGTGTGCCGGGACGCCGAGGCCGCGAGCAGGCGGTTCGGTGTCGACGGGCCCACGGGGTCGCTGTACACCCGTACCGGACGGCCCTTCTTCGACGACGAGTCGGTGACCGAGGAGATTCTCGGCCGTGTCCGCGCGGCGGTCACCGAGGCCGGTCTGTGGAGCGAACTCGACACGGACTGGCTCCTGTTGGACGCCGAGCTGCTGCCCTGGTCGCTGAAGGCCGCCGGGCTGCTGCGCTCGCAGTACGCGGCCGTCGGCGCCGCCTCCGGCGCGGTGTTCCCGGCGGTGCTCGCCGCGCTGGAGGGTGCCGCCGCGCGGGGCTGTGACGTGGCCGACCTGCTGGCCCGCCAGCGTGAGCGCGCCTCGGACGCGGCGGCGTTCACGGCGGCGTACCGGCGGTACTGCTGGACCACGGACGGCCTGGACGGCGTACGCCTGGCGCCGTTCCAGATCCTGGCCGTGCAGGGCCGCAGCCTCGCCGCGCTCGCGCACGACGAGCAACTGGCGCTGCTGGACCGGCTGGTGGAGCACGACGGCAGCGGCCTGCTGCAGACCACCCGACGGCTGTACGTCGACACCGGTGACCCGGAGTCGGTGCAGGCGGGTGTCGACTGGTGGCTGGAGATGACCGGCCGCGGCGGTGAGGGCATGGTCGTCAAGCCGCTGGGCGCGCTGGTGCGCGGCAGTGAGGGCCGGCTGATGCAGCCCGGGATCAAGTGCCGGGGCCGCGAGTACCTGCGGATCATCTACGGTCCGGAGTACACGCGCCCCGACAACCTGGCCCGGCTGCAGAGCCGGTTCCTCAACCACAAGCGGTCACTGGCGATCCGCGAGTACGCCCTGGGTCTGGAGGCCCTGGACCGGCTGGCGGAGGGCGAGCCGCTGTGGCGGGTGCACGAGGCCGTGTTCGGGGTGCTGGCCCTGGAGTCGGAGCCGGTGGACCCACGGCTGTGAGCCCCGCCTGAGCCCTGCTCAGCCGAGCAGCCGCAGTGAGGTGTCCGCAATCCCGATCCGTACGGACTGCCCCCACGTCAGCTCCAGCGCGTCCGCCTCCATGCCGTCCCCGAAGGCGACCAGCCGTTCGGACTCGACGGTTACGTGGAGGCGGGCCGTGGTGGAGAGCGCGCCGGCCACCAGGGACGTGCCGGTGGCGGGGGAGGGCCAGGCCTCGCGGACGAACCACAGCAGGCGGCCCTCGGTGGGGCGGGGAAGTTCCAGCGTGGCGCCCCGCTCCTGCCACACCGACCGGAGCCAGCCCGTCGCCCCGGTTCCCGTCCCCACCAGCACCCCGGACGAGGCCTGGGCCTCGACGACACCCCCGTCGTCCTCGAGGCCCAGGCGGTACCTGGCCGTCTGGTGTCCCACGGCGCCCAGGTAGATCTCGTTCAGCGCGACCAGGCGCTGCGTGTCGTCGGCGACGGCCTCGACCATCGTCAGCTCCTCCGCGCCGGTGCCTGCCGCCTGTGCCGCGGGCAGCAGGGTCGCCGCGTCGGTGGGCCGGTGCCGTACCAGCACGCCCGGGTTGCGCCCGGGGTCCGTGTCGATGCCGATCACCGGCTGCCCGGCGAGGTACTTGGCGACGTTCGCGACCAGTCCGTCCTGTCCGACGACCACCACGACGTCCTCGGGTGCGAACAGGAAACGGTCCAGGTCCGCTCGCTCCACCCGGCTCTGCCGCCAGGTCAGCGGGATCGCCGCGGTCACCTCGGCCAGCGCCCGCCGGGTCAGCCGGTGCCGCTCGGCGACCTCCGCGATGTCCCGGCCCCGGGAGGAGAGGAAGAAGGCGGCCTGTCCGTGCGTACCGTGGTGGGCGACCAACTCCTCGTACTCCGTGGTGCGGTGGACGAGGACGACCCGGGGCGCGAGGCTCACGCCGGGTCCCCGTGGCCCAGCTTCGCCAGCAGCCCGTTCAGCACGTCCGGCGAGATCGTCACGCTGTCGATGCGGGGCAGGTTCTCGGCGAGCCGGCTCCCGGTGAGGGCGTGCAGGGTCGCCACGTCGACGTTCGCGTGCACCTGGAGCCAGGCGGCCTGCGCCTGCGCCCGGGCCTCACCCACCTCGCGTGCCCCGTCGGCCTCCGCGCGCGCCAGCCGTACCGACCGCTGCGCCTCGGCCTCGGCCAGCTTCACCGTCCGCGCCGCCTCCGCGTCCGCCCGCACGGCGTCCGCCGCCGCGTGCTCCTGTGCCTCGCGGCGCGCGTTCGTGCCCCGCTGCTCCACCAACTGCTCCTCGCGGCGGGCCAGTTCGATCTGGCTGGCCAGTTCGTTCTCGGCGATGGCGCGCTCCCGCTCGACGGCCACGGCCCGCCGTTCGTAGGTGGCCCGGTCGGCCTCCTGCTGGATCTGCTCGCGGGCGGGGGTGCGCAGGGCCCGCTCCACCTCCGGCTCCGGGCGCAGCGCGACCACGCGCACCGCGACCACCTCGATGCCGGTCGCCGGCAGGCGCGGCTCCTCGGCGAGCCCGGCCGCGACCCGCTCCCGTACCGCCGCCACCCCGTCCACGAGGGCCGAGGCCAACGACGTGCGGGCCAGGACGTCCAGTGCGTGCTGCTGGGCCGTCTCGGTCAGCAGGGTGCCGAGCTGCTCCAGCGGGGCGCCCCGCCACACGCCCGTGTCCGGGTCGATCGAGAAGTCCAGCCGGGCCGCGGCGAGCGCCGGGTCGCTGATCCGGTAGGTCACCGTCGCCTGCACCGCCACGTCCTGGAAGTCGGACGTACGGGCGTGGAAGGTCATCGCCAGCTCCCGGTCGTCGACCGGTACTTCGGACAGTGCCGCGGTCAGCGCGCGGAACCAGAAGCTGAGCCCCGGCCCGTCGTGCAGCAGCCTGCCGCCCCGGTGGTGCCGGATGTGCGCCGTGGGCGCGCCCCGCAGGTGGCGCCAGCCCAGGCGCCGGGTGATGTCGGCCATCGGACCCCCTCGTTCTCGTCTGTCAGACGATAAACGCCGTGGCCGGTTATCGTCAAGGGGACGAGAACAAGAAGTCGAAGAAACCGCCGAGCCGAGGGTCAAGGCGCCACCCGATGGTCAGGATGGAGGCATGGGATTCCACGTCGACTCCGAGGCCGGGCGGCTGCGCCGCGTCATCCTGCACCGGCCGGATCTCGAGCTCAAAAGGCTCACCCCCAGCAACAAGGACACCCTCCTCTTCGACGACGTGCTGTGGGTGCGCCGGGCGCGCGCCGAGCACGACGGCTTCGCCGACGTCCTGCGCGACCGCGGGGTCACCGTCCACCTCTTCGGCGATCTGCTCACCGAGGCCCTGGACATCCCGGCGGCCCGCACCCTCGTCCTGGACCGGGTCTTCGACGAGAAGGAGTACGGCGTCCTCGCCACCGACCACCTCAGAGCCGCCTTCGAGACCCTCCCCGCACCCGAACTCGCGGAGGCGCTGGTCGGTGGCATGACCAAACGCGAGTTCCTGGACGCGCACCCGGAGCCGACCTCGGTCCGCTTCCATGTCATGGACCTCGACGAGTTCCTGCTGGCACCGCTGCCCAACCACCTCTTCACCCGCGACACCTCCGCCTGGATCTACGACGGCGTCGCCGTCAACGCCATGCGCTGGCCGGCCCGGCAGCGCGAGACGGTCCACTTCGAGGCGATCTACCGCCACCACCCCCTCTTCCGCGACGAGACCTTCCGGGTCTGGTCCGAGGGGCAGGCCGACTACCCGTCCACCATCGAGGGCGGGGACGTGCTGGTCATCGGCAACGGCGCCGTCCTCATCGGCATGAGCGAACGGACCACCCCGCAGGCCGTGGAGATGCTCGCGCACAAGCTGTTCGCGGCCGGCTCCGCGCAGACGATCGTCGCGCTCGACATGCCGAAACGGCGCGCCTTCATGCACCTCGACACCGTGATGACCATGGTCGACGGCGACACCTTCACCCAGTACGCGGGCCTCGGCATGCTCCGCTCATACACCATCGAACCGGGCGTCGGGGACAAGGAACTCAAGGTCACCGACCATCCGCCGGAGCACATGCACCGGGCGATCGCCGCCGCCCTCGGCCTCAGCGAGATCCGCGTCCTGACCGCCACCCAGGACGTGCACGCCGCCGAGCGCGAGCAGTGGGACGACGGCTGCAACGTGCTCGCCGTCGAGCCCGGTGTCGTCGTCGCCTACGAGCGCAACGCCACCACCAACACCCACCTGCGCAAACAGGGCATCGAAGTGATCGAGATCCCGGGCAGCGAACTCGGCCGGGGCCGGGGCGGACCGCGCTGCATGAGCTGTCCGGTCGAACGGGCCGCCGTATAGTCGTACCCGCGTGTGCATATAAATGCTAAAGTTCGTATAGACTTCCAGGGTCCCGCTGTTCTTCGCATCTCTGGAGCGCCCCATGGCGACAGTCCCGACCGCCCTCGCCGGCCGCCCCTTCCTCAAGGAGCTCGACTTCACCGGGGAGGAGTTCCTCGGCCTGATCGAGCTGGCCGCCGAGCTGAAGGCCGCGAAGAAGGCCGGGACCGAGACCCCTTACCTGCGCGGGAAGAACATCGCCCTGATCTTCGAGAAGACCTCGACGCGCACCCGCTGCGCGTTCGAGGTCGCCGCCGCCGACCAGGGCGCCTCGACGACCTACCTCGACCCGTCGGGCTCGCAGATCGGCCACAAGGAGTCGGTCAAGGACACCGCGCGCGTGCTCGGCCGGATGTACGACGGGATCGAGTACCGCGGCGACAGCCAGCAGAAGGTCGAGGAGCTCGCCGTCCACGCCGGCGTCCCCGTCTACAACGGTCTGACCGACGACTGGCACCCCACCCAGATGCTCGCCGACGTGCTGACGATGACCGAGCACACCGCCAAGCCGGTGCCGGAGATCGCCTTCGCCTACCTCGGCGACGCCCGCTTCAACATGGGCAACTCCTACCTGGTCACCGGTGCCCTGCTCGGCATGGACGTCCGCATCGTCGCCCCGAAGTCGTACTGGCCCGCGCAGGAGATCGTCGACCGCGCCGGGGAGCTCGCCGAGACCAGTGGCGCCCGCATCACGCTCACCGAGACGGTCTCCGAGGGCGTGCTGGGCGCCGACTTCGTCGCCACCGACGTCTGGGTCTCCATGGGCGAGCCCAAGGACGTCTGGGACGAGCGGATCACCGCCCTCGCCCCCTACGCGGTGACCATGGACGTCCTGCGCGCCACCGGCAACCCGGACGTCCGGTTCCTGCACTGCCTGCCGGCCTTCCACGACCTCGGCACCCAGGTCGGCCGGGACATCCACGCCAGCCACGGCCTGGACTCGCTCGAGGTGACCGACGAGGTCTTCGAGTCCTCCTACTCGGTCGTCTTCGACGAGGCGGAGAACCGTCTGCACACGATCAAGGCGATCCTGGTGGCGACGCTGGCCTGACAGCGCTCACAAGGGACGCCGCTGCGGCGGCACCGACGGCAGCCGGAACCAGACGGCCTTCCCGCCGTCCGTCGGCCGGTGCCCGCAGGACGAGCTGAGCGCGCGGATCAGCAGGAGCCCGCGCCCGTGCTCCTGCCAGGGGTCGGGCACGAGGGTGGCCGGTGTCGTCAGATCACCCGGCGGCGCGGGGTCCGGGTCGTGCACCTCGACCTGGCAGCCGCCGGGCAGCAACTCGACCACGAGCTCTATGGGAGAGTCCCCGGCGGTGTGCTCCACCGCGTTCGCCACCAGCTCCGCCGTGAGCAGCTCCGCGGTGTCGCTGTCGGCCCCGTGTTCCAGCTCGGCCAGCGCCGTGCGCACCAGGGCGCGGGCCACGGGCACGGCCGCGGCGGAGTGCGGCAGCGCGATGCGCCAGGAGGCGGCGGAGGCCGAGGGGGGTTCGTACAAGGCGGGTCCGTTCATGAGCAGGCTGTCCTGCTTTCAACCTGATGAATGGTACGGCGCCGCCGTCCGGGACGACCGTCGGCTCCGTGCGGGACCCTCGGCCCCACTGACGGGCGGCTTACCCGTAGCAACGGCTTGCCTCGCGCGCCCGATCGCGCTGTTACCGATCTATCGAGGAGCGGTGACAGGACTATATTGCGTCCGTGACGACAGTCACGGATCGGTGATAACTTCGAGTTGTGTCCGCGCCACCGTCCGAGGAGGCCGCACCTCATGAGTCCCTTCACCGGCTCCGCCGCCCGCACCTCCGACTGGCGGCACCTGCGCCTGGAGCTCAGCGACGGCGTCGCCACCGTCACCCTGGCCCGCCCCGAGAAACTCAACGCGCTCACCTTCGGCGCCTACGCCGACCTGCGCGACCTGCTCGCCGAGCTGTCCCGCGAGCGGTCCGTGCGCGCCCTGGTCCTGGCCGGCGAGGGCCACGGCTTCTGCTCGGGCGGCGACGTCGACGACATCATCGGCGCCACCCTGTCCATGGACACCGCCCGGCTCCTGGACTTCAACCGCATGACGGGCCAGGTCGTCAGGGCGGTACGGGAATGCCCCTTCCCGGTGATCGCGGCGCTGCACGGGGTCGCGGCCGGTGCGGGCGCGGTCCTGGCCCTGGCGGCGGACTTCCGGGTGGCCGACCCGACGACGCGCTTCGCCTTCCTCTTCACCCGAGTGGGCCTGTCCGGCGGCGACATGGGCGCGGCGTACCTGCTCCCGAGGGTGGTCGGCCTGGGCCACGCCACCCGCCTGCTGATGCTCGGCGACCAGGTAAGGGCCCCGGAGGCCGAGCGCATCGGCCTGATCAGCGAACTGACCGAGGAGGGCGCGGCCGACGAGGCGGCCGAGGCCCTGGCACGCCGCCTGGCCGACGGCCCGGCCCTGGCGTACGCCCAGACGAAAGCGTTGCTGACAGCCGAACTGGACATGCCCCTGGCGGCCTCGGTCGAACTGGACGCCTCGACCCAGGCCCTCCTGATGAACGGCGAGGACTACGCGGAGTTCCACCGGGCTTTCACGGAGAAGCGGCCGCCGAAATGGCAGGGGAGGTGAGGTCGCGATGCGCGTCGCGATCATCGGTGGCGGCCCCGGCGGGCTCTACGCCGCCGCCCTGCTGAAACGGCTCGACCCGTCCCGCCAGGTGACCGTCTGGGAACGCAACGCCCCCGACGACACCTTCGGCTTCGGAGTCGTCCTCTCCGACGAGACCCTCGGTGGCATCGAGCACGCCGACCTCCAGGTCTACGAGGCACTCCGACAACACTTCATCCGCTGGGACGACATAGACATCGTCCACGGCGACACCCGCCACACCTCCTCAGGACACGGGTTCGCCGCCCTCGGCCGGAAACGTCTCCTGGAGATCCTTCACACCCGCTGCCGGAACCTCGGCGTGGACCTCCGCTTCCGCTCCGAGGCCCCCTACCCCGACTGGCTGGCCGGTACCCACGACCTGGTCATCGCCGCCGACGGAGTGGGCAGCGCCACCCGTGAGGCCTACGCCCATGTGTTCCGCCCCCATGTGACCGCCCACCACTGCCGCTACATCTGGCTGGCCACCGACTTCCCCTTCGGCGCCTTCCGCTTCGAGATCGCCGAGACCGAACACGGCGTGATGCAACTGCACGGCTACCCCTTTGCGCCGGACGCCTCCACCGTGATCGTGGAGATGCAAGAGAACGTCTGGCGCGCGGCCGGCTTCGACGAACTCGACACCGGGGAGTCCATCGACCGCTGCGCCAAGATCTTCACCGACGCCCTCCGCGGACGCCCCCTGCGCTCCAACAAGTCGGCCTGGACGACCTTCCGCACGGTCACCAACGAACGCTGGTCCCACGGCAACGTGGTCCTGCTCGGCGACGCCGCCCACACCGCCCACTTCTCCATCGGCTCCGGCACCAAACTCGCCGTCGAGGACGCCCTCGTCCTCGCCGCCTGCGTGGCGGAACAGCCGTCCCTGGACAAGGCGCTCACGGCCTACGAGGAAGAGCGCAAGCCCGTCGTGGCCTCCACCCAGCGCGCGGCCCGCGCCAGCCTGGAGTGGTTCGAGAACCTCGGGCTCTACCTCCACCAGCCGCCCCGCCAGTTCGCCTTCAACCTCCTCACCCGCAGCCGCCGCGTCACCCACGACAACCTCCGGCTGCGCGACGCGCGCTTCACCGGCGCCGTCGAGCGCGAGTTCGGCTGCGCGCCCGGCACCCCGCCGATGTTCACCCCGTTCCGCCTGCGCGGCCTGACCCTGCGCAACCGCGTCGTCGTCTCGCCCATGGACATGTACTCGGCGGTCGACGGCGTCCCCGGCGACTTCCACCTCGTCCACCTCGGCGCCCGCGCCCTCGGCGGCGCCGGACTGGTCATGACCGAGATGGTGTGCGTCAGCGCGGACGGCAGGATCACCCCCGGCTGCACCGGCCTGTACACCGGCAGGCAGGCCGAGTCCTGGCGGCGGATCACCGACTTCGTGCACACGCGGTCGCCGGGCACGGCGATCGGCGTGCAGCTCGGCCACTCCGGCCGCAAGGGCTCGACCAGGCTGATGTGGGAGGGCATGGACGAACCGCTGCCCGACGGCAACTGGCCCCTCGTGGCCGCCTCCCCGCTGCCGTACCGGCCGGGCAGCCAGACGCCGCGCGAGCTGACCCGCGCCCAACTCACCGACATCCGCGAGCAGTTCACGTCCGCCGCCGGGCGGGCCGCACGGGCCGGCTTCGACCTCCTCGAACTGCACTGCGCGCACGGCTACCTGCTCTCCGGCTTCCTCTCCCCCCTCACCAACCACCGCACCGACGCCTACGGCGGCTCACTGGAGAAACGACTCCGCTTCCCGCTGGAGGTCTTCGACGCGATCCGCGCCGTCTGGCCGGAGGAGAGGCCCATGACGGTCCGCATCTCCGCCACCGACTGGGCCGAGGGCGGCAACACCGCCGAGGACGCCGTGGCCGTCGCCCGCGCCTTCGCCGCGCACGGTGCCGATGCCATCGACGTGTCGACCGGGCAGGTCGTGGCCGACGAACACCCGGAGTTCGGGCGCTCGTACCAGACGCCGTACGCCGACCGCATCCGCAACAGCGTCGGCGTCCCGGTGATCGCGGTCGGCGCGATCTCCTCCTGGGACGACGTCAACTCCCTGATCCTGGCCGGCCGTACGGACCTCTGCGCCCTCGCCCGCCCCCACCTCTACGACCCGCACTGGACCCTGCACGCGGCGGCGGAACAGGGGTACGACGGCCCGGGCGTGGTGTGGCCGGCACCGTACCGCGCGGGCAGCCGCCCGCCGCGGACCGGACGCACCGACGGCCCCAAGCCCCGCCTGACCCTGGGGACTTGAGGACGCCCGGTGCCAGAGGTACCTCTGCCGGCCGCTATGTCGACGGTGTCGCGAACGCGGCGCCCGCGTCCCTGAGCCGTGCGTGCAGCTCCCGGAACACCGCGGCCGAGCGGACACCGGGCCAGTCCCCGGGCAGGAGGCGGGCGGGCAGACCCGGGTCGGTGTAGGGGAGGTGGCGCCAGGAGTCGAGGGCGAGGAGATAGTCGCGGTAGGCGGCCTCGGGCGGGGTGTCCCGACGCTCCCGCCACTCGTGCAGCACGGGTGCGTGGCGGTCCAGGAACGCCTCGTGCTCCTTGGCGATGGCGGCCAGGTCCCACCAGCGGGCGACCGCCTCGACGGTCGCGGCGAAGCCGAGGTGCTCACCACGGAACAGGTCGACGTACGGGTCCAGGTGCAGCCGGCGCAGGGTGTGCCGCGTCTCCTCGTACAGCCGGGCCGGGGCGATCCACACGCCCGGCGCCGCCGTGCCGAAGCCGAGCCCGGCCAGCCGTGAGCGCAGCACGTGCCGCTTCTGCCGCTCCGACTCCGGCACCGAGAACACGGCGAGCACCCAGCCCTCGTCCTCGGGCGGCGCGGTCAGGTAGATGCGCCGGTCACCGTCGTCGAGCAACTGCCGCGCGTCCGGCGACAGTTCGTACCCGGCCGCGCCCTCGGAGGTGCGGGCGGGCAGCAGCAGCCCGCGGCGTTTGAGGCGGGACACCGACGAGCGTACGGAGGGGGCGTCCACGCCGACCGCGGCCAGCAGCCGGATCAGCTCCGCGACGGGCACCGGGCCCGGGACGAAGCGGCCGTAGGCGCCGTAGAGCGTGACGATGAGAGACCGTGGTGCATGCTGGTCGGACACGTTGATCATCTTAGGTCTTCGTGATCACTGCTGGTCACCATCGGTGCGCAGCCGGAACCGCTGGAGCTTTCCGGTCGCCGTGCGCGGCAGCGCCTCCAGGAAGACGATCTCGCGCGGGCACTTGTACGGCGCGAGTTCCGCCTTGACGAAGGCGCGCAGGGCCTCGGCGTCCCGTACGGCGCCCTCCTTGAGGACCACATGGGCCACGACCACCTGCCCGCGGGCCTCGTCGGGGCGTCCCACGACCGCCGCCTCCACCACGTCCGGGTGACGCAGCAACGCGTCCTCGACCTCCGGGCCCGCGATGTTGTAACCGGCCGAGATGATCATGTCGTCGGCGCGGGCGACATAGCGGAAGTAGCCGTCCGGGTCCCGGACATAGGTGTCGCCGGTGATGTTCCAGCCGTCGCGGACGTAGTCGTGCTGGCGTGGATCGGCGAGGTAGCGGCAGCCGACCGGTCCCCGCACGGCGAGCAGGCCCGGCTCCCCGTCGGGCACGGGCCGTCCGTTGTCGTCCTGCACGCGCGCGTACCAGCCCGGTACGGGCAGTCCGGTCGTGCCGGGACGGATCGCGTCGTCGGCGGCGGAGATGAAGATGTGCAGCAGCTCGGTCGCGCCTATGCCATTGATGATGCGCAGCCCGGTCCGCTCGTACCAGGCCTGCCAGGTGGCGGCGGGGAGGTTCTCGCCGGCGGAGACACAGCGGCGCAGGGACGAGACGTCGTACGCGTCCAGGTCGCGCAGCATCGCTCGGTAGGCCGTCGGGGCGGTGAACAGGACCGAGACGCGGTGCTCGGCGACGGCGGGCAGCAGCTGCCGGGGGTGGGCCTCTTCCAGCAGCAGCGCGCTCGCGCCGGCCCGCAGCGGGAAGACCACCAGGCCGCCGAGGCCGAAGGTGAAGCCGAGGGGCGGGCTGCCCGTGAAGACGTCGTCCACATAGGGCTTGAGCACATACCTGGAGAAAGTGTCCGCTATCGCTAGCACATCCCGGTGGAAGTGCATGCACCCTTTCGGGCGACCCGTGGTGCCCGAGGTGAACGCGATCAGCGCGACGTCGTCGGCCGCGGTGTCCACGGCGGGGCAGGGCGTGTCGGGCGCCGGACGGCGCAGGAGGTCGTCGGGGGCGTCGCCGCCGTAGGTGGTGATGTGCAGGCCGGGTATCTCGGCCTTGGCGAGGTCGTCGACGGAACGGATGTCGCAGAGCGCGTGCCGGACCCGTGCCATGTCGCATATCACTGACAGCTCGGACGGCCGCTGCTGTGCCAGCACCGTCACCGCCACCGCCCCCACCTTCAGCACCGCCAGCCAGCACGCCGCCAGCCACGGCGTGCTCGGGCCGCGCAGCAGCACCCGATGGCCCGGTACGACGCCGAGCTCGCCGCTGAGCAGATGCGCCAGCCGGTCGACCTGCGCGCGAAGCTCGCCGTAGGTCCATGTGGAGCCGTCCGGCGTGTGGAAGGCCGCACGGCCGTCCGGCGGACCGGCGAGCAGCTCGGCGGCACAGTTCAGCCGATCGGGGTAACGCAGTTCGGGCAGGTCGAAGCGCAGCTCGGGCCACTGGTCGGGGGGCGGGAGGTGGTCGCGCGCGAAGGTGTCGACATGGGCCGAGTCGATCATGGCGGTTCGCCCCCTTGCCTTGTGGGCCGCCGATCTTGGGCGTCGTGGTGGGCTCGCCGAACGAGCGTATCGCGTTGGTGACGACAGTCAACAGAGCGCGATACCGTCGGGGGAGACGCGGCGGAGAGGAGACCGGCGATGCCCGCATTCTCGCTCGAACCGGAGCAGATCGCCTGGTGCGGACAGCTGCGCGCGCTCGCGGCGGAACGCCTGCGCCCGCTCGCCGAGAAGGGGGAGCCCGGGCACGTCAACCGCCCGCTCATCGCCGAACTGGGCCGACTCGGCCTGCTCGCCCGGCTGTTCACCTCCGGCGCCCTCGACCTCTGCCTGATGCGGGAGTCCCTGGCCTACTCCTGCACGGAGGCGGAGACGGCACTCGCCCTCCAGGGCCTGGGCGCGTATCCCGTCCACGCCCACGGCACCCCGGCCCAGCGCGAGCACTGGCTGCCCCGCGTCTCGGACGGCACCGCGGTCGCCGCCTTCGCCCTGAGCGAGCCGGGCGCCGGCTCGGACGCGGCCGCGCTGACCCTACGGGCGGACCCTGAGCCCCAGCCGCTCTCCGCCACCGCCGACGGCACCTCCCGTTGGCGGCTCACCGGGGAGAAGTGCTGGATCTCCAACGCGCCCGAGGCCGACTTCTACACCGTCTTCGCGCGGACCACCCCCGGCGCCGGCGCCCGGGGCGTGACCGCCTTCCTCGTTCCCGCCGACCGTCCCGGTCTCACCGGCAGCGCGCTCGACATGCTCTCGCCGCACCCCATCGGCGCCCTCGACTTCGGCGCCGTGCCCGTGTCGGCGGACGACGTGCTCGGGGAGGTCGATCGGGGCTTCCGGGTGGCGATGGGGACCCTCGACCTCTTCCGGCCCAGTGTCGGTGCCTTCGCCGTCGGCATGGCGCAGGCCGCGCTGGACGCGACCCTGGCACACACCGCCCGACGGGACGCGTTCGGCGGCAAGTTGAGGGATCTGCAGACCGTCGCGCACCAGGTCGCCGAGCTGGCCCTGCGCACCGACGCGGCCCGCCTCATGGTGTACGCGGCGGCGACGGCGTACGACGAAGGCGCCACCGACGTCCCCAAGCGCGCGGCGATGGCGAAGCTGCTCGCCACCGAGACCGCGCAGCAGGTCGTCGACACGGCGGTCCAGTTGCACGGTGCCCGGGCGCTGCGCCGCGGGCACCTGCTGGAGCACCTGTACCGCGAGGTGCGCGCCCCGCGTATCTACGAGGGCGCGAGTGAGGTACAACGCGGCATCATCGCCAGGGAGTTGTACAAGGAGGCGGATGTGCAGGAGCAGTCCCCGGAGGTGGGCCGGTGAGCACCGAACGCGTCAATCCGACCGAACTCTCCCCGCCCGCGGGCTTCTCCCACGCGGTGGTCGCCACCGGCACCCGCGTGGTCTTCCTGGCCGGCCAGACCGCCCTCGACACCGCGGGCAAGGTCACCGGCGACACGCTCCCGGCCCAGTTCGAGAAGGCGCTCACCAATCTGCTGACCGCCCTCGCGGCCACTGGCGGCACCCCCGCCGACCTGGCCCGCGTCACCGTCTACGCCACCGACGTCGCCGCCTACCGTGTGCACGCGGCCGAACTCGGGCGCGTGTGGCGGCGGTTGGCGGGCCGGGACTACCCGGCGATGGCGGTCGTGGAGGTCGTACGCCTGTGGGACGACCAGGCGCTGGTCGAGCTCGACGGTTTCGCCGTACTGCCCTGAGGGCCGCCGGTCAGGCGGCGACGGCGAGGCGGTCTGCCGGTACCCGGTGTGGTGCCACGATCCGGCCGTCGGCGGTCAGCTCACCGCTGTCGTCGAACACGATCGCGCCGTCGCACAGCAGGGCCCAGCCCTGCTCCGGGTGGGCGGCGACGACGTGCGGGGCGTGGTTGTCGGAGGCAGGGCATGAAGGCTGGTGTGAACACACGGCGCACCTCCAGGTCGATCGGACCACCCGGTCGGGGGTCCCTGTGTCCTTGACGATGCTCCCGTCGCGAACACACCGGAACGGGCGGACGAGAAGCGTGACAACACGCGGACAACACCCGGACGGTTCCACGACCGTCGATGTGGACTCGCCACCGAAGGAGTGACGATCACGGCCACGGACGCCCGCGCCCGGTACCAGTGGAAGCCCCACCTTCAGGAGGTTTCCGATGCCCAAGCTCCCCCCGCGCCCCGCCGTGGCCCTCGCGACCCTGGCGGCCGGGCTGCTCCCGCTCGCCGCCACCGCCGTACCGGCGAGCGCGGACCCGTCCGAGACCCTGACGGTCGACCCGACCGGCACCATCGCCCCCGACGGCACCGTCACGCTCTCCGGCACCTACAGCTGTGTCGGCAACACCGGCCCGGTCTTCGTCAGCTCGTCCCTGAGCCAGGGCTCCTCCACCGTCCGTCACGGAATCGGCGGCAGCCGTGCCCTGTGCGACGGCGTCGAGCACCGCTGGGCGAACACCGGCAAGCCCTCCCCGGAGCCGGCCCAGCCGGGTGCTGCCGACATCGAGGCCACGGTCATGGAACTGCACCCCCTGGGCGGCCTGCCCCTGCCCCGCTTCCACGCCGTGCAGCGCCAGACCATCGTCCTGACGCAGAGATGACCGACGCGGAGCCGCCCCGCCACGACCGCACACCCCCAGGACGACCTGCGGGTGCGCGGCGACGGTGCGCGTGACGGCGGTCACCTCCAGGGCAAGCTCGTCCTCACCCTCTGATCCCGCCATGGGCGGGTGGGCATCAGGCGGTGGTGAAGTAGTGGCCGTCCTCGAGGTCGGCGATCAGACCGGGGTGGACCGGCTCCCAGTCCAGCAACCGCCTGGTGTCCGCGTTGGGTATCGTGATGTCCAGCGTCATGAACGGGAAGGACCTGAAGTGGTCCGCGGCCCGCTCGGCCGGGATGCTCACGGCCGGCACGCCGAGACGGCGGCCGATGGTCTCCGCGATCTCCCGCACCGTGATGCCCTCCTCGGTCGCGCCGTACAGCTGCGATCCGGCCGGAGCCTTCTCCAGCGCCAGACGGTAGAGGCGGCCGACGTCCAGGACGTGACCGGCCGGCCAGTGGTTGGCGCCGTCGCCCACGTAGCCTGAGACGCCCGTGTCGCGCGCGATCCTGATCAGCCTCGGGATGAAGCCGGTCCTGTCCCGCGTGCTGTGGGTGACCGGCGGGATCGCGACGAGCACGGTCCGTACGCCGCGCTCGGTGCACGCGGCGATCTCGTGAGCGACGGCGGAGCGCGGGTTGGCGGCGATGGCCGCGTCGCGCGCGGGGTCGCCGGTGGGGGTCAGGCCGATGCCGACGAGGGCCTTGCCCGTGCCGGCCAGCGCCTCGCCGAGAGTCCTGACCACGGCCAGATCGGCGGCCACTGCGGCGGCGAAGGTGCCGGCGGCTATGGCGCTGTGGTCGAACGCGAGGTGGACGGTCGCATCCGTGTCGTCCGCGGCCCTGCGCAGGCCGTCCAGGTCGTCGAGGTCACCGCGGCGCACCTCGGCGCCCAGGGCCTTGACGGCGGCGGCCGAGGCGTCCGACCGGGCGAGACCCAGGACCTCGTGTCCGGCCTGGATCAGTTCGGGCACCACGGCCGACGCGACGTGACCGCTTGCACCGGTGACGAATACACGCATGAGGGGTCTCCAGGAACGGGGGAGCCGCACTCGGGCGACTCCAAGTGATGTGACTAAGTAACATCACCCTAGCCGATGTGACGGTACCAAGTCACATCACTTAGGCTGTGCGCATGGCCCGATGGGAACCCAACGCGCGGGAGCGGCTGGTGCGCGCCGCAGTCGACCTGTTCACCGAACAGGGCTACGACGCGACCACCGTCAACGAGATCGCCGATCGAGCGGGTCTGACCAAGACCACCTTCTTCCGGCACTTCCCCGACAAACGGGAAGTGCTCTTCGCCGGCCAGGACCTGCACGCCCGGCTGCTCGCCGACGCGATCACCGAGGCACCCGAGCCGGCCACGCCCCTCGCGGCGGTCGGTGCGGCCCTCGACGCCCTCGCGGCCACCTTCACGGAGGACCGCCGTGCGTTCGGCGCCAGGCTCCGCCCGGTCATCGCCGGCCACAGCGAGCTGCGGGAGCGCGCCGCCTTCAAGCGCGCCGGGCTCGCGCAGGCCATGGCGGACGCGCTCCACGGGCGCGGTGTGCCGGAGCCGACCGCGAGCCTCGCCGCCGACCTCGGCATCCGCGCCTTCCACCACGCCTTCGAACAGTGGGCCGATCCGACCTGCCGGCAGCCGCTCACCGAACTGGCGCGCCACGCACTCGACGAACTGCGAACCGCGGCAGCCGCACTCGGCTAGTGCCGCGGCAGGCGACGTTCGCCCCGTCGCGGCGTCCGGGGCGCCCTCTCGCCGCACCGGCCGAAACCCCAAGTACGTCCGGTCCATCAACGGGGCATTCCGTCCGGCACGCCGATGGAGGACGCCCCGGACGCCGCTCCTTACCGGGCAGACGTTGCCTGCCGCGGCACTAGGAAACAGCCGGCCGGCGACCTCACCGTCCGCCCGCCACCTCCTTCCGCACCCGCTCCACCACCCATGCCGCGAACACCTTCGCCGCCGGCGGGTCGGGCAGCGGGGCCGGGGTCGCCGCCTTCTTGCCCTTCGCCGGGTGTTCCGCGAACAGGGCCATCGTGACGGAGAGCCGGCTGTCCGCCTCGGTGTGCCAGAGAGTTCGGGTGGTGGCGGGGCCGGAGCCCGCGCCGCCGGTGTAGGTGGTCACGCCGGTGGCCACCGGATGGGCGGTGCCCGCGTGCAGGAGGTCGCGGGTGTCGGGGCGGGCCGTGTACAGGGTGCGGCCCCCGCGGGTGATCTTCGCGACCGTGTACGGCTTCGCGTACTTTCCCTGAGCCGACGCCGTCGCGTACGCCGAGGCCAGCTTGAGCGGGGTCGGGGTCGCCGTCCTGACCAGGGAGGCGGCGACCACGCCCGGTTTGGTGGCCTGGAGCGGAGTGAGGGCGGTGCCCGCCTCCACCGCCCCGGCGAGGGCGTCGTTGAAGGGCTGCCTGGCGTAGTCCGCGCCGCCGTAGAGGACGCGGATCGCGCCGTCGCCGGGGACCATGGCGACGACGACCGTGTGCAGGCGTGTCCCCTTGGCGGCCGGCGGAGCCTGGCCCACCTCCTGCGCGATGGCGTCCTGCGCCTCGATGTCGAACGTCGTACGGACCGTGTACCCGCCCCGCGCCAACTGGTCCTGGGTGATGCCCAGCCGGTCGGCCGCCTCGGCCGCCGCCGCGTCGATGAGGTACTCGCGCTGCCCGTCCGTGCCGCCCGGCGGATAGAAACGGAACGCCGGGAAGAGGGCCGACGCCCGCTCCGCGGCCGTGATCGTGCCCGCGCCGCGCATGCCGTCGAGGACCCACGCCCACCGCTTCTGCAGCGTCGCCGTCACCTTCGGGTCCGCGCCCACCCGTTCGTAGTACGACGGCAGGTTGATGATCGCCGCCAGGGCCGCGCCCTGCGAGAGGCTGAGGTTCTTCGCGTCGACGCCGAAGTAGTTGCGGGCCGCGGACTCGATGCCGGCGGCGCCCCGGCCGAAGTACACGGTGTTCAGGTACCCCTCCAGGATGGTGTCCTTGGAGCGGGTCCGGTCCAGCTTTACGGCGATCAAAGCCTCGCGCGCCTTGCGGGACAGCGACTGCTGGGGGCTGAGCAGCGCGTTCTTCACGTACTGCTGGGTGATCGTCGAACCGCCCTGCCGTTCGGCGCCGCTCAGCGTGGACCAGGCGGCCCGCAGGATCGCGCTCGGCGAGACGCCCGAGTCCGTGCGGAAGGAGCGGTTCTCCGCCGCGATCACCGCGTCCTGCACCTCGCGCGGCACCTGGGACAGGGGCACGTCCTGCCGGTCCACCGGGCCGCGCCGGCCCAGGTACTGGCCGCTCGCGTCCAGGAACACCGCGCTCTGGACGACCGTCTCCGGGTGCGGGGCGGGGATGACGGTCAGCCGGTAGGCGACGAAGACCGCGGTGCACAGGCCCAGGAGGAGGATCAGTACGGCGATGAGCGCGCGGCGTATCCAGCGGGCGCGGCGGCGCCGGGTGCGGACCCGGAAGGGGACCCGGCGACGACGGCGTGCGGGCTTCTCGTCGGTGGCGCGGGGTACCCCGGTCGTACTGCTGCTCACCAGCTCACCCCGCCCTGCGCCAGGACCCCGCCCCGTGCGTCCTGGATCGTGACCCGTGAATCCAGCAACCGCCGGCTGTCCTTGGGGATTTCACCTGTCGCGTACCACGCGCTCCACCCGGTGCTGCCCGCGAGGGCGAGCAGGGTGCCGGTGGTCGTGCCGGACGGCGTGCGCAGGGTCACGCGCGCCGCGGGCACCGGCCCCCGGTAGGTGCCGGTCATCAGATAGCGGTCGCCCATCCCCAGGAACTCCATGTTCACCACGGCCCGGTGGCCGGCCGGCCCCGCGGGCGCCATGACCAGCCCCGGCAGCGCGGAGGAGTGCTCCCCCTCCTTCGTCAGCCACAACTCCACGCCGGGCACAGGGCGTACGTGCTCGCCCGCCGCGACGACCCGTACGGTCGAATCCGAACCGGCGGAGGGCGTCGACGCTCCCGAGGCCGTCCTCGCGGTCACGCGCGGCACGACGACGTAGGCGATCGCCCCGAGCAGCACAGCGACCGCCGCCAGCCGCCGCACCCGCCGCCGCCTTCTCCACGCCCGCCCCTCGCGCTCGATCTCCGCCAGCGGTACCGGCGGTGACACCAGATCACGCACCTCCGCCGCGAACGCCTCGCGCAACTCGTCCCGGCCCAGGTCCACTTGGCGTACCTCGACGCGGTTCACGGGCCGACCTCCGGGAGGGACCCGGTCCTCAGGGCGGCGAGCCCCCGCCGCGCGTACGACGTCACCGCGCCCTGCGAGCAGCCCAGCACGTCGGCGATCTCCGACTCGTCGAGTCCGTCGCCGTGGCGCAGCACGAGCACCACCCGCTGCCGGACCGGCAGCTCCGCGAGCGCCCGCCCGAACGCGGTGAGCCGGCGCGGCCGCCGGGTCGAACGGCGGCGGCCGTGCAGCCGTACCAATGTCCGCCGCACATGGAAGTCGGCGTCGTTGCGCGGCACGCGCCGTCGGCGCGCGTAGGTCTCCGCCAGCGCCGCCCGCGCCAGGTCGGCCGCCGCGTCCGCGTCGCCGGTGAGCAGGCGGGCGGTGCGCAGGAGACGGGGCCAGACTTCGGTGGCGTAGGCCGCGAAGTCCCCACGAGGAGTGGGGGAGTGGGAGGACTTGGCTCTGGTGCTGGTCATCGTGATTCCCCTGCCGTGTGTTTCGATGTGCGACGTACGGGACCTGTACGCATGGCAGGGACCACCGGGTTGCAAGGGACGCAAGAGGAAATGACGGAGGACGAGTTCGACGCGTTCTACGCCGCCGCGTTCCCCCGGCTGACCGGCCAGCTCTACGCGTTCACCGGGGACCACGGGGAGGCGCAGGACGTCGTCCAGGAGGCGTTCGTACGGGCCTGGGACCGGCGCCGGGACTTCCTCGCCGACGGGGCTCCGGAGGCGTGGGTCAGGACCGCGGCGATGCGGCTCGCGGTGAGCCGGTGGCGGCGGGCGCGACGGTGGCTGGAGCTGGTGCGCCGCACGCCGCCGCCCGAGAGCACTCCCGGCCCCGAGTCGCGGCACGCCCATCTCGCCGATCTGGTGGCGGCGTTGCGGCGGTTGCCGGAGGCGCAGCGGAGGGCGGTGGTCCTGCACCACCTGTGCGACCTGAGTGTCGAGCAGGTAGCCTCCGAGACCGGTGCGCCCGTGGGGACGGTCAAGGCCCGGCTGTCCCGTGGCCGGGCCGCGCTGGCGCGGGAGCTGGGCACCGGGGACGGGGAGTTCGGGGAGAGGGAGGACGACCGTGTCCGATGACCTCGACACCGGCCTGCGGGAACTCGCCCGGTCCGCCGAGCGGTTGCCCCCGGTCCCGGGCGCCGGCATCCGCCACCTCGCCGAGCGGCGCAGGCGCAGGCGTCGGCGCGGTGCGATCGCGGCCCTCGGCGGGACGGCCGCGGTGGCGGCCGTGGCTCTGGCGCTGGTGCTGAGCCCCGGCGGGGCGGGCCCCGAACGGCAGCAGGAGGCGCCGGCGGCCCGCCCGACGAGCGCCCGCAGCGCTCAGCCGGCGCCCGACGTCAGGGTGGATCTCTCGACACGGGAGCTGGTGGTCGTGGCCGACGGCCGGGGCATGCCCGTCTCGTCCGGCGGCGCGAACACTCCGACCCCGACCGGACGGTTGACCGTCGTCTCCAGGACTCCCGCCGCCCTGGTGTCCGGGGCGGAGGTCGGCCGGCCGCGCGACCACCGCTACAAGGTGCTCTGGGTGATCCGGCTCCGCGCGGGCGACGGCAGGACGACGGCCCTCTTCGGCATGACCACCGACGAGACGGCGCCCGGCGCCTTCGACGTCACGTCCGGCTGGATCGGCCTGCGGACGGCCGACGCCAAGTGGCTGTACGACCGGTTGCGGACCGGCTCGGTGATCACCGTCCAGGGTCACGCCCCGGCGGCGGCCGTCGGGGGCGGACCCTTCGCCTGAGGACTACCGGGGAGTCATGAGTGCCCCGCCGGGTCAGCGCCGTCCGGCCAGGGCATGGACGAGTCTCGTCGCGTCCACCGTCCCCAGTCCCGTCGCCTGGTCGTACCCCGGCCCCGCCGTGAAGCCGCCCGCGCCCGTGTTGCCGGTCGTGACGTCCACCAGACCGGTGTTCCGGTGGCCGTAGAGGCGGTACAGGAGACGGTCGACCTGGCCCAGCCGGTGGCCGGCGAGCTGGTCGGCGAGGGCCACGACGCCGGCGAAGAGGGGCGACGACTCACTGGTGCCGTTGCCGCCCGCCGTCCAGCCGGTGCGGGTCGGGTCGTAGGACGAGTAGAGCCACAGGGCGCCGTCCGGGGACGCCGCCATGCTGATGTCCGGCGTGCCGCGGTGCGGGCCCACCACCGAGGCGACCGGGTTCTGGTAGGAGGGGCGGGAGAAGACCTTGGAGAGGTCGCCGCCGCTTCCCGACCAGGCCGCGTCCGGCTTCAGGCGGTTGCCCGCGTCGTCCAGGTACAGCTCGGTGCCGCCGATCGCGGTGACGAGGGGGTCGCCGGCCGGCCAGGCCGCGTCCAGCCGGTTGGCGTGGCCGCCGCTGTCGCCGGAGCTGGCGGTGAGGGTGACGCCGTGCCGGGCGGCCGCCTGGAAGCCGTAGCGCAGGGTCGTGAGGCTGGTGTAGTCGCCGAGGTCGAAGCCGGGGAAGCGGGCCTCGCTGGTGGCCCAGCTCATGGAGACGACGTCGCCCTTGCCCTCCTTCGCCAGGTGGTTGATGGCGCTCTGCATCTCGGGGATGCCCACCGGGCCCTCGGTCTCCGACACGCCGGTCTCGACGAGGACGATGCGCGCGCCGGGCGCCACCGCGTGGGCGGCCTCGACGTCGAGGGTGGTCTCGTCGGCCCAGCCGTTCATGTCGGCGTTGGTGTAGTCGAAGGCCGGGACGTCGCCCCACTTCAGCACGTCGACCTGGGTGTCGGGCAGCCCCCACTGCTTGTCGAAGACCTCCAGGTCGTGCTGGATGGTGGGCGAGCCGTAGGAGTCGGTGATGACGATCGTGCGGCCCTTGCCGGTGATGCCTTCGGCGTAAAGGGGCGAGAGGTCGTACGCCTTGTCGTACTGGAGCGGGGAGTAGCAGCCGCGGTTGATCTGCTTGCGGCACGCGCTGGTGCTCACCGGGCTGCTGAACACCGGGTTCAGCGCCTGCTGCCCGAGGACGTCCTGCGGCGACCGTACGGTGCGGGTCGAGGCCGCCGACGCCGCCGGGGTCGTGGCGCCGGGTGCGCCCGAGCCCGGGAGGACCGCGAGGGTCAGGGCCGACAGGGCGGCCGCGGTCGTGGTGAGCAGGGCACGGCGCCGTAACGAGGTGACCATGACAGATCTCATGACGAACCTTTCGACTGGAGGGGCTTGGTCACGCGGCCGACGGGACCGTCCACCGCTGGCCGGCGCTGCCCGCGCAGGCCGCGATCGTCAACTGTGTCTTGTTGGTGGCGCCGTTGCTCGCATCCGTGAGGCAGAGGCCGGAGGCCGGGTTGACGATCTCGCCCGACGCGTCCTTCTGCCACTGCTGGGCCTGGGTGCCGTTGCAGGTGTGCAGCTGGACCTTCGTGCCGGCGGTGGTCGCGCCGTTCGTCACGTCCATGCAGTCGTTCAGCACCTGCAGGGTGCCGTCGGGGACGACCTTCCAGGTCTGCGCGGAGGTGCCGTTGCAGGTGTAGATCTGGATGGCGGTGCCGTTCGAGGTGCCCGCACCTGCGTCGTCCACGCACTTGCCGGTGGCGGTCTCGGTGAGCGGGCCGCTGGGCTGGGCGATCCCCGTGCCCGGGGTGCCGTCGTAGGAGGGAGGCGGACTCGTCGTGGCCCAGGCGGTGTTCGGCGACGAGGAGAGCGTGAAGTCCAGCTCCGCGGAGCCCGTCAGGTATGACGCCGGGACGTACGCCTTGTTCCAGGTGCCGCCGTTGAGGGTGAGCGACTGGACGTAGGGCGAACCGTCGGCCGCCGCGGGGGCGTTGACGGTGAGCGTGTGTCCGCTGCCCGTCGTGACGACCGCCGAGGTGAACATGGGGCTGCCGATGGCCAGGTCGGCGGTGCCCGGGATCTCCGGGTACAGGCCGAGGGCCGACCACACATACCAGGCGCTCATCTCGCCGAGGTCGTCGTTGCCGGGCAGCCCGCCGGCGGCGTTCGTCCAGAGCTGGTCCTGGACGGCCCGTACCGTCGACTGCGTCTTGTACGGCTCGCCGACCCAGTCGTACTCCCAGGGCAGGCCGATGCTCGGCTCGTTGCCCATGTTGGACTGGGTGCCGATGACACTGCCCAGGCCCTGGAACCCGCCGAGCACGCTGTCCAGGTACGACGCCATCGACGCGTTGCCGCCTTCCAGGGACGCCAGCTTGGCGAGGTTGAAGGGGATCATCGGGGTGTAGGTGAACGCGTCGCCCTCGGCGAAGTCGTTGGACGAGGTGCCGGTGATCAGCTTGGCGTTGAAGCCGTCCATCCAGCGGCCGTTGGAGTGCTGGGGCTGGATGTAGCCGGAGGACGCGTTGTAGATGTTCTCCCAGTCCTGCGCCCGGTCCTGGAACCGCTTCTGGGTGGCGCTGTCGCCGAGCGCGCCCGCGAACGCCGACAGCGCGAAGTCGTCGGTGTCGTACTCCAGTTGGGTGGAGACCGTGGCGTATTCGTGGCAGCAGCCGTAGAGCGAGTTGGTGGGCAGGTAGCCGAACGAGTCGAGATACGTCACACCGGGGGTGACGTCGGTGTTCGTGGTCTGTTCCTTGACCATCGCGGACAGGGCGGTCGCCGTGTCGAAGTTCCGGGCGCCGAAGGCGTGGTAGCCGGCGAGCAGCGGTACGGCGGAGTCGCCGACCATGATGTGAGTCTCGGCGGTCTCCATGCCCCACTTGGTGAGGGTGCCGCCCTGCTGGTAGTCGTCGACGACGGACTGCGCCATGTCGGAGGCGGCCGACGGGTCGAGCAGCGCGGTGAGCTGGGCCTGGGAGCGGTAGGTGTCCCAGGTGGAGAAGTCGGCGTACTTCGCCGCGTGGCCGCTGCCGACCGTGTGGACAGCGTTGTCGAAGCCCCGGTAGGAGCCGTCGACGTCACTGATGACGGACGGGAAC
Organism: Streptomyces sp. NPDC101152; assembly: GCF_044768275.1. Classification (NCBI taxonomy): domain Bacteria; kingdom Bacillati; phylum Actinomycetota; class Actinomycetes; order Kitasatosporales; family Streptomycetaceae; genus Streptomyces; species Streptomyces sp. NPDC101152. The sequence continues at coordinate 371,052 of NZ_JBIWPO010000003.1, read as the reverse complement.
AGCGAGGCGTGGTAGAGCGCGGTGTAGAAGACGGTGCGCTGGTCCGAGGTACCGCCGGTGACGGCGATCTTCGACAGCGCGGTGCTCCACGCGGACGCCGCCGCGGACTTGACGGCCGCGAAGGTCTTCCCCGTCACTTCGGCGTCCCGGTTGGCCGCGGCCTCGGTGACCGAGGTGTAGGAGATGCCGACCCGGGCCTCGATGGTCCTGCTGTTCGTGGTGTCGAAGGTCAGGTACTCACCGCCGCTGAAGGTGCCGGAGGCGGAGAAGGGATGGTCGAAGGTGATCGCGTAATAGAGCGTGACCGGGGTGGTGTCCTCGCAGAAGCCGGTGCTGGTGATCGACCCGGCCACCGTGTCGCCGCCGCTCAGGGCGAGCGTCGAGGAGGTGTACGGGGTCTGCGTGTTCTGCACCTTGAGGAGCAGGTTCGCCTGGGTGGAGGACGGGAAGGTGAACTGGCCGATCCCGGCGTGCGTGGTGGTCGTCAGCGCCGTGCTCGTGTCGTTGCCCAGGCTGACGGAGTAACTGCCGGGCGAGGCCTGCTCGTCGGAGTGCGAGAAGGACTCCGTCGTGGAGGCGGGGTCCGAGCCGAGCGCGCCGACGACGGGCAGGATCGGCAGGTCCCCGGCCGCATCGCAGCCGACGCCGGAGACATGGGTGAGGCTGAAGCCGGAGATCGCCGAGTCGGCGTAGTCGTAGCCGCCGCCCTTGGGGCGTGACGTGGTGTCGGGGGACCACTGGAGCATGCCGTGCGGCACGTCGGCGCCGGGGAAGGTGTTGCCGGCGCTGAAGTCGCTGTTGGAGCCGGTGCCGATGTAGGGGTCGACCGAGGACGCGGGGTCGGCCGTGGCGGCCACCGACCCTGCCGCGCCGGCCAGTTGGCCGGACACGGCGAGGGCGAGCGCCGCGGCACCCGTGGTCAGGGTCCGCAGGAGCGCGCGGGGGCGCCTGGTCTCAGCCACGGGTCAGCACGTCGCTGAGGACGGCGTTGGCCGGGGCGGTGATCCAGTCGGTGGAGATGTACGAGGCTCCGTCGGCGGCGAGTTGGGCCACCCGGGCCTGGGCGTCGGCGAGCGACGGAGCGGAGGAACTGAGAGCGGGGGAGACGTCGTAGGCGTCGGTGACGACCGTCAGGTAGTGGTTGGTGTTGTACCACTCGGTGTTGCCGTCACCGACCCAGGCGCCGGCGTCCGCGTCGAACACGACGAACCAGGGGCGCAGGGTGGTGTCGCTGTAGCGGGTGCGCGGGTCGACGGCCTGGGCGCCGAGGACGCTCGGGAAGACCGCCGCCTGGCTGATGTTCCCGGCGGCGGCGAGGTCCTTCAGGTGCTGGGCGTAGACCACGTCCGACCACGAGGAGGCGGGGCTGACGGACTGCTCGAAGGTGCCGGGGATGATCTCCACGATCGCACGGCCCGCGAGTGAGCCGTAATCGGCCCAGTTGTCGGCGCGGGCGGCGGTGTCGAGGTCCGCGTACTTCGTGCCGTCGCTCTTGGTGAGCAGGTCGGCGGGGGTGTAGAGGACGCTGCCGAGGTGCGCCTTGACGTAGGAGTCGAACTCGGTCGGGTTCATGCCGAGGGTGTCGTAGAACCCGTTCTTCATCTCGATCTTCACCATGAGCGGGTGGCTCGTGGGGTGGGCCTGGAGCCAGATCCGGATGTCGTCGAGGCAGCTGTCGAGGTTCTGGTTGCGGTCGCCGGTGTAGAGATCGGCGGCCGTGGACGCCTGGACGCAGTTGTTGTTGCTGCCCAGCGGGTTGCTGTGGCTCACGTCCCACTTGCCGTTGAACACGTTGTGCCAGGTGTCGAGTTCGACCAGCGAGGTGCCGGTGTCCAGCGCGTTCGCCAGGTAGGTGTACGTGGATTTGTCGTCGTACGTGTTGTGGATGCCGGTCCCGGACACGCCGGCCAGCGTCCGGCCGCCGACGTCGGCGGCGTGCGCGGTGGGTGACGCCACCGCACCGAGCAGCAGGGCCACGGCCGTCAGGAGCGCGGCGCGGATTCTTCGGCGAATCATGAGCATGCCAGACCCTTTCGTGGTGCCCGGGGGACGGCCGGAGCCTAGAGGTACCGGATGGACATCCGCTACGCCTCGGTAACAATTTGCCGTCCCGAGCCTGAATCCCTAGGGAGAAAAGGGAGTTGGGCGGTTGACATGCCGGCGCCGCTGGTCGTACACGCCGCGTCCGCGAGGTGGCCGCTCACTGAAGTGAGCGGCCACCCAAGGGAGTTGGCGCGGCTACGGAATCGTCGCGCCCTCCGCGCTGAGCGCCGCCGTCACCGGCTGGAAGAACGTCTCGCCGCCCGAGCTGCAGTCGCCGCTGCCGCCCGAGGTGAGGCCGATCGCGGAGGAGCCGTCGAAGAGGGCGCCGCCGCTGTCGCCGGGCTCGGCGCAGACGTTCGTGTCGATCAGGCCGGAGACGGAGCCCTCCGAGTAGTTCACGGTGGCGTCGAGGCCGGTGACCGAGCCGCCGTGCAGACCGCTGGTGCTGCCGCTGCGCTGGACCGACTCGCCGACGTAGGCGTCCGCGGCGCCGGTGATCTGCTGGGTGCTGCCGTTGTACAGGTCGACCTCGCTGGCGGGCGACGAACTGGAGTCGTCGTACTGCACGAGGGCGTAGTCGGTGCCGGGGAACTGGGAGTCGACGGTCTGGCCGACCTCGCTGCCGCCCTGGGAGTCCGACCAGCTCGAGGAGGCGTTGCCGCAGTGTCCTGCGGTGAGGAAGTAGGGGGCACCGTTCACGGTGACGTTGAAGCCGAGGGAGCAGCGCACCGAGCTGCCCCAGATGGCGTCACCGCCGGCCACGAGCGGCTTGAAGGGGGTGGCCGCGTGGCGCAGGACGGCTTTGCCGCCGAGCGCCTTGAGCGCCGCGTTCAGCCGGGTGCGCTTCGCCCCGGTGACGGTGGGGTCGGCGGTGACCACGACCTTGTCCTGCCGGGGATCGATCGACCAGGCGGTGCCGGCGATCCGGGCCTGCTTGGCCAACGTGGCGACAGCGGAGTGCAGTTGGGCCGTGGAGTAGGGCACGAGTCTGGGGACGGCACCGGCGGCCAGCACCTGCCGGGTCGCCGACCGGTCGGTGATGTCGACGACGATCCGCCGGGAGGCGGCGTCGTAGTAGGAGCCGGCGGCGCGGTCGCCGAGCCGGGCGGCGAGGGCGGCCGCGGCCCTCGCCTGGTGGGCCGGTGCGGCGGGTGCGGCGGTGGCCGCGCCGGCGCCCGGCAGCAGTACGGCGGTGGCGGCGAGGGCCGCCGCGGCGGTGCCCGCGAGGGTGATGCGGGCGGTGGGAGTCGGACGGTTCGTCACGAGGGAGCCTCCTGAGGGGGGCGTCCCGCCCGCTGGGCAGGCGGGACCGGAGGGATCGAGGGGGAAGGCATGAAGCCAATTGCTTTGCTGGCGTGACCATGCCAAGAGAAGCGTCGCCGAGTATCGCCATGCACCGCCCACCCCCACAAGGCACCTTTCCAGCCGCACCCTTGAGGCGCCCGGGCGCTCCACCTCCGGAGGGAGACAGGACGGGTCGGCCCACCTGACCAGGCACGGGACACCGCACGACGGCCGTCCCGCACACCAATCCGCCCCCTCGACCCGCGCGCCAGGCTGGCCGGTGGGCAGCGGTCCCGTTCGGTTTCCGGACCGCCTGTTCTGGCACCGGACGCCCCGAGCGCGCAGGTCAGGGCCACTTCGGTCAAACACGCTTCGCGGAAGTGAAAAAACGTGGCAATGCCGGTTCCGGCCCCCCTGCCAGGGGACGACATCACGGCCGATCCGGACGGTCGCCGGGTTTCGTACCCTGGCGCTATGCGCATGCGCCCCACTCTGAGCTGGACCCCCACCGAGGACCTGCCGCCGAGCACGACGGACCTGCGGTCGGTCGTCGACACGCTGGCGGCCGGCCGGGTACTGGTCCTCAGCGGTGCGGGCCTCTCCACCGAGTCCGGCATCCCCGACTACCGGGGCGAGGGCGGCAGCCTGAGCCGGCACACCCCGATGCTCTACCAGGACTTCACCGACAGCGCGCACGCACGGCGGCGGTACTGGGCACGCAGTCACCTCGGCTGGCGGGCCTTCGGCCGGGCGCGGCCGAACGCCGGGCACCGGGCGGTGGCCGCGTTCGGGCGGCGGGGGCTGCTCTCCGGCGTGATCACCCAGAACGTGGACGGGCTGCACCAGGCCGCCGGCAGCGAGGGCGTCGTCGAACTCCACGGCAGCCTCGACCGGGTGGTCTGCCTCGGGTGCGGCGTCCTCGTCGCGCGCAAGGAGCTCGCCCGGCGACTGGAGGAGGCCAACCCCGCCTTCGCGCCGGTCGCCGCCGGTATGAACCCGGACGGTGACGCCGACCTCACCGACGACCAGGTCGGGGACTTCCGGGTCGTGCCCTGCACCCTCTGTGGCGGCGTCCTCAAGCCGGACGTGGTGTTCTTCGGCGAGACGGTGTCGCGCCACCGGGTCGCACAGTGCCGCGACCTCGTGCAGGCGGCGGACTCACTGCTCGTCCTCGGCTCCTCGCTGACGGTGATGTCCGGACTGCGGTTCGTCCGCCAGGCCGCCCAGGCGGGGAAACCCGTACTGATCATCAACCGGGACGTGACCCGGGGCGACCGGCACGCGGTCACCCGGGTCGGCCTGCCGCTCGGGGCGGCCCTCACCACGGTGGCAGGCCGACTGGGCATCGCCGTCGACGACGAGGTGGCGCTCGGGGCCTGAGCCCGCGCCGGGGCCTACAGGCCGGGGAAGGCCGGGAAGGAGCAGGACGGTACGGAGCCGCTGCCGCTCACCGGGCTGGTGGTCACGCCGGTGCCGGACGGGGTGATGTCGCTGTTGTACAGGCCGATGTTCGCGTAGGAGGCCGTGTACGCCGTGGCGTCCAGGCTGACGTTCTCCAGCGTCAGGCCCAGCGGGTAGGTGGAGTTCAGGCCGACGAAGGTCGACGTGGCGCCGGAGACGGAACCGGTGGACCTGACCCCGTTCACCAGGATGTCCGTGAAGTACGGGGTGGAGGAGCCGGTGCCGCTCGAGTAGTGGGTGTCGAAGACCAGCGGGTACTTCACCTTGGTGAGGCAGGTGTTGTCGTAGGTGACCTGCCTGACGGTCCCGCCGTTGGCCGGCGAGGACTTGATGCGGATGCCGTTGCTGCTGCCGCCGGCGTTGCCCGAGCTGTCGGTGCCGGTGAGCGTGTTGTTCTCGAACAGGACGTTGCTGACACCGCTGTTGGTCTCCGAGCCGATGGAGATGCCGTGGGTGCCGTAGAAGTGGCTGTCCTTGACGGTGATGTTCTTGGAGGCCGCGGAGCCGCCCTTGACGGCGATGCCGTCGTCGCCGTCCTGGATGTAGGAGTCGGCGATGGTGACGTTGGTGGCGCCGGCCGGGTCGATGCCGTCGGTGTTGCGGGCGGTCGCCGGGGTCTTGATGCGGACGCCCCAGGCGGTGAAGCCGTTGCCGCTGTAGTAGACGTGGAAGTTGGGCGAGTTGACCAGGTCGATGTCGTACAGCGTGAAGTTGTCGGAGCTGTTGGCCTGGATCATGCGCGGGTTGTTCTGTTTCTCGCCCTTGTTCTTCGCGTCCGTGGCGAGGCTCCACCAGGTGGTCGAGGTGCCGAGGAGGTCGAGATCGCCCCGGCCGTCGATGCGGCCCTGGCCGCCACTGCTCGAACGGACCGCCTCCACACCGGCGTTGGCACCGGCGATGGTGATCAGCGGCTTGCAGCCGCCGGAGTCCGTGGCCACCGTGCCGCACGTCGGCTTGCCGCTGACCTGGTAGGTGGCCGGGTTCAGCGAGCCGTAGAGCGTCACGCCGCTGTCCAGCAGCAGCACCTCGCCCTGGTGCACGGTGAGCGGGCCGGTGAGGAACGCGGTGTGGCCGGCGTCCGCGGCCGACAGCTTGACGGCGACCTGGCCCGAGCCGCTCTGCGCGCACTTGTCCAGGGCGGCCTGGATGCGGGCGGTGTCCGGCGGGTTGGTCTCGTCGGCCGTGCCGGCGGTGCGGCCGGACATCGCCAGCCCGCTGGTGAGCGGCGCGCAGACGGTGGTCGGCACGCTCGGCTGGGAGACCGTGCGGGTGTCGCCGGTGGCCGGCGCCGGTGTCGGGGCGGCGGAGGCGGTGGTGGCGTTCAGGGCCAGCAGGGCCGCGGTCGTGAGGCCGGCGGTGGCGGCGGCCAGCGCGGCCGCGGTGAGCCTGCGCCGGGTGCGCGGCGCGGGAAGGTGCTCCGTTCTGGTCGAGCGGCTCATGTGCGGGTTCCTTCCGGGTGCGACGAGCTGCCCGCCGGTGTGGCGGGCAGACGCTGGGGGAGGTCGTTCCGGTGAGGGTTCCTCAGGACTGGGGCACGTGGTCGACGAGGACGTTCGTCAGCTCCAGGTCCGTCACGTCGGTGGCGATGTTCGCCTTGGTCAGCGCGCTGTCGATGGTGATGTCGCTGAGCCGTACCGTGCCGACGCAGTCGTTCGCGTAGCCCTGGATGTTCCAGCCCTGGATGGCCGAAGTGACGTTCCAGTGGCTGAGGTTGATGTCGGTGACGGTGGGCGGGTAGGTGCCGGTGTCTCCCTCGCCGTAGTGGTAGTCGATCAGCAGGAGGGGGCCGCCGATGGCGGTCACGTTCACCCGGTGGACGTGGGTGCCCTTGATGTAGCCCCCGCGTACCGAGTTGGTCTTGAGGCGGTGCCCGGACTGCAGGCCGGCCGAGGTCATCGTCAGGTCGCGGGCGTAGACGTCGCGTACCCCGCCGGTCATCTCGCTGCCGATGGTGACGCCGCCGTGGCCGGCCGCGAAGGTCGAGTTCTGGATGACGATGTTCTGGCTGGGGGTGTTGACGCGTCGTCCGTCGGCGTTGCGTCCGGCTTTGACGGCGATGCAGTCGTCGCCGGTGTCGAAGGACACCGAGTCGATGAGGACGCCGTCGCAGGACTCGGGGTCGCAGCCGTCGGTGTTGGGGCCGGTCGCGGTCACGGTGACACCGTGCACGGTGACGTCCTGGCACAGCGTGGGGTGCAGGAACCAGAACGGCGAGTTCTTCAGGGTGACGCCCTCGACGAGCACCCGCCGGCAGTTGTACGGCTCCACGAAGGCGGGCCGGAAGTGGTACCGGGTGCCGTCGCGCCGCTCGACCGGCAGTCCCGCGTTGACGGTGGCCTCGAAGGCGCTGAAGTCGGCGTCGCCCAGCGGTTTCCAGGCGTACCAGTCGGCGGTCGACGCCCGGCCGTCGAGGACGCCGCCGCCGGTGACGGCGATGTCGTGCCGGCCGTAGGCGTAGATCAGCGGGGAGTAGTTCATCAGCTCGATGCCCTGCCAGCGGCTGTACACGGTGGGCAGGTAGACGGCCGGGTCGGTGGTGAAGAGCAGGGTGGCGCCCGCCTCGACGTGCAGTTCCACGCGGGAGAGCAGGTGGATCGGGCCAGTGGCCCAGTCGCCGGGCGGTACGACGACCCGGCCACCGCCGGCCCGGTGCGCGGCCCTGACGGCGGCGGCCAGGGCGGCGGTGTTGTCGGTGGTGCCGTCGGCGACCGCGCCGAAGCGGGTCACCGGGAAGTCACGGCGCGGGATCGCGGGGCGCCGTATCCCGGCGACGACGCGGTCGGCCGCACGGTCGGCGTCGGCCGCCCCGCAGGGCGGCGAGGGGGCGCCGAAGGCGGGGCCTGCGAGGACGGGGGAGACGGCGACCGTACCGCCGAGCGCGATGGCGGAACGCAGCAGCTGTCTACGGGTGGGCTCGGTCATCGTTGACGGCCTCTCGGACAGGAAATGAGGAAGGGACTCAGTCGCTGGAACGGGCGACCAGCTGGGTCGGGTTGACGAAGCGCAGGGCGACGAGCAGCAGGACGGCCATGGAGGCGGTGTAGAGCACGGCCATGGCGTCGATCGACTGCGTGGAGCGGATGCCCGCCGAGTTCACGGCCGAGAACAGCGCCACGATCAGCGTCTGGCTGGTGGGTCCCGCGGTGAGGAAGGTCAGCTCGAACATGCCGAAGGTGCGCACCAGCACCAGGATCGCGGCGGCGAGCATGCCGGGCAGCAGCAGCGGCGACAGGATCCGGGTCAGCACGGTCCAGGTCGAGGCGCCGCACATCCGCGCCGCGTGCTCGATCTTGGGGTCGATCTGCTCGATGAACGGCGTCATGGTGAAGACGACGAACGGGATGGACGGCACCAGGTTCGCCAGGATCACGCCGGTCACCGAGCCGGCCAGGTGGAACTTGTAGAGCACGGTCGCCAGCGGGATGCCGTAGGCGATCGGCGGTACCAGGATCGGCAGCACGAACAGGACCGTGACCAGCTTCTTGCCGGGGAAGTTCCGGCGGGCCAGCGCGTAGGAGACCGGCACCGCGAGCACCAGGGAGACCAGCACCACGGCGAGCGAGACCTCGACCGTGGTCCACAGCACCTGGCCGAGCTGGAACTCCTTCCACGCGTCGCTGTACCAGTGGCTGGTCCAGCCGCTGGGCAGCCATGTGTCGAACCAGCGCCCGCCGAAGGAGTTCAGCAGCACGGTGGTGATGACGCCGAGCAGGTTGAGGAAGAAGAAGGCCAACGCCGCCCAGGTGAGCCAGGCCCCGGGCCGCATCACGATGCGGCGCCGCGCGGGGGGCTCCTCGGGCCGTAGGCCGGAGGCGGGGGCCGAGTCGAGTACGGCGATCATCCCTTGCCTCCCGTGGATCCCGTGTACAGCCGGGAGCGCAGCAGCGTGACCGCGCCGATGACGGCGAGCATCAGCACCGTCATGATCATCGCGTCGGCGCAGCCCTGGGCGTAGTCGAAGCGCTGCAGGGCGGACTCGTACGCCTCGATGGAGATGACGTGGGTTTTGCCGTTCGGGTCGCCGACCATCATCGCGGACGGGAAGACGGCGAAGGCCATCACGAAGGTCAGGCAGAACGTGGTCATCAGACCGGGCATCAGCAGCGGGAAGGTGATGTGCCGAAAGCGCTGCCACCAGCCGGCGCCCAGGGTGGAGGCGGCCTTCTCCAGGCTCGGGTGGATGCCCGAGAGGTAGGAGTGGGTGAGCAGGTAGGCGAAGGGGAAGCCGCTGATGACCAGGGAGAGCAGCACTCCGGTGTAGTTCATGGTCAGCTTGACCGGCGAGTCGGCCAGCCCCAGCAGGTGCAGGGTCCGGTTGAACCAGCCGGAGGGGCCGTAGAACTCCAGGATGCCCTCGGCGGTGAGCACCGTGCCCAGCGTGATCGGGACCACCAGCAGGGCCAGCAGCAGCCGCTTGCCCCGGAAGTCGCGGCGCATCCGATAGGCGATGGGAACCGACGCGCCGACGTTGACCAGCGCGGCGGGCACGGCCAACGAGAAGGTGGCCCACACCGACTTGCGGGAGAACGGCTCGGCGAAGAACTGGTGGTACGCGCCGAGCGCGCCGCCCTTGGCGGGCTGGAAGGAGAGCTGGAGGCCGTAGAGGAAGGGGTACAGGAACAGGGCGATCACGGCGAGCGCACCGGGCAGCAGCAGGAGCAGCATGCGGTCCACGCCGCGCTCGGCGAGCCGGTGCCGCAGTGCGGTCCTCGGCGCCGGCGGGGTGGAGGCCACCATGGTGGTCATGGCGTGGCCTCCTCGTCGGGCAGGTCCGGGAGGTCCGCCTCGGGGAAGACCAGGGCGCGTTCCGGGTCGACGGCCACCGGCAGCGTGTCACCCGGGTGGACCTGCCGGTGGGACTTCAGGTGGAGGCGGTCACCGTGCCGGGTGACCGCCTCCACGTGCAGGACGCGGCCGTGGTACTCGACGATCTCGGCCACCGCCTCGGCGACGGTCTGCTCGCCCTCCTCGGCGGGCCGCAGGTCCTCGGGGCGGATCGCGACGATCACGTTCTGCCCCGCCCGCGGCGGCTGTTCACCGACGGGAGTGCCCCGCACGGTGAGCCCCCGGCCCGCGGCGACGACGCCCCCGGTGTCCGCGGAGGCGACCTCCAGCGGCAGCAGGTTGCGGTAGCCCATGAACCCGGCGACATAGGGGTCGGCGGGGTGTTCGTACAGTTCGGCCGGGGTGCCGATCTGGCTGACTGTGCCGTCGTGCAGCACCACCAGGCGGTCGGCGAGCGAGAGCGCCTCCTCCTGGTCGTGGGTGACGTAGAGGGTGGTGAGCCCGAACTCCTGGTGGATACGGCGGATCTCGCTGCGCATCTGCAGCCGCAGGGCGGCGTCCAGGTTGGACAGCGGCTCGTCCATCAGCACCAGCGGCGGCTCCATCACGATCGCGCGGGCGATGGCGACGCGCTGCTGCTGCCCGCCGGAGAGCTGCCCGGGGTGCTTGTGCGCGTGTTCGGTCAGCCGGACCAGGCTCAGCACCTGGTCGACCCTGCGGCGGGTCTCCTCCTTGCCGACGCCGCGCATCTTCAGGCCGAAGGCGACGTTGGCGCGCACGGTCAGGTGCGGGAAGAGGGCGTAGTTCTGGAACACCATGCCGAAGCCCCGCTTCTCCGGCGGCAGGGTGTCCACCCGCTTCCCGTCGAGGACGATCTCCCCGGCGGTCAGCGGGAGCAGACCGGCGAGGCAGTTGAGGGCCGTGGTCTTGCCGCAGCCGGACGGACCGAGGAGGGCGATGAACTCGCCGCCCCTGATGGTCAGGTCGAGCGGCTTGAGCGCGGTGTGCGCGCCGTAGGCCCGGCTGATGCCTCGCAGGTGGAGCTCGCCCAGCTGGGAGCCGGGGCGTTCGGCCGCGGGCGGGGCGGGGGACGCCTTCGTCGTGGTCATCCGGGTCACCGTGCTCACTTGGTCGAGCCGATCTTCTTGTCCCACAGGTCGAAGGCCGTGACCTGGGCGGTGGCGGGCAGTGAGTTCCTGGCCGGACTGGCCGAGATCCAGCTGTCGAAGTCGGGGTCGCCATACTTCTTGATCACGCTCTGCGAGGAGGCCGGCGCCTGGCCGAGGCTCACGCCCGCGACCGCCGGGCCCGGGTAGAAGTAGCCCTTGTCGTAGGTGACCGCCTGCTGCTCCGGGGTCAGGGCGAAGGCCAGCAACTGCATGGCGGCGATGAGCTCGTCGTCGGAGACGCCCTTCGGGACGACGCCGAACTGGGCGTCGGTGACCCAGGTCATGTTGTCGTACTTGGTCACCTTCATTCCCTGGGGCACGGTGCCGAGGGCCCGCGGGTTGATGTACCAGCCCATGGTGCTGGCGATGACGTGGACGCTGCCCTGGGCCAGGTTGGTCATGGTCGCCGATGTCTTGGCCGGGTAGTCCGCGGTGTACTTGTTGAGCTCGGTCAGGAACGCCCACGTCTTGGCCCAGCCGTTGGTCGGGTCGGTCGGGTCCTTGTCGCCGAGCAGGTACGGCAGCCCCATCAGGAAGGTGCGGCCTGGGCCGGAGTTGCGCGGCTGCGCGTACTGGAACTTCCCCTTGTTGGCCTTCGCCCACTCCAGCAGCGTGTCCGGGGTGGTGGGGACGTTGCTCACCTTGGCGGGGTCGTACTCCAGCAACGGGCCGCCCGGGGTGGTGACCAGCTCTATGCCCTGGTCCTGGGCGAGCGTGGCCATGGACGCGGCCGTCTTGCTGTACTGGGACGTCAGGTTCGGGAAGAAGCGCGCGTAGTACGGCTTGAGGTCGTACCACAGGCCTTTCTGGATGCCGGCCGCCAGACCGTCGGTACCGGTCAGCACGAGCTGGATCTGCACGTTCTGGGCCTGCTGCTGGGCCTGCACCTTCGGTGCCAGCTCGGGAGCGGTGCCCGTGGTCGTGGTGACCTTCGAGACGATCTCGGGGTGCTTCGCCCTGAAGGCGTCGATGATCGGCTGGGTGAGCGCCAGGTTGCCCGCGACGTCGAGGATGTTGAGGGTGACCGGCTTGGCCGGCTTGGTGGCCAGGGCGCTGGGCGCCGCCGCCTTGCTGGAGGTGCCGCTGCTGGGGGCGCCGCACGCGGCGAGCACCGGAGCCGCGGCGGCCGAGGCGGCGAGGGTGCCGAGGAGGCGGCGGCGGGAGAGGTTTCTGTCGAATTCGGGCGTGGCGGATGACATGGCGTGTGGCATGGCGGGTTGCGGCCCTTCGTCAGTGACGGTTCGCGAGCTGGGGCTCCGTAGCGGTACCGGCGGTCCTGCGGGTCGTACGTCGAACAAGTGGCACTAGGCGCGGGCGGGCCGGCCGGGCGGGAGTCGGCCCCTCGATGGCGAGGCACTGGCGTCGTTCACAGCCAACCCCCCTCCCGCCACCCGGCCATCAGCCCGGTGATCTGCTCCCTGACCTCCGGTGGCAGGACGCGGGACGGCGGCCGGACCTCCCGTCCGCACAACTCCAGTTGGGCGAGGGCCTCCTTGACCACACTGACGTTGTCCGCCGAGCCGTCCGCGGCGCGCAGCTCCTCGAAGAGCCGGGCCTGCGCCCACACCGTCATGGCCTTGGCGAAGTCACCGCCACGCAGGGCCTGCAGCAGGGCGGCCGACAGACGCGGTACGACGTTGACGAGGCCGGAGGTGAAGCCGGTGGCGCCCACGGCCCAGTAGCCGGGGGCGGACAGTTCGGCGAGGCCGGCGATCCAGGTGAAGCGCTCGAGGCCCGCGTCCCGGGCGACGCAGGCGAAGCGCACGGGGTCGGGGACGGCGTACTTGACGCCGATGACGTTCGGGCTGCGGTCGGCCAGGGCGCGGATCTGCTCCCCGCCGACGCGCGGATCACGGACGTAGAGGACGACGCCCAACTCGGGCACGGAGTCGGCGACGGCGCGGTGGTACTGGATCCAGCCCTCGGCGGAGCGGTACGGGTGGACGGGCTGGTGGACCATCACCGAGTCGGCGCCGGCGCCCTGGGCGTGCCGGGCCGTGGCGCGTGCGTTCTCCAGGTCGAGGCCGACCCCGGCCATCACCTGGGCGCGGCCCTCGACGGCGGCCACTGTCGACTCCACGGCACGGCGGGACTCCGCCGGGGTGAGGGTGTAGAACTCGCCGGTGTTGCCGTTGGGGGTGACCACCTCGACGCCGTGCTCCATGAGGCGCCGGACCAGTGTGGCGTGGGCGTCCCAGTCCACGCTGCCGTCCGCCCGGAACGGCGTCACCGGGATGGCCACCACCGTCGACAGCCGGCCGTGTAACGCGTGCAGTGCGTCGAGAACGACGGGGCTGTCCTCTGCTTCCGCGGTCATGCGCGCGCTCACTCCGCTTCACTCTCGGGGAAGTTGCGCGCCACGAAGGCGCTGATGTGACCGCGCATCAGGGCCCGTACCTGGCGCGAGTCCCCCACCTCGGCCGCCGCGAGGATCTCCCGGTGCTCGCGGGCCTCCTGCTCCCAGGACGGCTGCCGGGCCCAGGCGGCGCTGGAGACCAGGGCGGTCTGGTCGCGCAGCTCGTCGAGGGTCTTCACCAGGAGCGGATTGCCGCAGCCGGCGTACAGGGCCCGGTGGAAGGCCCGGTTGGCCAGCGAACGGTCGGCGGCGTCCTCGGCCCGGTCGGCCGCGTCCAGCGCGGCGTGCGCCTCCTGAAGCGCGTGGCTGGAGAGCGTGCTGCGGCCGGCGGCCACCGGCTCGAGGAGCAGGCGCATGTCGTACACGGCGCGCGCCAGTTCCTCGTCCACCGCCCGGACGGTGACGCCCTTGTAGGGCAGCATCACCACCAGGCCCGAACCGGCGAGCGTCTTGAGCGCCTCGCGCACCGGGGTCTTGGAGATCCCCAGCCGTTCGGCGAGCTCGGCCTCCACCAACGCTTGGCCCGGCTTGAACTCGCCGGTCAGGATCGCGTGCTTGATCGCCTCGAGGACCGCCTCCGTACGGGAGGGCGGGAGCGCTCCCGGTCGTGAACTGCCGTGCGAAGCAAGGATGTCGGCCACTGAGCTGGCTCCTGTGGGTGACGTATGTGAGATCTCATATACGATGCGCCACGAAGTTAGGCTCGGCACCAGGGGCCGTCAAGACGGCCGACGGTAACGAATTCCCCTTGCGGACCGGGTGGGTAAAGGAAGCAGCAAATGCCGGTCCGGAGCGTTGACGTCCCGGCCGGGGAGACGGGTCATATATGAGACCCCGAACGCGTCGCGACGGCACCCCTGTTGCGCTCGCGGCTGATCGCCTCAGCCCGTGCGCCGGGCTACGACGTCTCCACCGCCATCGGGGCCGGGTCCCGGTACGCCGGGGCCTGCATGAACGTGAACAGGGCCGTGGCCGCCGTGCGGTGGGCGGAGGCTGCGGTGGGATCACCCAGGGCCTCCGCCGCGGTGGCCATACCGGTCAGGGCGCGGGCCTGTTCCGCGCGGTAGCGGATCGACCTGGCGAGTTCGTGGGCGTGGGTGTGCAGGGCCAGGGCCTGGTCGTACTCGCCGCGGCGCAGGTGGAGTCGGCCGATGAGGTTCTCGACCTGGGCCTGGCGGGTGGGGCTGTCGCCGGCGTGGGCGAGGCGGAGGGCGGGGCCCGCGCAGGCCTCAGCCTCGGCGAGGTGCCCCAGGCACTGGGCGACCTCGGCGGAGAGCGCGAGGACCAGGGCGAAGTCGCCGGGCGGGCTGAAGTCGTCGCAGCGCTGCCGGGCGCGCTCCAGGCAGCCGCGGGCGTCCTCGTACTCGCCGAGACCGACGTGCGCGAAGGCCAGGTCGGTGAGGGCCATGACCTCGTTGTTGCGGTCCTCGACGTCACGGTGGATCGCCAGCGCCTGGCGGGCGGCGGCCGCCGCCTCCTCGTAGCGGCCCTGCTGCTCGTGCAGGGTGCTGAGGATGGTCAGCGTCTCGGCCTCGGCCCGGCGGATGCCCAGTTCGCGGTCGAGGGCGATCGCGCGCTGCAGATGGGGCAGGGCCTCGGCGTACTGGCCGAGCACGGTCAGCAGCAGCCCGATGGTGGACTCGCTGTGCGCCTCGGTCTGTTTGTCACCGAGCCGCCGGGCGATGTCACGGCCCTCGGTGACGACCTCGATGCCCTCGTCGAAGTGGCCGAGCTTCCAGCAGGCGATACCGAGGTTGGAGAGGCTGACGCCGAGCAGCGCGAGATCCTCGATACGGCGGGCGGCGGCCACCGCGACCTGGCTGAGGTCCCGGAAGTCCTCGAACCGTCCACGCGCGTTGAGTTGGAACACGATGTTCCGGGTGAGCCCCACGGTGTGCCGGTCGAAGCCGTGCCGGTCGGCCAGGGTGACCGCGAACAGCAGGCTGCTGTGCTCCCGCTCGAACCACTGGGCGGCGGACTCCTGGTCCCGCAGCGGCGGCAGTTCACCGGTGAACGCGGGGATGCCGGTGACACTGCGCTTGCGGCCGGGAAAGAGCAGCTGGCAGGCCTCCTCGGAGGCGGAGAGGTAGTAGTCGAGGAGGCGTTCGACGGCCTGGGTGTCGTCCCGCTCGGTGGCCGGACCACGCTGGCTCTGCGCGAAGTTCCGTACCAGATCGTGGAATCGGTACAGGCCCATGTCCGGCTGCTGCAGGAGGTGGACGTCCAGGAGGCGTTCCAGTATCGCCTCGGAGCCGTGCGGGTCCAGGCCGAAGAGCGCGGCGGTGGAGTGGGCGTCGAGGTCCGAGCCGGGATGCAGGCTCAACATCCGGAAGGCGGCCCGGTGTTCCGCGTCCATGGCCTGGTACGACAGTCGTAGGGACGCGGCGACGCTGCGCTCGCCGACGCTGAGCTCCTCCAGACGGCGGGTCTCGTCGTGCAGGCGGTCGGCCAGGTAACGGACCGTCCAGCGGGGCCGGTTGCGCAGCCGGGCGGCGACGATGCGCAGGGCGAGCGGGAGCCGGCCGCACAGCTCGACGAGTTCGGCCGTCGCCTCCGGCTCGGCCGCGACCCGGGCCGGGCCGAGCATCTCGGTGAGGAGCTGTTCGCCGTCCTCGTGGGACATGGGGCCGATGGAGATCCACTCGGCGCCGTCCAGGTCGAACAGCCGGGACCGGCTGGTGACCAGGACCAGGCAGCCGTGCGCGGGCGGGAGGAGCGGGAGGATCTGCGCGGCGTCGTGCGCGTTGTCCAGGAGCAGCAGTACGCGGCGGTCGGCGAGCGCGGACCGCCAGAGCGCGGCGCGCCCCTCGGCGTCGTCGGGGATGCGTTCGGCGGGCGTGCCGACCGCGCGCAGCAGGGTGTCGAGGGCGGCGGCCGGGGTCACCGAGCGCCCGCCGGGAGTGAACCCCTGGAGGTCTATGTGGAGTTGGCCGTCGGGGAAGAGGTGCGCGACCTGGCGGGCGGCGCGCACGGCGAGGGAGGTCTTGCCGCTGCCGCCCATGCCGTCGATGGCGACCATGGTGGTCGACGTGTGCGAAGAATCGTTCTTGCGGTGGATGCAGGCCAGAAGTGCGGCGAGGTCCTGCCGGCGACCCGTGAAGTCGGAGAGGTCGTACGGGAGGGTACAGGGGGCCGGGGTGGTGGCGGCCGCCGTGGGCCCGCTGCCCGGTGCCGCGGGTGTCGGAGGGGCCGTGACGGGAGCCGCTGACGGGGAAGCCGCCGCCGCGCTCGTCGGCGGCGCGGCGACGGGGGCCGGGCCGTCGGCGGCTACGGCGGCCTCCGGGGCCCCGCCGCCCAGGGATGGGACCGGGGCGAAGGAGTGGGTCGGCGTGGGCTCGGGCTGCCGGGGCGGCCCGGAGTGCCGTGCGGGGGGCGCGGGGCGTTCGGGGGCGGCGAGTTGCGGGGCCTCACGCAGGATGCCCTCGTAGAGGCGGGTCAGCGGGCGGCCGGGGTCTATGCCCAGCTCCTCGGCGAGGAGTTCGCGGACCTTGCCGTACTCCTCCAGTGCCTCGGCCTGGCGGCCGCTGCGGTAGAGGGCCAGCATCAGATGGCCGCGCAACGTCTCGCGCAGCGGGTGCTCGGAGATCAACCGGCGCAGGTCGGCGACGAGTTCGGCGGCCTCCCCGAGGCCGAGGCGGAGCTCCAGGAGCTGCTCGGCGGCGGCGAGGTGGCGCTCGTTGAGGGTGGTCGCGACGGCCTCGATCACCGGGCCGTCCATGCCGGACAGCACCGGTCCGCGCCACAGCGCCAGGGCATGCCGCAGTTCGGCGACGGCGTCGGCGGCGCGGCCCTCGGCGACCGCGCGGCCCGCGGCGGCCGTGCCGGCGGTGAACTCGAGCAGGTCGAGCTGGGTGCGGTCGACCGACACCCGGTATCCGGGTCCCTCGGTGAGGATCAGTCCGTTGCCGGCGGGCACGCGCCGGCGCAGATGCGCGACGGCCTTGCGGACCTGGTGCGAGGCCGTCGTCGGGGGCGCCTCGCTCCAGACGGCCTCGACCAGCCGGCTGACCGGCACCAGTCTGTCCGGTTCCAGCAGCAAAGTGGCCAGAACGCGTTCCTGGACCGCGCCGCCGAGATGGAGCCGGGACCTGCCGGACCAACCCTCCAGGGGGCCGAGGACGTTGAACCGGACCGGTTGTTGCGGCAGCTTGCCTTCCTCGTTCTCCACATGCCCCCCCTGGCCGGTGGCCGCGATGGATCACACCGCTTCACCGGTTCACGCTTTCCCCTGTCGGTACCCCTACGGTCCGGCGAGATCATAGGCGGTTGTCCCCTGGGGCGACACCCTGTGTCACCGGGTGGGCGCGGAGGGCGCCAGGAACGGCGCAAACCCCGCGTTCCCGCTGCGGCGGGAACGGCGGTATCGGGGGCGGGAACGGGAGGGGACCGGTTCGGGAAGCGACCCTTCGAGTATCGGTGCAGCCGAGCGAGAACACACCGACTCAAGGGGGAGCAAGACATGCGCAACACGCCGAGCGGCTTCAAGGTGATCACCGGTTTCGTCGCGGCCCTGGCCCTGACCCTGGGTGTGGCGGCGGGGGTCGCGGGGGAGACGTCGGCGGCCGCGGGCGGGAGCACCCCCCACACCGTCACCCTCGCGGACAACAAGGGGCCGACGAACGTCACCCCGTGAGGCTGCGGCCGGACCGTACGCGGACGAGTCACTCTCGCCGGTCACCCTCCACCGAACCAGCCTTGGAGTCACCTTGGACATCCGTCAGCTGACGACCTTCCACAAGGTCGCCACACTCCTCAGCTTCACCCGTGCCGCCACCGAGCTCAAATACGCGCAGTCCAGCGTGACCGCGCAGATCAAGAGCCTGGAGGCCTCACTGGGGGTCGAGCTCTTCGAGCGGCTCACGGGCAAGATCCAGCTCACCCCGGCCGGCCGGCGGCTGCTGCCCTACGCCGAGCAGATGATGTCGCTCGCCGGCGAGGCCCGCGGGGTCGCGCTCGGTGAGGGGGAGCCCTCGGGCGTCCTCACCATCGGCACGATGGAGAGCGTCACCTCCTACCGCATGCCGCCGGTGCTGGAGTTCTTCCTGCACCGCTACCCGCTGGTCCACCTGGTACTGCGGCCCAGCCTGTGCGCCGAGACCCTGCACTCGCTGCGCCAGGGCACCTTCGACATGGGCTTCCTCATGGAGGCCGAGACCCGCCACTCGGGCGTGGAGAGCGAGGTGCTGGGCCGGGAACCGCTGGTCCTGGTGGCCTCGCCCGGCCATCCGCTGGCCGGGGAGGAGAAGGTCACCCTGGAGCAGCTGCGCGAGGTGCAGGTGCTCGCCCCGGAGGCCGGCTGCGCCTACCGGGAGCTGTTCGAGGCCGAACTCAACGACGGTACGGGCGAGCCGGTGCCGTTCCTGGAGTTCGGCAACATCGAGTCCATCAAGCGCGGCCTCTCGGTCGGACTGGGCGTCAGCCTGCTGCCCCGGATGACCGTGGCCGACGACCTCGCCTCGGGCTCGCTCAGCGAGCTGGCCTGGGACGCGCCCTTCGAGGTCTACACCCAGCTCGCCTGGCGGCGCGGCCGGCACCTCAGCCGGGAGATGCGGCTGTTCATCGACCGGACGATGGAGTGCATGGCCGGGGAGTACGCCACCACGGCCGACAGCTGAGAACGCGCTGTTGGATCGGACCGGGTGATCCCCCGCATCGCGTATTCCGGGGGATCTTCCCTGGACGCCCTCACTCACGCCCGGACATGATTTTCGCTGTCCGCTGGTCATGCTTCGGAGGGGGAAATTCGTGACGAGCAATACGAGCAGTATCGTACGCCAAGGTCGGAAGTTCGTTGTGTCGAGCGTATCCTCCGACGCGCATATGTGGAACCTGGTGTTTCTCCAACTTCTGCTGGAGGAGCACGGCGGAGAAGTGCGCAATCTGGGCGCCTGCGTGCCCGACGAGCTCATCATCGAGGAGTGCCGCAACGAGCGGCCGGACGTTCTGGTCATCAGTACGGTCAACGGACACGGGCACCTCGACGGGATCCGGCTCATCCGGAAGATACGCCAGGACGCCGAACTCGCGGACCTGCGTGTGGTCATCGGCGGGAAACTCGGCGTCCGGGGTTCGGAGAACATCGCCTTCGTCAAGGAACTCGTGACGGGCGGATTCGACGCGGTATTCGAGTCCGAGGCCGGACTCCAGGATTTCCAGGAATTCCTTTTCGGAGTGGAATCCGCCACCGAGTTGCCCGAGCTCTCGCCGCTGAGCGCCGCCGCATGAGCGCCGCCACCACGCCGGAGCGCCGCGGCCGAACGCTCGCCGAGGGGCGTACGACCGCTCCCGGGCCGAGTCGCAGCCGCTTCTCCGCGTTCGTCCGTACCGCCGCCGAGGCGGGCCGGCTCGTCGTGCAGCCGCGCATGGGCTTCGCCGAACTCCCCGTCATGCGGGAGGGGCTGAGCGGGGTGCGGGCTGCCCGGGCCACCGCCGTCGGCACCATCACCCTGGACAGCTACACCCGCGTCAACGACCACGACTCCGCAAGGCAGGCGCTGCGGACCGGCGCCGAACTCAACGGGTTCCCGCTGGTCGCGCACGGCCCGCGGGCCACCCGGCGGATGCTGGAGGGGCTGGCCGGAGCGGACTTCCCGATCCAGGTCAGGCACGGCTCGGCGCTGCCGTACCCCCTGTTCGAGGCGATGGTGGAGGCCGGGATCGACGCCACCGAGGGCGGTCCGGTCTCCTACTGCCTGCCCTACAGCCGGGTGCCGCTGGCCGAGGCCACCGACGCGTGGGCGCGCTGCTGCGAGCTGCTCGCCGCGCAGGACGAACAGATGCATCTGGAGAGCTTCGGCGGCTGCATGCTCGGGCAGTTGTGCCCGCCCAGTCTGCTGGTGGCGCTCAGTGTGCTGGAGGCGCTGTTCTTCCGGGAGCACGGTCTCGCCAGCATCTCCCTGAGCTACGCCCAGCAGACCAACCAGGCGCAGGACCTGGAGGCGCTGGCCGCGCTGCGCCGGCTGGCGGGGGAGCGGCTGGGGGCCACCGACTGGCACGTCGTCCTCTACACGTACATGGGCGTCTACCCGCGCACCCCGCTGGGCTCCTTCCGGATTCTGGAGGACAGCGCGCGGCTGGCGATGCTGAGCGGGACCGAGCGGCTGATCGTGAAGACCCCGGCGGAAGCGTTCCGCATTCCGACGGTCGCCGAGAACGTCGACGCGCTGGAGTTCGCGGCGGCCGTCGCCGCGGAGCACGCCGAGCCGGTGGCGGCGACCGAGACGGGCCTGTACGAGGAGGCCCGGATGCTGGTCGACAGCACCCTCGAACTGGCCCCGACGGTGGGCGGCGCGCTGGTGCGGGCCTTCGCCCGCGGCCACCTCGACGTGCCGTTCTGCCTGCACCAGGACAACGCCAACCTCTCCCGCGCGTACGTCGACCCGCACGGCCTGCTGCGCTGGGCGCGGCCCGGCTCCATGCCCCTGGCACCCGGGGACACCGAGTCCGCCCGGCCGCTGTCCGCCCAGAGCCTGATCGACATGCTCGCCTACAACGAGCGCCGCTTCGACCGTGAACAACTCGTCCGCGTCCGCCAGGGGAGCCTGACATGAGTACGGCGACCGAAACCAACAGGACGGTCCGCGGCAGGATCGATTCGCCAGTGGACGCGGCCACTTCGCCCGCGACCGCCCCCGCTCCGTTCCCGACCCTCGACGAGGTCCGCGGCCGCGGCGCCCTGCGGGCCGTGGTCAGCCGGGGGATCGTCGGACTGTCGCTGTGCGGGCCGGACGGGCGGTGGGCGGGGCTCGACGTCGACGTGGCCCGGGCCGTGGCGGCCGCGGTGCTCGGGGACGCGGAGGCCGTCGAGTGGGTGGCGTCCGACCCGGCCGAGCGGCTGGAGCGCCTGGTGGCGCGCGAGGCCGAGCTGACCGTGTGCAACCTGACCTGGACGATGGGGCGCGAGGCGGGGTGGCCGGTGCTGTTCGCCGGGGTCACCTGCTACGACGGCGAGGGCTTCCTGGTCCGCGGGGACAGCGGGATCGTCGATCCGGCGCAGCTCGCCGGAGCCCGGCTGGCCGTGCAGGCAGGCACCACCAGCGCCGCCAACCTGGCCGCCTGGTACGGCAGGAGGGGCCTCGCGGCCGTCGAACCCGTCGCCTTCGCCACGCCCGCCGAGACCCTGGCCGCGTACGCGAGCGGCGAGTGCGTCGCCTACGTACTGGACCGCACCGCCCTGGCGGGGGAGCGGGCCGCGCTGCCGGACCCGTGGAACCACCATGTGCTGGACACCTCGATCTCCCGGGAGCCGATGGGCGCCGCCGTTCGTGACGACGACCCGCACTGGTACCGGCTGTGCCGCTGGGTGCTGCAACTGCTGACCGCCGCCGAGCACCAGGTCGACGAGGCCGGCCCCGGCCACCGGGCCGAGGCGCTCGCCGAGGCCGCCCGGCTCGCCGGACCGCACGGCCCCGCGGTGGGCCTGGACGAGCAGTGGGCGGCCCGCGTCCTGGCCGCCGTCGGCACCTACGCCGACGTGTACGAACGCAATCTGGGCGGCGCCTGTGGGCTCGGCGTGCCGCGCGGACTCAACGAGCTGTGGACCCGGGGCGGCCTGCACTACGCCGTTCCCCTGCACTGACCGGCGGTCGGCCGGCAACCCGCCGGCCCGCCCCGCGCCCACCCCCGAAGTCTCCGAGGAGGGACCGTCCATGAGTACGGACCAACGTTCGAACAGCACCGAGCTGAAAGGAACAGTGGAACTGACGATCGCCATGGTGCTCTCGGGCACCATCGGCGTCTTCGTCGTCGAGTCCGGGGCATCCCCGTTCAACGTCGTCTTCTTCCGCTGTGTCTTCGGGGCGATCGCACTGGGCCTCTACTGCCTGGTGCGCGGCTTCTTCACCGACCACAACTTCACCCCGAGGAAGCTGGGCCTGGCCGCGCTCGGCGGCGTCTTCATCGTCTTCAACTGGGTCCTGCTGTTCTCGTCGTACAAGAACACCTCGATCTCGGTGGCCACCGTCGTCTACCACACCCAGCCGTTCTACGTGGCCCTGCTCGGCGTGCTGCTGTTCCGGGACAAGCTGACCCCCGCCAAGTTCGGCTGGCTGGTCGTCGCCTTCGGCGGACTGATCCTGACCGCCGGGGTCTCGCTCTCCGACTTCGAGAGCGGCGGCCACTCGGCCTACCTGGTCGGGCTCGGCCAGGCGCTGCTCGCGGCCCTCTTCTACGCGCTGTCCACCGTCATCACCAAGCGCGTCACCGGCGTCAGGCCGCACCTGGTGGCGCTGGTCCAGGTGACGCTCGGCATCCCGCTGCTGCTGCCCTTCGCCTCCTTCGGCGCCATGAAGGGCATGGGGCCGGCCTGGGGCTGGCTGGTCGGCCTCGGTCTGATCCACACCTGCCTGATGTACGTCCTCATGTACTCCTCCTACCAGAAGCTGCCCACCCCGAAGATCGCCGTCCTCGCCTTCATCTACCCGGCGGTCGCGATGCTCTGCGACTGGGCGGTCTACGGCCACCGCGTCAGCCTGGTCCAGGCACTCGGCATCCCGCTGATCGTCGCCGCCAGCCTCGGCGTGAACCTCGGCTGGACCTTCGGGCCGCGCCGCTCGGCCAGGTCCGAGGACACGTCCGGGGCCGAGAACGGGTCCGGGGCCGAGGCGGAGTCCGCCGCCCCGCGGACCGCCCCCGCCGGCCTTCCCGAGTCCGCGCCGGCCGACGCCGCACGCGCCGAGAAGCTCACGATCGGAGAGTCCCGATGACCACCGCAACGGCCACTGCCGCCTCCGCCCGCGCCGGCGGGCCCGGTCCGTCCCCCGCGCCCCGGGTGGCGATCGTCGGTGCCACCGGCGCCGTGGGCACCACCCTGATCGAGCTGATCGAACAGCGCGGGCTGCCCTACCGCGAGCTGTACCTGGTCGCCTCCTCCCGGTCCGCGGGCCGCGTGCTCACCGTCGGCGGCGAGGAGTACGAGGTCCAGGCGATCGAGGAGTTCGACTTCGCACAGGCCGACGTGGCCTTCTTCTCCGCCGGCACCTCGGTGAGCGAGAAGTGGGTGCCGATCGCCACCGCGGCGGGCACCGTCGTGATCGACAACACCATCGCCTTCCGCATGGACCCGGACTCCCCGCTGGTCGTACCGCAGGTCAACGCGCACGAACTGGACCGCCTCCCGAAGAGCGGCGTGATCGCCAACCCCAACTGCTCCACCATCCCCCTGGTCCGGCTGCTGCGCGGTGTCGAGGACCGCTGGGGCGTGCGGCACGCGGTGGTCAGCACCTACCAGGCCGCCTCCGGGCTCGGCTACTCCGGCATGGACGAGCTGCACGAGTCCAGCCGGGCCGCCCTCCAGGGCGCGGGCGCCGAGTTCGAACCGCGCAACTTCCAGCCCTCGCTCGCCTTCAACGTGATCCCGAAGATCGACCGCTTCCTGGACTCCGGGTTCACCCTGGAGGAGCAGAAGATGCTCCAGGAGTCCCGGAAGATCCTCGGCCTGCCGCACCTGGACGTCACCACGACCTGCGTGCGCGTCCCGGTCGCCAACTGCCACTCCGAGGCCGTCTACATCGAGTGCCACGAGCCGGTGGACCGGGCCGAGCTGATCGAGGTCCTCGGGTCCCTGCCCGAGGTCGTGGTCGACGACGCCCAGGACCCGAAGGCGTTCCCGACGCCGGCCGTCGTGGGCAGCTCGGACCTCGTGCACGTCGGGCGGGTCCGCATCACCCAGAGCAACCCGCGCGCGTTCTGGCTGTGGCTGGTCGCCGACAACCTCCGCATCGGCGCCGCCCTCAACGCCGTGCAGATCGCGGAGGAACTGGTGGAACGGGGCACGTTGTGACTGTCCCCTCCGTACTGAAGTTCGGCGGCTCCAGCTTCCGCACCCTGGCCGCGTACGGCACGCTGGCCGAGGCGCTGGGCCGCCGGGTCGACGAGGACGGCCGCAAGCTGGTCGTGGTGGTCAGTGGGCAGCCGGGCGAGACCGAGCAGTTCCGGGACCGGCTCAGCCGGGTCAACCCGCACCCCGAGGACGAGACGGTGGCCGGCCTGCTCACCCTCGCGGACACCGTCGGCGCCCAGCTGCTGGCCACCGCCCTGCACCGGGCGGGCCGCAGCGCCACCGTGCTCGCCGGGCACCAGCTCGGACTGGTCACCGACTCGGCGTTCATGTGGGCGCGTCTGGAGCACTCCGACCCGGAGCCGATCCGGGCCGCGCTGCGGGAGCACGACGTCGTGGTGGTGCCGGGCGGCCAGGCCGCGGACGCCCAGGGCCGGCCGACCTGGCTCGGCAAGAACAGCTCGGACCTGTCCGCGGTGGCGCTGGCCGCCGCGCTCGGCGCCCCGCAGTGCGAGATCCACTCGGACGTGGACGGCATCTACAGCACCGACCCGCACCTGGTCAGCGGCACCCGCCTGCTGAAGGAGGTGTCGTACGACATCGCCGCGATGATGTCGCTGTACGGGGCGAAGGTGCTGCACCGCCGATCCGTGCGGCTGGCGCAGAAGAGCAAGGTGGAGATCGTCTGCCGGCTCAACCGGGCGCCGTTCCGGGTGGGTTCGGTGATCGGCAGGCGGGGCGCGTCGGCCGCCGCGGTCGTCCTCAACCAGCGCTCCACGGCCCTGCGTTACGCCTCCGACCAGGACGCCGACCGGGCCTACGCCGCCTTCCACAGCGCCAACATCGACACCGTCCGGCTCACCACCGGGCCCCTCGTCGCGGTGATCGGCGGCTTTGTCGACCTGGACGAGTTCCAGCGCCGCAAGGGCCTGACCCCGGGCGCCGTGGCGGGAGTCCCGGTGACCGCGCTGCGCGGCAGCAAGGCGGCCACCCATGTCGCCGCGGACGAGGACGACGCGCTGCACCTGGCGCAGCGCCTGCACGACGTACTGCAGGACGCCGATGCGGAGTTCCCGGAGGCGTCCCCCGAATCCGAACGCGAACTGCTGGGAGTGTGAGAAGAGATGAGCATCCTCGCCGACCACGCGGAGGTGGCGCCGGCCGCCGTGCCGCAGACCTTCGCCCGGATCGCGCTGACAGACCGGGCGCGGGACCGACTGGGCGCGCAGCTCGCCGGGTTGGGCGAACCGGGCCTCGACATCGACCGGTCGATGACCCGCTACCTGCAGATCTTCGCAGGCCTGCCGACCGAGACCCTCCAGCAGATCCTCGACTTCGGCCGGCACGTCGACACGGCGGGCGTCGCACTGGTCGAGAACCTGCCGGTGGACGAACGGCTGCCCGACACCCCCGCGGACGGCGGCCCGAGCCGCGACAAGCCGTCCTTCGTCGCCGAGGGCGTGCTACTCGGGCTGAGCGGGCTGATCGGCGAGCCGATGGGCGTGCGCACCGAGAAGGCGGGACAGCTGGTCCACGACGTGATCCCCGTCCAGGGCGGCGCGCGGACCCAGACCAACGAGGGTTCGGAGGTCTTCCTCAACTTCCACAGCGACATCATGCACGACGAGATCGGCCGCTACGACATCGCCAACCCCGACTTCCTGGTGCTCAGTTGCCTGCGCGCGGACCACGAGGGCGTGGCCGCGACGCACTACGCCGACGCCCGGGACATCTCGGCCGCGCTCGCCCCCGAGACCCTGCAGACCCTGCGCTCCCCGCTGTTCCGGCTCAACGCGCCCGGCAGCTACACCCGCCGGGTGGCGGGCGGCCAGGACGTGCTCTCCGAGCCGGTGCCGCTGATCAGCGGCAGCGACGACTACCCGGAGATCGCCGTCTCGGCCAACGGCGTCCGCCCGCTGACCAGCGGCGCCCAGGCCGCCCTCGAACAGCTCCAGGAGGTCTGCGGGGCGGTGGCGCACGGGGTGCGACTGCGCCCGGGACAGGCGCTGCTCATCAACAACCGCAAGGGAGTTCACGCCCGCACCTCCTTCACCGCCCGCTACGACGGACGCGACCGGTGGCTGCAGCGCACCTATGTGCGGCGCAGCCTGTGGGGCATCCGCTACCGGGTCACGCCGGAGAACCGCCGGGTGCACTACTGACGGACGGCCGGCGCGGAGGGGACCCGCCGGCCGGAACAGATCAACTGCACGGGGAAGTGGTGAGTCGTGTCAGGCAGTCAGGTGCGAGAGGCAGCACAGGCACGGAAGGCGAAGGAGGTACGGGAGCAGGGACCGGGCCCCGGCCTCGCGTCCCTGGCGGCCCTGCTCGGCCAGGACGAGACCTGTGTGGACGTGTACCGGCTGGTGATCGCCGAACCCGGCTGGCCGCCGGACCGGATCGCCGGGCGGCTCGGCCTCACGGAAGGAGAGGTGCGCTCCGCGCTCGACCGGCTCGCCGGACTCTCCATGCTCTACCGGGCGGGCGCCTGCGACATCGCCGCCGTCAGCCCGGAGGTGGGCCTCGCCGCCCACATCCGGCGGCGCGAGTCCGAGATCCTGGCCCAGCAGCGTGAGTTGGCGGCCGTGGAGGCGTGCGCCGCCGAACTCACCGCGGTCTACGCCGCCCAGCGGGCCCGCCACGGCAACCAGGGCATGGAGCTCCTGGAGGGCGTGGGCGAGGTCCGGGCGTATCTGTCGGAGGTGGCCCGGAACGTCGACGGCGACCTCCGGGCGTTCCTGCCCGGCGGCCCACAGAGCCCCGAGGACCTGGAGGCGAGCCGCCCGCTGGACGAGTGGATGCTGCGCGCCGGGGTCCGGCTGCGCACCGTCTACCTGGACAGCGTCCGCAACGACCGCACCAGCACCGAGTACGCCCAGTGGCTCGCCCGGCTCGGCGGCGAGATACGGACGATCCCCTCGCTGCCGCTGCGCATGCTGATCGCCGACCGGTCCACCGCCCTGCTGCCGCTCGACCCGGAGGACAGCCGGGCCGGCGCGGTGGTCCTGCGCGCGCCCGGGGTGATCGACGCCCTGCTCGCCCTTTTCGACTTCGTCTGGGAACAGGCGGTGCCTTTCGAGACGGGCCGCCAGCCGGCCACCGAAGGGCCCTCGCAACAGGAATTGGAGCTGCTGAGACTGCTCGAACGCGGCCTCACCGACGAGGTGGCCGGCCGCAAACTGGGCCTTTCGCTGCGCACCACGCGCCGCATGATGTCCGGAATATGCTCCCGCCTGGGCGCCCGCAGCCGTTTCGAGGTGGGAGTTCTCGCGGAACGGGCGGGATGGCTGTGAACGGAAATGGACACTTGGCGCCATTGCAGCTTCGTGCCAGACGCCGTCCCTTGAAGGGGACCGGACGCCCCTGAGACCGTTTCCGAAAGGCCTTTTGAGAAGGCCGGGCGAAACCGCCTTCCGAACTCTCGTACCCGTGTTGTGAACCATGACCGGAAAGGGTCCATGTCCGTGAATCCTGGCGCGATTTCCAGCGAATCCCAGAATCGGCAGGCACCGCTCGACGAATCGCTCACCCTGCACGAGAACTTCGAGCGCGTCGCCCGGGCGTATCCGGAATCGGTCGCCGTCACCGACGCCCGCGGCGACCTCACCTACCGCGAGCTCGACGCCCGGGCCGACCGGCTCGCCGCCGTCCTGCGCGCGGCCGGTGCCGGCCGGGACCAGCGGGTGGGCCTGTGCGTGGAGCGGGGCCGCGACCTGATCGTGGGCCTGCTCGGCATCCTCAAGGCCGGCGCGGGCTATGTCCCCGTCGACCCGGCCTACCCGGCCGAGCGCCGGGACTTCGTCTTCGCCCGGTGCGACTCCGGCCTCGTCGTGACCGGCACGGACACCGCGGAGCTGGTCACCGGCGCGCGGGCCGTCCCCGTCGACGCCGAACCGGCCGAGGGCGTCGAGGCGTTGACCTCGGACACCGACTCCGAGGACCTCGCGTACGTGATCTTCACGTCCGGTTCCTCCGGCACCCCCAAGGGCGTGCAGATCGAACACCGCAACGTGGTGCGGCTGTTCACCGCCACCGCCGGGGTCTTCGGCTTCGACGAGAACGACGTGTGGGCCGGCTTCCACTCGGCCGCCTTCGACTTCTCCGTGTGGGAGATCTGGGGCGCCCTGCTGCACGGCGGCCGGCTCGTCGTCGTGCCCCGGGACACCGCCCGCGACCCGCGCGCCTTCCACGAGCTGCTGCGCCGCGAGCGGGTCACCGTCCTCAACCAGACGCCGTCCGCCTTCCGTAACTTCTCCAACGCCGACGCCCAGGCCGGTCCCGCCGCAGCCGGACTCGCCCTGCGCTACGTCGTGTTCGGCGGCGAGAAGCTGGACCACCGGATGCTCGCGCCCTGGGCCGAGCGGCACGGACTGGACAGCCCGGCCCTGATCAACATGTACGGCATCACCGAGACCACCGTCCATGTCACCTGGCGCCGCGTCCGGGAGGCCGACCTCGCCGCCGAGGGCCCGAGCCCGATCGGCGTGCCCATCTCCGACCTGCGCATCGACATCGTCGGCCCGGACGGGCGGTCCCTGCCGCCCGGCGAGGAGGGCGTCCTGCACGTCGCCGGCGCCGGACTCGCCCGCGGCTACCTCGACCACCCCGAGCTCACCGCCGAGCGCTTCTTCGAGCGCACCGCCGCCGACGGCACCACCGAGCGCTGGTACGACTCCGGCGACCTGGGTGTGCAGACCGGCCCCGGGGAGTACGCCTACGTCGGCCGCGCCGACCGCCAGCTGAAGATCCGCGGTTACCGCATCGAACCCGGCGAGATCGAGGCCCGCCTCAGGCAGCACCCGGCGGTCCGCGACGCCGTCGTCACCGCGGCCGACTTCGGCAGCGGCGACCCCCGCCTGGTCGCCTACCCGGTCACCGACGCCGAACCGGAGGCCCTGGTCGCCGAGTTGCGCGCCGAGGTCGCCCGCTCGCTGCCGTTCTACATGGCCCCGTCGACGTACCTGTGCATCGAGGAGATCCCGGTCACCGTCAACGGCAAGCTCGACCAGGCCGTCCTCGCCAAGCTGCTGGACGCCCGGCTCGCCGAGACCCGCGAGGCCACCGGCGACCCCGCGGCCGGCGCCGGGGACCCGGCCTCGCAGACGCTGCGGGCCATCTGGTCCGAGGTCCTCGGCGTGGAGGCGGTCAAGGACACCGACGAGTTCTTCGACCTCGGCGGGACCTCCTTCTCGCTGATCCACATGCTGCAGCTCGTCAACAACAGGTTCGGGCTCTCGCTGAACGTCTCGACCCTCAGCAAGGGCGCCAACATCGGCGTCCTCAGCGCCGCAGTCAACCGCCAGCTCACCACCGCTTCCCGCTAGGAGCACCGAGGATGACCTCCACCCTGCCCGAGACAGGCCAGCAGTTCGCGCTCTCCGAGGAGGAGCTCCGCCGCTTCCACCAGCAGGGCTTCATCGGCCCGTTCACCCTCTACGAGCCCGACGAGATGCGGGAGATCTGGCGCCGTACCCGCCTGGAGCTGCTCGACCGCTCCGACGCCGTCTACCCCACCGAGGACGCGGTCTCCGGCGCCACCAACATCGCCAACTACGACCGCCATCTGGACCACGACTTCCTCGCCTCGCACATCGGCCGGCGCGAGATCGTCGACCGGGTGGCGAGCATCCTCGGCCCGGACGTCATCTGCTGGCGCACCGAGTTCTTCCCCAAGCACCCGGGCGACGAGGGCACCGACTGGCACCAGGCCGACACCTTCGCCAACGCCTCCGGCAAGCCGCAGATCCTGTGGCCCGAGGACTCCGACTTCGGCGGCACCATCACCGTCTGGTCCGCCTTCACTGAGGCCACCCCGGACAACGGCTGCCTCCAGTTCATCCCCGGCACCCACCGGACGATGTTCTACGACGAGACGAAGAAGATGCACTACGACCCCGAGAAGATCAACTCGGTGGACAAGGACGGCGTCCGCCGCGGCTTCTTCGGCTACGACTACCGGGAACTGCAGAAGGACCCCGACTGGACGCCGGACGAGGACGCGGCCGTCGCGCAGATCATGGAGCCGGGCCAGTTCATCATCTTCTGGTCGACCCTGATGCACGCCTCCTACCCGCACCTCGGCAGGACCAACGACATGCGGATGGGCTTCGCCACCCGCTACGTCCCCTCCAGCGTGCACGTCTACCCGGACAGCGACCACATCGAGGAGTACGGCGGCCGGATCAGCCTGGAGAAGTACGGCTCCGTCCTGGTCAGCGGCGAGAACCACCGGCCCGACAACCGCATGGTCACCGAGACCACGCGCGGGAAGAAGTTCTGACGTGGCCGGCGCCGAGCACCCCGGCGGCACCAGCGGGCCGCAGGCACTGGCCGGGCTGCTGACCGTCCTCGACCAGGCCCAGCCGCTGCTGCGCGCGGCCGACACCGTGCTGCGGGTCTTCCCCGCCGACGAGGCGGAGGCCGCCGCCCTCGACGCGGGGGCGGTGGACCGCTGCAACGAGGCGCTGGCCCACCTCGGCGCCGCCCACGGGCTCACCGTGCCCCGCTTCACGGCGCCCGTCCCGGACGGCCCGTCCAGCCTGGAGGTCGCCCTCAGCAACCTCTGCGAGCTGGAGTTCGGCTCCTGGCGGCCGCTCGCGGAGAGCGCCGGGCCGTGGCCGGACGAGCCGGCGGGACACGTGCGCTCCGGCAGCGCGGCCCTGCCGGCCGCCCGCCGGGTGACGGCCGACGGGCTGCCCCCGTTCGAGACCTTCGCGGCCGGGGAGCCGGGCGCCGAGACCGTAGTCCTGGTGCCGCCCTGCGGGGTGCCGGCCGCCCTCTTCGCCCCCTGGCTGAACCGCCTCTCCGCGCGCCACCGGGTCGTCACCTACGAGAACCCGTACCTGTTCGGCGACTGGGCCGCCCAGCCCACCCCGAGCGGCGCGTTCTCCGAGGAGACCGCCCAGGCCACCGCCGTGGCGCAGGCGTACGGGGCGGAGCGCGTGCACCTGATCGGGGTCTGCGGCGGAGCCCCCGTCGCCCTGGCGGCGGCGGCCCGACTGGGCGCCCGTACCGCCTCGTTGACGATGCTCCACCCGGACCTCAACTTCGGCCCCGGCGTCACCCGCACCCCCTTCCAGACCCAGTTCCAGGGCCTGCTCGCGGGCGCGGGAAAGAGCCAGGACCGGGCCGGCGAGGTGCTCTCCATGTTCCTCGACCCCAACATGCTCTTCGGCGTACCGCCCCGCCTGGCCCCCTTCGTGCTCTACCCGTACGGCGACCTCGAACTGTTCCACCGCTACGCCAGGCTGAACGACGCGCTCATGGCCTACGACGCCCGGCAGGCCGCCTCGGCCGCCCCGTCCCGCACGCTGATCGTCACCAGCCGCACCGACCGCATGACCCACCCGGACACCGCCCGCCATCTGCACGAACTGGTGCCGGGCAGCACCCTGGAGGAGCGGCCCACCGGCAGCCACCACGACATCCTCGTCCCGGACGAGGAGATGTTCGCCACGATCCAGGGCTTCATCGACACGGCGACCGGCCTGCCCGGCACCGCGGCCCGCGAGCCCATGGCCGCCGGGAGTCCGCCGTGAGCCCCCCGACGGCGGACCCGCCGCCCGCCGAACGCGTCGTCGTGGTCACCCACGCCACCCTCTACGCCGGCCCCGGCGCGGTCCCCGCGCTGGGCGCCGCCGGGTTCACCGTGGTCTGCCACGACGAGAGCTTCACCGACGACGAGGCACGGGCCAAGTTCGAGGCCGGCCACGAGTCCGCGGTGGTGGCCTGCCCGGCCAGGACCCCCTCCGGCGCGGTGACCTGGGCGATCCGCCGCTACGGCCGGCTGGACGCGGTGATCAGCAACGACGTCTACCCCGGCAAGTACCTCCCGGTGGAACAGGCGGACGTGACCGAGCTGCGGGCCGCCGCCGAGGCGCTCCTGGTCGCCCCGGTCGCCGTGGTCGCCAAGGCGGCCGCCCAGATGAAACGGCAGGGCCACGGCCGTATCGTCCTGGTCACCTCCGCCGCCCCGGTCCGGCCCGAGCACGGCTTCTCCTACTACAGCTCGCTGCGCGCCGCGGCCTCCGCCTTCGCGCGCGCCGCGGCCCGTGAACTCGCCGCGCAGCACGTCACGGTGAACGCCGTCGCCCCCAACTTCCTGGAGAGCGAGACCTACTACCCCGAGGAGGCCTGGGGCACCGAGGACGGGCAGGAGCGGCTGCGCGGCCTGCTGCCCATCGGCCGCCTCGGCACCGCCCGCGAGATCGGCAACCTGATCGTCTTCCTCACCTCCGGCCGCGCCGACTTCGTGACCGGCGAGGTCGTCGGGTTCACCGGCGGCTGGGCCTGACCGCGCCGGCACCCCCGTATCCGTACCGCTTCCGTACCGCTCCTGTCGCCGAGCTCATCGGCGCCCGACCAGACACGAAAGGAAGTCGCGCTGTGAGTACGCGGCAGACGCCCCTCCTGGAGCCGGTGACCACCTCGGAGCCCAGCCTGGTGCAGCAGATCCTGCTGGACATCTGGCGCACCACGCTGGACCGAGATGTCACCGTCACCGACGACTTCTTCGAGACCGGCGGCGACTCGCTGCTCGCCCTGGTCACCATCGAGCAGATCAACCAGCGGCTGGGCTGGACCCTCAACATGGGCGACCTGCTGCGCTTCCGCAGCATCGCGGGGCTGACCTCCCACAAGGCGCAACCCCAGGCCGCCAACGGCGAACGCGCCGTCATCCGGATGAGCAACCAGGGCTCGCGCATTCCCATCGTCTTCCTGCACGCCGGCATCGGCATGGTCGACGGCTACGCGCCCCTGGTCCGCCTGCTGGGCGCCGACCGCGGCTGCTACGGCCTCCAGTCGCCGCTGCTGATGTCCACCGGCAACCGTGCCGTGCCCGACACCATGGAGGGCGTCGCCGAGCTCTACGCCGACCTGCTGGAGGACGAGTTCGGCGAGGACGAGTTCCACCTGGTCGGCGCCTGCGCCGGCGGGGCGATCGCCCTCGAACTGACCCGGCTGGCCGAGGAGCGCGGGCTCGGACTGCGCCGTACCGTCGCCATCGACGGCTACCTCGACGTGCACTCCACCGGCGAACCCGACGCGCAGGAACTCCTCTTCCAGTTCCGCGACGACATCATCCGCCTCTCCGGGGCCTCCGACGCCTTCCCCGACATCGCGCCGGCCGACCTCGACGAGGACACCGCGATCCGCGACGCCTCGGCGGCGATCTTCGGCGCGGCCAAGGCCGACGACCCGGCCGCCAACGCCTTCGCCCGCCGCATCCACGCGGCGCACTGCCTCCACGCCCGTGCCCTGACCGCGTACCGCCCCGAGCCCGTCGACACCGACCTGCTGCTCCTGCTGGCCAAGGACAACTTCACGGTGGACGACTGGCGTGCCGCGGTGCGCGGCGAACTGACCGCCGAGGTCATGGAGTCCGACTCCTACGGCATCAAGCTGTGCCAGACCGACGCCGGGACCCTCGCGGCCCGGATCGAAGACTTCGTGGGCGAGGAGTGACGTCATGAGCCACAGCAGCACCAATCCGTTCGAGGACGAGTCGGCCCAGTACCGCGTCCTGCTCAACGCCCGGGGCCAGTACTCGCTGTGGCCCGCCCGCACCGCCGTGCCCGCCGGCTGGGACACCGTGCACGGCCCCGCCGCGCGGGCCGCCTGCGTGGCCCACATCGACGCGCACTGGACCGACCTGGCGCCGGCGGGTCCGGCCCGACCGGCACCGGAGAGGGAATCCGTCTCATGACCGTCCAGCTGGAACACACCGGCAACGACACGGGCGACGAGGCCGAGCCGGCGGTGCCCTGGCCGGGCGGCCTCGTCGCGCGGTTCGAGGAGCAGGCCGCCGCCACCCCCGACGCCCCCGCCCTGGTGGCGGGCGAGGTCACGCTCACCTACCGGGAGGTCAACGAGCGGGCCAACCGGATCGCGCACCGGCTCATCGACCTGGGAATCGGCCCCGGGGACACCGTCGCCGTCGCCCTGCCCTCCTCGCCCGCGCTGGTGTGCGGGCTGCTCGGCACGCTCAAGTCCGGTGCCGCGTACCTGCCGTTGGACACCGGCTACCCGGCCGACCGGCTCGCCTACATGGTCGCCGACGCGGGCCCCCGCGCCCTGGTCGCCACCGCCGAGAGCGACGCGGGGCTGGAGGGCGTCGACGCCTCCCTGACCCGGCTCCACCTGTCGGACGCGGGAGCCGTCCAACCGCACGGCCAGGAGCCGTCCGTGCCGTCCGAAGGACCCGCGCCCGCCGACCCGGTGGGCCGTCTCACCGGGCTCGACCAGGCCGCGTACACGATCTACACCTCCGGCTCGACCGGCCGCCCCAAGGGCGTGGTCGTCACCCACCGCTCGCTCGCGAACTTCCTTGCCTTCATGGCCTCGCTGTGCGAAG
Source organism: Streptomyces sp. NPDC101152 (assembly GCF_044768275.1). Lineage (NCBI taxonomy): Bacteria > Bacillati > Actinomycetota > Actinomycetes > Kitasatosporales > Streptomycetaceae > Streptomyces > Streptomyces sp. NPDC101152. Next base: position 336,823 of record NZ_JBIWPO010000003.1, on the reverse strand, counting down.
TCGGCCCCGGCGACGTGGTGTTGTCCACCACCCCGGTCTCCTTCGACATCGCGGGTCTTGAGCTGCACCTGCCGCTGGCGGGCGGGGCCCTGCTGCACCTGGTGGAGCGGGACGTCACCCAGGACGGGCTCGCGCTGCGCGCCCGGCTCGCCTCCGCCCGGCCCACCCTGATCCAAGGGACCCCGGCCCTGTGGCAGTTGCTGCGCGAGGCCGGCTGGGATCCGCGGGAGGCGCCGGCCGGGACCCGGCTGCTGTGCGGCGGCGAGGCGCTGCCGCAGGACCTGGCCGACTTCCTGGCCGTGGACGGACACGCCGAGGTGTGGAACCTCTACGGGCCCACCGAGACCACCATCTGGTCGCTGCTCTCCCCGGTGCGCCCCGGCGAACCCGTCTCCATCGGAACCCCCCTGTGGAACACGGGCGTTCACGTCCTCGACGAGCTGCTCGCGCCCGCCGCCCCGGGCGAGACCGGCGAGCTGTACCTGTCCGGCGCCGGCCTGGCCCGCGGCTACCACCGCCGGCCCGCCCTGACCGCCGAGCGGTTCGTCGCCTGCCCGTTCGGCACCCCGGGCGAGCGCATGTACCGCACCGGCGATCTCGTACGCCAACGCGCGGACGGGACACTGGAGTTCGTCGGGCGGGTCGACGAGCAGGTCAAGATCCGCGGCTACCGCGTCGAACTCGGCGAGATCGAGGAGGCCCTGCGCCGGCTCCCCGACGTGGCCCAGGCCCGCGTGGTGGCCCGGGAGGAGACACCCGGAGTGCCGTACCTCGCGGGATACGTCGTCCCGGCCGCCGGCCGCACGCCCGAACCGGCCGCGCTGCGGGGCGCGTTGGGGGAGTGGCTGCCCGCGTACATGGTCCCCGCCGGGGTCATGGTGCTCGACCGCTTCCCGCTCACCCCCGCCGGCAAGGTCGACCGCAAGGCTCTGCCGCCCCTCGACTTCTCCCGCTCCCCGTCCTTCGGGCGCGCCCCGGAGACCGAACGGGAACGGGCCGTGGCCGCGCTTTTCTGCGAGGTGCTGGGCCTCGACGGCGTGGACGTCGACAGCGGCTTCTTCGACCTCGGCGGCAACTCCCTGCTCGCCACCCGCCTGGTGGCCCGCATCCGCGCCGGACTCGCCGCCGAACTCCCCATCCGCGCGGTCTTCGAGGACCGTACGGTCGCCGCCCTCGCCCGCCGCCTCGACGGCGCCGGCACGGCACGGCCCGCCCCGCGCCGGATGGACCGACCCGAGCACATCCCGCTCTCCTACGCCCAGCAGCGCCTGTGGTTCCTGCACCGCCTGGAGGGCCCCAGCGCCACCTACAACCTGCCCATAGCCGTCCGCCTGACCGGCGAACCGGACCTTCCCGCTCTGCGCTCGGCCGTACGGCACCTGGTCGCCCGGCACGAGAGCCTGCGCACGTACTTCGCCGACGGGCCGCACGGCGCCGAGCAGATCGTGGTGCCCGCCGAGCAGGCGGCCGTCGACCTCACCGTCCACGAGGTGAGCCCCGAGGAACTGCCCGCCGCCCTGGACCGGGCCGCCGGCCACCTCTTCGACCTGGCCGCCGAGATCCCGGCCCGCTTCGACCTGTTCCGCACCGGCGAGGACACCCACGTCCTGCTCCTGTGCATCCACCACATCGCCAGCGACGGCTGGTCCCTGGCCCCCCTGGTCCGAGACCTCTGCGACGCGTACACCACCCACCTCACCCTCGCGGGCGAGGAGTCCGACTGCCCCGCTCCGGACGTGGGTTACGTCGACTACACGCTCTGGCAGCGGGAGGTGCTCGGCTCGCCGGACGATCCGGGCAGTGCCATGTCGCGGCAGCTCGGCTACTGGCGGGAGCGGCTTGCGGGGGCGCCCGAGTTGCTCGACCTGCCCGTCGACCGGCCCCGGCCCGCCGAGGCCGGTTACCGGGGTGACGTCGTCCCCTTCGAGGTGCCGGCCGAGCTGACCGACCGGCTGCTCGACCTCGCCCGGCAGGAGCGGGTCAGCCTCTTCATGGTCCTCCAGGCCGCTCTCGCCACCCTGCTGACCAAGCTCGGCACGGGCACCGACATCCCGCTCGGCAGCCCGCTGGCCGGCCGCGCCGACAGTGCCCTCGACGACCTCGTCGGCTTCTTCGTCAACACCCTGGTGCTGCGCACCGACACCTCCGGCAACCCTTCCTTCACCGGTCTCCTGGACCGCGTCAAGGCCTCCAACCTCGCCGCCTACGACCACCAGGACCTGCCCTTCGAGTACCTGGTGGAGGTCCTGAACCCGGCCCGTACGACCAGCCACCACCCGCTCTTCCAGGTGATGCTGGTGCTGCAGAACAACGTGGCCCCCGACTGGCGTCTGCCCGGCCTCACCGCCGAGCACGAGACGGTGCCCACCCACACCTCCAAGTTCGACCTGACCTTCGAACTCACCGAGCGTTTCGACGCGGCGGGCCGACCGGACGGCCTGCGCGGCGAGGTCGAGTACGCCACCGACCTGTTCGACCGGGCCACCGCCGCCGTGTTCGCCGAACGGCTGCTGCGCGTCCTGGAGGCCGTCGCCGACGACCCGCGCCGGACCCTGGACTCCGTGGACGTCCTCGGCGAGCACGAGCGCGCCATGATCCTCGGCGACTGGAACGACACCGCCGTCGACCTCCCCGGCGCCACCTACCCCGACCTGCTCGCCGCGCAGGTCGCCCGCACCCCGGACGCCGTGGCCCTGGTCCACGAGGACACCGAGCTCACCTTCGCCGAACTCGACCGCCGCTCCAGCCGCATCGCCCACTGGCTGATCGCCCAGGGCGTGGGCCGGGACGACGTGGTCGGGCTCTCGCTGCGCCGCTCCCCGGAGCTGCTCTGCGCCCTCCTCGGCATCCTCAAGGCCGGCGGCGTCTACCTCCCGCTCGACCCGGACTACCCGCCCGAGCGGCTCGGCTTCATGGTCGAGGACACCCGCCCCGCCCTCCTGCTCACCACGGGCGAGGTCGCCGCCCGGCTGCCCGAGGCCGCTCGCGCAGTCCCCCGCCTGGAGTGCGACGACCCGGCCGCCCGCGCCGCCCTCGCCCGGATGCCCGCCACCGCCCCCACGGACGCCGACCGCCGCGCCCCGCTGCGCCTCGACGACCTCGCCTACGTCATCTACACCTCCGGCTCGACCGGCCGCCCCAAGGGCGTCGCCGTCACCCACCGGGGCATCCCCAACCTGGCCCGCGGCTACCTGGACCGCTTCCGCCTCGACGGCTCCTCGCGCTTCCTGCAGTTCTCCTCGATCAACTTCGACCCCACGTTCTGCGAGATGTGCTGCACCCTGCTCGCCGGCGCGACGGTGATCCTCACCTCGCCCGACGAACTGCTCTCCCCGGACAGGCAGCGCGCGCTCGTCGCCCGCCACCGCCCCACCCACATCACCTTCTCGCCGACCATCCTCGGCGGCATGGCCGAGGACGCCCTCGCCTCCGTGGACAACCTGATGGTCGCCGGCGAGGCCTGCCCGCCCGCGCTCGCCGCCAAGTGGTCCCGCGGCCGCCGCATGATCAACGCGTACGGGCCCACCGAGGCCACCGTCGACGCCCTGTACTGGGAGTGCGGCAGCGCCGGCGAGGGCTACGAGGACGACTCCGTCCCGGTGGGCCGCCCGCTGCCCAACACCCGCGTGCACATCCTGGACGCGGCCCTGCGCCCCGTCGCCCCCGGCGTCGTGGGCGAGCTCTACATCAGCGGTGCCGGACTCGCGCGCGGCTACCTCAACCGGCCGGGACTGACCGCGGAACGCTTCGTGGCCTGCCCGTTCGGCCCCGAGGGCGCCCGGATGTACCGCACCGGCGACCTCGCCCGCTGGCGACCCGGCGGAGTCGTCGACTTCGTGGGCCGCGCCGACGACCAGGTCAAGATCCGCGGCATGCGCGTGGAGCCCGGCGAGATCGAGGCGGTCCTCGATGCCCACGCGGGCGTCGCCCAGTCCGTGGTCGTCGTCCGCGAGGACACCCCCGGACACCAGCAGCTCATCGGCTACGTCGTGCCCGACACCACCGCCGGCGGGCCCGACGGCGCCGACGACATCGAGCACGTCGACAAGTGGCAGGAGATCCACGAACAGGGCTACAGCGAACAGGAGGACCTGGGCGGGGAGGGCGACTTCACCGGCTGGAACAGCAGCTACGACAACGAGCCCATCCCCCTCGACCACATGCGGGAGTGGCAGGCCGCCACGGTCGACCGCATCCTGGAACCGGCCCCGCGCCGGGTCCTGGAGATCGGCGTCGGCTCCGGGCTGATCCTCTACCAGGTCGCCCCGCACGTTGACGCGTACACCGGCATCGACTTCTCGCCCTCGCTGATCCAGACCCTCGGCGCGGGCGTCGACCGCACCGAACTGCGCGACCGGGTGACCCTGCACAGCCTCGCCGCCCACGAGGTCGGCGAACTCGCCGGGACCTCCTACGACACGATCGTCGTCAACTCGGTGGCGCAGTACTTCCCCAGCGTCCGTTACCTGATCGACGTACTGCGCGCGGCCATGGAGCTGCTGGAGCCCGGCGGCCGGATCTTCCTCGGCGACATCCGCAACCTGCGGCTGCTGCGCACCTTCCTCACCGCGATCACCCTGCACGGCGGCGCGCACGCCGGTGAAACCCTCGCCGCGGTCCGGGACATGGTGGCCCACCAGGGGGACCTGGAGAGCGAACTCCTCCTCGACCCGGCCTTCTTCGCCCGTGTCGGCGAGGCGGTCCCCGGCGTCGCGGGCGTCGACATCCGCCTCAAACGCGGTCTGCTGAGCAACGAACTCACCGACTACCGTTACGAGGTGGTGTTGCACAAGCAGGGGGCCCGGCCGCTGTCGCTGGCCGGGGCGCGCAGGACCGCGTGGTCCGAGGCCGCGGGCCTCGACGCCGTGCGCGCCGAACTCGCCGACGGACGGCCGGGGTTGCTGCGTGTCACCGGCATCCCCAACCGCCGGGTGGCCGCCGAGGTGGCCATCGCCCGGCGCGTGGCCTCCGGCGCGGCGACGCTCGTACGGGACGCCGACGCCCACCCCCGCAACCGTCCCGGCGTCTGCCCCGAGGAACTCGCCGAGTTCGCCGCCGAGCTGGGCTACACGGTGCACGCCACGTGGACCGGCGCACCGGGGGAGTCCGAGGACCGCTTCGACGCGGTGTTCCTGGCCCCGGAGGAGGCGGCGCGGGCGGCACGGTCGGGCCTCGCGGACGTCTACGCGGCCGCGGACGCCGACGCCGCCGGTCTTCCGCTCCACCAGCTCGGCAACGACCCCCAGGCCGTGGACCACGCCCGCCGGCTGGGGCAGGAGCTGCGGCGGCACGCGGCCCGGCGCCTGCCCGACCACATGGTCCCCGCGGCCGTCGTCGTCCTCGACCGGCTGCCGCTCACCCCCAACGGCAAGCTCGACACCCGCAACCTGCCCGCGCCGGACTTCACCTCCCGCGCGGTACGCCCGCCCCGGACCCCTCAGGAGGTCACCCTGGCGCGGCTGTTCGCGGAGGTGCTCGGTCTGGACGCGGTCGGTGTGGACGACCGCTTCTTCGACCTCGGCGGCGACAGCATCCGCTCCATCCAACTGGTCAGCCGGGCGCGCGCGGAGGGCTTCCTGATCAGCCCCCGTGACGTCTTCCGCGACCAGACGGTCGAGGCGCTCGTCGCCCGCGCCGCCGAGGCCGCCGAGGCCCACGACCCGACGGCGGTGGCCGCCGGTGAACTGGACGACTGGCTCAGGATCCTTCAGACCCCGGACCCGGCGTACCCGCGGCTCACGGACGCCGAGGGTCCGGACACCGAGGGCCGGGGTCTGCTGGAGCGCACGGTCACCGGCGTTCTCGCCGAGGCCCTGACCGGCGGCCTCCCGGCGATGTTCCGCTGCGGTCCCGAGCACATCGCGCTCGCCGCGCTCGCGCCCGCGCTCATCGAGTGGCGCCTCACCCGCGTCGCCGACGTCCGCTCGGCGCTGCGCATCGACATCGCCACCGGCGTGAGCGGGGCCGTGCACCCGGTGCGGCTCACCCCGGGCCTCGCGGACCTCGGCAAGGCCCTGGCCGATCCGAGGTCGCTGGCCCGAGCGGTCAAGCGGGTCAAGGAGCAGATCCGTTCGGTGCCGTCCGGCGGCGCCAACTACCCGATCCTGCGGGCCGGTTCGGAGACCGGCCCGCACCTCGCCCCGTACGACGACGCGCAGGTCCTGTTCCGTTTCCTGCCGGCGGAGTCCGCCGACGAGCGTGAGGACGCGGCCGGCGGTCACGTCCTCGCCGTGGACGTCCGCCCCGCCGCCGACGGCACGTCCGTCACCGTCCGCTGGCACTGGGACCGCACCCGGTTCGACGTGGCTGCGGTCGGTGCGCTCGCCGACCGCTGGGCCGAACTGCTGTCCGGCCTCGGCGGCCTCACCGCGCACCCGGAACTCGGCGGCCTGACCCCCTCCGACGTCGGCCTGGTCGCCCTCAAGCAGTCCGCGCTGGGCGCCCTCGAATCCGCCCACCCCGGCCTCGCGGACGTACTGCCGGTCACCCCGCTCCAGCAGGGCCTCGTCCTGCACGCGGACGGCCTCCCCGAGGGGCCGGACCCGTACCAGGGCCAGAGCCTCTTCGACCTGGACGGGCCGCTGGACGCCGAACGCCTGCGGGAGGCCGTGCGCGCCCTGCTGATGCGGCACGACAACCTCCGCGCCGGCTTCGTCCACCGCGGCCTGGAGACACCCGTGCAGGTGGTCACGGACCGGGTGGAGGTGCCGTGGAGCGAGCACGACCTGTCCGGGCTGACGCCCGCCGTGCAGGAGGAGCGGGAGGCGGCCGTCCTCGCCGAGGACAAGGCGCTCCGCTTCGACCTCACCGCCCCGCCGCTGCTGCGCTTCACCCTGCTGCGGTACTCCGCCACCCGGCACCGGCTGCTCGTCGCCGATCACCACATCCTCCTCGACGGCTGGTCCACCCCCCTGGTCTGGGACGAGCTGTTCGCCCTCTACCGGGGTGAGGACCCCGGGCCGGTCACCCCCTTCCGGGAGTACCTGGCCTGGCTGGCGCGGCAGGACCGGACGGCGGCCGCCGAGGCCTGGCGCGGCTTCCTCGCCGGGGCGCCGGTCCCGACCAGGGCCGGTGACGCCGAACCCGAGCCCGGTGTGCTGCCGTCCACCACGGACCTGCTGCTCTCCGAGGAGCTAACCGCCTCTCTGGTACGCGCCGCGGCCCGCGCCTCGGTCACCCTCAACACCGCGCTGCAGACCGCCTGGGGCCTGCTCCTCGGCCGCCTCACCGGCCGCGACGACGTGCTGTTCGGCACGACCGTCTCGGAGCGCCCGGCGGAGATCGCCGGCATCGAGAACATGGTCGGCCTGCTGATCAACACCGTGCCCGCGCGGGTGCGCCGCGTCCCCGGCGAGCCGGCCACGGCGACCCTGGCACGGGTGCAGGAGGAGCAGCTGGAGATGTACCCGCACCGGCACCTGGGCCTGAGCGAGGTGCAGCGGCTGATCGGCTCCGGCGAACTCTTCGACACGTACTACGTGTTCCAGAACTACCCGGACTCGCCGGACCGGGACGGCGGGGCCGAAGGGCCGGACACGCTGCGCGTCACCGAGCGCACGCAGAGCGCCAAGGGCGTCTCGCACTACCCGTTGGGCATCACCGTGATGCCGGGCGAGCGGATCGAGATCATCTTCGGCCACCACCCCGGGCTCTTCGACGAGGCCCGGATCGAGGAGATCAAGAAGTCCTTCGTGGACGTCCTGGAGACGCTCGCGGCAGACCGCTCCGACGGCACCACCACTGACACACCCCCACGGGAAGGCCTCTCATGAAAGACCTGCTGACGATGGTGCGAGGCCTGCCGCCCGCCGTTCGCATCCTGCTGCTGTGCGCCACGGCCCGCTCACTGAGCTTCTTCGCCGTCCTCGCCTACATGCCGATCTTCCTGCACGACCCGGTCGGCATGAACGGCGCGACCATCGGCTACGTCCTGGGCGCCTGCCTCCTGGTGGGGACCGTCGCCAGCGTCTACGGCGGCTATCTCGCCGACCGGTTCACCAAGGTCGACCTGATGATCGGCCTGGACGGCGTGCTCGTCCTCGTCTACCTCGCGCTGCCCGCCATCCACCAGCCGCTCGCGGTGCTCGCCGTGCTCCTGGTGGCGAACACCGCCTCCTCCTCCATGGGTGTCACCGCCAACGCACTGCTCGCCGAACTGGTGCCCTCGGAGCAACGGGCGAAGGTGTTCTCGCTGCGGTACTCGCTGCAGAACATCGGCGCCGCCGTGGGCCCGTTCCTGGGCGTCGCGTCCGTCGCCGCGAGCAGCGGCGGGCCGTTCCTGCTGGCGGCGGCCATCATCGTCGCCGCGCTCCTCCCGCTGATCGTCTTCCGCCGCCACTTCGTGGTCTTCGCGGCGAACGGGCCCGCGGAGCCGGAGGGTTCCGCGGAATCCTCGGCCGCGTCGGACTCGGACAAGTCCGCGGAGTCCTTCCGCGCGGTGCTGAAGGTGATGCGGGGCGACCGCGCGCTGACCTGGTTCACCCTGGGCGGCATCTTCAGCATCGTGGTCTACGGCCCGCTGCTGACCTTCATGTCCCAGTACCTGGTCCTGGTGGAGAGCCGCGACACCGCCTACCGGCTGGTCGCCTACATCTCCGCGGCCAACGCGATCGTGGTGATCTCCACCCAGTACCTGGTGGGCAGCCGACTCAAGGACAACACCCTGATGCGCTGGCTGACCTGGGGCACCGGCGCCTTCGTGGTCGGCCTGGTCGCCATGTCGCTGTCGACCCAGGCCGCGCTGCTGGTCGCCGCCGTCGCCCTGTTCACCCTCGGCGAGGTGATCGTGGTGCCCGCCGAGTACATGTTCATCGACTCCATCGCACCGGACGGGCTGCGCGGCAGCTACTTCGGCGCCCAGAACCTCGTCCACATCGGGGTGGCGGTCGGCCCGGTCGTCTGCGGTTTCCTGCTCCAGCACTTCGCCCCGGCGATCATGTTCTACGCGCTCGTCGCCATCGTGATCGCCGGCTGGTGGTTCTACGTCATCGGCTGCCGGGCGGCGGCCTCGGCCGTGCCCGCCATCGGGAAGGTCGGGAAGGCGGTGAGTGAGGTATGAGTTTCTCCGAGATCGCCGAGCGTACCTACTGCCCGTTCGCACGGGCATCGAAAATGGGGCCGCCCGTCACCATCAGGACCAAAGAATTCGAAAAGGAACTGCACGAGCACGGGGACGTCATCGCGGAATTCTTCCGCACCGCCCGGGAGAACGCGTACGACGGTATGGTCATCACCTTCGAGGACCCCTCGGCCGGAAACACCCTGGACGCCCTGGTCGACCTCACCCGCCGTTTCTACACGACACTCGACGAGCTCTACCCGGGCGTCTATCTCCAGGACGACCCGCACCCCGACGAGACCTGGTACGCGATGATCGAGGGGGAGCAGTTCTTCGTGGTCTCCTTCGCTCCCTGCTACCCGGAGCACTCGCCCCGCCACACCCACGGCGACCCGCGCACCTACGTCCTGCTCCAGCCCGCCAGCACCTTCGAACGGAACGCGGCGGCCATCGACCGGCGCCGGGAACGCATCCACCGCGCCTTCACCGCGGTCGGCAAGCCGTACGACGCCGCCCTGGCCAACGTACGCAACGACATGTTCAAGGCGGTCATGCCCATCGACCCGATCGACCGGCACATCCCCTGGTGGGACGAGTCCTGGCGGGACCCGCGGCAGCGGGGCGAGGGCGCCGTGACGGCCGTAAAGGACAGGCGGCGGGGCACCGACAGGGCGCAGGATGGAGGGGACGGGGCCCAAGTGCCGCGCCCGGCCGCCTGAGGCCCGTAGAACCGCCCTAGGGAGCAACGCAGTTGACCAGTGACACCCCGGCGCCGGACCGCACCCCGCAGCCGGCCCCCGATCCGCTCACGGCCTACGGCTGGGACGCGGAGTGGGCCGCCGTGTTCGCCCCGTACGCCGCCCAGGGACTGGCGCCGGGACGGGTCGCGCGCGTGGACCGCGGCCGGTGCGAGGTGGTGCTGGCGGCGGGCCCGGCCGACGCCGGCCCGGACGGCACGGTCACCGTGCACGCCGACACCCGGCCCACCCGCACCGGCGGGGACCCGGGTGCCGTCCTGTGTACCGGCGACTGGGCCGCGGTGGAACCGGACACGCCCACCGGGCCCGTGGTGCGGGCGCTGCTGCCGCGCCGTACCCGGTTCCTGCGCTCCACCTCCTCGGCGCGGTCCGAGGGGCAGGTGCTCGCGGCCAACATCGACCACGCCGTCGTGGTCGTCTCGCTCGCCGTCGAGCTCGACCTCGGCCGTCTGGAGCGGTTCCTGTCGCTCGCCTGGTCCAGCGGCTCCCGGCCGCTGGTCGCGCTCACCAAGACCGACCTGGTGCCCGACAGCACCTATCTGGTGGCCGACGTCGAGGCGGCCGCGCCCGGCGCCCCCGTGGTGCCCGTCAGCGCCGTCACCGGCGAGGGGGTGGCGGCGCTCGCCGCCGAACTCGCCGGTGGCACCGCCGCGTTGCTCGGCCAGTCCGGTGTCGGCAAGTCGACGCTGGTCAACGCGCTGCTCGGCGCGGAGGTGCGGACCAGCGGCGCAGTGCGCGGCAACGACGGCAAGGGCCGGCACACCACCACCGCCCGCGAACTGCTGCCGCTGCCCGGCGGCGGACTCGTCGTCGACACCCCCGGCCTGCGCGGCGTCGGCCTGTGGGAGGCGGACGAGGGCCTGTCCCAGGTGTTCGCCGAGATCGAGGAGCTGGCGGCCCACTGCCGCTTCCACGACTGCGAGCACCACGCCGAACCGGGCTGCGCGGTCCTCGCCGCGGTGGACGACGGCACCCTCTCGCACCGCCGCTTCGAGAGCTACCGCAAGCTGCTGCGGGAGAGCGCCTGGATCGCCTCCCGCACCGACGCCCGGCTGCGCGCCGAGCGGGCCCGGGAATGGCGGCGCCGCGAGGCGGCGGGCCGGGAGATGTACGAGCGAAAGCGCGGCAAAGGCCACCGCAAGGCATTCTGAATTGGCCACTTGAAGCCACGGCACTTTGCTGCCGGACGCACTGTCTTGAGACGGGTTCCGGGCACTGGCACATTGTTTCGGTGTTCGCTTGCGTTTCCCTTCTTCGGAGAGGCGTCTTTCGTGTCCGAATACCCTGGCGTACTGACCTATGACCTGTCCCTCGAAGAGACGGTTCGCCTGGAGATGGTGATCGTCGAACTGCAGGAGGCCGGCTGTGATCCCGGGGAATCCGAGTTCCACGACCGGGCCTGGGAATTCATCCCGCGCGTCCCGATCGGGCTCAGGCGTTTCCTCGAGGACTTCCGGCGTGAGGACCCGGCCGCCGCCTTCCTGATCCGCGGCTTCCCCGTCGACGACGACGCGGTGGGCCCGACCCCCGGCACCTGGGCCGCCGCCGCGGCCTCCGGCAGCTCGCACCGGGAGCAGCTGTTCCTAGCGCTGATCGCCAAGTGCCTGGGGGAGGTGTTCAGCTGGCCCACCCTGCAGGCCGGCCGGATGATCCACCACGTGCTGCCGATCGCCGGCGACGAGAACGAACAGAGCGGCCACGGCAGCGACGTCCTGCTGGAATGGCACACCGAGGACGGCTTCCACCCCTCCCGCTGCGACTACCTGGCCCTGTTCGGGGTGCGCAACCACGACCGGGTGCCGACGACGCTCTCCTCCGTGCGGGACGTGCGGATATCGGAGGAGACCCGCAGGACGCTGTTCGAGCCGCGCTTCCACATCCTCCCCGACGACGAGCACCTGCGGCAGCTCGCCGCCCAGCAGCCCGACCACCCGGGCCTCGCCCGGATGCGCGCCATGCGCGAGACGCCCGAGCCGGTCGCCGTGCTCTTCGGCGCCGCCGACTCGCCCTATCTGCGCATCGACCCGTTCTTCATGCGCTGCGTCGAGGGCGACACCGGTGCCGAACAGGCCCTGAAGGAACTGGTGGTGGAGCTGGAGCGGGTCCAGCAGGACGTCGTCGTCGAGGCGGGCACCTTGCTCGTCGTCGACAACTACCTCGCCGTGCACGGCCGTAGGGCCTTCACCGCCCGCTACGACGGCACGGACCGCTGGCTGCAGAAGGCCATCGTCACCCGTGACCTGCGCAAGTCGCGCGCCACCCGTGACTCGGCCGCCGCCCGCGTCGTGATCTGAGGAGCCCGATGTCCGCGCACAACTCCCTGCCGCCGGAGGCGGTCGTCCTCGCCGACCTGGCGATCATCCTGACGGTGGGTGCCACCCTCGTCCATCTCGTACGACGCCTGCGGCAGCCCCCCGTGGTGGTGGAGATCGCCGCCGGACTGATGCTCGGCCCCAGTCTGCTCGGCCTGCTGCCGGGGAACCTGCCCGCCCGTCTCTTCCCCCCCGAAGCCCGGCCGGCCCTCTCCGTCCTGGCCCAACTCGGGCTCGCCCTCTTCATGTTCCTGGCGGGCTGGGAGCTCGACCCGCGCAGACTGCGCGGCCGGGGCCGGGCGGTGGGCACCATCGCCGTCCTCGCCATGGCGGTGCCGTTCGTCCTCGGCGGTGGGGCGGCCGCGCTCCTGCACGACTCACAGGCCCCCAAGGGCGTCGGCACCGGCATGTTCGCGCTCTTCATGGCCACCGCGTTCTCGATCACGGCGTTCCCGGTCCTCGCCCGCATCATCCGGGACCGCGGCCTGACCCGGACCCATGTCGGGGTGCTGGCCATGGCCTGCGCGGCGGCCGGCGACGTGGTCGCCTGGTGCGTGCTGGTCCTGGTGGTGGCCCTCGCGGGCGCCCGCGGCCCCGGCGGTTTCGCCGCCGTCATCGCCTGCACCGTGGCCTACGGCGCCGCGATGATCCTCGTCGTACGGCCCCTCCTGCGCCGGCTGCTGCGAAACTCCGCCGCCTGGAGGAGCGGGGGCACGCCCCTCGCCCTGATCGTCTCCGGCGTACTCCTGTCCTCCTACGCGACGTCCTGGATCGGCGTGCACGCCATCTTCGGGGCGTTCGCCTTCGGCCTGGTCATGCCGCGCGGCGAGAGCGCCCTGGAGGAGCGGATCGCGCAGCCGCTGGAGCGGGCCTCCGCCCTGCTCCTGCCCGCGTTCTTCACCCTCACCGGCCTGTCCACGGACATCAACGGCCTCGGCCGTTCCGGCTTCGAGGTCCTCGCTCTCGTCCTCGTCGTGGCCGTGGCCGGCAAGTTCGCGGGGGCGGCCGTACCGGCCCGGCTGACCGGGATCGGCTGGCGGGAGGCCGCGGTGTTCGGCACGCTGATGAACACCCGGGGCCTCACGGAGATAGTCATCCTCGGCATGGGCCTCCAACTCGGCCTGATCGGCGCCCAGTTGTTCACCGTCATGGTGCTGATGGCGCTGGTCACCACCGCCATGGCGGGTCCGTTGCTCACCTGTTTCGGCCGCGGCACCGAAGCGGCGCACGTACCGTCCCCCGCACCCGCGGTCCCCGAACTCACCCCGTCGAAAGGACAGTGACGATGGCTCGCATCCCCAGTCTCGGCTACCACAGGCGCCGTGACGGTTCCGTGATGATCACCCGCGGTTGCAGCCCCGTACGCATCGTCCCCGGCACGGACGCCCCCGCCCTCCTCGCCGAACTGACTCAGGAGGACCCCCAGGAAACCCTGGCCCGCTGGGCGACGCCCCCCTCCCGCACGGCTGCCTGACGCCTCCGAACCCCCGGATGCCGCCGCACCCCCGCCAGGCCCGTTTCGTGCGGGTCAGGTGGGGTGCGGCGGCATCCGCCACTCAGATGTCCCGGAAGAGACCAGTGAACGTTGTGACCTGCGGTGATGGGTAGTCGCGGGTCGCTGACCTGCACGGATGACCTTTCAGCTGTTTCACGCTCGTACCCGTTGATGCAGCCGGAAGTCCCAGAAAAGTCCCAGGGGCTCCCACTGCCCGCAGTCACTCTTTCGGCTCTCTGCAGAGTGCGGCGGGGGAGGATCCCGCCGTCGCTCCTGATTCTCGAGGCGCTGGCTGCCGGAGGTGCTTCTCGGGGAGACCGAGGCACGAGCTGGAGGATGCTCGGGGCGAATCCTGTTTCGCTCCTACTGTGGCAGGCGACGTCAACGCGGCCGCCTTTAGTTTCAAATGAGAACGTATCGAATGAAGTAGTCTGGTGTCATGGCCGCCGATGTACCTCGCCGCTCCACCGCTGCGCGTGCGACCGACCGTCCCGGGGATCCCTCCCCTTTCGCTCTCGGTCTGCTGCTGCGCCGGGCACACTGGCGTGCAGCCGCAGTGATGGGGGAGGCGCTTCGGCCGCTCGGCATCGAGCTGAGGCATTTCGCGGTGCTGATCGAGCTGGTCAATCACGGTCCCACGGTGCAGCGGGATCTGGCGGCGGCGACGGGCTCGGACAAGGCTGGCATCATGCGCATCGTGGACGACCTGGAGCGCAAGGGGCTGGCCGTACGGAAGGCCGTTCCCGGGGACCGGAGGGTCCGGGCAGTGGCGATCACCCCTCAGGGACTGGAGCTCTTCGATTCCGCCCACGTGGCGGCGGAGCCACTGGCTGAGCGTCTGGTTGCCGAACTGGAGCACGGCGAGCCCGAGCAGCTGACGGATCTCTTGACCCGGCTTGCCCACCCTTCAGACGACGAGGCGTAGCCGTGCCCGCGTGCCGGTTGCTGGCCCCCGTCGGCGCGTTTGGGTGCATGCAGCTTCCGTAGCGAATTCCTGTCTTGAGTACTGGGGCTTTCGTCGCTGCGCGCCGGTCCGGCGATTGTTGGCCGGTCAGGGCTCTGTTGCCGGTGAGGCGTGTTACCGGCGCGGGTGCCGCGCCGTGAACCAGACCGGCTGCTCTTCACCGTCGTCGGCATCACCGCCATCGCGATGAGAGCCCTACCCCGGAATGGCGAGCCTCGGCCGTCCACATTGCCGGACCGCTCGCCGCCAGAGCCACGGCGTCAGTGGCGCCGTCGCAGAGGGCATGGGTCCCGAGTTCGCCGTGTGACGTCTCTGGGGTGAGGACGTCACACGGCGTCTGCCGGCCCGGAGAGTTACGCGGCGAGACGCTCCGCGAGTCCCTTGGCCTTGGAGGCCGCCTCCTCAAAGGCGTGTCGGCGGGACGCCTCGTAGAGAGGGACCAGTTCGGACATGGCCGGGTTGCGAGGGGCCATGGTGAGTTCCGGAACGATGAAGTCGAGGTCCAGGCCGAGGGTGCCATGGAGGACGGCCTGCAGGTAGTTCTGTACGAAGTCGTAGCCCTCGCGCGGGGTGCCCGGCGCGTAGGAGCCGCCGCGGCTGGCGACGACTATGACCGGGGTGCCCTGGGCGGAGGGGTTCTCGCCGGCGGTGCGGCCGAGCAGGAGCACGCTGTCCAGCCACGCCTTGAGGGTCGACGGAATCGAGAAGTTGTACATGGGGGCACCGATCAGGACGGCGTCCGCCTGCTCCAACTCCTCGATGAGCTTCACCCGTTCGGCGAACGCGGCGGACTGCTCCGGGGTGCGCCCGGACGGAGCGGTGTAACCGGCGGACCAAGCGTCGGCGGTGATGTGCGGGACAGGGTCGGCGGCGAGGTCGCGGTAGATCACTGCACCCTCCGGGTGCTGCTCCTCCCATGTCCTGCGGAAGGCGGCCGTGACCGAACGGGACGTGGACGCCTCGCCGGAGAACACGGACGAGTCGATGTGCAGCAGCGTGGCCATGGGCTTTCTCCAAGATCCAGTGCCCGAGGCCGGGGCCCAGGACTGAGGTTTTCGATCTGAATAGTTTCACACGATACCGTCTTGACTGCTACTGTCGCGAGTGTGATGAAGGCCCTGTTGAGTGGAACGGAGACGGGCGGCCATGGACACCTATGAGGCGGTGACGAGCCGACGGGCGGTGCGCGCCTTCACCGAGCGCCTTGTTCCGAGGGAGGTGCTGGAGCGCGTTCTGTCCGCGGCGGCCTGGGCGCCGTCCGGATCGAACATCCAGCCGTGGCGCACCTATGTGGTGACCGGCGCGCCACTGGCCGAGATCAAGAAGCGTGCCGGCGAGCGCCTGGCCTCAGGTGATCCCTGGGACGAGCCGGAGTATGAGATGTACCCGCCCACGCTGAAGTCGCCCTACCGTGAGCGGCGATCCGCCTTCGGCGAGCAGCGCTACGGCGCTCTCGGTATTCCGCGTGAGGACCTGGAGGCGCGTCAGAGGGCCGCTGCCGCGAACTGGGATTGTTTCGGCGCGCCCGCTGCCCTGTTCTGCTACATCGACCGCGACATGGGCCCGGCCCAGTGGGCTGACGTCGGCATGTATCTGCAGACCGTCATGCTGCTGCTGCGCACCGAAGGGCTGCACAGCTGTCCGCAGATGGCCTGGGCGAAGTTCCACAGGACCGTGGCGGAGATCCTGTCACCCCCGGACGAGCTCGTCCTCTTCTGTGGCATGTCCATCGGATACGAGAACATCACCGCAGTTGACGCCCGTACAGGCCGGGCACCGCTCGACGAGACGGCCACGTTCGTCGACAGCCTGCGGCACCGCCCGGCGCTGGATGCCCTGCCCACGTAAGCGCTTCGTGTGCCGTACACCGCGCATAACCCCCATGAGAGGCATGACATGAAGTTCGCAGTCATCGGTGGTACCGGACTGATCGGGTCACAGGTCGTCAAGAACCTGACCGGCGCCGGACACGAGGCCATACCGCACTCGAAGTCCACCGGCGTCGACGTCATCAGCGGCCAGGGACTGGCCGAGGCAGTGGCGGGCGCCGACGTCGTCGTCAACCTCACGAACTCCCCGACCTTCGACGAAGCCTCGCCGGCCTTCTTCCAGACCTCGATGGACAACCTGCTGGCTGCGGCCCGCAAGGGTGGCGTCGGCCACGTCGTCATCCTCTCCAGCCCCGGCACCGACCAGGTGCCGGGGCTGGACTACTACCGGGCCAAGACGCTCCAGGAGAACATCCTCGAGGCCGGGTCGATCCCCTACTCGATCGTCCGGGCGACGCAGTTCATGGAGTTCATGGACGCCGTCCTGTCCTGGACCGCCGACGGCGACACCGTCCGGCTGCCCGCCACGCCCATCCAGCCGATCGCCGCCAAGGACGTGGCCGCCGCGGTGACGGAGGTCGCCGCGGGTACTCCTCTGAACGGCATCCGCAACATTGCCGGCCCCGACATCTTCACCCTGGACGAACTGGGCCGGATCACCCTGTCCCGCAAGGACGACAGCCGGACCGTCGTCACCGACCCCGCCGCCGGCATGTTCGCCGTCGTCAAGGGCGACGTTCTCACCGACAAGGACGCCCACCTCGCGCCCACGCGCTACGTCGACTGGCTGTCCTGACATCACCGACTCCCGCGTGTCCCGTCCTCGCTCGGCAGTCTCTTCGTTCCGCCCACCGGCGGCGGCTCGGAGCGGGCGGGGATCCGGCCCGGTCCATCGGACCCCAGGGCAGGCGGAGGGGGACTCGCGGGCAGCCGGACGGCGTGCTGATGTACGCGGAGACGGCTGTGCGACCGATCGTGCCGGATCCCGCGCTGCGCGCCCTCATTGAGGCTCTCATGACGACGGGTCGCCTTGCGTGACGGTCGTGCTCTGGTAGGCGCGGATCACCGCGATCACCGTGTCGGCGGTGCGGTCAAGGTGGCTGCGGCCATCGGGTAGTTGGGCCGTTGGGCTGATGTAGCTCTGGGGACCGAAGTGAGTGGCCGGGTCGAGCCGGTGCACGGTGATCTTCCCAGCGCGAACGGCCCGATTCCATCCGCTACGGCGGAACAGCCGCCAGCGCTGGGGGAAGATCCAGGTGGCCATCTGCTCAATCCGGTCGTTCGCGCTGGTGAGCTGATGCAGGTGCACGGCATGGGTGAGGTCGTTTGCTCCGTTGTGGAAGCCGCCGAGTGTGATCAGCAGGAGCGGGCAGCGCAGCCGGGTGTGCAGCTCGCCAACGGCGCCGGTGGCGACCTGGGCGCCGCCGCTGTAGCTGAGCAGCACCACGGGCATGCCGCTGTCGGGCTGGTAGCCGGCGAGTCGGAGCTGAGTGGCGATCTGGGAACCGACGGCCCGGTTGTACAGGGGTCGGTAGCGGTGGTCGGCGGCGACGAAGGTCTGCACGACGTTGTGCAGGAACAGCAGCAGCCCGATGTGGCGGCGCAGCCACGCCCACACCGGCCTGTCGGCAAGTGGGTCGGCCAGTGGTGAATAGGGCTGCACCTGTCCCAGTACCCGCAGCTCCGGTGCTCCCGCGATCAGGGCCTCGACCAGCTGGCCGCCGTCCCGGCTGTCACGGACGCGACGCTTGCCGATGCCGTCGAGGTAGACCAGGTAGGCGCTTGGGGGACCGTCAGGGGCCGCACCCCGGGCGTAGGGAACGCCTTCCGGGAGCTTGGTGGCGGGGACCCGCCAGCCGGCGCCGTACGCCAGAACCTCGTAGCGGGCCAGGAGCGCTTCGGCCGGCAGAACAGGCCCCAACAGGCAGGCCCAGAGCAAGAAGCCGTTCATGGGGTCGACTCCTGTGCTTCGGTCGCGCTGATCCTCACGACAAGACGCCGAACCGTCTCCACGGTGAGACCGAGCCCGATCCCGGCGACGGCGATGCAACCGGCGGCGGTCCACCAGCCCAGCCCGCTCCCTGCCGCCAGCGGGCCGACCAGACCGGCCCCCACCCCGACAAAGAGCAAGAAGTGGAGCAGAGGTCCGAGCAACGGGAACGCGAGGACGGCGGCGAGCGCCAGCGGGGCCACCAAGCTCGGTGTCCACACCAAGCCGACTCCTGGCGGGGAGGACCGCACCAACTCGGCCAGGTTCCACGCGGTCAGCGGCCACAGTCCGAACACCACACCCTCGACCAGACCGGCGGGCAGCAGCAACCCCGCCACGAGAGTCCTCGACATACCAGGTCGGTTCGCCACCAGCGGCAGGATGCGCCCGGCGGCCTCCGACAGCCCTGCGAACAGAAGCAGGCCGGCGACGGCGGGAGACATCACTCGGCCTCGATGTGCCGGACCGACGCAGACGGCTTACCGGCCGAGCCGTCCGCGTGCAGATACCGCTCGAGTTCGTCGGCGGCACGCCGATATCCCCCCGCCTCGCGTTGGACGATCTGAAGGGTGCGCGCGGCTGCTCGGAACCGCGGGTCGTGGAGCAGGTGCCGGGCGAGGAGGCGCACCGAGCCCCTCACGACGTCCTGGGTACGGATCGACAGGCCGGCGCCGAGCTCGACGACGCGCCGGGCCACCATCGGCTGATCGGCTCCCTGCGGGATCACCAGCAGCGGAACCCCGGCATACATGGCCTCGTTGACGCTGTTCATCCCGCCGTGGGTGAGGAACAGCGCCGCGCGGGCCAGCACCTCCGGTTGGGGCACGAAGCGGCGGGCGAGCACGTTGGCCGGCAACGGGCCCAGCGCCTCGGGATCGGTCCGACCGGTGGAGATGATCACGGTGCCGCCCAGCGGGGCGAGCGCGGTGGCCAGGCTGCGCAGCAACTGAGGGTCGGCGTTGAACACCGTGCCCAGTGAGGCGAACAGCACCGGATCCCGCAGCCGATCGGCCGGGAAGGACGGGTCGACTGGCCGGGAGCCGATGCTCGGGCCGACGAACCGGTAGGACTGGTCGAAGTCGTCGACAGCGGGCTGGAATGCCCGTGAGGTGTAGACCAGATTGAGCGGCTGTCGGATGTTCGCGAGATCGAGCAGGGGCAACCCGCCCGCGTCGAAGCGCCGGTGCAGGGCCCAGCGGGACCACAAGTAGCCCTGGACACTGCGGGGTTGAGCCGCCGCCGCGGTCAGCAGGTCCCAGGAGCCACGGGTAGGGCTGGGGACATGCCGGTTGAGGGCGAACGTGGTGAACGAGGAGGCTGCCGGCACCCCGAGTTCGCGTGCGGCCACCGCACCCCACAAACAGGCACTGTCGTGGACGATCAGGTCGGGTCGGTCGCGGCGCAGGTCGGTGAGTACAGCGGGC
This sequence comes from Streptomyces sp. NPDC101152, assembly GCF_044768275.1. NCBI lineage: Bacteria > Bacillati > Actinomycetota > Actinomycetes > Kitasatosporales > Streptomycetaceae > Streptomyces > Streptomyces sp. NPDC101152. The sequence continues at coordinate 316,993 of NZ_JBIWPO010000003.1, read as the reverse complement.
AACAAGTGGACGGCGGTGCTCGCGAGTGACTCCATCCACGTGACCGGCGTAGGTGGATCGGGGAACGGCTGGTCGCCCCCGGGGTACAGGTACACGGTCGCGCCGGTCGCCTCGATCTCCTCACGGAACGCGGGCGACGTGTGATAGGTGACGGCGTGGCCACGCCGGACGAGTTCGGCCACGACCGGCAGCGTCGGATTGACGTGCCCGTGCATGCCGATGCTGAGGAACGCGATAGTGCTCACAGGCCGGCCTCCGCTATGGAAGAAATGGATGTCTCGTCCGGGCTTCCCGATGGAGTCGAGGAGTCGTCGACCCGGTACAGCCCCGGCCCGCTGATGCGCAGCCCCTCCAGAAAGCGCTCCGCAGTGCGGCACGCGGTGCTGATCAGCCGCTGGGACTGGCCGAAGTCCCACGGTGCGGGCCAGGCTTCGATGCCGGTCGGCAGTACGACGGTCGGGATGTGCCGGGACACCTCGTGCAGGTCACGCTCGATCTGATGGTGCAGCAGAAGCAGCCCGGCTCTGGCGGCGATCGCACCGGCACGTGGGCGCGGAATGGCGGGGGGCAACCGCGAGCTCTCCGGCCCGGCTGCCACTACCACCACGCCGGCCGCCCCGGCCTGCTGGGCCGCCAGCACCGGGACGTAGGCGATCAGCCCGCCGTCGACGAGCGTTCGGCCGCCGCGTTCCACCGGGGGCAGCATCCCGGGAATGGCGGCGCCGGCCAGCAGCGCGGACTCGAGGTCTCCCCGGTCGAGCAGCACCGGAGCACCGGTGACCAGGTCCGTGGCCACCGCGGTGAACGGGACCGCCAACTCCTCGATGCGCGACGGCAGTCCAGCCCGGGCGATCAGCCGATGTAGACCGTGATCGGTGAAGACGCTGGCCCGTGAGGACAGGTAGCCGAGCGGATACACGTCACGGCGACGCAACCGGGTCCACAGCTGGTCCAGCCACGGAGCGGCCCTGTGGGGGTGGGCGGCCGCTATGGCCCCGTTGAGAGCACCCACCGAGGTTCCGATGATCATGTCCGGGACGAATCCGTGGCGCTCCAGCGCGTACCCGACGCCGATGTGCGCCGCCCCGAGCACGCCACCGGCGCGCATCACCACGGCCACGGGACGGGGAAGGGCGCGCAGGCCCGCCGTTGTGGGATTCCCTCTCATGATCCACCTTTCTCGGCATGGGCACGGGACCGGACTGGTTCTCCCGGTGGACCGGGCTGTCACACGGTGTGTGACACCGTTGGGCACCGACGTTCCGGGACAACAGGGCTGCCCGGGTGCCGGAGGTCAGTGGTGCATGAGCAGCATGATGGCCGTGCCCATGGCCATCGATCCTTGCCAGAAGCGGTCGCAGGGCCCGGCGAGGTCGGTGGAGATGCCCACGCTGCCCGGAGCTCCGCGCAGCGTGGGCATGTCCCGGGTCAGCGACCGGAGGGCATGGGCCAGCAGACAGAGCGTCAGTACGCCGGTGACCGTGTCGCCGGTCTGTGCGTCCGTGATGCCGCCGTGCCGCACCGGCATCCACGCCATGGCCGCCATGCCGACCGAGTGGGGCGACCTGCGCACGAGGCCGGCCCATCCGGGACCACGGGGGCCGAGAACCGCGGTCAAGGGGAACCACAGGGCCGCGGCGAAGAAGAAGGTCGTCTGCCCTGGCTGTGGCACCTCGTCGATCCCGTGCCAGGGCATCACCGCCATGGCCGACGCCATGACGGTGTGCAGCAGACTGTCGCCTCGGTCGCGCCATCCGGAGTCCTGTGGCAGCACGGCCTGCCGCAGTGCGTACACGGCCGCGGCCGCGAACAGTGCCGTCAGCATGCCGTGCACGACATCAGTGGCGCTCATGCCCCACCATGCCCTCCCACGGAGCGGACGGGTCCCTTCGCGACCGCCTTGTGCGGGGCGGGCAGTGGGCCGTCAGTCAGTGGGCCGTGGGGCGCGGAGATGTGCCCGCTGGGCCAGTTCCCCCTCCTCGACCAGTTCGAGCATGGGCTTGCCCGGCGCGCACAGCATCGTCACGACGAACCGGGTACGCGCGTCGGGCAGCGCATTGCCGTCCTGGTAGTGGATCGGGTCGCCGCCGGGCTCCCAGAACGTCCCGCCCGCCCCGATCACGCGCTCGGGTTCGCCTTCGAGCTCGAAACGGACGGCGCCCTCGACGACGTAGCCGAACGCCGGTCCCGAGTGGCGGTGCGGCGGGGTCCCCGGGTCTCCGGGCTCCCACTCGACGAAGATGGTCATCGCCGACGCGCCCTCGGGGACGGTGAGCGGAGCGGTGTCCTGCAGCAGGTTCGCCGCCGTCATCCATCCTTCCGACCGGGTCTGCACTCCGGTCCCCTGCGCTGAGTCCTTGTCCGACATGTGTCGGCCTCCCTTGGATTCACCCGGCCATGGCCGCCATGGCCCTCTCCAGTGATGACCGGGCTCCCGACTGATCTGTGACACCCGCGACCACATCAGTGTCACAACGTTGGCGCGAGTCCTGTCCTAGGTGTAGTGAGGGGCCGACATCCCCGCCACCTCACGAAGCCATCAGCGGGGTCACCGACCCCTCGACGGGAAGGGGGGCCTGCAATGCGAGTCGTTGTAGCTGGAGCCACCGGTCTGATCGGTTCCAGGACGGTCGCCAGACTTCGGGACCACGGTGTGGAGGTCGTGCGCCTGTCACGCGGTCAGGGCGTCGACGTCACGACCGGGGAGGGACTCGACGGGGCCGTGCAGGGCGCCGATGTGGTGGTGGACGTCACCGACACGCTCTCCCGGGGGAAGTCGGAGAGCCTGGAGTTCTTCGGCACGGCGACCAACAACCTGCTGGAGGCCGCGGCGAAGGCGGGCGCCGAACATCACGTGATCCTTTCTATCGTGGGGGCCGAACGTCTGCGGGCGGGCTACTTCCGCGCGAAGGCGCTGCAGGAGGAGCAGGTGCGGCGCTCACCGATGCCCTACTCCATCGTGCGGAGTACGCCGTTCTTCGAGTCCTTGGAGTACATGTCGCGCGCGGCGACTTACGGAGACGTCGTCCATGTCGCGCCCGTCCTGATCCGCCCCATGTCGACGGACGACGTCGCCGCCGCGGTCGCCCATGTCGCCGTGGGCGTACCGCTGTTCGGTGTTCTGGAGGTCGCCGGCCCTGAGGAGCACCGTCTCGACGACCTCACCGCGAAGCTGCTGGCCGCGCGCGGCTACATGCGGGACGTGGTCTCCGATGCCCACACCCCGTTCTTCGGGGCGACGCTCGGGCAGCGGGCACTGCTGCCCGGGGCGGACGCCCGCCTGGGGCACGAAACCTTCTCCGAGTGGCTCGCGCGGCGATGACGTCGTCGGCACCCAACCGCCTCCCCGCACCGCGTCCCGACAGGAAGCAGCCATGAGTGAACTCGACCAGCTACCCGACCGGGACAACGAGGAGACCGCCGAATGGCAGGCGTCGTTCGACGCCGTCGTGCGGAACGCGGGGCCGGACCGGGCCGTGTACCTGCTGCGACGGGTGCACGAGTTCGCGGCCCGGTCCGGTGTGTCCCTGCCCGGGCTTCTGACCTCCGACTACATCAACACGATCCCGGCGTCGGCACAGCCTGCCTTTCCCGGTGATGTCGCCATGGAGTCCGGGATCACCGCCCTGAACCGGTGGAACGCGGCTGCGATGGTGACCCGCGGCTCCCGCTTCGGACTCGGCGGCCACATCTCCACCTACGCGTCGGCGGCCTGGTTGTACGAGATCGGGTTCAACCACTTCTTCCAGGGCAAGGACAGGGACGGCTCCGGTGATCAGCTCTACTTCCAGGGTCATGCCTCGCCGGGCATCTACGCCCGTGTGTTCCTCGAAGGGCGCCTGACCGAGGCGCAGTTGGACGGTTTCCGGCGGGAGGTCGACGGCCATGGACTGCCGTCCTACCCGCACCCCCGACGGCTGCCGTGGCTGTGGGAGTTCCCGACCGTGTCCATGGGCCTCGGCCCGCTGGCCGCCGTGTACCAGGCCCGGTTCAACCGGTACCTGCACGCCCGGGGCATCAAGGACACGTCCGCGTCGCGCGTGTGGGCCTTCCTCGGGGACGGCGAGACGGACGAGCCGGAATCGACGGCGGCGCTGGCGCTCGCCGCCCGCGAGCGTCTCGACAACCTCACCTTCGTCGTCAACTGCAACCTGCAGCGCCTGGACGGACCCGTGCGCCCGAACTCCAAGATCGTGCAGGAACTCGAGGCCAGGTTCCGCGGCGCGGGCTGGAACGTGGTCAAGTCCCTCTGGGGCGAGGCTTGGGACCCCGTCCTGAGTCAGGACACCACGGGCGCCCTGGTCCACCGCCTCGGCGAGGTGCCCGACGCCCAGCTGCAGACGTACGCCGCTCGGGACGCCACGTACATCCGTAAGCACTTCTTCACGGGCGACGGGCTCTCCGCGCTCGCCGCCAGGCTGAGCGACAGCCGGCTCACCGAGTTGTTCGAGAACTCCCGGGGCGGGCACGAACCGCTCAAGGTCTACGCCGCTTATGAGGCCGCCGTCGAGCACCGGGGCGCGCCGACCGTCGTCCTCGCCCAGACGGTGAAGGGGCACACGCTCGGCTCGGCTTTCGAGTCGCGCAACGCCAACCACCAGATGAAGAAGCTGACCATGGCGCAGTTCCGCGAGATGCGCGATCTGCTCGAACTCCCCATCCCCGACAGCGCGTTGAGCGGCGACGTGGTGCCGTACTGGCATCCCGGAGAGAACTCCGAGGAGGTGCGGTACCTGCGCGAGCGGCGGGCGGCGTTGGGCGGCGCCGTTCCCGTCCGCAGGGTCGTGGCCAAGCCGATGAAGCAGCCGCCGGCCCGCCCCTTCGAAGCCCTGGAGAAGGGCTTCGGCAGGCAGGAGGTTGCCACCACCATGGCACTGGTCCGCCTGGTCAAGGAACTGATGCGCGACCAGGAGACGGGACCGCGCTGGGTGCCGATCATCCCGGACGAGGCCCGCACGTTCGGCATGGAGTCCCTGTTCCCGACGGCCGGGATCTACTCGCCCGACGGCCAGACCTATGAACCGGTGGACGCGGACCAGCTGCTCTACTACCGGGAGGCCAGGAACGGGCAGTTGATCGACGAAGGCATCACCGAAGCCGGCTCCATGGCCGAGTTCACCGCCGCGGCGACCTCGTACGCCACCCACGGCGAACCCATGATCCCGTTCTACATCTTCTACGCCATGTTCGGTTTCCAGCGGACCGGCGACCAGTTCTGGGCGCTCGCCGACCAGATGGGCCGCGGGTTCGTCATCGGCGCGACGGCGGGGCGGACGACCATGACGGGGGAAGGACTCCAGCACGCCGACGGGCACTCCCACTTGCTGGCCTCCACGAACCCCGCCGCCGTGTCCTACGACCCGGCGTTCGCGTACGAGATCGCCGTGATCGTGCGGGAGGGGCTGCGCCGCATGTACGGCGACCGTCCCGAGGACGTCTTCTACTACCTGACGGTCTACAACGAACCCAAGGAGCAGCCGGCGATGCCCGCCGGGCCCGGCGTCGAGGAAGGCATCCTGCGGGGCATCTACCGGTTCCGGCAGGCAGCCGGGCTCGCCGGAACGGAACCAAGGATTCAGCTGCTCGCCTCCGGCACGGCCATCCACTGGGCGCTGTACGCCCAGGAGTTGCTGCTGTCCCAGTGGGGCGTGAATGCAGACGTCTGGTCGGTGACCTCCTGGACGGAACTGCGCCGCGACGCGCTGGACGCCGACCGGGCGATGCTGCGGGGCGAGGAACGCGTCCCCTATGTGATGGCGGCGCTCGCGGACGCGCCCGGACCGGTGCTGGCGGTCAGCGACTGGATGCGGCAGGTACCCGACCAGATCAGCCAGTGGGTCGGTCACGACTACTCGTCCCTGGGCACGGACGGTTTCGGGCTGTCGGACACGCGGGATGCCGTACGGCGTTATTTTCGCGTGGACGCCGAGTCGATCGTCGTCGCCGCACTGGACCGGCTGGCGCGCACAGGCGCGGTCAGCTCGGAGGCGGTCGGGCAGGCGCGCGAGTGGTACGGATGGCGCGGGTGAGCATCGTGAACCCGCCGTCGGTCGATTCTCCCGGCCTGGATCCTCAGAACGCCTACGCGATCAGTGCGGAGTTCTACGACGTTCTGCAGGCGGAGCGGGACGGGATCCGGGTGCGCTCGCTCTACCGCGACGACGTCCGCAGGGCCCGGGTCGGTGTGCTGGACGTCGGCGCGGGCACAGGGCGCGTCACGCTGATGAGCCTCCTGGAGTCGCGCGTGCCCGTGCACGCGGTGGAGCCCGCCCGGTCCATGCGGTCCTCGATGATGACGCGTCTGGCGTCCCTGGGCGCGGAGCTCACGACACGGGTGACCGTGCACCCGCAGGCGCTCGACGAGACGGGTCTGCGCTCGGTTGCGGACCTGGCCGTGTGCCACAACACCGTTGCCTGTCTGCACCCGGCGTCGCGCCGGGCGCTGTGGCCGGCCGTCGCCGAGGCACTTGTGCCCACCGGGGTGCTGCTCGTCCAGCTCCCACCGGCTCGCCTGCCGCGTCACACGACCACCCATCTGCTGCCGACCCGGACGGTCGGCCGGCACGAGTACGGGGGCCGCATGGTCACGTCGGCCGACGTGGACCGGATCCGGGCACGGTTCGAGTACTGGGTGCGCGGTGACGGTCGTGTGCTGCGCCGGTACGACGAGACATTCTGGATGTGGCCTGCCTCCCGTGCGGAGATGATCGCGGAACTGGAGGAGGAAGGTTTCGTCGCGCTGCCCGAACGGCCGGACCCCTCCGTTCTGGCCGTCCGAATGGCGCGACCATGAAGTGCGCCGCCCGGTCGTGACCCGCCCCCGTAACATGGGCAAGCGCTTGCGCGAACGGTGCGGAACTGAAGGCGGCACGCATGGGTATGAGGGATGGCACGGACTCCCTCGACGGCACGGACCCCCTCGACGGTACGGCCCCTCTGGGCGGTCTGGACTCCCTCGACGAGGCGGCGAAGGGGTTCATGGCGGTGCGGCCCCGGCTCTTCGGCATCGCCTACCGCGTGCTCGGCAGCACCGCCGAGGCCGAGGACGTCCTCCAGGAGGCATGGCTGCGCTGGCAGCACACCGACCGTGGCGCGGTCCGCGACCCGAAGGCGTTCCTCGCCACCGTCACCGCCCGGCTTGCGATCAACCTCGCCCAGTCCGCGAGGGTGCGGCGCGAGTCGTACACCGGTCCCTGGCTGCCGGAGCCGATCGACACACGCGCCGATCCGCAGTTGGGTGCCGAACGGGCCGAGGCCCTCGACCTGGCGGTCCTCTTCCTCCTCGAGAAACTCAACCCCGTCGAACGGGCCGCCTATGTGCTGCGGGAAGCCTTCGACTACCCCTACCAGCAGATCGCGGACATGCTGGAGACCAGCGAGACCAACACGCGTCAGCTGGTCAGCCGCGCGCGCAAGCGCATCTCCTCGGAGCGCCGCAAGCCTGTCGACGCCACCGAGCACCGACGGCTGATGGAGGTGTTCCTCACCGCGGCACAGACCGGAGATCTGGCCGTGCTGGAGGCCATCCTCACCGAGGACGTGGTCAGCTACACCGACGGGAACGGGCTACGGGGGGCGTCGCGTATTCCGGTCGTCGGCCCGGTGCACGTGTCCAGGTATCTGGCCGCCTTCGGCCCGCGCTTCTGGCCGCAGAAGGAGATCGAGTGGGTCCAGGCCAATGGCGGGTCGGCCGCCCTCGTCTCGGCCGTCGGGACGCCCGTGGTCCTGCTGGCCCTCGACATCTCCGACCGCGGCATCGAGCGGGCCCTGTGGGTCATGAATCCGGAGAAACTGGCACGTTACGTGGCATCGCTCGGCAACTGAACAGGCGGGTCGTCACACCACCGGGCGCTCGCCGGTCAACCATAGGTCCGAGACCCCACACACAGAGGTGCGCTCGATGACCGAGCCGATCCAGCCGCCCGACCTGTCCACCGAGAAGGACTTCGACGGGGACACCTTCGCTCCCCTCTACACCACGACCGTGACCGTGACCGGCGGGACGGCGGCCCACGGGAGAGCCTCGGGGAGGGCACGCTCGGACGACGGAATCCTCGACCTCGACCTGCGCCTGCCCGCCGAACTGGGCGGAGACGGCGGGGGAACCAACCCCGAGCAGCTGTTCGCCGCCGGGTTCGCGGCCTGTTTCCACGGCGCGCTGAGCCTCGTCGCACGACAGGCCGCGCTCGATCCCGCCGCGATATCCGTCGAGGCGACCGTGGCGTTCGGCCGCAGTCCGCAGGACGGTGGATACGTCCTGCACATCGACCTGGTCGTCGGCTGGCCGGGCGTCACCCCTGAGGTCGCCACCCCGCTCCTGGAGCGGGCCGACGCACTGTGCCCCTACGCGAGGATGGCCTGGCACGGCACGCCGACCACCATCAAGCCGGCCTCCTGAAGCCACGGCCGTGGTGTCACAGATCGCGGGACTGCCCGGTCGTACTGGATGGAGACCCAAGCGATCGGAGTGGGACCGTGGCTGTCACCGAACAACGTCTTGCCACCATGGTGCTGGTGATCGGCACCGGAGGTGCCGGCCTGCGAGCGGCGATCGAACTGGCCGAGGCCGGCATCGACGTCCTCGCCGTCGGCAAGCGCCCCAAGGAGGACGCCCATACGTCACTGGCGGCCGGCGGCATCAACGCGGCGCTGGCCACCATGGACCCCGAGGACAGCTGGCAGCAGCACGCCGCCGACACCCTCAAGGAGAGCTACCTCCTCGCCGATCCCCGCACCGTGGAGATCGTCACCCAGGGCGCCGCCCGGGGCATCGACGACCTGGAACGCTACGGTATGGCCTTCGCCCGTGAGGAGGACGGCCGGATCTCCCAGCGCTTCTTCGGCGCGCACAAGTTCCGCAGGACCGCCTTCGCCGGTGACTACACCGGCCTGGAGATCCAGCGCACGCTGATCAGGCGCGCGGAGCAACTGGACATCCCCGTGCTGGAAGGGGTGTACATCACCCGGCTGCTGGTGCACGAGGGCGCCGTCTTCGGCGCGTACGGCTTCGACCTCACCAGCGGCAGGCACTACCTGATCCACGCCGACGCCGTCGTCCTGGCCGCCGGTGGCCACACCCGCATCTGGCGGCGCACCTCCTCGCGGCGCGACGAGAACACGGGCGACTCCTTCCGGCTGGCCGTGGAGGCCGGGGCCAGGCTGCGCGACGCCGAGCTGGTGCAGTTCCATCCGTCCGGGATCATCGAGCCGGAGAACGCGGCCGGCACGCTGGTCAGCGAGGCCGCCCGGGGTGAGGGCGGGATCCTGCGCAACGCGCTCGGGGAGCGCTTCATGACCCGCTACGACCCCGACCGCATGGAGCTGTCCACCCGCGACCGTGTGGCCCTGGCCGCTTACACGGAGATCAAGGAAGGCCGCGGCACACCCAAGGGAGGTGTGTGGCTCGACGTGTCGCACCTGCCCCGGCAGACGATCATGACGCGGCTGCCCCGCGTCTACCAGACCCTGCTGGACCTGCAGATGCTGGACATCACCCGGGAACCGATCGAGATCGCGCCCACGGCGCACTACTCGATGGGCGGGGTATGGGTGCGCCCGGAGGACCACAGCACGGACGTGCGCGGCCTGTACGCCATCGGAGAGGCGTCGAGCGGGCTGCACGGCGCCAACCGACTCGGCGGCAACAGCCTCATCGAGCTGCTGGTGTTCGGCCGCCTCACGGGGCAGGCCGCCGCCGCGTATTCGCAATCCCTGAGGGCACAGCCGCGGTCGGCGTCGGCCGTCGCGGAGGCCCGAGCGGAGATCGACGGACTCCTGGCCGCCGACGGGCCGGAGAACGTGCGTGCCCTGCAACGCGCCATCCGCAACACCATGACCGAGCACGCGGGTGTCGTACGCGACGAAGACGGTCTGCGTGCGGGACTGGCGGAGCTCGCGGTGATCGAGAAGAGGATGCAGGACGTCGGCATCCACCCGGACATCGCCGGCTACCAGGATCTCGCGCACGCTTTCGACCTCAAGTCCGCGGCGCTCGCGGCCCGGGCCACCCTCGAATCGGCGCTGGAGCGTCGCGAGACGCGTGGCTGCCACAACCGCAGTGACCACCCCGGCCTGGATGCCGCTCTGCAGGTGAATCTCGTGTGGTCCCCGACGACGGGCGTCACCCGGGAAAGCATTCCGGCCGTACCCGACGAGATTTCCTCCCTGATGGAGGAAGTCTCGACCACGGGAAAACTCGTCGAATAGAAGGTGTCACAGACAGAGCCGGTTTCCGGTCTCTACTGATACTGGCATCAGGGAAAACTGAAAGGAATTTCGTCATGAAGGTCGTAGTGATCGGTGGAACCGGGCTCATCGGCTCGAAGGTGGTCGCCGGGCTCGGCGCCCACGGGCACGAGGCGGTCGCGGCGTCGCCCAACACCGGCGTCAACACGCTGACGGGCGAGGGGCTGGCCGAGGTCCTGCGGGGTGCGTCGGTGGTGGTCGACGTGTCGAACTCGCCCTCGTTCGAGGACGAGGCGGTCATGGAGTTCTTCCGCACCTCGACGACCAATCTGCTGAAGGCGGAGACGCAGGCCGGCGTCCCGCATCACGTGGCGCTGTCCGTGGTCGGCACCGACCGCCTCCAGGGCAGCGGCTACTTCCGCGCCAAGCAGGTCCAGGAAGACCTGATCAAGGCGTCCGGCAACCCCTACACCATCGTCCACGCCACCCAGTTCTTCGAGTTCGCGAAGGGACTCGCCGACGGGGTCACCGAGGGCGACACCGTGCACCTGCCCGACGCCAGGATCCAGCCCATCGTCTCCGACGACGTGGCCGCGGCCGTCGCCCGCGCCGCGGTCGGCGTCCCCGTGGGCGGCGTGGTGGAGGTGGCCGGCCCCGAGGCGTTCCAACTGGAGGAGTTCATCCGCATGGGCCTGACCGCCCAGAACGACCCCCGCAAGATCGTCACGGATCCGCAGGCGACGTACTGGGGCGCCCCACTGCAGGAGAACACGCTCCTGCCCGGCCCGGACGCGAACATCGCGGAGACCCGGTTCGCCGACTGGCTCACGCAGCAGAAGTAAATTCCCGAGGTGGTCCTCACCGAAAGGTGAGGACCACCTCGTGCCTTTTGCCAACGGGCCGCGTTCATTCCGGCGGGGAAATGACTCGCGCTGCTCAAACGTAAAGTCATGGAGACACGATGTCCCTGATCGATGAGGACCGCGTCGACCTCGCTGCCACATTCGTATCGCTGACCGCCGAAGCCGCCGAGCTTCGTAGCCGGGTAACGGAACTGCGCCAGGAACTCGCAGATGTCGACGAGCGCATGAGCGTCATCTCAACCGCACTGAACCGGCGTGCTGCCTGCCGTTGATTTCCTCGCCCGGGCCACCGCCGCCGCCTCGTCGAAGGCGGGCGTCCGGGTCGCTCAGCGAGAACTCTGATCCCGCCCGGCCGGCCCGGCACCTGCCGCAGCCGTCACCGCCGGCCGCTTGCATCGGTCGACAGCACCCTTTCCAGGTGTCCGAGGTCACCGGTCTGGGCCGCCGAGAAGAACGCCTGAACGAGACGCCGGTGCGCGACGCAGTCGACCGGCTGCCCGCGGTGGTGCTCGGTGAGACGCCGCTGGGCGCGTGCAACCTGCTGCCTCGTGTTGACGACACTGAGGTGCAGGATCTCGGCGATCCGGTCGTACGGGTAACCAAATCCCTCCCTCAGGATGTAAGCGGCACGTTGCCTTGGAGTCAGGGTCTCCATCAGCAGGAGAACCGCTCGCTCGACGGTGTCCTGACGCTCGGCCACCGCTTCGGGGCCCGCGTGGTGGTCCATCGGCTCCGGGAGCGAGGGGCCGGTACAGGACTCCCGGCGCCTCCAGGCGGACCGGACCACGTTGATGGCCAGCCGGACGGTGGTCGTCCTGAGCAGTGCCGACGGGTTGGAGACAGCCGTGCGGTCGGTGTCCTGCCACCGCAGCCATGTCTCCTGGATGACGTCCTCGGCCTCGTGCGCGTTCCCGACGATCTGCCTGGCGAGCGTGAGTAGTCCGGGCCTGGCCCGCACGAACACCCAGGTCGCGTCCTCCAGCGCCATGAGGGACGTGTCCACCGTCTCCCGACTCTGCTTGGTTTCGGTCAGTTGTGTGTCCACGTCCGGCTCCTCTGCCTCGTGGGTCAGCAGCTGGGAAGGCAGCCGGCACCAATGTCACGCCCGAGGGCAGCCCGGCGCGCCCTTGGAAGCACGTAGGGGAGTGCGTGGTCATGCCGTGGGCGGTCCATGGGCGGCCCCGTCAGGACCGTCGGCCCGGGCGGCGCTCGATCCACCAAAGTCGGAGGTTTTCCGTCTTCGCAGCCGTTTACGATGGATCCGGCTCGCCTCGGTCGCACCACGGCCGCAGTGATCCGGCAAAGCACCGGCCGACGCGCCGCGAGGGTCTGACGTGGGAGGCTGCCATGACGAGCCGCGGTTCCGGAGCCGGACTCCTCGGCAGGCAGAGCGAGCGTCGAGCCCTCGACGAGCTGCTGGCGGGTGCCAGGGACGGGCGCAGCGGAGTCCTGGTCCTGCGCGGTGAGGCGGGGATCGGGAAGACCGAGCTGCTGAAGTACCTGACGGGGCGCGCCTCCGGATGCCGTACCGTCAGCGCTGTCGGCGTCCAGTCCGAGATGGAGCTCTCCTACGCCGGCCTGCACCAGCTCTGCGCGCCGCTGCTGTCGGGACTCGACAACCTGCCGGAGCCGCAGCGCGACGCACTGCGCACGGCGTTCGGGCTGCACGGCGGAGCCACGCCCGACCGCTTCCTGGTGGGACTGGCCACGCTGAGTCTTTTGTCGGACGCCGCCGGTAGCGAGCCGCTGGTCTGCGTCGTCGACGACGCGCAGTGGCTGGACCGCGTCTCGGCACAGACCCTGGAGTTCGTCGCCCGCAGGCTGCTCGCGGAATCGGTCGTGCTCGCCGTCGCCGTGCGCGAGCCGACCACCGGTGAGATGTTCACCGGCCTCCCCGAGCTGCCCGTGACCGGGCTGCTGGAGGAGCACTCCCGAAAGCTTCTCGCCTCGGTCGTCACCGGCCCGCTCGACCACAGGGTGCGTGACCGCATCGTCGCGGAGACCCGGGGCAATCCACTCGCCCTGCTCGAACTGCCGCACACACTCACGGCGTTGGACCTGACCGGCGACCTCGGGCGGCCTGGCGCGGGGCCTGTGTCGAACCGGCTGGAGCAGGACTTCCTCCGCCGCATCCAGGCGCTGCCGGCCGAGACGCAACGCCTGCTGTTCCTCGCAGCCGCCGAGCCGGTCGGCGACGTGACGCTGCTCAGACGGGCAGCCGAGCGGCTGGGAATCGCTGTGGACGCGGCCGCGGCGGACGCCGAGGCGTCGGGATTGATCACCCTCGGCGCCTGGGCGCGCTTCCGGCACCCGCTGGTGCGTTCGGCGGCCTATCGCGCAGCAGGCCCGGAGGACCTGCGTGAGGTGCACAGAGCCCTGGCGGACGTGACCGACGCCCGGCTCGATCCGGACCGTCGGGCGTGGCATCTGGCGCGTGCGACCTCCGGACCCGACGAGGCGGTGGCCGCCGAACTGGAGCGTTCGGCGGACCGGGCGCAGGCGCGCGGCGGCGTCGCCGCGGCGGCGGCCTTCCTCGACCGGGCCGCCCAGCTGACGCCCGATCCCGCGCGTCGGGGAGTCAGGGCGCTGGCGGCGGCAGAGGCCAAGTACCAGGCCGGCGCCTTCGACGCCGCGCGGGAACTGGCGGCGGCGGCCGAGCTGGGTCCCCTAGACGACCTCGGAGCCGCACGGTCGACCCTGCTGCGCGGTCGGATCATGACGGCGTCCCAGAGCGCCGGCGCAGGTCTGCCGCTGCTGCTCGAAGCGGCCGGGCGACTGGAGCCGCTCGACGCCGCTCTCGCCCGTGAGACGTACCGGGACGCGATCTACGCTGCTCTCACCGCCGGCCGACTGCCGCAGGGCAAGGGGATCCTCGAAGTCGCCCAGGCCATTCGTGCGACGCCCACGCCCGCCGCACCCACACGCGACGATCTGCTTCTGGACGGTCAGGCACGGCTGATCACAGAGGGCTACGCCGCGGGCACGCCGATGCTGCTCCAGGCGCTGGCCGCGTTCCGCGCCGGTGGAGTCTCTCCGAAAGAAGGGCTCGGCTGGCTCCCGCTCGCATGCCGCTTGGCACACAGCACCTGGGATTTCGAGAGCTGGTCCGTGCTCTCGGCACGGCTGGTCGACCTCGCCCGCGAGACGGGAGCCCTGTCGGTGCTGCCGTCCGCGCTCCTGCTCCGTCTGTCGAACCGGGTCTTCGCCGGCGATCTCGCCGGTGCCGGCTCTCTGGTCGCGGAGGCGACGGCAATCGGTGAGGCCACCGGCAGCAGTTTCTTCGCGCACTACAGCGCGCTGGTCGTCGAGCCCTGGAAGGGCAGGGAGGCCACGACCCAACAGGCGATCGACGCGGTCACTCAGGACCTCCTCCTGCGCGGGGAAGGCAAGGTGGAGACCGCCACGCAATGGGCCGCGGCGGTGCTCTACAACGGACTCGGCAGATATGCGGAGGCGTATGCGGCCGCCGTGCGTGGCTGCGAGAACCCGCAGGAACACGGTCTCTCCCTCCAGTCCACGGTCGAGCTGGTCGAGGCCGCCGTACGGCTGGACAGGCCCGCGGACGCCGCCGCGGCGGTGCGCAGAATCAGCGGCATGGGGCAGGCCGCCGGTACCGAGTGGGCTCTCGGCACCGCGGCCGGAGTCCGTGCTCTGGTGAGCGAGGGGCAGGTCGCCGATGCCCTGTACCGTGAGGCGATCGAGCGGCTCGGCGGCACGGAAGTGCGGATGGACCTTGCCCGGACCCGCCTGCTGTACGGGGAATGGCTGCGCCGCGAGAATCGCCGAACCGACGCCCGCGCCCAACTGGGCATCGCACACGACATGCTCAGCCACATCGGAGCCGCGGCATTCGCCGAACGGGCGCGCCGCGAACTTCAGGCGACGGGAGCGAGAGTCCGCAGACCTTCCGCCGCGACGCAGGTGACCCTCACCCCCCAGGAGGAGCAGATCGCCCGCCTGGCCCGGGACGGTCTCACGAATCCCGAGATCGGCGCCCAGTTGTTCATCAGCCCCCACACGGTGGAATGGCATCTGCGCAAGGTGTTCTCGAAGCTCGGCATCACCTCCCGCAAGGAGATTCGCGCCGTACAGCTGGCGGGTGAGGCGGCGTCGGCCTAGGCATGGTCGTCGGTGCGCCCCTTGTGCAGCGCCCGGTATTCCTGCGCGGTCGGCTTGGCGATCTGCGCGCCTTCTCCGTAAAGGGTCTCGCTGATCAGGGAACGCAGCTGCTGGGTGAGGCGGACACCGAGAACGAGGGGCTTGTACTGCTCGTGCTGGGTGAGGACATGGAGTTGTTCCTGGCTGAGCGGCTCGTGCACCTCGACGAATTCGCCGTTGGGCATGCGCTTGATGACACCGGTCTCGCGTCCGTGCAGGACTTTGTCGCGGTCGCTGCGCTGCAGACCGAGCGCCAGTCGTTTGGTCAGCGCATAAGCCACGACGGGAACCACGAAGAGCCCGATGCGGACCGTCCACGTCACCGATTCGACCGGGACATGGAAACGGACGGCGATGATGTCGTTCGCGGCGCCGATCAAGGAAACCACGTAGAGACTGAGCCATGCGACGCCAAGTGCCGTTCGCACGGAACGGTTACGTGGCCGGTCCAGAAGGTTCTGCTCGCGCGTGTCACCGGTCGCCCAGGACTCGATGAACGGATATGCGCCCAGGGCGAGGAAGAGACCGACACCCACGGACAACGGAATCAGGTTGTCGAGCGCGAGAGTATGGCCCCAGAAGGTGACTTCCCAGCCCGGCATCACCCGAAGCAGTCCGTCCGCCACGCCCATGTACCAGTCGGGCTGCGACCCGGCCGAAACCTGGTCGGCGCGGTAAGGCCCGTACTGCCATACGGGGTTGATCTGCGCGACCGAGGCCATGACGAAGATGGCACCGGTCACCAGCAGGAAATAGCCGGAGGACTTGACGAGGCGCACCTTGGCCGGCACTCCCACGACATTGCTGCTGGTACGTCCACGGCCCGGGTACTGGGTGTGCCCGTGATAGAGCATCAGGGCCAGGTGCGCGGTCAGCAGTCCCACCATGAGACCGGGGATGACCAGCACATGCATGGTGTTGAAGCGCGCCACCAGCTCGTTGCCGGGGAACGCGCCTCCGAAGAGGAACATCGACAGGTACGTTCCGACGACGGGAATGGACAGGATCGTTCCGTTCACCACAGCCAGGCCGGTCCCGGAAAGCAGGTCGTCCGGGAGGTCGTACCCCGTCAGACCGGCGAACATGGCAAGGACCAACAGCACAAATCCGGTCAGCCAGTTGAGTTGGCGCGGCTTGCGGAAGGCACCCGTGAAGAACACCCGCATCATGTGGGCGAGCAGGGCGGCGACGAAGACCAGCGCCGCCCAGTGATGGGCCTGCCGGATCAGCAGGCCACCGCGGACGTCGAAGGACAGGTGCATGGTCGAGTCGAAAGCCTCCGACACCATCTGGCCGCGCAGCGGTGCGTAACTTCCGTTGTACTGCACCTCCTTCATCGAAGGATGGAAGTAGAACGTCAGATACACGCCCGTGACGACGAGAACGACGAAGCTGTAGAGACAGGTTTCCCCCAGCATGAAGGACCAGTGGTCCGGAAAGGCCCGTCGTGCTCTTTCTCTGACCAGTCGGCGGACGCCCAAGCGTCCGTCAGCCCAGTCGGCGACCCTTTCGCCCCTGCTCATGGCATTGCCATCCGCATCGCTCGGCGTTCGCTTTCCGTCGTGCCGCCCCAGATGCCGTCCACGCTTCCCGCCCCCACGGCCCAGTCGAGGCACTGCTCTGCGACGGGACAACGGCCGCAAACGGCCTTCGCCTCGTCGATCTGCCGAAGTGTGGGACCGCTGTCGGATATGGGGAAGAAAAGCTCGGGATCTACGCGCAGGCAAGCTGCCCGTTCTCGCCATTGCACGGCATGGTCACCTCGTTCGGCGGTCAGGGAGAAGAACTGTGTCGCTGTCTGTTAGACCGGGCAGCCGCCGCATGTGTGACATCCGGCCGCGACGAGCGTGTGTCACACGATGCGGGAGTTCCCGGTCTTACGGGTTGAGCCGACACCCCTGCCGCGTGCGGGGCCCCGCGAGCGAGAGCGAGGACGCCCTATGGACCAGAGCGAAGCGGTGCCGATCGACGAGCTGTGGGAGGAGCGTCGGTTCCTGCTGGATGTCGCGCACTGGCTGCTGGGCGACCCGGGCGCGGCGGAAAGCATCGTCGACGAGGCGTATCACCGGTGGTACGACCTGTCCGACACGGGGCGTCGGCAGGTGACCGTCCCTCGGTCCTGGCTGGCGAAGACCGTGGGCGGGATCTGCCTGGACTGCCTCGAACGGCCCGGCCGGTGCGAGGCCGGCCGCGAGGAACGGCGCGGGGCACGGCCGTCGGAGGTGGAGGAGGAGGCCGGGCGGGTCGTACTGAACGTGCTGGAGTCGCTGTCGACTGCCGAGCGCGCCGCGTTCGTGTTCGGTGCCTTCGGGATGGCCCCCCGCGCGGTCGCCGACCTCGTGGGCCGCTCCGAGCCGAAGCTCGCCGAACGCGCCAGGCAATGGCTGCAGTTGCAGCGCACCCGCTCCACCACCCCGCGGCAGCATGACGACGTCGCCCGCGCCGTGCGCCGGGCGTGCGTCACCGAGGACAGCGAGCTGCTCACATCGTTGCTGTGCCCGGACGCGACGGCGTTCTTCGACGGTGGCGGCAAGGTGCGGGCGTTGACCGGACCGGTCCGCGGCTGCCGGCCGGTCGCCGAAAGCCTCTTGACGCTCCTGACCCGAAGCCCGCACACCACCCTGACCACCCATTCCGTCAACGGCCGGACCGGCCTGGTCGCCCGCTACGGCCGCCGGGTCGCCGCTGTCATCAGCCTCGACGTCACCGACGACCGTGTCGCCCAGGTCTGGGTCACGCTCAACCCCGACAAGCTGCGGTCCTGGAACGACCGCCCTACGTGAGACCAGGTGTGGCCGCGACGCGGGAACGTGAGTCGAGGAAGGAGGCGATCTTGCTCGGCGTGAACACCCACTGCACCTGGTGAATGCCGTGCTTCGAGGCGGCCGCGGTCATGAAAGCGACCGTCCGGCCGTCCCGGTGGATCAGCACGCCCGTAGCGCCGTTGGCATCGACCAGCTCGGGTTGCGCCTCCCGCCACAACTGCCGATAGGTCGCGAGCCTGGCCACCCGGGCGGGGCCTCGCACAGGTACCCGGGCACAGCCCCGCATGCCGTTGCCGTCGGAGAGGCTGACGACATCGGGCGCGAGCAGGATTTCCAGTGACGCCACGTCTCCCGTTCTGGCCGCCGAGACGAAGGCGCTGAGGAGGCGTCGGTGTTCAGCCGCGTCCACGGACTCGCGCCGCTCGTCCAGCAGGTGCCGACGAGCGCGGCTGACGATCTTCCGCACATTGGCGAGGCTGACTTCGAGCATGTCGGCGATCTCGGCGTAGGCATAGTCGAACGCCTCGCGCAGTACATAGGCGGCGCGCTCGACGGGAGTCAGTTTCTGCAGCACCAGCAGTAGCGCCATCTCCAAGGCCTCCGCGCGCTCGGCACCGACCGCGGGGTCCGCGCCGGTGTCGACGGGTTCCGGCAGCCACGGTCCGATGTACGTCTCACGACGCACGCGCGCCGACTGCGCGACGTTGATGGCCAGGCGGGTCGTGGCGCTCGACAGGAAAGCAACCGGATTCAGCACCACCGAGCGGTCCGTCTTCTGCCAGCGCAGCCACACCTCCTGGACCACGTCCTCGGCCTCGACGGTGCTGCCGAGTATGCGGTAGGCGATCCCGAAGAGCCGCTTGCGATGGTGTACGAAGACGGTGACAGCGTCCTCAAGATCGTCGGGTGTGGTGAGGGACGGTTCGACATACATGATCCACTGGCCTCCGTTGCTACGGTTCGTCCGCTGCATGGACCGCGACCCACGGGCGCTTGTGACAGAAAGGGACGATGCTCTTCACGGACCTGCGAAATCCCACTGTTCGACACTGAGATGCTCTGTCTGACACTCGAAGCCCTGCATAAGATGTCGACAAGGGTTGAGGACGGGAGAAGTCATGGTCTCCGCGAGCCGTACGGCACACAGCATCGAGGTCACCGCCGAGGGACTTCAGGAGGAACTGGCCCGGCTGCAGTTCCAGAAGCAGGCGCTGGAAAGGGAGTTGGCGGCTGTCGTGGCACATCTCGGCTCGGTACAGCGGGCCCTCGGCGCCCTTGAGAGCGCGCTGACCACTCAGCCCGCCGCCGCCCAGGTGGACGAGCACACCGTGCCCGCCGCCTCACGGACGGACGCCGACACGGATGCGGACAAGCAGTACGGAAAGCTGACCGAGCAGATCATGGCGTACTTCGCCAAGGTCGGTGACGTCGAGGTGCGCGCCCGTGACGTCGCGGCGGCGCTCGGCCGTGACGCCGACAGCGGAAGCATCAACGCGGTCCGCAGCACACTCGATCGCCTCGTCGCCTCCTCCCGCATCCAGCGCGCCGGCAGGGGCCTTTACCGCTCCGGGCGTTCCTAGACGGCGCACGGTTACCGCGACGACTCCAGGATCACCACCAGGCACGCGATCATCGCCAGGGTGATCAGCGCCATCCCTGTGAGTGTTCCCCGCAGCCACTGCCGGATCCTGACGTGGTGTTGCGCTTCCACCGCGCCGACGCGCTCGGCGATGTGATCGGTCACCATGCGGGCGACGTGTTCCTGCTCGTCGACGTACCACTGCTCGATGTCCCGCTTCTGCTCGGGGGTGAGTCCCTCCACGCGCGCGGTGAATGCCGTCACCCGGCGGTATGTCGTTCCTCTGTGGGCTTCCCGGTACAGGAAATCCTCGATGTCCGGCAGCCCGCGGGCGGCCTCCTCGCGTGCGGCCATGGCGTACCCCCTATGGAAACGAGAACCCCACATGGTCATGCTGTGCTGCCTTCCTTCGCCCGGTCGGCACTCGGGTTCTGCATCCGCCCACCCGTGACGAAGGCGTCCCGCGGGTGCTGGACGGAGGCGAGAGACACGAGATCCCGGCCTGTCAGGGCCGCGGTGAGCCAGACCGCCAGAACGCGGATCTTGCGTTCCCAACTCGGCACCGCGAGCACGTGATAGCCCCGGTGCATCAGCCACGCCGGGAACCCCTTGATGACGATTCCCTTGTACTGGAAGACGCCCCGGCCCAGCCCCAGTGTCGCCACCACGCCCAGGCTGCCGTGCCGGTAGTTGCGGACGCGCCTGCCGCGCAGGTCGGCCACGAGGTTCCTGGCGAGACGTCTGCCCTGTCGCACGGCGTGCTGGGCGTTCGGCACCGTGCGCGCGCCCGGCACCGGCGAGGCAAGGTCGGGGACGGACGCGTCGTCGCCGGCGGCCCACACGCCCGGCACGGGTTCGGCGTCGGTGCCCACGCGCAGATCGGCGCGGGCCAGCAGGAGGCCGCGTTCATCGAGCGGCAGGTCCGTGTGGTTGTGCACGACCGGGTTCGCGGCGTTGCCTGCGGCCCAGACGATCAGCTCGGAGTCGTACTCCGCTCCGTCGGAGAGGACGACATGGCCGTCCTCCGCGGACAGCAGTTGCGTGTTCAGATGCACACGTGCGCCGCGGCGTTCCAGGTGGCGCACCACCCAGGCACCCGGCTTGTCGCTCACCTCGGGCAGGATGCGCCCGCGCGCCTCGACCAGATGGAAGGACAGGTCCTCGATGCTCAGTTCCGGATACGACCGGAGCATCGCGGTGGCCAGCGACAGCAGTTCACCGAAGCCCTCGACGCCTGAGAAGCCGCCTCCCACGAACGTGACGGTGAGCAGCTTTTGCCGCTCGGAGCCGGCCGGCAGCGACGCGGCCTGGTCGAACGCGGTCATCAGCCGGTCCCGGATCGCCACGGCCTCCTCCACGTGCTTGAGCCCGATGGCCCGCTGCGCGAGTCCGGGTATGGGGAAGGTGCGGGTCACCGCGCCGGCGGTGACCACAAGGATGTCGTAGCGGAGCTCGTAGGCGTCGCCGTGCACCGGGCGGACGGTCACCGCACGGTCCGCGTTGCTGATCCTGGTCACGGTCCCCGAGACCAGCCGGGTGCCGCGCAGGTGCCGCCTCAGGGACACCACGGCGTGACGTGCCTCCACCGAGCCGGCCGCCACCTCGGGCAGGAAGGGCTGGTAGGTCATGTACGGGCGCGGGTCGACCACCGTGACCTGCGCCTCGCCCGGCCGCAGCTTCTTCTGCAGACCCCACGCGGTGTAGAAGCCCGCATAGCCGCCGCCGACGATCAGGATCTCTCGCATGACTTCCTCTGCTTGTTGTCCGTCACCTTGTAGACCGCACAGGCCGGGCCGGTGTGACATGCAAGGGCGACTCGGGCCGTGACGGTGGGGGCACCTGCTCGGCGTTCTCGCCGGTGTCCGTTTCACCCGCGGCCGCCGCGTTCACCGCTCTGTGGATCTCGACCGTGAGCGTGTGGACGAGTTCCGTGAGTTGCGTGTTGTGACGCAGTTCGAGTTCCTGCGCCTCGTAGTCGTGGTCGGCCTTCTTGCGGGTGAACTCGGCCTGTCGGTTCTGGCCGATCATCACGAACGTGGACAGGAAGATGGCCTCGAGCGAGACGATCAGTGTGAGCGTCGGCCACGGACTCTTCTCCATCCAGAGCATCCATACCGCGAACAGGAGCACGTGGATGTAGACGAACCACATCGATCCGGCGAACCGTGTGATCCAGTCGGCGATCCGCAGCTGGATGTCCTCGGTGCGCTCCTTCTGCACCGCGAGGTAGGCAGGGTGCCGACTCGGGCGGCCCCTATCGAAGCGACTCACCGGGGCCGCTCAGGAGTTGGTGGACGGCTCCGTCCATGTCCAGGTGGCACTGCTCGGTACCGGTGGGCACCACCGCGAGGGTTCGTCGCAGAAAGGCCTCGAGGGCTCGCGCCGAGGTGGTCACCACGACCGCCTCCTCCTTCGGACACGGGCACAGCGCGATGTGCACCTGGTCCGCCCCCGGGCGGCGGCAGGGCCAGACCTGGACGTCGCCGACGCCGGAGAGCCTTTCCAGCCCGTCCAGGAGGAGATCGCGGCCTACCACCCAACGCACGGTCGTGTCAGTGCACATGTGGAACATCAGGGACACCGCGAAGGGATCGGCTCTGTCGTAGGACAGATCGAGCATCACGTGCCGGTCCGCGCCTTCGGCGACGACCAGGCGGACAAGCATCCGGCATACCACCGGCGTACAACTGGCGGGTTCTCTCATCACATCACCGCTCGGAAAGTCTGGGGGATCGAGGAGGTTCGGAGGGCACACGGTGTGATGCGTCCTGTGCCGCTCGTGTGATTCAGGCACATCACGATTCTGCGAGGCCCCCGAGGGCTCGCACCATCAGTCAAATGACCCGCAAGTCGCCGCGCAGTCACGTGACTGATGTTTGTCCTCACCGGTCGGTGCACGGTGAGCCCAAGCCTTGCCGCCATACAGAGGGAAGGGCGGCGCCAACGTACGGAGTCCCCATGTCACTCGCTTCGCGCGCCGAACGGTTGCCCCGGACTGCTTCAGCGGACGCCGGTCAGCCCCCTGAGGTGGTGGGGCGTGCGCGGCAACTCCGGGAGATCACGACGCTGCTCGGGCAGGGCTCGGCCGGGGGCCGTGCCCTGCTGCTCTCCGGGGAGCCGGGCGTGGGCAAGAGCGTGCTGCTCGGGGAGGTCGCCAGGGTCATGTCCGAGGCGGGTTCCCGGGTGCTGTCGGCCGTCGGCGTCCCGTTCGAGGCCGAGCTCGCCTACGCCGGACTTCACCAGTTGCTGTTGCCGTTGAACGACCGGATCGAGCGCTTGGACGGCACCCATCGGGAGGTTCTGCGCAGTGCGCTGGGCTACGGGGGCGATCCGGTGCCCGACGCTCGTCACGTCTTCGACTCGGTGATCTTCCTGCTGCGCCAAGTGGCGACCGACCGGCCTGTGTTCATCGTCGTGGACGACCTCGGCTGCTTCGACCGGGCCAGTTCGGCGGTGCTGGGCTTCATCGCCCGTCGGCCGGCGGGCAGCCGTATCGGATTCCTCGCCGCCTGCAGATCGGGAGCCGAGACCTTCTTCGCCCGAGCCGGCCTCACCGAGTACGAGGTGCCACCGCTGGACCGCGACGCGGCCGTGCAACTGCTCGAAGTCCGCTTTCCGGGGCTGGCCGGTCCGGCGCGGGACCGCGTCCTGGCGCAGGCGCAGGGCAACCCGCTGGCGCTCGTGGAGCTGCCCGCCGCGCTGAGCGGCCCGCAGCGCGACGCCCTGGCCGATCTGCACGACGTACTGCCCCTCTCCTCACGTCTTCGGAGCCGCCACGCTTCGCGCGTGGCCCGCCTTCCGGCCGAATCGCGCCGGCTCCTGCTGCTCCTCGCACTCGATGACACCGTAGATCCGGGCGTCCTCCGTGCTGTATCGGGCGACCCGAAGGCTCTTAAGGCGTGGTCAGCCGTGGAATCGGACCGTCTGGTCACCCTCGACGACACGAACCGACGTTTCGTCTTCGGGCATCCGCTGATGAGGGCAGCGGTCGTCGAGACCAGCACCTTGGCCGAGCGCTGCCAGGCCCATCGCACGCTCGCCGAGATCCGATCGGAGGCACCCGAGCGGCGGGCCTGGCACCTGGGTCGGGCGACCCTCGTTCCCGACGAGCGTGTCGCCGCCCTGCTGGAGGAAGCCGGTCATCGCGCCTCCCGGCGAGGTGATGCCACGGCAGCGGTCGCCGCCCTCAGCAGGGCCGCCGAACTGAGCCCCCGCCCCGCGGACCGCGCACGCCGACTGACCTGGGCCGCCTATGTGGGCGCCGACGCGACCGGCGAGCTGCGCGCGGCGTCGGAGCTCCTCGACCGCGCCCGGTACGCGGACCCGGCCGTCATCGGGTCGCCGCTGACCGCCGCCACGGCGGTTCTCCTCCTGCTCAACGGCGGTGACGGCGACGTCGACATGGCCCACCGCCTCCTGGTGGAGGCCATCGAGACCGGCAGCCACGGATACGACGCCGAGGACGACGCCCTCATCGAGGCACTGCGCCTCCTGCGGCTGGTGTGCTGGTCCGGCGGTCGCGACGCGCTGTGGAAACCCTTCCACGCGGCCCTCGACCGGTTGAAGCCGACTGCTCCGCCGCTGCTCCGCCAGGAGCTCGTCACCCAACCACGGGACGTCTCCTGGCAAGCGGTCCGTCGGGGACGCCGGGGCGGCGACGTACGCCGGCACATCGACGCGCTCATGCACCTTTGCCTGCAGGTTTTCCCGGCCGGCCGGTGGCAGCAGGCCGAAAGGCTGGCCGCCGAGGGCCTGCAGATCTGCGAGGAGCGCCAATACCCGTTCTTCTCCTGGTATTTCGAATACCACCAGGCCCTGCTCGCCGCTGTCCATGGGCACTTCGAAGAGAGCCGGGTTGTGGCCGACCGGATCACGCAGTGGGCCGTGCCCCGTGGGGTTCTGGCGGCGGTGGCCTGCGCCGACCATGCGCGGGTCCTCACCGAACTCGGTGCCGGCGACTACGAATGCGCGTACCGCCACGCCGTGGCCATCAGCCCCGCGGGCCGACTCGTGTCCCACGCTCCGTACGCGCAGTGGGTCTGCATGGACCTGGTGGAAGCGGCGGTGCACACCCGGCGCACCGCTGAGGCGGAGGCACACGTGCGCGCGATGCGGGCGGCTGACGTCGCGTCTCTCTCCCCAAGGCCAGCACTGCTGGTGGCGGGTTCGGCCGCGCTGGTCGCACCCGATGACGGCGCGGTCGGGCTCTTCGAGCAGGCGCTGGCCACCTCGGGAGCGCAGGAGTGGCCCTTCGACCTGGCGCGGATCCGCCTGGCCTACGGGGAGCGTCTGCGGCGCATGCGCTTCGTCACGGGGGCCCGGGTCCAACTGGAGGCGTCGGCCGAGGCGTTCGAGCAGCTGGGTGCCGGGCCGTGGGCCGACCGGGCCGCGGGCGAACTCCGCGCCACCGGCCGGTCCCGCACGGGAGCGCAGCACGGCTGCGTGACCCTCACCGCACAGGAGCAGGAGATCGCCGCACTCGCCGCTTCCGGGTTGACCAACAAGCAGATCGGCGAACGTCTCCACCTTTCGCCTCGAACCGTGGGTACGCACCTCTACCAGCTGTTCCCGAAACTCGGAATCACCTCACGCGCGGCACTCAGGGACGCGCTCGCGTCCCTTCCCGTGCGGCGAGAGCCTCGCCGAGGGTGACACGCGAGGTGATGCCGAGCTTCCGGAAGATCCGGTGCAGGTGGGCCGCCACGGTTCGATGGGAGAGGAACAGACGTTCGCCGATCTGCTTGTTGGTCAGCCCGGTCGCGGCGAGTGCGGCGATCTGGTGTTCCTGCTCCGTGAGCGGTCCGGCCCTCAGGTCCTGGTGGGCCGTCCAGGCGGCGGTACGGCCGGTGGCACGCAGCTCCTCGGCCGCCTGCGCGGCCCAGGGCGTGGCCCCGAGACGGCGGAAGGTCTTGAGGGCGGCGGTGAGGTGCGTCCGGGCGTCCGTGACGGCCCGTGCGCGACGCAGGTGCTGCCCGTAGGCCAGGCGGACCCGGGCGAGGTCGAAGGGCCAGCGCTCGGTACCGGGAACGGCGAGCGCCTCCTCGAAGGCATCGGCGGCCTGGTCCTCGGGTGCGGCGAGCGCGGCGGAACCGGCGGTGACCAGCGCCAGGCGGCCGGAGATCGCGGGCAGGCCCATCTGCCGCATCGCGGCGACATGGGAGAGGGCCTCGGCTCGGCGTCCGCTGCGCACGGCGGCTTCCACGAGGTCCATGGGAACCCACAGAGCCAGCGGGGCATGGGAGGCCAGCACGCCTGAAGGGCTGATCGCCGATGCGTCGGCGTAGGCGTCGTCGTGGTCGCCGCGTCCCAGGGCGGCCAGTGCCGTCATGTGCCGCGCGAAGTGCTCGACGGTCCGAGCGCCGCGGGGTACCGCCCACTGCGTGATCCCCTGTGCCAGTTCCCGCACCGTGGCGTCATCGCCCCGCGCCGCGGCCAGCAGGCCCTGGGCCCGGTGGAACTGCTGGGCCAGCATTTGATAGCCGTGGGCCTCGCACAGCGCCAGCCCCTCCGCGGCGAGACGGCCGCACTCGTCCCACCGACCGGTCATGAAGTCGTCCAGGCACAGCACCACCAGCGCGATGAGAGCGGAGGCGACCGCGCCGCCTTTGCGCCCGTTCTCGACGACGGGCCAGAGCGCCGCACGGCACCCCGTCGCCCGGTCCACGAAGAGTGCCGCCATCGCGACCCGTTCGATCCGGCTCGGGTCTGTCTCCCGGTGCAGGTCGTGAATGACCGCATCGAGCAGGGCGAGGGCTGCCGGGGTGGACCGTGCCGGGTCGGAGTAGACGTCGCCGAGCAGCTCCTGGAGCGGAGGCATCGGCACGGTCAGCTGCGACACGGCGGCCTGATACGAGTCCCAGAGCTCCGCTCTGCCCGCGCACAGACACACCCTGCGCAGGGTGCACAGCGCCTCGAAGAGCGCCTCGTCGTCGCCGTCGGCCCTGCCGTCGCGGGTCGTGATCGCACCGACCAGCAACCGGTGCGCGGTGTTGACATCGCCGTCGCGGTTGAGCAGCACCTGGGAGGCCGCGGCCGCCGCCCGCAGCGATCCCCGGAGTTCCGGGTCGGCACGCCGGGCCTCCACGAGCAGTTCGGCTGCGGTGCGCAGCTCTCCGGCGACGTCCGCGCCCACGAAGGCGGCTTCGGCGAGCCGTCGGCCGCGATCCGCGGGGCCGGGAGTGAGGTCGGCGGACCGTACCAACGCGTTGAAGGCGCCGACGGCATCACCGCGCCGGCGGGCCCGGTGTGCCGTGTCCTCCAGGAGAGCGGCGACCTGCTCGTCAGGATCGGGTGTGGCCTCAGCCAGGTGCCAGGCCCGGCGATCGGGATTGCCGCT
Organism: Streptomyces sp. NPDC101152; assembly: GCF_044768275.1. Classification (NCBI taxonomy): domain Bacteria; kingdom Bacillati; phylum Actinomycetota; class Actinomycetes; order Kitasatosporales; family Streptomycetaceae; genus Streptomyces; species Streptomyces sp. NPDC101152. The sequence goes on along the minus strand of NZ_JBIWPO010000003.1, from coordinate 290,107 downwards.
CAACGCTTCGGCCAGAGCGTGGTGGGCGTCCAGGCGCTGACCGCTGGTCGAGCCCGCGACCACGGTTGCGCGGATCAGCGGATGGTGGAAGGACAGCCGCCCCAGACCATGGTGTTCGATCCGCAGCAGCTGCGCCCGTTCCGCGGGGGCGAGGACGGCCGGGACGTCCTCGCCGGGGGCGGCGGCCCGCAGGACCGACAGGTCACCGCCGCCCTCCAGCGCGGCCAGGAGCAGCAGTCGGCGGGTGGGGGCAGGCATCTCCGCGACCCGGGAGCCATACAGGTCCCGCAGCCGACGGCTGAGCGGGAGGACCTCGGACGGCAGCACCCCCGCACCGCCTCGTGAGTCGCCGAGCGCGGCCGGTAGTTCCAGCAGCGCCAGCGGATTGCCCCGCGCCTGTGCGAGGACCCGCCGCAGCTCCTGCCCGGCGAGCAGCGGGAAGCGGGAGCCGACCAGGCCGGCCGCCGTCCTGTCGTCCAGTGGAGACACGGTGAGCTCGGGAAGCCCCGCGCGTTCGAAGAAGCTCTCGAACCCCGGCCGCGAAGCGGCGAGAAGGCCCACTCGGCTCCCGGTCAGCCGCCGGGCGACGAACGCCAGCGCCGCGGCGCTGGCCCGGTCGACCCACTGCAGGTCGTCGATGACCAGCAGAACGGGACGGCTGCTCGCCGCCCGGCGGAGCAGCGCCAGTACGGCCCCGTAGAGGACCAGCCGATCCACCGGGGCACCGTCACCCGCGCCCAGCGCCACGGTCAGGGCCTCGCGGTGCGCCGGGTCGAGCCCGTCGTACTCGTGCAGCAACGGTTCGAGTACGTGATGCAGTCCGGCGAAGCTCAGATCCGCGAGGAACTCGACCCCGTCGGAGCGCAGTACCAGCGCACCGGCCGCCGTGGCCGCCGTTGCCGCGGTGTCCAGAAGCACGGACTTGCCGACACCTGGCTCCCCGGACAGCACGAGCACTCCACCGTGGCCGAGCACCTGGTCGACGTACGACCGGAGCAGCTCCAACTCCCGCTCGCGTCCTACCAGTTCCTCGGTCGTGCGGCGCGGCGCCGACCCATGACCGGCCACAGTGGCCCCCTTCGAGAACTGACGTGGCGGACTCGCGTCCCCTGGCCGTGGTTCAGTCGGCGGAAGGCCGCGGGGCGCGCAGATGGGCCCGCTTCGCCAGCTCCTCCTCCTCGACCAGCGTGAGCATCGGCTGGCCGGGCGCGCACAGCATGAACACGACGTACTTGGCCGGCGCGTCCGACGAGGCATTGCCGTTCTGGTAGTGGATCACGTCACCGCCCGGCTCCCAGAACGTCTCACCGGCCTTGATCACATGCTCCGGCTCGCCCTCCAGCTCCCACCGCACCGCGCCCTCGGTGACGTAGCCGAAGCACGGACCCGAGTGCCGGTGCGGAGGGGTCCCGGGGTGCCCGGGCGGCCACTCGACGAAGACGGTCATCCCCGAAGCACCCTCGGGAATGAAGGGCGGCTTGATGTCCGCCAGCATCTTGGGCCCGGTCCCGTCCTGGCTCCCGTGTGCGTCGGCCGCGCTCATTGATTCGTTGTCCAACACCGTGTCATACCTCCGGTCGATCCGATGTGGTTCCACTAGAAGACAGCGCAGGGCGCGGATCTGTGACACAGCGAGCGACAACGACCGGACACAGTCGAATGACTCATGCAACTCGCCACCGGATTGCGGAAGCTGAGCCAGTGGTCGCGAGCCACGCTCCTCACACGGAGTCACAACGTTAGGAACCACACCATGTCTCACGGTCCCTTCAGGTTGCAGCGGTTCGACGGCGTGGGCGGTGCCGCATGAACGAGCGGAACAGCGGTCTGACCATCGGTGTCGATCTCGGCGGCACGAAGATCGCCGCCGGGACGGTCGACCCCGGCGGAGAGGTGGTCTCCCGAGTGCGCGTCCCCACCCCGCACGACCCGGACCGGATCGCCGGGGCGATCGCCGAGGCGGTCCATCGGCTCCGCAAGGGCCGGGACGACGTCCGAGCGGTCGGCGTCGGAGCCGCCGGATATGTGGACGCGGACCGCTCGACGGTGCGCTTCGCGCCCAACCTGGGCTGGCACGACAAGGAGATCCGGGACATCGTCCAGGAGGCCACCGGGCTTCCGACCGTCGTCGAGAACGACGCGAACGCCGCCGCATGGGGCGAGTTCATCCACGGGGCCGGTGCCGGACACGACGACATGCTGATGGTCATGGCGGGCACCGGACTGGGCGGTGGCATCATCAGCAGAGGACGGCTCTTCCGCGGCCGCTTCGGCATGGCGGGCGAGATTGGCCACTACCGGGCGGTTCCCGACGGACTCCGCTGCCCCTGCGGCCAGTACGGCTGCATGGAGCAGTACGCCAGCGGAGCGGCCCACACCCGCCGGGCCCGCGAGATGGCGGCCGCCGATCCGGCACGGGCCGCGGCGGTGCTCGCACTGGGCGACGGCACCCCCGACGGCCTTCACGGGCACCATGTGACCAAGGCCGCCCTCGCCGGCGACCCCTTCTCCCTCGAGGTGTTCGCGCAGTCGGGCCGGTGGCTGGGCCAGGCCCTCGCCGACCTCGCCTCCATCCTCGACCCGTCCGTCCTCGTCATCGGCGGTGGCCTCGGCGACACCGGCGAGCTGATCAGGCGTCCGGCCGAGATCTCCTACCGCCGGGCCCTCGGCGGTGGCGAGCACCGTGTCTACGCCGAGGTCCGCACCGCCACCGCGGGATCGGACGCCGGCCTCATCGGCGCGGCGAACCTCGCCCGCCTGCACGAACTGCTCTCAGCCCCGGTGGCCGGCGTCTGAGCGGCGGCACGCCCGCCGCCCCTGCCTGGTCGTCAGCGCAGTCGTCCATCCGATCCGCGCCCTCTACGACCGGTACGCCCGCCCGGTCGACAGCCCCTGCCTGCGCAGGTGCGTACCTGATCTCGTGAAGGAGTCCTTGTCCATGACCGCGAACGCCTCTTCCGCGGGGCGGGCCCACTCAAGGGCCGTGCTCCGCCCGACCAATCTCCGGCGCGTCACCCACATCTCGGCGGCCGCGTCGATCGGCGGCTTCCTGTTCGGCTACGACAGTGCCGTCATCAACGGCGCCGTCACCGGGATCCAGCACCGATTCGACGTCACCTCCAGCGAGACGGGCACCATCGTCGCCTCCGCGCTGCTCGGCTCCGCCTTCGGAGCGGCCGTCGCCGGACGTCTCGCCGACCGCATCGGCCGCCGGCGCGTGATGCACCTCGCCGCGGTTCTCTTCGCTATCAGCGCGCTCGGCTCGTCGATGCCCTTCTCCGTCTGGGACCTCGGCGCCTGGCGCGTCGTCGGCGGTATGGCGATCGGCCTCGCCTCGCTGATCGGGCCCACTTACATCGCCGAGGTCGCGCCGCCCGAGCACCGAGGCCGGCTGGCCTCGTTCCAGCAGGCGGCCATCGTACTCGGCATCACCGCTTCCCAGCTCGTCAACTGGGGCATCGCCCAGGGCGCCGACGGCAGGAGCGAGAACCCGTTGGGCACTCTGCACGCCTGGCAGTGGATGCTCATGGCCGCCGTCGTACCGGCGCTCGCCTACCTGTTGCTCACCCTGCGCATCCCGGAGTCGCCGCACTTCCTCCTCGCGAGGGGCCGCGAGGTCCAGGCCCTCGCCGTGCTGCGCGATCTGCAGGGCACGCACACGGGCTCGGAGGAGCGGATCGCCGAGATCCAGCGTGCTCTCAAGACCGATCACAAGCCGCGGGTGCGCGATCTGCTCGACGGCCGCTTCGGGCTGCTGCCGATCGTGTGGGTCGGCATCGGGCTGGCCGTGTTCCAGCAGCTTGTCGGCATCAACGTCATCTTCTACTACTCGTCGCTCCTGTGGCAGTCGGTGGGAATCGACCAGGCCAACTCCCTTCTGATCAGCCTCTCCACGTCGATCGTCAACATCGTCGGCACCGTCGTGGCGATGCTCCTGATCGACCGGGTCGGCCGGAAACCGCTCGCGCTGACCGGTTCGGCCGGCATGGCCGTGTCCCTGGCCTTCGCGTCCTGGGCGTTCTCGTACAAGACAGGCAGCGGCGGCAGTCTGTCCATCCCGGACGCTCAGGGGGCCGTGGCCCTGATCGCCGCCCACGCCTTCGTGTTCTTCTTCGCGGTTTCCTGGGGTGTGGTGCTCTGGGTGATGGTCGGCGAGATGTTCCCGCTGAGGATCCGTGCCGCCGCGATGTCGGTGGCGACCGCCGCGAACTGGATCGCCAACTGGGCCGTCACCGAGAGCTTCCCCCGCATGTCGGACTGGAACCTGTCGTCCACGTACGCGATCTATGCGGGCTTCGCCGTGCTCTCGTTCGTCTTTGTCGCCGTCCGGGTGCGCGAGACCAACGGCAGGAAGCTGGAGGAGATGGGATGACAGCGCCACGTGCCGCGGCCTGCCGAGGTGCCGACGTCGAGACCTTCTTCCCCGCTCCGGGCGACGTGGCGGCCGTCCGACGGGCGCTCATGATCTGCGATCGGTGCCCGGTGCGGATCCCGTGTCGCCGGTACGCGCTCGACCACCGGGAGCGCTACGGGATCTGGGGCGGCCTGACCGAGGAGACCCGCGAGACGCTCCTCCGCATCGGGCCGCCGCGGGCGGTGCTCCCTCTGCCGGAGGAACGGATCTCGACGACTCCGTACAGACGGGACTTGAGTCGTTCTACCGATGGTGTGATCGCGCCCAGGGTGTAATGGGCCGCGGATAGGATGCCGTGCGAAGTGACTCCCCGCACGGAGGAAGCCGCACATGCCCAGCCCAGCAGCAGCACGCGCGCGATGATCGGCCGGGACGAGGAGCTGCGGATCCTGCGCGGGCGGCTGGCGGACGCGGCGGCTGGACGCGGCGGTGCGCTGTTGATCCACGGCACAGCGGGCGTCGGCAAGTCGGCTCTGCTGCGCGCTGTCGGTGCCGAGGGCACAGAGGGCGGTTTCAACGTGCTGAGCGCGGCCGGTGTGGAGACCGAGCTGTGGCTGCCGTTCGCCGCTCTGCAACTGCTGCTTCAACCGGCCGCCGACGGCATCGGCACGCTGCCGTTGCCGCATCGCACCGCGCTCGTCGACGCTTTCAGCGCCACCCAGACCGAGCCCCACATCTTCCGGGTCGCGCTCGCCGTGCTCGAACTGCTCGCCGACGAGGCCGACCGACAACCGCTCCTGCTGCTCGTCGACGACCTGCAGTGGGTCGATTCGCCGAGCCGGGACGTCCTCAGATTCGTCGCCCGGCGCACCCGCGATCTTCCCGTACTGATCGTGGCGGCGTCCCGGGTTCACTCGCCCGACGCCTACGCACCGAGCGCGCAGCCGGACCTCCATCTGCAACCGCTCGGCCGGTCCGCCGCCGCCGAACTGCTGGACGCGGGCGCACCGGAGCTGTCGGCGCCGCTACGGGCCCTCGTCCTGGAGCGCGCCGCGGGCAACCCGCTGGCCCTGGTCGAATTGCCCAAGACGGTGCAGGACATCGCACCACCACTGGACGATCTGCCGCTGACCCAGCGGCTGGAGGACGCGTTCGCCGCGCGTACGGACTCGGCGAGCCGGGAGTGCCGAACGCTCCTGCTGGCCCTGGCCGCCGAGTCCACCGCACCACTGAACCGGCTGCTGGAGGTGTCGAGCCGTCTGACCGGCACGACGGTGTCCGTGGACGCGGCGCAGGAGGCGATCGACGCCGGCCTGGTCGGTCTGGTCGGCCGCAGCCTCGAGTTCCGGCATCCGCTGATGCGCTCGGCGATCTACACCCGCGCCACGGTCGCCGACCGGCTGGCCACCCACCGCGCCATCGCCGCCGCCATGGCCGACACCCCCGAGCGCCGGCTCCTCCACCTGGCCGCCGCGACGCTCGGCCCGGACGAGGAACTCGCCGCCCGGCTGGAACGTTTCGCCGACATGGCGCTGGCCCGGGGCAAGGTGGCCGCGGCTGTGCCGGCTCTGCGTCAGGCGGCCGAGCTCGTTCAGGACCCGCGCCACAGGACCGAAATCCTGGTCCGGGCAGCCGAGTCGGCCAGCGAGATCAACGACCGGGTCCACACCCAGCTGTTGCTGGACCGGGCCGACATGAGCGAACTCGGCCCGCTGGAGCGGGCCCGCCTCATGGTCGTGTCCGACAAGGCGGCGTTCGAACCCGACGAGCCGCAGCGCCGGATCGAGGACATGGTGACCACGGCGGCCGGCGCGTTCGACGCGGGCGGCGTGCAGGTCGCCGAGAACCTGCTGTGGCGGGCAGCCGCCCGGTGCTTCTTCCAGGACGGCGGCGCACGGGTGCGCAGCCTGGCCGCGGCCGAGCTGGAACGATGGAACCCCGATCCGGACGCTCCCGTCGTCCTGACGGTACGGGCGTACACCGAACCGTTCCGGTACGGCGCCGAGGTGATCGCACGGCTCGGCAGCCTCCGGCCGGACCGCCTGGACGGCCGGACCATGCACTTCCTCGGCAGCGGCGCGATGGTGCTGGGCGACGCCACCCTCGCCGCCCGGTACCTGTCACTCGCGGCCACGGCGTGGCGGTCGCAGGGCCGGCTCGGGCTGCTCGCCCGGTCCCTTGCGGGCAGCTGGCCGCGGGTGTACCTCGGTCAGCTCGACCGGGCCCGCGAGGAGTCCGGCGAGGGACTTGCCCTGGCTGAGGAGACCGGGGAGTGGATCGTCTGGCTGGGGGTGAAGGCGACGGGGAGCCTGGTCGCGGCGCTGCGCGGGGAGACCGAGACCGCGGCGCGCATGCTCGGCGAGCTGCGCGCCCACCGGCTCTTCCCCGGCATGCCGTTCGCCGCCGTCATGGCGCAGCAGGTCGAGGGCCTGCTCGCGCTCTTCGACGGTCGCACGGCCGAGGCGTACGACGCACTCGCGCGCGCGTTCGATCCCGCGGACCCGCACTACCACTCCGTCAGCCGCTGGCTGCTCGCACCGGACCTGGCGGATGCCGCGGTGGCCGCGGGCACCGTGCAGCAGGCCCGGGAACTACTGGAGGGACTCCCCGAGTTGGCCGCCCGGCTGCCCTCGGAAATGATGGTCGTGGCCCACGTCTACACCGAGGCGGTGCTGGCGCCGGACGACACGGCGGAGGAGCACTACACCGCGGCACTGGCCGCGTTGCCCGCCGGCTGGGCCCTGGCGCGGGCCCGGCTGCACCTGCACCACGGCCGCCGGCTGCGTCGGCAACGGCAGTACGTCGACGCCCGGAATCCGCTGCGCAGCGCCCGCGACGAGTTCGACCGGCTCGGCGCGCGGCCGTGGGCCGAGATGGCCCGCGAACAGCTGCGCGCCGCCGGCGAGTCGAGTGGTCGGCGGCATGCGAACACCAGCGACCGACTGTCGGCTCAGGAAATGCAGATCGCGGTGCTCGCGTCGCAGGGGCTGAGCAACCGGGAGATCGGCCAGCGCCTGTTCATCTCGCACCGCACCGTCGGAGCCCACCTGTACCGCATCTATCCCCGCCTCGGCATCACCAGCCGGGGCAGGCTTGCTGCCGCGCTCGCCGCACTCCAGGACGGACACCCGGCGAGCGGCTCGTCAGACGCCGACGCCGGCTGACACACCTGCTCGACTCTTGGCTGTCCGGGCGGCCGGGGCGAGTGGCCTGACCAGCACCGTCACAAAGGCGGGCGAGCCCGCTCAGCCGTTCTCCGGGCCCGAGGGCGAGCTGATTCGTCACGGTCGATCACGGGCGCGGTGATCAGCGGACGGATTACCATACTCAGCGAAGATTCCTGACAAGGGAGCTGCCATGGCGAGGCGCGGTTCACGGGCCGGGCTTCTCGGCAGGGAAAGTGAATGCAAGGCTCTCGACGATCTCGTGGCAGGTGCCAGAGCCGGGCGCAGCGGTGTCCTGGTCCTGCGTGGTGAGCCCGGGATCGGCAAGACCGAGCTGCTGAGACACCTCCTCGCCCGCGCCACCGGATGCCGCATCATCAGAGCGGCCGGCGTCCAGTCCGAGATGGAACTCTCCTACGCCGGCCTGCACCAGCTCTGCGCTCCTCTGCTCACCGGGCTCGACCTGCTGCCCGAGCCTCAGCGTGATGCGCTCGGCACTGCCTTCGGTCTGGTCGCCGGCTCCGCGCCCGACCGTTTCCTCGTGGGTCTGGCCACGCTGAGTCTCATCGCGGACGCCGGAGGTGACCAGCCTCTGGTCTGCATCGTCGACGACGCGCAGTGGCTGGACAAGGCGTCCGCGCTGACCTTGGAGTTCGTGGCCCGCCGACTGCTCGCAGAATCGGTTGTGCTCGTCTTCGCCGTCCGCGAACCGAGTGCCGACCATACGCTCGGCAGCCTTCCCGAGTTGTCCATCACGGGACTGACCGAGCGTGACTCCCGGACACTGCTCGACTCGGTCGTCACCGGTCCGCTCGACGAACGGGTACGCGACCGCATCGTCGCCGAGTCACGCGGCAACCCGCTGGCACTGCTCGAACTGCCGCGCGGGTTGACCGCGGCGGAGATGGCCGGAGGATTCGAGCCGCCGGACGTATGGCCGTTGTCGAGCCAGATCGAACAGAGATTCCTCCTCCGTGTCCAGGCGCTTCCTACCGAAACCCGACGCCTGCTGATCATCGCCGCTGCCGAACCGCTGGGCGACGTGACACTGCTGAGGCGCGCGGCCGGGCGCCTCGGGATCGACGCCGACACGGCCGCGTCGCGCGAAGGCGCAGAGGACTTGATCACACTGGACACCCGGGTACGGTTCCGGCACCCGCTGGTCCGCTCGGCGGCCTATAGAGCGGCGGACCCGAGCGAACGCCGTGAGGTGCACAAGGCGCTGGCCGACGCCACCGATGCCCGGCTCGACCCCGACCGCCGAGCCTGGCACCTCGCCGATGCCGCCGTGGGTCCCGACGAGACGGTGGCCGCCGAACTGGAGCGCTCTGCGGGCCGAGCCCAGGCACGCGGCGGCGTCGCCGCGGCCGCCGCGTTCCTCCAGCGGGCGACCGCGCTGACAGAGGATCCCGTGCGACGGGCGCAGCGCGCGGTGGATGCCGCGCAGGCGAAACTCCACGCGGGAGCTTTCGAGTCGGCGGCCACCCTCCTTGCCACCGCTGAGGCCGGCCCCTTGGATGAACTGGGCAGAGCGAGGATCGATGTGCTGCACGCCGGGATGGCGTTCGCAGAGAACCGCGGCGGTGAGGCTCCGCAGCTGCTGCTCGCCGCCGCTCGCCGCTTCGGCCGGCTCGATGTCGCGCTCGCTCGTGAGATTCACCTGGACGCCATCGCGGCGGCGATATTCGCCGGCCGCCTGGCACCCGGCCCGGGACTGAGAGAGGTGGGCGAGGCTGCCCGTGAGGCACCGCCGGCACGGCAGCCACAGCTGTCCGACACAGTGCTGGATGCCCTCGCCGTGCGACTCACCGACGGCTACGCGGCCGCTGCGCCGATGATGGAGCGGGCGCTCGAAGCGCTCTGCGACGAGCGGCTCCCCGTATCGGAACAGCTGCGCCGACTCTGGCTGGCGTCGGTCATCGCCTCCGATCTGTGGGACGACGAGCACTGGCACTCGGCCGCGACACGGCATGTGACGATCACCCGCGAGGCCGGAGCGCTCAGCGTCCTTCCCGACGCTCTTGACTCCCGGGTGTTCGTCCACCTCATCGCGGGGGAGCTGACGGCGGCCGAGTCGCTGATCGAGGAGACGGCAGCGGTGTGCGCGGCCATCGGAAACACCAACCCGGGACGCGTCGGCCCCCTGGGCCTGGCTGTCTGGCGCGGTCGCGAGGGCGAGGCCCGAACGTTGATCGACGCGAACCTGGGCGAGGCGGTGCCGCGCGGTCAGGGAGCCACCGTCACCGTCACACGCTGGTACGAGGCGGTGCTCTGCAACGGGCTCGGCCAGTACGCGCTGGCACTGAAAGCGGCACGGGAGGCGGCCGTGGAGCCGCGGGAGTTCTCGTCCCCGCGGTGGGCCCTGGTCGAGCTGATCGAGGCCGCCGTACGGAACGGCTCACCCGAGCCGGCCGCCGACGCGCTGGAGCAGCTCTCGGAGGCGACGCGCGCCAGCGGCACCGACTGGGCGCTGGGCGTGGAAGCGCGCTCGCGGGCGCTGCTCAGCGAGGGCGCCTCCGCCGAGCGGCTCTACCGCGAGGCAATCGAACGGCTCCAACGGACCCGTGTCCGCATGGATCTCGCCCGTGCGTATCTGGTGTACGGGGAGTGGTTGCGCCGCGAGAACCGCCGCGATGACGCCCGTGCCCAACTGGACGTCGCACACGAGATGTTCAGCAGGTTCGGGGCGGAGGCGTTCGCCGGACGTGCCCGAGGAGAATTGCAGGCCACGGGCGCCAAGGTCCGCAGCCACGCGGTCGCGACGCCCAAGGCTCTCACCTCACAGGAGGCGCAGATCGCCCGCCTTGCCGGGAAAGGGCTCACGAACCCCGAAATCGGCGCCCAGTTGTTCATCAGCCGGCACACGGTCGAGTGGCACCTCCGCAAGGTGTTCTCGAAGCTCAGCATCTCCTCTCGCCGGGAGATTGCTGCCATCCAGTTCGAAGACGAGGCGACATCGGCCTGATCCGCGACCGGAGTGACCCACCCTGGTCCGGCCTCCGAGCCTGGTGAAAGCCACGAGCCCGAACCGGGCTCTACTGACCAGTTCTGTCACAGAAGCTTCGGTTGCCTGGTCATTCCTCCAAACGGTTGTGTGAGCCGCGGCATGTGTGACAGCCGCCGTTCGCGCGTTCCGTGCGGACGTATGGGTGGAGGCAAGAATGTTCGAGCACCGGACAGAGGCTGAGATGAGGCTGTACTCCGAGAAGGCGGCCAGGGAACTCGCCCTGAAGAGGCGGCAGAAGGAGAGTGACGTCAAGGACGACTCCGCCGACAAGACAGGTGCGGTGAACGACGGCATCACCGAGAACGACGACGTCGTAGATACGCCGTCTTGAGCCGGCGAGGCGCCCGACATCACGGACCCGGGGTGAGCAGAGTGACCTCCGATGCGGGCAGTGTGGGCGGTTGTGGCCCCTTACCTGAAGTTGAGCCCAGTGTGGCCGAGGGCATGGCAGGGCATGGCAGAGCAGTCGTGCGCGGTCATTTCGACCGGCGCGATGTGCACGGCAGTTTCGCGACCACTGGGTAAGGCTGTGCAACTCGTCCAGGGCCCCCGGCAACCCGCGCCGGATCCGCTCCACGAACAGGGGAAAGACTCTGGGCATGGCTCCATTGCCGCGCAGCGACCGGAAAGCTCTCAATCTCGGCCAAAAGTCCCAGAGAAATCCCAGAGGCGCCGCCACACCCCTTCCGTCCCCGAATTCGTGCAGGTCAAATGGGGTTTGGCGGCACCGATCCGGAGAGCTTTCAGATGTCCCGGAAGATCTCGATCTGCGCCCCGATCGAGTTCAGCCGCTCGGCCAGGTCCTCGTAGCCCCGGTTGATGACGTACACGTTGCGCAGGACGGACGTGCCGTCGGCGGCCATCATCGCGAGGAGGACCACGACGGCCGGGCGCAGCGCGGGCGGGCACATCATCTCGGCGGCCCGCCAGCGGGTCGGGCCCTCCACCAGCACCCGGTGCGGGTCGAGGAGTTGGAGGCGGCCGCCGAGGCGGTTGAGGTCGGTGAGGTAGATCGCGCGGTTGTCGTAGACCCAGTCGTGGATGAGTGTCTTGCCCTGTGCGACCGCCGCGATGGCGGCGAAGAACGGGACGTTGTCGATGTTCAGGCCCGGGAAGGGCATGGGGTGGATCTTGTCGATCGGCGCCTCGAGTTTGGAGGGCCGCACGGTGAGGTCCACAAGGCGGGTACGGCCGTTGTCGGCGGGGTACTCCGGCGTGCGGTCGTGGTCGAGGCCCATCTCCTCCAGCACCGCGAGCTCGATCTCCAGGAACTCGACCGGCACCCGGCGCACGGTCAGCTCGGACTCGGTGAGGACGGCCGCGGCCAGCAGGCTCATCGCCTCGACCGGGTCCTCGGAGGGGGAGTAGTCGACGTCGGTGTGGATGTCCGGCACGCCGTGCACGGTGAGCGTGGTGGTGCCGATGCCCTCGACCTTGACGCCCAGCGCCTCCAGGAAGAAGCACAGGTCCTGGACCATGTAGTTGGAGGACGCGTTGCGGATGAGGGTGACGCCGTCGTGCCGCGCGGCGGCCAGCAGCGCGTTCTCGGTGACGGTGTCCCCGCGCTCGGTCAGCACGATCGGCCGGTCCGGCCGCACGGAACGGTCCACCTGGGCGTGGTACTGACCCTCGGTGGCGGCGATGTCGAGACCGAAGCGCCGCAGCGCGATCATGTGCGGTTCGATGGTGCGCGTACCGAGGTCGCAGCCGCCGGCGTAGGGCAGCTTGAAGTGGTCCATGCGGTGCAGCAGCGGCCCGAAGAACATGATGATGGACCGCGTGCGGACGGCCGCGTCGGCGTCGATCGCCGCCATGTCCAGCTCGGCCGGCGGCACGATCTCCAGGTCGACCCCGTCGTTGATCCAACGGCTGCGCACACCGATCGAGTTGAGCACCTCGAGGAGCCGGTACACCTCCTCGATCCGCGCCACCCGGCGCAGCACCGTGCGCCCCTTGTTCAGCAGAGAGGCGCACAGCAGGGCCACGCAGGCGTTCTTGCTCGTCTTGACGTCGATGGCCCCCGAGAGCCGACGGCCGCCGACCACCCGCAGATGCATCGGTCCGGCATAGCCCAGCGAGACGATTTCGCTCTCCAGAGCTTCACCGATTCGGGCGATCATCTCAAGGCTGATGTTCTGGTTGCCGCGCTCGATGCGGTTGACGGCGCTCTGACTGGTGCCGAGTGCCTCCGCGAGCTGGGCCTGTGTCCAGCCTCGGTGTTGCCGGGCGTCACGGATGAGCTTGCCGATGCGTACGAGGTAGTCGTCTGCCATGGGGTTGAGGCTATCTCAGATATGAGATGGGGCATCTCGAGGCAGGCGTTCGGGTGATGCCCCGTCAGTGTCGCTTGGCGGTGTGGGTCTTCCGCCACCCGAAAGGTCCGGGCAAATCCATCGATGTCGTACTACGTCCGGTGCTGCTGTGGGTGTGCCTCGGGCCGTTCCTGCCGCCGGTGGTGATCGACCAGGAGCGCCGGTTGATGTTCAGGCGCACGCCGGGCAGGATCCGGAAACTCTTTCGGAACGTGAGGGGCATCGTGCCTCCTTCCGAGGGGCTGTCTCCCGTCCGGTTACCCCGAGTTGCCGCACTGATGACCGGACCGCCGGCCCGCCTTTGGAAGCGGTCAGGATTCGAGAAGCGCCGACCCGCGGCCGCCGCATAGCGTGGGACCGAGCAGGGCCGCCCGAGAGGTTGGAGAGACGATGAGCCACGCCGCCGACAGCCATGACCTGATCCGCGTGCACGGCGCGCGTGAGAACAACCTCAAGGACGTCAGCATCGAGATCCCGAAGCGCCGGCTGACGGTGTTCACCGGTGTCTCGGGCTCGGGCAAGAGCTCGCTCGTCTTCGACACCATCGCCGCCGAGTCGCAGCGGCTCATCAACGAGACGTACAGCGCCTTCGTGCAGGGCTTCATGCCGACCCTCGCCCGGCCCGAGGTGGACGTTCTCGACGGCCTGACCACGGCGATCATCGTCGACCAGCAGCGGCTGGGCGCCGATCCCCGCTCCACCGTCGGTACCGCCACCGACGCCAACGCGATGCTGCGGATCCTGTTCAGCCGGCTCGGCACCCCGCACATCGGCCCGCCGAGCGCGTACGCCTTCAACGTTCCCTCGGTCCGGGCGACCGGCGCGATCACGGTCCAGAAGGGCGCCCAGCGGGCGGTGAAGGCCACCTTCGAGCGGACCGGCGGCATGTGCCCGCGCTGCGAGGGGCGCGGCAACGTCACCGACCTCGACCTCGCCCAGCTCTACGACGACTCCCTGTCGCTCAACGAGGGCGCGATCACCGTCCCCGGCTACAAGGGCGGCGGCTGGAACTCCCGCCTCTACATCGAGTCCGGCTTCTTCGACCCGGACAAGCCGGTCAGCAAGTACACCAAGCGCGAACTGCACGACTTCCTGCACCGCGAGCCCACCCGTATGAAGATCGCGGGCATCAACATGACGTACGAGGGCCTGATCCCGCGCATCCAGAAGTCGATGCTCTCCAAGGACAAGGAGGCGATGCAGCCGCACATCCGGGAGTTCGTGGAGCGGGCCGTCACCTTCACCACCTGCCCCGAGTGCGACGGCACCCGGCTCGCCGAGGGCGCCCGCGCCTCGAAGATCAAGGGGATCAGCATCGCCGACGCCTGCGCGATGCAGATCACGGACCTCGCGGAGTGGGTGCGCGGCCTCGACGAGCCCTCGGTCGCCCCGCTGCTGACCGCGCTGCAGCAGTCCCTCGACTCCTTCGCCGAGATCGGCCTCGGCTACCTCGCCCTGGACCGCCCGTCGGGCACGCTGTCCGGCGGTGAGGCGCAGCGCGTCAAGATGATCCGCCACCTCGGCTCCTCGCTCACCGACGTCACGTACGTCTTCGACGAGCCGACCACCGGCCTGCACCCGCACGACATCCAGCGCATGAACGAACTGCTGCTGCGTCTGCGGGACAAGGGCAACACGGTGCTCGTCGTGGAGCACAAGCCGCAGACCATCGCCATCGCCGACCACGTCGTCGACCTCGGCCCCGGCGCCGGCACGGCGGGCGGCACCGTCTGCTTCGAGGGCACGGTGGAGGGGCTGCGCTCCGGCGACACCGTGACCGGCCGCCATCTCGCCGACCGGGCGGTCCTCAAGGAGACGGTGCGCAAGCCCACCGGGCAGTTGGAGATCCGCGGCGCGAACGCCCACAACCTGCAGAACGTCGACGTCGACATCCCGCTCGGCGTGCTCTGCGTGGTCACCGGCGTCGCGGGCTCCGGCAAGAGCTCCCTGGTCCACGGCTCGGTCCCGCCCGGCGCGGACGTCGTGTCGGTGGACCAGAGCGGCATCAAGGGCTCGAGGCGCAGCAACCCGGCCACGTACACCGGCCTGCTCGACCCGATCCGCAAGGCGTTCGCCACGGCCAACGGGGTGAAGCCGGCCCTGTTCAGCGCCAACTCCGAGGGCGCGTGCCCGACCTGCAACGGTGCCGGCGTCGTCTACACCGACCTGGCGATGATGGCGGGCGTGGCCACGACCTGCGAGGACTGCGAGGGCAAGCGGTACCAGGCAGCGGTCCTCGAGTACCGCCTCGGCGGCCGGGACATCAGCGAGGTGCTCGCGATGCCGGTGACTCAGGCGCAGGAGTTCTTCGGGAGCGGCGAGGCGGCGACCCCGGCCGCGCACCGCGTCCTCACCCGGCTCTCCGACGTGGGCCTCGGCTACCTCACCCTCGGCCAGCCGCTCACCACCCTCTCCGGCGGCGAGCGCCAGCGCCTGAAGCTGGCCACGCACATGGCGGAGAAGGGCGGGATCTACGTCCTCGACGAGCCGACCGCCGGGCTCCACCTCGCCGACGTCGAGCAACTCCTCGGCCTCCTCGACCGCCTCGTCGACTCCGGCAAGTCCGTCATCGTCGTCGAGCACCACCTGGCCGTCATGACCCACGCCGACTGGATCATCGACCTCGGCCCCGGCGCGGGCCACGACGGCGGCCGCATCGTCTTCGAGGGCACCCCGGCCGACCTGGTGGCGACCCGCCCCACCCTCACGGGCGAGCACCTCGCCCGGTACGTGACCGGCGAGCGGCATGCACGCGGGTAAGTACGCCCGGGTCGAGCGGGAGCGGCGCTTCCTCCTGGAGGCACCTCCCGCTCCCTCCTCGGTCACCGTCACCCGCGTGATCACCGACCGCTACCTGCCGGGAACCCGCCTGCGGCTACGGCACTCCGAGCGCCGGGACGGCGGGGCAGCGGAGCTCAAGCTCACGCAGAAGATCCCCGCCGGCCGCCCCGGCGCCGTACAGGGGCTCATCACCACCACGTATCTGTCGCGTGCCGAGTACGACCTGCTCGCCTCGCTGCCGGCCGCGGTGCTGACCAAGACCCGCCTGAGCGTGCCCCCGTTGGGCGTCGACGTGTTCGACGGCCCCCTGACGGGACTGGTCCTGGCGGAGGCCGAGTTCGCCGACGACGAGGAGGCCCTGGCCTTCGAGCCGCCGGCGGAGTGCGCGGCGGAGGTCACCGACGACATCCGGTTCACCGGCGGCAGCCTCGCCACGGCCTCCCGGGAGGCACTCGCCGGATGGCTGGCCGAGTACGGGATCCGGCTCGGGTGACGTGGCGTGCCGTGACGCTGCCGACACCAGGTCGGGCATGACCATCCAGCGCCCATGTACTAGAGTTATCTCGACATCGAGATATCTGCCGAGAAGCACCGCAGCCGCCACCCGGTAAGGCTTACCTAACTTAGCCTTACCTTAGCGGATCGGCCAAGGCGTCGTGGCGGCAGGATTGCGGTGAGGTACGCGCACATCAATGAAGGAGACTGTCGTGTCGGCGAACAGCTTCGACGCCCGCAGCACGCTGCAGGTGGGCGACGAGTCGTACGAGATCTTCCGGCTGGACAAGGTGGAGGGCTCGGCTCGCCTGCCCTACAGCCTCAAGGTCCTGCTGGAGAACCTGCTCCGCACCGAGGACGGCGCGAACATCACCGCCGACCACATCCGTGCCCTCGGCGGCTGGGACTCCCAGGCCCAGCCCTCCCAGGAGATCCAGTTCACGCCCGCCCGTGTGATCATGCAGGACTTCACCGGCGTGCCCTGTGTCGTCGACCTCGCCACCATGCGTGAGGCCGTCAAGGAGCTCGGCGGCGACCCGGCGAAGATCAACCCGCTGGCCCCGGCCGAGCTGGTCATCGACCACTCCGTCATCGCCGACAAGTTCGGCACCAACGACGCCTTCCAGCAGAACGTCGAGCTGGAGTACGGCCGCAACAAGGAGCGCTACCAGTTCCTGCGCTGGGGCCAGACCGCCTTCGACGAGTTCAAGGTCGTCCCGCCCGGCACCGGCATCGTCCACCAGGTGAACATCGAGCACCTGGCCCGCACGGTCATGGTCCGGGGTGGCCAGGCCTACCCCGACACCCTCGTCGGCACCGACTCGCACACCACCATGGTCAACGGCCTCGGCGTGCTCGGCTGGGGCGTCGGCGGCATCGAGGCCGAGGCCGCGATGCTCGGCCAGCCGGTCTCCATGCTGATCCCGCGCGTCGTCGGCTTCAGGCTCACCGGCGAGCTGCAGCCCGGCACCACCGCCACCGACCTCGTGCTCACCATCACCGAGATGCTGCGCAAGCACGGCGTCGTCGGCAAGTTCGTCGAGTTCTACGGCGAGGGCGTGGCCGCCACCTCCCTCGCCAACCGCGCCACCATCGGCAACATGTCGCCGGAGTTCGGCTCCACCGCCGCGATCTTCCCGATCGACGACGAGACCCTGAACTACCTGCGCCTGACCGGCCGCAGCGACCAGCAGGTCGCGCTCGTCGAGGCGTACGCCAAGGAGCAGGGCCTCTGGCTGGACCCGAAGGCCGAGCCCGACTTCTCCGAGAAGCTGGAGCTGGACCTCTCCACGGTCGTCCCCTCCATCGCCGGCCCGAAGCGCCCGCAGGACCGCATCGTCCTCGCGAACGCCGCCGAACAGTTCAAGACGGACGTACGCAACTACGTCGACGTCGTCGACGAGGCGGGCCAGGAGTCCTTCCCGGCCTCCGACGCCCCGGCCGTCGCCCCGAACGGCGCCCCGTCCAACCCGGTCACCGTGACCGCCCCCGACGGCTCGACGTACGAGATCGACCACGGCGCGGTGACGGTCGCGGCCATCACCTCCTGCACCAACACCTCCAACCCCTACGTCATGGTCGCCGCCGCGCTCGTCGCGAAGAAGGCCGTGGAGAAGGGCCTGACCCGCAAGCCGTGGGTCAAGACCACCCTCGCCCCGGGCTCCAAGGTCGTCACCGACTACTTCGACAAGGCCGGTCTGACGCCGTACCTCGACAAGGTCGGCTTCAACCTCGTCGGTTACGGCTGCACCACCTGCATCGGCAACTCCGGCCCGCTGCCGGAGGAGGTCTCCAAGGCCGTCAACGACCACGACCTCGCGGTCACCTCGGTCCTCTCCGGCAACCGCAACTTCGAGGGCCGGATCAACCCCGACGTCAAGATGAACTACCTGGCCTCCCCGCCGCTGGTCGTCGCGTACGCCATCGCGGGCTCCATGAAGGTGGACATCACCCGGGACGCCCTGGGCACCGACCAGGACGGCAACCCGGTCTTCCTGAAGGACATCTGGCCCTCCGAGGCCGAGGTCAACGACGTCGTGGCCAACGCCATCGGCGAGGACATGTTCAACAAGTCCTACCAGGACGTCTTCGCGGGCGACGCCCAGTGGCAGGCGCTGCCCATCCCGACCGGCAACACCTTCGAGTGGGACCCGGAGTCGACCTACGTCCGCAAGCCCCCGTACTTCGAGGGCATGCAGCACGAGCCGGCCCCGGTCACCGACATCTCCGGCGCCCGCGTGCTGGCCAAGCTGGGCGACTCGGTGACGACGGACCACATCTCGCCCGCCGGTGCCATCAAGGCCGACACCCCGGCCGGCAAGTACCTCACGGAGCACGGCGTCGAGCGCCGCGACTTCAACAGCTACGGCTCCCGCCGCGGCAACCACGAGGTCATGATCCGCGGCACGTTCGCCAACATCCGCCTGCGCAACCAGATCGCGCCGGGGACGGAAGGCGGCTACACCCGCGACTTCACCCAGGACGGCGGCCCGGTGTCGTTCATCTACGACGCCTCCCGCAACTACATCGAGCAGGGCATCCCGCTGGTCGTCCTCGCGGGCAAGGAGTACGGCTCCGGTTCGTCCCGCGACTGGGCCGCCAAGGGCACCGCGCTGCTCGGCGTCAAGGCCGTCATCGCCGAGTCCTACGAGCGCATCCACCGCTCCAACCTCATCGGCATGGGCGTGCTGCCGCTGCAGTTCCCGGAGGGCGCCTCGGCGGCCTCCCTCGGCCTGACCGGCGAGGAGATCTTCTCCTTCACCGGCGTCGAGGAGCTCAACAACGGCACCACCCCCCGCACGGTCAAGGTGACCACCGACACGGGCGTCGAGTTCGACGCGGTCGTCCGCATCGACACCCCCGGTGAGGCCGACTACTACCGCAACGGCGGCATCATGCAGTACGTGCTGCGCTCGCTGATCCGCAAGTAGTCCGCGCCGCACGGCAGTCGAGGTCCGTGAGGGCCGCATCCCCGTATGTCGGGGGTGCGGCCCTTCCGCCGTTGGCGCCCGATGTCATCACCCACCCTCAGGCCGGCCACAGGGGCCTGACAGCAGACCGGGACAGGATCGAGACATGTCAGGCACCCTGGGGACCCGCACCGGCCACGTCCGCACGCCCGTCGTCGGCGACGAACCCGCCCCGGCGGGGGACGGGAGATGAGCCGCCGCCCGCGCGCCCGCTCCCTGCGCGCCCGTCTGCTCCTGTTCCTCACGGCCGCCCTCGTCGTCGTGTGCTCCGTGATGGCCCTCACCACGGTCCTCGTCCAACGCCACTACCTGATGGGCGGTCTGGACGACCGTGTGGACAACGCGGTGCGGCGCGGCCTGGACGGTGCCCGGTCACACCCGGACGACCCGGCCGACCTCTCGTTCCTCAACGCGAGCGGACACCCCGACGGGATGCTCGCCGCCCGCCTGGACGCGGACGGGACCGTCGCCTCGGCGGCGATCGTCACCCCGGGCGCCCCGCCCCGGAACCTGACCGCCCACCAGCGCACCGCCCTGCGGGGCATCACGCCCGACGGCAGCGAACACACCCGCGCGCTCCCCGGCCTCGGCCCGTACCGGATCGCCGCCCTGCGCAGCGACGGCGTCGCCGTTCTGACCGGGCTGCCGATGGCCGACGTGCAGCACACCATCGGCGCGCTGCTGGCAGCCGAGTTCGCCGTGGCCGCGCTCGGCCTGACCGTCGCGGTCGTCGTCTGCGCCGTCGTCGTACGAGCACAACTGCGCCCCCTTCGCCGGGTCGCCGCCACCGCCGCCGAACTGTCCCGCAGCCGGCTGGACAACGGCCAGGCCGCCACCGGCCTCCTCCGCGTCCCCGCCCGGGACACCGACCCCGGCACCGAGGCCGGTCAGGTCGGTTCCGCGCTCAACCGGATGATCGACCACGTGGAGTCCGCCCTCGCCGAGCGGTAGCGTGGCGAGGACCGCATGCGGCGCTTCCTGGCCGACGCCAGCCACGAACTACGCACCCCGCTGGCCTCCATCGCCGGCTACGCCGAACTGATGAACCGCGGCACGGACCGTGTCGAACCGGTGCTGGCCTGGCGCCGCGTGTCGGCGGAGTCGGCACGGATGACGGGGCTGGTGGAGGACCTGCTGCTGCTCGCCAGCCTCGACGAGGGCCGGCCCCTGGAGTCGGGCGAGGTCGACCTCGCGGCGGTGGTCGCCGAGGCGCTGTGGGACGCGCGGGCCGCGGGCGACGGCCACCACTGGGGGCTCGCGCTGCGCCTGGACGACGCCCCCGCCCTGGTCGTCGGCGACGAGACGCGCCTGCGCCAGGCGGTCGGCGCCCTGCTGGTCAACGCCGGTACGCACACGCCCGCCGGCACGACGGTGGTGGCGGAGGTGGAGGCGACGGGGGAGCACTGTCTGATCCGCGTGCGCGACGACGGGCCGGGGATCCCGCCCGCACTCCTGCCCCGGGTCTTCGAACGCTTCACCCGCGCCGACACCTCCCGCGCCCGTACGCCGGGCACGGCGGGCGGATCGGGCCTCGGCCTCGCCGTCGCGGCGGCGATCGTCGAAGCCCACGGAGGCCGTATCGACGTGGACAGCGGACCGGGACACACCGAGTTCACCATCACCCTCCCGGCACCCGCCCCCAGGCCCGCCCGACACCCGACGGCTTGCGCGGAGTGCCGCTAGTGCCGCGGCAGGCAACGTTTGCCCGGTAAGGGGCGAACGCTGCCTGCCGCGGCGCTAGCTCGCGGCCGACAGCTTCTCGAAGAAGAACTCGTGCTTGAGGAAGGACACGTCGTACTCGCCACCCGGGTAGGGCGGGATGAGCTGCGCCGCCTGGAACAGCCGCCAGCCGTCCAGCAGGGCGGCCAGGCCCGTCTCGTACGGCGGCTCGTCGCTCTCCCCGGTCGTCGGCCGCGTGCGGCCCGTACCGTCGTAGACCGACCAGCCGACGACGGGCGAGTCCAGCGCCGACGTGGCCAGGTAAAGGACCAGGACCTGCTGCCGGAGTTCGGGTGCCGTGGTCATGCCGGAACCTCCCGAGGGGCGTCCGCCTGCGGGCGGTTGGAGACCCGGGTCACCCAGTGGTCCAGGTCGAAGGAGTCGTCACCGGTCAGCGCCCGCCACAGCAGGATCCGGTTGTAGCGCTCGAGCCGGCCCGTCGCCGTCTCGTACCACGGGAACACCGTGTCCAGTTCCTCCCGCACCCGCGGATCCGCCAGGTCCGAGGTGTCCCACAGCCGCCGCTGCCGGACCACCGGATTGAACCGGATCTTGAACATGTAGCGGGGCGTGTCACTGTCGTTGCGCCGTCCGCCGTGCCAGAGCCCGTGGTGCAAAAACACCACGGTCCCGGCCGGACACGTGAGCCGGACCTGCCCGCGCAGGTTCTGGTAGCGGCCGGTGTCGCTCTCGTTGGTCCGCCGCAGATGACTGCCCGGCACGCTCAGCGTGCCGCCCATCTCCAGCGTCACCTCCTGCGGGTAGTACATGAGCTGCACGTCGAAGGCGTCCGGCCGCACGTCGATGATCGCGTCCCCGTGCAGCGGCTGCGCCTCACCCCCACGCGGCTCCCTGATGTGCACGAAGTGGTGGTCGACCGCCGGCTCCGGCCCGACGAGGCTGTGCAGCGCCCCCGCCACCTCGGGAAGCTCCACCAGCCGCCGGGCGAAGGAACCCTCGGGGTACGCCGTCGACACCGGCGTGCCGTACGGCACCGGCGCCACGCCCGCGCCCAGCACCTCGAGCGCCTCGGCGTTCATCTCCGCCGGGACCACCGCGTCCATGCGCAGCGAACCGTGCGCCACGAAACGGGCCATGTCCACCGAACTCAGCAAGTGTTCTGTGACTTTCATGCCCAGCACGCTAGGCAGCCGGGGCCCTCCGGGGCGTTGGCCCCGTTCACCACTACTGGTAATTTCTCACCATGGAGTCGGCCGTCGCCCATCTCGACGCCCCGCCGGTGCTCGCCAGCGTCGGCGTCGGTGTGCACGGCCCCGCCGGGCACACCGACGTCTTCCGCCTCCCCGACCTGTGGCAACTCCACCTCTACCGCTACGAGGCCGACCTCACGGTCGACGGCACCCCGCACCCCGTCCGGCCCGGCCGGGTGAGCCTCGTACCGCCCGGCGCCACGACCCGGTACCGCTACCGCGGCCGTTCCGAGCACCTCTACGCCCACCTCCGCCTGCCGGCCACCGGCACGCCCCGCACCATCCCCGTCATGCAGGACGCCGGGACCCAGCTGCCCGCCCTGACCGCGCAGCTCCAGCAGGCACTCGCCGCCTGGCCCAGTACGCCGGTTCGCGCCACCGCCGAGGTCTGGGCCGCCCTCTGGCGCGTGGCCCACCTGACCGCTCCCGGCCCGCACACCGACGGCACCGGCCCGCATCCCGCCGTCACCACCGCCATCGCCCACATCGAGGCCCACCTCGCCGATCCCCTCACCGTCCCCGCCGTCGCCCGCGTCGCCGGTGTCTCGCACAACCACCTCACCCGGCTCTTCCGCACCGCCACCGGCGAGACCGTCGTCGCCTACATCCGCGCCCGCCGCATGGCCCGCGCTCAGCACCTCCTGCGCGCCACGACCCTCTCCATCCCGGCCGTCGCGGCCTCCGTCGGCATCCCGGACCTCCAGGCCTTCAACAAGACCTGCCGCCGCGAACTCGGCGCCTCACCCCGCACCCTGCGCGCGTCGCCGGTTTACAGTCGCCCCCAATCGCGCTAACTTCCGCAGCACGCGGGGTGGGAGCGCTCCCAGTAGGCGGCGGACCGGAACCCGCCGTCCCGGGACGCACCCACCCCGCTCTAGTGCCGCGACAGGCAACGTTTGCCCCGTCGCGACGCCCGGCACGCCCTCTCGCCGCACCGGCCGAAACCCCAAGTACGTCCAGTACGAGGGCTTTCGTCCGGCACGCCGAGAGGACGCCCCGGACGCCGCTCCTTACCGGGCAAACGTTGCCTGCCGCGGCACTAGGTCGGTTGAGGCGGGACCGGCAACACCTCGCGCATCCAGTCCAGTTGGCGTCGCACATGCACCGCGTCGCCGCCCTCGTGGCCGTTGTGGGGATAGGCGAGGATCTCCCGGCGGGGGTCGGCGCCGCTGAGTTCGGCGTACCGGTTGAAGGCGGCGTACGCCCCGCTCGGCGGGCACACCGTGTCGCGCAGGCCCACCCCGAAGTGGGCCGGGGCATGGGCGCGGCGCGCGAAGGAGACGCCCTCCAGGTGGGCGAGCGTGCGGTACGCGGCCGCCGCGGCGCCCCGGTGGACGGCGAGGTAGGCCGTGATCTCGCCGTACGGGCTCGCGTCCGTGAGGTCCAGGGCCCGTCGGATGCCGCACAGGAAAGGGGCGGTGACCAGGACCGCGGCCAGATCCGGCACCAGCCCGGCGACGGCCAGGGCGAGTCCGCCGCCCTGGCTGTTCCCCACCGCCGCGACCCGGGCCCCGTCCACGCCGGGCAGCGCCCGCACCGTCGTCACCGCGCGCACCGCGTCCGTGATCAGGCGGCGGTGGTGGTGGTCGTACGGCGACAGCAGGCCCCGTGCCGCCGCGCCGGGGCCGCCCGGCGCCGTCCCGGCCTGCGGATCGGGCGTGTCGCCGCCGCAGCCGTACAGGTCGCCCTGGCCGCGGTTGTCCATCAGGAGATGCGCGTACCCCGCGTTCACCCAGGTCAGCCGCTCGTGCGGGAGCCCGCGACCCCGGCCGTACCCGGCGTACTCGACCACCGCGGGGAGCGGTTTTGGGGCCCCGGCGGGCCGGCTGAACCAGGCGCGCACCGGATCCCCGGCGAAGCCCCGGAAGGTCACGTCCCAGGTCTCGGTCAGCCGCAGACCGCTGTCGACCGGCCGCACGGACACCAACGGGTCGTGCTGCGCCGCCTCCTTGAGCGTCTCGCGCCAGAACGCGTCGAAGTCGGCGGGCTCTTCGAGCTCGGGGCGGTAGCGCTCCAGTTCGGTCGGCGGCAGGTCGAACGCGGGCACGACGGCACCTCGCAGGAGTCGGTCCGGTCAGGGAAACTTGCGGGAGCGTGCTGGGTGAACTCCCGTGTCCTTACCCGTCCTTCAGAGGTTCCAACACGCCCCGTGCTCCTCGGTTCTCTCCTGCGTTACCCATTGACAGCGCTTTCTGGGTGCCCTTAGGTTGCCGCGAAGTTACCGGTAAGAGCTCGAAAGTTTCGGCACTTCTCCGCCCCACGGGAGGACCGAGCATGAGCACCACCACCACGTCGGCCTCTCCGCCCGGCACCCAGGAACCACCACCGAGGCCCGTTCCCCGCCCCGCCCGGCGCGGCGGTCTGCGGCGCGCACTGCGCCGGGACTGGCAGTTGTACTCGCTCGCCGTCCTGCCGTTGCTGTTCTTCCTGGTCTTCCGCTATCTGCCGATGATCGGCAACATCATCGCCTTCCGGCGGTTCGAGCCGGGCGGCTCGATCTTCGGCGAACAGTGGGTGGGGCTGCGCTACGTACGCATGTTCCTCACCGACCCGACCTTCTGGCAGGTCTTCCGCAACACCCTGTGGATGGGCGGGCTGACCCTCGTCTTCTGCTTCCCGATCCCGGTCGTGCTCGCGCTGCTGCTCAACGAGGTGCGCCGGCGTTCGCTGAAGCGGTTCGTGCAGTCGGTGTCGTACCTGCCGCACTTCCTGTCGATCGTGATCGTCGCCGGCATCACCCTGCAGATGCTCGCCACCGACGGCCCCGTCAACCACGTCCTCGGCCGGCTCGGCCACGACCCGATCCGCTTCATCCAGGAACCCGGCTGGTTCCGCACCGTCTACGTCGGCTCGGAGGTCTGGCAGACCGCGGGCTGGGGCACGATCCTCTACCTCGCCGCCCTGACCACCATCGACGAGGACCTCTACGAGGCCGCGCGCATCGACGGGGCGAACCGCTGGCGGCAGATCTGGCACGTCACCCTGCCCGGCATCCGCCCCACCATGATCACGCTGCTGATCCTCAACATCGGCACGTTCATGGCGGTCGGCTTCGAGAAGATCCTGCTGCTCTACAACCCCCTGACGTACCCGACCGCCGACGTGATCTCGACGTACGTGTACCGGATGGGCGTGGAGTCCAACAGCTTCAGTTACGCCGCCGCCATCGGCCTGTTCGAGGCGGTCATCGGGCTGGTGCTGATCACGACCGCCAACCAGCTCTCCCGCCGCACGGTCGGGACGAGCCTGTGGTGAGACCGAGCCGCTCCTACCGCGTCTTCCAGGGCGTCAACGGCGTCGTCCTGACCCTCGTGGTGATCGTGACCCTGTACCCCTTCGTCAACATCGTCGCCCGCTCCTTCAGCGGGCAGCGGCAGATCCGGGCCGGGGAAGTGACCCTGTGGCCCAAGGGGTTCAACCTCACGACGTACGACATCGTCTTCCACGACACGGTGTTCTGGCGCTCCTACGGGAACACCGTGTACTACACGGTCGTCTCGACCGCCGTGGCCATGGTCCTGACGACCTGTTACGCCTACGTCCTGTCGAAGAAGCACCTCAGGGGGCGCGGCCTCCTCGTCGGGATCGCCGTGTTCACCATGTTCTTCACCGGCGGCCTGATCCCCAACTACGTGCTGGTCAGCAGCCTCGGCCTGAAGAACACGGTGTGGGCGCTGGCGCTCCCGAACGCGATCAGTGTCTTCAACCTGCTGGTGATGAAGGCCTTCTTCGAGAGCCTGCCCGGCGAGCTGGAGGAGGCCGCCCAGATCGATGGCCTGAGCACGTACGGCATCCTGCTCAGGATCGTGCTGCCGCTGTCGAAGGCGGTCGTCGCGACCATGGTGCTGTTCTACTCGGTGTCCTTCTGGAACTCCTGGTTCGGGGCCTTCCTCTACATGGACCGGTCCGAGCTGATGCCGGTCACCGTCTATCTGCGCAACCTCATCGCGGGAGCCACCGGCGGCACCAACGCGGGCGCCGCGACGGCCGACCTCACCCAGGTCGGGGCGAACATCCAGGCCGTCACGATCGTGCTCACCTCGCTGCCGATCCTCTGCGTGTACCCGTTCGTCCAGCGCTACTTCGTCTCGGGCGTGACGCTCGGCGCCGTCAAGGGCTGACACCACGTCAACTCGCTTGCGGAACAAAGGAGTCTCCGTGAAGAACGAAGGACAGCTGTCGCGGCGTCAGATCCTCGCCGCCGCCGGTTTCGTCGGCCTCGCCACCCTCACCGGCTGCGGGAGCGGGTCGGACGGCGGCGACTCCAAGGACCTGTCGAAGAAGCAGAACGGCGCGATGAAGGAGTACCGCGTCGGCCAGCAGTTCAAGGCGAGCAGGCCGTTGTCCTTCTCGATGCTGCACAACGACAACCCGGGCTACCCGTACAAGGCGAGCTGGCTGTTCTGGAAGGAGGTCACCCGGCGCACCGGCGTCACGCTCAAGCCCGTCGACGTCCCCCTCGCCGACTACGAGAAGAAGCGCAGCGTCCTCATCGGCTCGGGTGACGCGCCCTTCCTCGTCCCGAAGACGTACCACCCCTCCGAGGTCGCCTTCGTGTCCTCCGGCGCCGTCCTCCCGGTCAGCGACCACGTCCACCTGATGCCCAACTTCCAGGCCAAGGTGCGGGCGTGGAAGCTCGAGCCGGAACTCGACTCCATCCGCCAGTCCGACGGAAAGTACTACCTCCTGCCCGGCCTGCACGAGAAGCCCAGGTCCGGTTACTCGCTCGCCTTCCGTACCGATGTCCTGTCCAAGCTGGGCCTGAGCCTGCCGACCACCTGGGACGAGGTCCACGACGTCTTCAGGGCGATCAAGCAGCGGTATCCCGACCGCTACCCGCTCTCCGACCGATGGAGCACCAACACCCCGTTCGCGGTGGGTGCGTTGCAGGGCTATCTCGGTCAGGCGTACGGCGTGCGGGCCGGCTGGTCCTACGACAACATCAGCTTCGACTCGACGGGGAGGAAGTTCGTCTTCACCGGCGCGACGGACGCCTACCGACAGGTGATCGAGTACCTGAGAACCCTCGTCGCCGAGAAGCTGATGGATCCGGAGAGCTTCACCCAGACCGACGACCAGGCCATCCAGAAGCTGCTCGGCGAGAAGTCCTTCGCGATCAGCGCCAACCCGCAGGAACTGGTGCAGACGTACCGCTACAACCTGACCAAGCAGGTCAAGGGCGCCACCATCGAGATGATCCCGGTGCCGATCGGCCCGGCCGGTCCCGTCGTGCTCGGCGGCATCCGGCTGGAGAACGGGATCATGGTCTCCAAGAAGGCCCTCGCGAGCGACGACTTCGTCGCCATGATGCAGTTCGTCGACTGGCTCTGGTACTCCGACGAGGGCCAGCGCTTCTCCAAGTGGGGCGTGGAGGGCGTCACGTACACCTACTCCGGCGGCCGGTACCGGCTGAGGGACGGCATCAGCCTCATGGGCTCCGACCCGAGCGCCC
The DNA here is from genome assembly GCF_044768275.1 of Streptomyces sp. NPDC101152. Classification (NCBI taxonomy): domain Bacteria; kingdom Bacillati; phylum Actinomycetota; class Actinomycetes; order Kitasatosporales; family Streptomycetaceae; genus Streptomyces; species Streptomyces sp. NPDC101152. The sequence continues at coordinate 262,643 of NZ_JBIWPO010000003.1, read as the reverse complement.
GCAAGGACCTGCAGAAGGACTACGGCTTCTTCAACGGCGTCTTCACCTACGGCGGCAGTTGGGCCCTGGTCTCCTCCTCCTTCAGCCCGGACGAGAAGAAGTTCCAGGACGCCATGTCCCAGCGCAGGCAGTTGCCCATCGACCCGCCCCACCCGCTCCAGTCCGCCGAGCAGGAGCAGGCCTCGCTCTGGAGCACCCCGCTGCAGGACCACGTCACCCAGAACACCCTGCAGTTCATCCTCGGCAAGCGCCCGATGTCCGAATGGGGCTCCTACGTCGGCGAGTTGAAGGCGAAGAACATGCAGCAGCTCGTCGACCTGCACAACAAGGCGTACGAACGGTACCGGAAGGAGAACGGGTGACCCCCGAGGAACCGGCCGCCGCCTTCCCGGACGCCTGGCGCCAGGGCGCTCGCCCCTCCTTCGGTGACGGTCCGCTCTCCCGCGCCGCCGCCCTGCTGCACACCCTCCTCACCGTCGAGACCCTGCTGCTCGCCGCGGCCTCACCGGGCCTGGTCGCCCTGTTCCTCCTCGGCCCCGACCCCTCCAACCTCCCCCTGGCCGCGGTGTGCCTGCTTCCGCTCGGACCGGCCCTCTCCGCCGCCCTGTACGCCCTGCGCCACCGTGACCGCGAGCTCACCGACCTGCATCCGGCCCGCACCTACGTCCGCGGCTGGCGCCTGAACGCCCTCCCGGCGCTGAAACTCTGGGGGCCGCTGCTCGCCTGGCTCACCGTCATCGCGTTCACGCTCACCCACTTCGCGGCGACCGGCCTGCCCGGCTGGTGGGCGGTCCTGCTGGCCGGCATCGGCGCCGGCTCCCTCCTCTGGGGCGCCCACGCTCTCGTGCTGACCTCCCTGTTCACCTTCCGCACCCGTGACACGGCCCGCCTCGCCGCGTACTTCCTGTTCCGGCACGCACGGGCCACCCTCGCCGCGGCCTCGCTGCTCGTGCTGACGGCCGGCCTGACCGCCCTGCTGACCGAGGCCCTGCCCGCCCTGCTGGCCGCCCCGCTCCTGCTCTCCCTGCTGTACGGCAGCCGTCCGGTGATCGCCGAGACCCAGGAGGACTTCACCGTATGACAGGCAGGATCCGGTACGGCGGCGACTACAACCCCGAGCAGTGGCCCGAGGAGGTCTGGGACGAGGACCACCGCCTGTTCACGAAGGCCGGCATCGACAGCCTCACCGTCGGCGTCTTCTCCTGGTCCCTCACCCAACCCGCCGAGGACACCTACGACTTCGCCGTACTGGACCGCGTCCTCGACCGTGCCGCCGCGGAGAACAGAGAGGTCTGCCTGGCCACCGGCACAGCGGCCCTCCCGCCCTGGCTCGCCAGGAAGTACCCCGAGGTGGGCCGCACCGACTTCGAGGGCCGTCGTCACCGCTACGGCCAACGGCACAACTTCTGCCCCAGTTCACCCGCCTACCGTCGCCTCGCCACCGCACTGGCCGACCGCCTTGCCGAACGGTACGCCGGACACCCGGCGTTGGTCGCCTGGCACATCAACAACGAGTACGGCGGCGCCTGTTACTGCGAGCTGTGCGCCGAGGCCTTCCGCGACTGGCTGCGCGGAAAGTACGGCACCCTCGACGCCCTCAACGACGCATGGTGCACCACCTTCTGGTCCCACCGCTACACCGACTGGGACCAGATCGAACCCCCGAACGCCCTCACCGAGCACTGGCGCGGCCCCGACCACACCGCGTTCCAGGGCACCACCCTCGACTACTTCCGCTTCACCACCGACGCCCTGCTCGGCTGCTTCCTCGCCGAGAAGGAGGCGATCCGGCGGCACGACACGGAGACGCCCGTGACCACCAACTTCATGGGCATTTTCCGCCCTCTCGACTACCACCGCTGGGCGCCCCACCTCGACTTCGCCTCCTGGGACAGCTACCCGCCCCTCGACGCCCCGCCGACCTGGTCGGCCCTCGCCCACGACCTGATGAGGGGGCTGAAGGACGGCGCCCCTTTCTGGCTGATGGAACAGACCCCGTCGACGACGGCCTGCCGTGACGTGAACCCCCTGCGCCGACCGGGGGAGTTGCGCCTGGCCACCTTCCAGGCCGTCGCCCACGGCGCCGACGCCGCCCTGTACTTCCAGCTGCGCGCCTCGCGGGGCGCCTGCGAGAAGTACCACGGAGCGGTCATCGGGCACGCCGGCCGGGACGACACCCGGGTGTTCCATGAAGTCGCGGACCTCGGAAGCGATCTGGAACTGCTGGGCGACGCGACGCTCGGCGCCCGCACCCCCGCCCGCGTCGCCCTGCTCTTCGACTGGGACAGCTGGTGGGCCCTGGAGATCTCCGACGGCCCCTCCCGGCTGGTCAGGTACCAGGAGGTCGTGCACGCCTACTACCGGGCCGCCCGCGAGTCCGGTGCCGATGTCGACGTCGTCCCGCAGACGGCCGACCTCACCCAGTACGACGTGGTCCTTGCCCCCGTCCTGCACCTGGTCAAGGGCGACCTCGCCGAGCGCCTCGAAGCGGTCGCGACCCGGGGCGGCAGCGTCCTGACGACGTTCCTCTCCGGCCGCGTCGACGAGCACGACCGGGCCTTCCTCACCGACGTTCCCGGCCCGCTGGCCGCCCTCATGGGCATCCGCGTCGACGAATGGGACGCCCGCCCGCCGGAGTTCGTCCAGCCCGTCCCGGAACTGGCCGCCGAGGCCCGATTCGTCTTCGAGCTCGTGCTGCCCCGCGACGCCGAGCCGGTCGCCACGTACGGCGCGGACTTCTACGCCGGCACTCCCGCCGTCACCCGGCACCCCTTCGGCGCGGGCGACGGCTGGTACGTCGCCACCGCCCTCGACCAGCCCGGCGTCGACCGGGTGATGCGCCGGATCCTGGCCCGCCACGACCTGATCGGCCCGTACGCGGGCCATGAGGGCCTGGAGACCGCGAACCGGGTCGCCCCCGACAAAACCCGGCTCCTCTTCCTCCTCAACCACACCGCGGAACCAGTCCGGTTGACGGCCCACGCGACCGCGACCGACCTGCTCACCGGCAAAGAGGTGCAGAGTGGCGACCCGATCGCCCTCGACCCGCGCGGTGTCGCCGTGCTGCGCCTTCAGTAATCCGTGCTCGCCTCAGTGGATCGTCCGCCCCCGCTCGTCCGGCACCCCGGACTTGCGGAAGAAGTAGCTGTTGATCTGGTCGCGCCACTCGCGGGCACTGCCTAGCTGCTCCTCGTAGCGCTCCGCGACGCGAGCGTGGCGCGCCGGCGCGACGAGGCCGGCGAGCGAGTCCCACACCTCGCGGGCCGTCTCCACTTCCTCGACGCCCTCGAAGTGGGTGTCGTAGATGTGCTGGATCACGGTGCTGCCGCTCTTGAGGACATGCCCGTACGGCACGTGGTGGAAGAACAGCAGGAGTTCGTCCGGGCAGGTCTCGGGCGACTCGTACACCTCGTCCCACGGCTTGGTGTACTGCCCGGTGTACCCGGTGCCGGTCGCGCGGCTGCGGTCCACGCCGATCCCGTCGCGGTCGGCGAAGTGGTAGGTGCCCCAGGGGCTGTACTCGTAGCCGTCCACGCTGGGCCCGTAGTGGTGTCCGGGCTGCACCATGAAGCCCACCCCGAGCGGGGCCGTGTACTTCTCGTACGTCCGCCACGAGCCGGCGAGCACGCGGCGCAGACCGCCGGCCAGCCGCCGCGGGGCGTCCGGGAAGCTGAGCCCGATCCACTCGTCGAGGACGGCACCGGGATCGGCGTCCGGCCGCCAGGCCAGCCGCCCGAAGGTGTACAGGTTGGCCTGGGCGAGAGGGTGCCCGGTCCAGAACGGGTCGTCACCGACGTTGGACACGGCCACGAGCTCCTCGAACGGCAGCCCGTCCTCGGCACCGAACCGGAGCACCTCGCTCCACATCGGGCCGAGCCAGCACACGTGCTGTTGCTGGCCGGTGTACTCCTGCGTGGCCTGCAGTTCCACCGCGACAGGGGTATGTGACATAGCACTGACCAGCGGCGACACCGGCTCCCGCACCTGGAAGTCCATCGGCCCGTGCTTCACCTGCAGCACGGCGTTCGGTGCGAACGCCCCGTCCAACGGCACGAAATGGTCGTACGCGGCCCGTGCCCGGTCCGTCGTGCGGTCCCGCCAGTCCTGGCGGTGGTCGTAGACGAAGGCCCGCCAGTGCACCGTCCCGCCGTGCGGCTGAAGAGCCGCGGCCAGCATGTTCGCGCCGTCCGCGTGACTGCGGCCGTACGCGAACGGCCCCGGCTGCCCCTCAGAGTCGGCCTTCACGACGTAGCCGCCGAAGTCGGGGATCGCCTCGTACACCCGCGCCGTCGCCCCGGCCCACCACCGCCGCACCCCCTCGTCGAGGGGATCGGCCGTCTCCAGGCCGCCGAGCACCATCGGTGCCGCGAACGTGACCGAGAGGTGGGTGCGGATGCCGTACGGCCTCAACGCCCCGGCGAGGTCCGTGACTTCGCCGATCCGGTCGGTCAGCAGCCGCGCCTCGGTCGCGTGCACGTTGACGTTGTTCACGGCCACGGCGTTGATCCCGCAGGCCGCCAGCAGTCTGCCGTACGCCCGCACGCGCTCCAGGTCCCCGCGGGCCCGCCCGTCCGCCCAGAACAGCGAGCCTCCGGCATACCCGCGCTCCACCTGGCCCATCACCGGGTGCACGGCCACGTTGTCCCAGTGGTCCAGCATCCGCACCGCCACCGCGGGCCGGTGCGTCTCCGGGTGCCGCTCACCCCGGAACGCCGCCTCACCGAGCCGTACGACGTGGAAGAAGCCGTACAGCAGCCCGCGGCCGCCGGACGCCGTGACCGTCGTACGACCGTCACGGTGTCCGAGCGTGAACGCCTCGCTCCCGTCCTCGCCCGTCGACTCCAGTACGACATCCGGGTCGTCGGACACGAGAGACCCGCCGAACCGGGCGCAGGCCTGCGCCGCTTCCGCGTGCACCGTCTCCACCAGCGGGCCCGATCCGCGGATCAGGACCCGCCGGCCGCCGACCGCCCGGAACGCCTCCTCAGGCAGCCAGGCCGGGTCGACGCCCTCGGACAGGACGGGCACGGGAAGCGGCATCGAACCCCCAACTCGGCTGCTCAGGCGAGCAGTTCGACCTCGGACAGGGTCGCCTGGCCGTCGAGGACCAGACGGTACTTCCCGTACGTACCCGGGGACCTCACGCTGAACGCCCGGGTCTGCCGGTCCCAGGTGAAGGACTCGCCGGACCGCTTGTCGAGCGTCTTCCACGTGGTGCCGTCGTCGGAGCCCTGGAGCGTCCAGCCCGTCGGTGCCTTCGTGTGGTCGGCGGACGAGGTGAGCGTGTACTGCACGCCCTTGACCGGCCCGGACACCGGCAGATCCACGGACGTCACGGTCTCGTCCGTCGCCGAGGTGTTGTCGAACAGCGGCCCGCCACCCTTCAGCACGTCCGTGCGGGGCGTCGCCGCCTTGTCGCCCTGGGTGATGGACACGGGACCGGCGTTCTTGCCCGAGCCCCATGCCGAGGGCTTCGCGCCCATGTCGAACTCGAGGACCCCGCCCTGCGACAGCAACGAGTGGGGGAGCGAAGTCGAGTTCCACGCACGCCCGTTGAACCGCACGCCCTGGACGTAGATGTTCTGCCGGCTGTTCCTCGGCGCCTTGACCACCAGGTCGTGGCCGTTCTCCAGGTGCACCGTCGCCTTTGTGAACAGCGGGGAGCCGATGGTGTACTCGCCGCTGCCCATGACCAGCGGATAGAAACCGAGCGCCGAGAAGAGGTACCAGCCTGACTGCTCTCCGTTGTCCTCGTCACCGTGGTAGCCCTGGCCGATCTCGCTGCCGACGTACAGCCGGGAGAGGATCTCGCGGACCTTCTCCTGCGTCTTCCACGGCTGACCGGCCGCGTCGTACAGGTACGGGATGTGGTGGGCGGGCTGGTTGGACTGCCCGAGCATGCCCATCCGGGTGTCCCGGGCCTCGGTCATCTCGTGGATGACACCGCCGTACGAGCCGGAGAACTTCGGGTCCGCCGTCTCCGGTGTGGCGAAGAACTGGTCCAGCTTCTTCGCCAGCCCCTCCCGTCCGCCGTACAGGTTCGCCAGGCCCCGGGTGTCCTGCGGGACCGTGAAGGCGTAGCCCCAGCCGTTGCTCTCGGTGTAGTCGTATCCCCACACGCGCGGGTCGTACGTCGAGGCGTCCAGCCGCCAGTTGCCCCGGTCGTCGCGGCCCTGGAAGAAGTCGACCTGCTTGTCGTAGAGGTTGACGTAGTCCCGGGCGCGGTTGAGGAAGTACTCGGACTCCTCCTTGTACCGCCTGTCACCGGTCTTCCTGTAGAGCGCCCGGCCCATCTGCGCGATGCCGTAGTCGTTGTTGTAGCCGTCCATCGCCCAGGAGAAGCCCTCTCCCGTGGAGGTGGTGGTGTAGCCGAGGAAGGGTGAGGTGGTCATGCCCTTGCGACCCACGCCCGACATCGGCGGCACGACCGTCGCGTTCTTCACGGCAGCGTCGTACGCCGCCTTCGCGTCGAACTTCACGCCCTTGACGTAGGCGTCCGCGAAGGCCACGTCCGAGGAGGTGCCGGTCATCAGGTCCGCGTAACCGGGGGAGGACCAGCGCGCGGTCCAGCCGCCGTCCTTGTACTGCTGCACGAACCCGTCGACCATCTCACCCGCCTGACGTGGTGTCAGCAGTGAGTACGCCGGCCAGGTGGTCCGGTAGGTGTCCCAGAAGCCGTTGTTCACGTACACCTTGCCGTCGACGATCTTCGACCCGGTGTGGGTCGGGGTGTCCGCTCCGGGCATCGGCGAGAACGGAGAGGCGTACTGGTACGTCGAACCCACCTTCTCGAAACCGGAGTTGGGATACAGGTAGAGCCGGTACATGCTGGAGTACAGCGTGGTCAGCTGGTCGCTCGTCGCGCCCTCGACCTCGACCTTGCCGAGCAGCCTGTCCCAGGCCCGCCGGGCGTGGTCCTTCACCGTGTCGAAGGAGGTGCCGTCCGGGAGCTCCTGACGGAGGTTGTCCTTGGCCTGGTCGACGCTGATCAGCGAGGTGGCCAGCCGCAGGGTCACGGTGTGGTCCGCGCCCGCGTCGAAGCGCAGGTAGCCCTTGACGCCGCTGGTGGAGCCGTCTGTCACGGGCTTGTCGAAGACGCCGTAGACGAACAGCCGGGTGGCGCCCGTCGACAGCCCGGACTTGACGTCCGAGTAGCCGGTGACGGTCCCGTTCTGCTTGTCGAGGGTGAGCCCGGCCTGCTCGGTGACGTTGTCGAAGAGCACGCTCGCGTCGTTGCCGGGGTAGGTGAAGCGCAGGGCCGCCGCGTGGTCGGTGGGGGCCATCTCGGCCTTCAGACCGTTCTCGAAGCGCACCCCGTAGTAGTACGGGCGCGCGGTCTCGTTCTCGTGGCGGAACGGCAGTTGACGTGCCTCGCGGCCGGTGTCCGGGGTGCCGGACGCCGTCGAGGGCATCACCTGGAAGGTCTGCCGGTCGCCCATCCACGGGCTCGGCTCGTGGCTCGCGCTGAACGCCTGGATCGTCGGCAGGTTGTCGTCGTTGTTGGCCCGCGCGTAGTCGTACAGCCAGCTCAGCGAGGACGCGTTGGTCACCGGGGTCCAGAAGTTGAAGCCGTGCGGCAGCGCGGTCGCGGGGAAGGTGTTGCCGCGCGAGAAGCCGCCGCTGGAGTTGGTGCCCCGGGTGGTGAGCACGTAGTCCGACAGATGCGCCTTCGGCCTCTCCTGCGCCACCGGTTTGATCGCCACGTCGTCCAGCCAGCCGCGGAACTTCGCCGGGCCCTTGGGGGAGTCGTACCCGATCAGGATCCGGTCGACGGTCCTGCCGGCCGCGACCGACCCGATCCGCGAGACGACGTTGTTCCACTGGTTGACGTACAGCACCTTCGAGGCGCCCTGCCCCGCCGGGCTGAGCGGGAAGCCGTGCTGGTCGGTGGCGCCCAGGCCGCTGAGGTAGGTGCCGTCGGTGAAGGCCAGGTCGACCGCGACGTTCGTCGCGTCGTAGTCGCGGTCGCCGTCGGCCATCTGCGGATACAGGCGATACGACAGCTGGGTGTCCCGGCCGACGCGGACGTTCACGTCGAAGACCTTGTTGTACGAGTACGCGTGCCCGGCGGCGGTGTGCCGTCCGGCGTAACGCAGGGCACGCTTTCCGGTGAACCCGGCGCCCGCCTTCGCGGTCGGCGATCCGGAGGGGCCGCGGTCGACCAGCGACAGCATGTCCTCGGGGACCGAGCCGCCGCTCGCGCCCGTGGAGAACTGCACGTCGGCCAGTTGCAGGAGGTCGGCGCCGTTGTTCTTGGTGATCTCGAGCCGGAAGTGCTGGTACGTGGCCGGCGCGGCGAGGTCGTACCGCTTCGTCTGGAACCGCTCGGAGAAGGACTGGCCGGTCTGGCTGTCGACGGTCTTCCAGTCGTTGCCGTCCGTCGAGCCCTTCAGGGTCCAGTCCTGGGGGTCGCGCCCCGCCTCGTCGTTGGCGGAGGTCAGGGCGTAGGTGGTGATGGCGTACGGCTTGTCGAGGTCGAACTCGACCCAGCCGGTGGGCGCGAAGGTCAGCCACTTGGTGCCGGACTCGCCGTCGACGAGGTTCTCCTTCACCTCGCCGCCGGCCGTGTTCTCCGCGCTGGCCCGGACGTCGGTGACATGGTCGTCCACGTTGCCGGGGATGCCGCTGCTGTAGCCGCCGTCGACGCCGGAGGCCCGCTTGCTCCCGTCCGGCGCCGTGTCCACCGTGTTCAGCCACGTCGGTGCCGGGTCACCCGCCTCGAACGAGGACGAGAACTCCTTGTCGGCCTTGTGCGGCTTGGCCGCAGCGGCCGGCAGGGCGATCGCCGCCCCCTGCGATCCCACGGCCATGACAAAGGCGGCCGTAAGGACGACCGCCGTACCCCATCTGTGCCGAGCTCTGCGCCGCATACGCCAGCACCCTCCCTGCGCCCAAACTGGACAACGTTGTCAACTCCGATGCGCAGAGACCAGTAGTGGGTCAAGTGACCAGTGCTGTCAAGGGTGTTGAGTGTGGCATTCGAGGTCTATGTCGCGGATTTTTCCGGCAAGTGGCACACAGAGCTCTCATATTTCCGCGAGGTCTCAACTCGGAAAAGACCAAGGACCCACCCTGCATTCGATCTTGCTCCGTTGGCGGGAAGTGGACTATACCTGTCGGCGAATCACACGATCCGCACATCCTGCACGACCCTGCTTGACCTGACCGCGGTGCCCGGGAGGATCCGGTTCACCGCCTGAGTCCTGGAGAAGGCGAGGACTTGAGCATGAGCACGGGATCCACTTCCGCCGAGAACGGCAGCGCGGGTGTCGGCCGCCGCGATCTGATCAAACGATCGGCCGCGCTCGGTTTGATCTCCGTTCCCACGATGAGCTTTCTGGCGGCTTGTGCCAGCGGAGGCGGGGGCGGCGACTCCAGCGGCAATGACCAGGGCACGACCTCCAAGTCGAACCCCTTCGGTGCGAAGAAGGGCACCAAACTCGACGTCGTCATCTTCAAGGGCGGATACGGCGACGACTACGCCAAGGCGTGGGAGGCGAACTACCAGCAGAAGCTCGGTATCACCTCCACCCATACCGGCACGCAGGAGATCACCGGAAAACTGCAGCCCCGCTTCAACGCGGGCAACCCGCCGGACATCGTCGACGACTCCGGCGCCCAGCAGATCAAGGTCGACGTGCTCTACAAGAACGGCCAGTTGCTGGACCTCGCCCCGGTCCTGGACGCGCCGTCGGTCGACGACCCGAGCAAGAAGGTCCGGGACATGCTGATCCCCGGCACCCTCGACCCGGGCATCCAGGAGGGCAAGGTCGTCGCCCTCAACTACATCTACACGGTGTGGGGCCTGTGGTACTCCGGGAAGCTCTTCAAGGAGAAGGGCTGGGAGGCGCCCAAGACCTGGGACGACTTCATCAAGGTCTGCCAGGATGCCAAGAAGGCCGGCATCGGCGGTCTCGCCCACCAGGGCAAGTACCCGTACTACATCAATGTCGCCATCATGGACATGATCGCCAAGAAGGGCGGCATCGACGCCGTAAAGGCGATCGACAACCTCGACCCGAAGGCGTTCGTCGGCTCCCCCGCGGCACAGGCGGGCATCGAGGCGATCTACGAGGTCGTGGAGAAGGGCCTGTTGATGCCCGGCACCAACGGCCTGACCCACACCGAGTCGCAGACCCGCTGGAACCAGTACAAGGCCGCCTTCATCACCTGTGGTTCCTGGCTGGAGAACGAGCAGCTCAAGCAGACGCCGTCGGACTTCGACATGAAGTTCCTGCCGATGCCGCTGCTGCCCGACAGCAAGATGCCCTTCGAGGCCATCCGGGCCGGCTCCGGCGAGCCCTTCATCATCCCCGCGAAGGCCAAGAACCTGCCCGGGGCCAAGGAGTTCATGCGGCACATGCTCTCCAAGGAATGGTCGACGCTCTTCGCCAAGCAGGCCAACTCGCTCACCATCCTCAAGGACGGGGTCGACGCCAGCGTCACGCTGCGCCCAGGCACGCAGTCCACGGTCGAGGCGTCGAAGGCGGCCGGCTCCAACACCTTCCGCTACCTGTACCCCGACTGGTACAGCGAGATGGACACGGCGATCCAGAACGCGTCCAATGAGCTCATGGCCAAGCGCATCCAGCCCAATGAATGGCTGAAGCGGTGCCAGGCGGCCGTCGACAAGCAGGCAAAGGACCCGGCATCCAAGAAGAACCGGCACGCGTAGTGCACGGGGGCGTCGTGGGGACCGCGAGCCGGCGTGGCGCGCGGTTCCCCGCGCCCTTTTCGGGGTGCTGCACAGACCGGAATATCAGGGGCAGGTATGCGTAAAGGGCAGTACCGGTTCGTCGCGGGGTTCTTGTTCGCTCCCGTCTTGCTCTACGTGGTCTTCGTGATCTGGCCTTACGTCCAGACGTTCGGGTATTCACTCACCGACTGGAAGGGGCAGTCGCAGACCTTCAACTTCGTCGGGCTCGCCAACTACCGTGCGTTGTTCCAGGACGACGTCTTCCTGCAGGCCATCTGGCACAACATCGAGTTCCTGGTCTTCATCCCGGTGATCACGATCCTGCTCGCGCTGTTCTTCGCCTTCATGCTGAACGCGGGTGGGCGCAGCAAGGCCGGCGGGGTGCAGGGGGTCGCCGGATCGAAGTTCTACAAAATCGTCTACTTCTTCCCGCAGGTGCTGTCGCTGGCGATTCTCGCCGTGCTTTTCAACGCGGTGTACCGCAGTGACGGCGGCGGCCTCCTCAACGGTGTCCTGATCAAGATCCACCTGGTGGACCCGAACAATCCCGTCGAATGGCTCAATGATCCGAACATGGTCCTGTGGGCGCTCATGGTCGCCGTGGTCTGGCAGGGCGTCGGCTTCTACCTGGTGCTGTTCTCGGCGGCCATGCAGTCCATCCCCAAGGACATCTACGAGGCGGCGCTCATCGACGGCGCCAACCGCAACCAGTCGTTCTTCCGCATCACGCTGCCGCTGCTGTGGGACACCGTGCAGACGGCGTGGGTCTACCTCGGCATCATCGCGATGGACATGTTCGTGCTGGTCTCCTCGATGACCCAGAACATGGGGGCCTACGGCGGCGGACCCGACCACCACAGCGACGTCATGGCGACCGTGATGATGCGCAACTTCCTGTACTTCGGCAAGAGCGGCTACGCCTGCGCCATGGGTGTCGTCATGCTGTTGCTCACCCTGATCCTTTCCGTGTTCACGCTGCGCGTCACCCGCCGCGAGCGCATCGAGTTCTGAGCGGGAGACATGACGATGAGCGCCCCCATCAAGGAGACCCCCGCCGCGCCCGCCGAGCGGCCCGTCGCGCGGACCCCCGCCCGCCCCGGTGACGAGCGCCGCGAGGGCGTCGTCCTGAACGTCTTCTCGCACGGCTTCCTCGCCCTGTGGGCCCTGCTGATCGTGCTGCCACTGCTGTGGCTGGTGATCAGCTCCTTCAAGACCGACGCCCAGATCGGCGGCTCGGCCTTCGGCTGGCCGCACGGCTGGTCCTTCGACGTCTTCCGCCGCGCCTGGAACAAGGGCATCGGCGACTACTTCCTGAACACCGTGATCGTCATGGTGTTCTCGGTGCCGCTGACCATGCTGCTGGGTTCCATGGCGGCGTACGTGCTGGCCCGGTACCAGTTCTGGGGCAACCGGCTGCTGTACTACTTCTTTGTCGCCGGTGCCATGTTCCCGGTGTTCCTCGCCCTCGTCCCGCTGTTCTTCATGGTCAAGCGGCTGGACATGCTGAACACCTACCAGGGACTGATCCTGGTCTACATCGCCTACTCGATGCCGTTCACCGTGTTCTTCATGCACGCCTTCTTCCGGACCCTGCCGACGGCGGTGTTCGAGGCGGCGATCCTGGACGGCGCCTCGCACACCCGGACCTTCTTCCAGGTCATGCTGCCGATGGCGAAGCCGGGTCTGATCAGCGTCGGCATCTTCAACACCCTCGGCCAGTGGAACCAGTTCATCCTGCCGACGGTGCTGATGCAGCCGCAGAGCGGCGGCGACCCCGAGCGGTACGTCCTCACCCAGGGCCTCATCCAGCTGCAACAGCAGCAGGGCTACGCCTCCGACCTGCCCGTTCTCTTCGCGGGCGTGACCATCGCCATGATTCCCATGCTGGTGGTGTACCTGTCCTTCCAGCGTCAGGTGCAGGCGGGACTGACCTCGGCGACCCTCAAGTAGCCGGAGCGGCGGTCCGTCCGCAGCGCCCCCGAGCGCGCCGCCCCCACCCCCGGGACCGGCGCGCTCATCTGTGCGCGCATCCCGCCCGATCCGGTTCAACCTCTTGACGGGAGGCAACCCGAACGGCTCAGCTTAGAGTTCACTAGTTGGACATAGACGGGGCCTCATCGAAGCGGTCCCGCGCGCAGGAGGTCGTCGTGGAGACTCCGGGGTCGCAGTCGTCACTGCACCGAGCCAACCTGGAACGGGTCGTACGGGCCGTCCGGCTGGCCGGGTCCCTCACGCAGGCGGAGATCGCGAGGACCACGGGTCTGTCCGCCGCGACGGTCTCCAACATCGTCCGCGAGCTCAAGGACGGCGGAACCGTCGAGGTCACGCCCACCTCGGCCGGCGGCCGCAGGGCCCGCAGCGTTTCGCTGAGCGGTGACGCCGGCATCGTCATAGGGGTGGACTTCGGGCACACGCACCTGCGCGTCGCGATCGGCAACCTCGCCCACCAGGTGCTCGCCGAGGAGTCCGAGCCGCTGGACGTGGACGCGTCCTCCACGCAGGGCTTCGACCGGGCGGAGGAGCTGGTCAATCGCCTGATCAGCGCAACGGGCGTGAACCGCGCCAAGCTCGCCGGGGTGGGTGTGGGCGTGCCCGGTCCGATCGACGTGGAGTCCGGGACGCTCGGCTCCACCGCCATCCTGCCGGGCTGGACCGGCACCAGGCCCGCCGAGGAGCTGCGGGGGCGGCTCGGCGTGCCGGTGCACGTGGACAACGACGCCAACCTCGGCGCCCTCGGTGAGCTGGTGTGGGGCAGCGGCAGGGGGGTTCGTGATCTTGCTTACATCAAGGTCGCCAGCGGTGTCGGCGCCGGTCTGGTGATCAACGGGAAGATCTACCGCGGCCCGGGTGGTACAGCGGGAGAAATCGGTCATATTACTCTTGATGAGTCCGGCCCCGTCTGCCGCTGTGGAAACCGCGGCTGCCTGGAGACCTTCGCGGCCGCGCGCTACGTGCTTCCGCTCCTCCAGTCCAGCCACGGCACCGACCTGACGATGGAAGGCGTCGTGCGGCTGGCCAGGGACGGAGACCCGGGCTGCCGTCGGGTGATCGCCGACGTCGGCCGACACATCGGCTCTGGAGTCGCCAATCTCTGCAATCTGCTGAACCCGAGCCGGGTGGTCCTCGGCGGCGATCTCGCCGAGGCCGGTGAGCTGGTGCTCGGGCCGATCAGGGAGTCCGTCGGCCGCTACGCCATCCCCAGCGCGGCGCGTCAACTGTCCGTTCTCCCGGGGGCACTTGGGGGCCGTGCGGAGGTGCTCGGAGCACTCGCCCTCGCGCTCAGCGAGATGGGTGATTCGACCCTTTTGGACGGCACGCTCGCATCCGCGACCCCCGCCTTCACTTAGAGAACGGATGGCACCGTTGCCATCTCGTTAAGGATTTACTTCTTGACGTCGCACGTGTGGCCGAGTTGACTTCCAGCCACCTCGGCCGCAACGTCGCGGCCTCGTCAGGGAGGTTTCTCAAGTGAACACGCTCATGCGTCGTGCAGCCGTGACCGTCGTCGTCTCGGCGCTCGCCGTCTCGGCCGCCGCCTGTGGCAAGGCCGGCGGCGACAAGAACAAGGGCACCAGCTCCAGCTCCAGCTCCGGCACCAGCGCCGGCGGCTCGATCGGTCTGCTCCTGCCCGACAGCGTCACCACTCGGTACGAGAAGTTCGACAAGCCGTACTTCGAGGCCAAGGTCAAGGAGCTGTGCTCCTCCTGCACCGTCTCCTACGCCAACGCCAACGCCGACCCGGGCAAGCAGGCCCAGCAGGTGAGCAGCATGGTCACCAAGGGCGTCAAGGTCATCGTGATCTCCGCCCAGGACTCCGCGGCCATCAAGTCCTCCATCCAGGCCGCGGTCGCCAAGGGCGTCAAGGTCGTCGCGTACGACCGTCTGGCCCAGGGCCCGGTCTCCGCGTACGTCTCCTTCGACAACGTCAAGGTCGGCCAGCTCCAGGGCCAGTCGCTGCTCGACGCGCTGGGCTCCAAGGCCACCCCCCAGGCGAAGGTCGTCATGATCAACGGCGACTCCGCCGACCCGAACGCCGCGCAGTTCAAGCAGGGCGCCCACTCGGCCCTCGACGGCAAGGTGAACATCGCCTACGAGCAGTCCGGCCTGTGGAAGGACACCGTCGCCGCGCAGAAGATGTCGGCGGCCATCACCCAGCTCGGCGCCAAGAACATCGCGGGCGTCTACTCGGCCAACGACGGTATGGCCGGCGGCATCGCCACCGTCCTCAAGGGCGCCGGCATCAGCGGCATCCCGCTGACGGGTCAGGACGCCGAGCTCGCCGCCATCCAGCGGATCATCTCCGGCACCCAGTCGGCCACCATCTACAAGCCCTACAAGGGCGAGGCCGACAACGCCGCCGAACTCGCGGTCAACCTGCTCCAGGGCAAGGACATCAAGTCCCTCGCCGACACCTCGGTGACCAGCGCCTCCGGCGACAAGGTGCAGGCCAAGCTGCTCACCCCGCTGTCGGTGACCGTGAAGAACATCAAGGACACGGTCGTCAAGGACGGTCTCTACACGATCTCCGACATCTGCACGCCGACGTACGCCGCCGCGTGCAAGAAGGCCGGCCTGCAGTAGCACCCCGAGCCTAGGGGCGCCTCCCTCGCGGACGCGCCCCGACGGCGGGCCCAGAGCCTGTCCGGCGCTCGCCGCGCCTACCAACCCCGCTGCGCGGCGGGCGCCGGACGGAAGCACGGCGCACGCGGCCATTGCCAAGAGGCACCGCCGCGGGCAGTTTCGACTTATACATCAGTGCTCACAGCACATCCCTCCGCGCCCTACCCCAAGCGCGGTATCCCCGCCGGTCAGGCGGCGAAGGAGATGGTTCACGTGTCCGCTACGCCTGTGTTGGCGTTGCGCGGAGTCTCCAAGCGATTCGGTGCGGTGCAGGCACTCACCGACGTCGATCTGGAGGTCCACGCCGGAGAAGTGGTCGCCCTGGTCGGCGACAACGGCGCCGGAAAGTCCACGCTGGTCAAGACGATCGCCGGCGTCCACCCCATCGATGAGGGCGTCATCGAGTGGGACGGCAAGCCGGTCAGCATCACCAGGCCGCACGACGCCCAGGGACTCGGCGTCGCGACGGTCTACCAGGACCTCGCCCTCTGCGACAACCTCGACGTGGTCGGCAACCTCTACCTCGGACGCGAGCTGCTGCACCGCGGCGTCATCGACGAGGTCACGATGGAGAAGAAGGCGCGCGAGCTGCTGAGCACGCTCTCCATCCGCATCCCGAGCGTGCGCATCCCGATCGCCAGCCTCTCCGGCGGTCAGCGTCAGGTCGTCGCCATCGCGCGCGCCCTGATCGGCGACCCCAAGGTCGTCATCCTCGACGAGCCGACCGCGGCCCTCGGCGTCGAGCAGACCGCGCAGGTCCTCGACCTCGTCGAGCGGCTGCGCGAGCAGAACCTCGCCGTCATCCTCATCAGCCACAACATGGCCGACGTGAAGGCGGTCGCCGACACCGTCGCCGTGCTGCGGCTGGGCAAGAACAACGGTTCCTTCTCGGTGAAGAACACGAGTCAGGAAGAGATCATCTCCGCGATCACGGGTGCCACGGACAACGCCGTGACCCGTCGTGCGGGGCGTCGCAGCACGGAGGCGGCACAGTGAGCGACACATCCAAGGTTTCCAAGGCGGCCGCCGAGACCAAGCCCGCCGCCGGGCCCGCCGACGACCCCACGGCCGCGTCGATCGCCACGGTCGACCCCCGTCTGCTGGTCCGCGAAGAGGGCTTCAAGGGCTACTGGACCGAGTTCACGCGCAAGGTCAAGGGCGGTGAGCTGGGCTCGCTGCCGGTGGTCATCGGCCTGATCGTCATCTGGACCATCTTCCAGACGCAGAACAGCCGCTTCCTCAGCGCCGACAACCTCTCGAACATCAGCTATTACCTGTCGGCCACCGGCATGCTCGCCATCGGCCTGGTGTTCGTGCTGCTGCTCGGCGAGATCGACCTGTCGGTCGGTTCGGTCAGCGGTCTGGGCTCCACCCTGTTCGCCGTGTTCGTGGTGGAACACGGGATGAACCCGTGGCTGGCGCTGGTGCTGGCGGTCCTCACCGGCATCGGCATCGGCGCGCTGCACGGCTGGTTCTTCGCGAAGATCGGCGTACCGGCCTTCGTGGTCACCCTGGCCGGCTTCCTCGGCTGGAACGGTCTGATGCTGTGGCTGCTGGGCTCCAGCGGCACCATCAACATCCCCTCCGACTCCGGTCCGGTCCACCTGCTCGGCCAGAGCTCCTTCTTCATGAACCAGGCCGTCGTCGGCGCCTACCTGCTGGCCGGCCTCGGTGTGGTGCTGACCCTCGTCGGCAACTTCAGCGAGCAGCGCCGCCGCAAGGCCGCGGGCGTGCCGTTCCGTCCGACCTTCGAGATCCTGGTGCGCGTCGGCGCGCTGGCCATCGCGTCCTTCGTCGCCGCTGCCGTGCTGAACAACTCGGCCGGTGTCTCCAACGCGCTGGTGATCTTCCTGGCCGCACTGGTGATCGTGGACTTCGTGCTGCGCCGTACGACGTACGGCCGCAAGGTGTTCGCGGTCGGCGGCGGCATCGAGGCGGCCCGGCGTGCCGGTATCAACGTGCCGGTGATCCGGATCACCGTGTTCGCCATCTCCGGCGGGTTCGCCGCGATCGGCGGTATGTTCTTCGCCGGCCAGACCGCGAGCGCGACGCTGAGCGCCGGTGGCGGCAACACCCTGATGCTCGCCATCGCCGCGGCGGTCATCGGCGGTACCTCGCTGTTCGGCGGCCGGGGTTCGGTCTGGTCCGCCCTGCTGGGCATGCTGGTCATCCAGTCGATCCAGACCGGCCTTGACCTGCTCAACATGAACACGTCCATCCAGTACATGATCACCGGCGCGGTCCTGCTGGGTGCCGTGGTCATCGACTCGGTCTCCCGCAGGAGCCAGAAGGCGGCCGGCCGCGCGTAACCCCGCGAGCCGCACCGCGCGAACACGACTGTGCCCGGCACCACGAGGTGCCGGGCACAGCCGTGTCGTAGGGCCGCCCGATCCTGGGTACAGCCGAACGCGTGACCTACGACGCACCGCCCCTGCGCCGTCCGCACAGGCGGAACATTAGACTCGACGAGCCCGGCAACAGCTCTACTGCAAGGAGGCACGGGTGCCGCTGCTGACCCGCATCAGGGGACCGCGCGATCTGGACCGGCTCAGCCTGGAGCAGCTGGACCGGCTGGCAGAGGAGATCCGGACCTTCCTCGTCGACGCCGTCTCCAAGACCGGCGGCCACCTCGGCCCCAACCTCGGTGTGGTGGAGCTGACCATCGCCCTGCACCGCGTGTTCGACTCACCCCGGGACAAGGTCCTGTGGGACACCGGCCACCAGTCCTACGTGCACAAGCTGCTCACCGGCCGCCAGGACTTCTCCCGGCTGAAGATGAAGGGCGGCCTGTCCGGCTACCCCTCGCAGGCCGAGTCCGAGCACGACGTCATCGAGAACAGCCACGCCTCCACGGTCCTCGGCTGGGCCGACGGGCTCGCCAAGGCCAACCAGATCCTGGAGCGCGAGGACCACGTCGTCGCCGTCATCGGTGATGGCGCGCTGACCGGCGGCATGGCCTGGGAGGCCCTCAACAACATCGCCGCCGCCAAGGACCGCCCCCTGGTCATCGTCGTCAACGACAACGAGCGGTCGTACGCGCCGACCATCGGCGGCCTCGCGAACCACCTCGCGACCCTGCGGACCACGGACGGCTACGAGCGCTTCCTGGCCCGCGGCAAGGACCTCCTGGAGCGCACCCCGGTCGTCGGCAAGCCCCTCTACGAGACCCTGCACGGCGCCAAGAAGGGCCTCAAGGACTTCATCGCCCCCCAGGGCATGTTCGAGGACCTCGGCCTGAAGTACGTCGGCCCGATCGACGGCCACGACATCGAGGCGCTGGAGTCCGCGCTGGCCCGAGCCAAGCGCTTCGGCGGCCCGGTGATCGTGCACTGCCTCACCGAGAAGGGCCGCGGCTACCAGCCCGCCCTCCAGGACGAGGCCGACCGCTTCCACGGCATCGGCCCCATCCACCCCGACACCGGCCTGCCGATCAAGGCCTCCGGCGCCGACTGGACCTCCGTCTTCGGCGACGAGATGGTCGAGCTCGGCAAGGAACGGAAGGACATCGTCGCCATCACGGCCGCGATGCTCCAGCCGGTCGGCCTGAAGAAGTTCGCCGACGCCTTCCCGGACCGGATCTACGACGTCGGCATCGCCGAGCAGCACGGCGCCGTCTCCGCCGCCGGCCTCGCGCACGGCGGACTGCACCCCGTCTTCGCCGTGTACGCCACCTTCCTCAACCGCGCCTTCGACCAGGTCCTCATGGACGTGGCCCTGCACAGGTGCGGGGTGACCTTCGTCCTGGACCGGGCCGGCGTCACCGGCACCGACGGCGCCTCCCACAACGGCATGTGGGACATGTCGATCCTCCAGGTCGTCCCGGGCCTCAGGCTCGCCGCACCGCGCGACGCCGACCAGGTCCGCGCCCAGCTCCGCGAGGCCGTCCAGGTCAAGGACGCGCCGACCGTGGTGCGCTTCTCCAAGGGCGCCGTCGGCCCCGCCGTACCGGCCGTGGGCCGGGTGGGCGGCATGGACGTCCTGCGCGAGCCGGGGACGGACACGCCGGACGTGCTGCTGGTCTCCGTGGGCGCGCTCGCCCCGATGTGCCTGGAGATCGCCGAGCTGCTGCGCAAGCAGGGCATCTCCACCACCGTCGTCGACCCGCGCTGGGTCAAACCGGTCGACGAGGCCATGGCCCCGCTCGCCGAGCGGCACCGCGTGGTCGTCACCGTCGAGGACAACTCCCGCGTCGGCGGAGTCGGTTCGGCGATCGCGCAGGCCCTCAGGGACGCGGGTGTCGACGTACCGCTGCGCGACTTCGGCATCCCGCCGCGCTTCCTGGACCACGCCTCCCGCGCCGAGGTGATGGCGGAGATCGGCCTCACCGCCCCCGACATCGCCCGCCAGGTCACCGGGCTCGTGTCCAGGCTGGACGGCCGGTACGACCGTGCGGCGGCCGAGGTGGAAGCCGCACGGGACTGACGCGACCTCTGCGCCCATGGGCCGCTTCCGCCACCGCCAGGGGTGGTGAAAGCGGCCCCTTCGCGTGAATCCGCTCGCGCCGGGGCATACGCACTACGCCCCCTCTCGATCATGTCGGGGACGACACAGCGTGGGAGGTACGCCCGTGAGCAGCACCCTCTTCAGGACGAAGAACATCGAGCAGTCCATCCAGGACACCGAGGAGCCCGAACACGCGCTCCGGAAATCCCTGTCCGCGCTGGATCTCACGGTCTTCGGCGTCGGCGTCATCATCGGCACCGGCATCTTCGTCCTCACCGGCACGGCCGCCAAGAACACCGCCGGCCCCGCCGTTTCCCTGTCCTTCGTCGTCGCCGGCGTGGTCTGCGCGCTCGCCGCGCTGTGCTACGCCGAGTTCGCCTCCACGGTCCCGGTCGCGGGCTCCGCGTACACCTTCTCCTACGCCTCGCTGGGGGAGTTCCCGGCCTGGATCATCGGCTGGGACCTGGTGCTGGAGCTGGCGCTGGGCACGGCGGTGGTGGCCGTCGGCTGGTCCGGCTACATCCACTCGCTGCTGGACAACGCCGGCTGGCACCTGCCCGCCTCGCTCAGCGGCCGGGACGGCGCCCACGGCTTCGGGTTCGACATCCTCGCCGCCGCGCTCGTGCTGCTGCTCACCGCCATCCTCGTCATCGGCATGAAGCTCTCCGCGCGGGTCACCTCGGTCGTCGTCGCCATCAAGGTGGCCGTCGTCCTCGTCGTCATCATCGCCGGCGCGTTCTTCATCAAGAGCGGCAACTACGACCCGTTCATCCCCAAGGCGCAGCCGGTGCCGGCGGGCGGTGACCTCAAGGCGCCGCTGATCCAGCTGATGTTCGGCTGGGCGCCGTCCGACTTCGGCGTGATGGGCATCTTCACCGCCGCCTCCGTGGTCTTCTTCGCCTTCATCGGCTTCGACGTCGTCGCCACCGCCGCCGAGGAGACGCGCTTCCCGCAGCGGGACGTGCCGCGCGGCATCATCGGCTCCCTGGTCATCTGCACCGCGCTCTACGTCGCCGTGTCGATCGTGGTGACCGGCATGCAGAAGTACACCAAGCTGTCCGTCGACGCGCCGCTGGCCGACGCGTTCAAGGCGACCGGGCACCCCTGGTTCGCGGGCCTGATCAGCTTCGGCGCGGCGGTCGGCCTGACCACCGTCTGCATGATCCTCCTGCTGGGCCAGTCCCGCGTCTTCTTCGCGATGAGCCGCGACGGGCTGCTGCCCCGCTTCTTCTCCCACACCCACCCGCGCTTCCGTACCCCGTACCGCCCGACCATCCTGCTCGGCGTGGTCATCGCGATCGTCGCGGGCTTCACCAGCCTCAGCGCGCTGGCCGAACTGGTGAACATCGGCACGCTCTTCGCCTTCATCGTCGTGGCGATCAGCGTCATCATCCTGCGCCGCACCCGCCCCGACCTGGAGCGCTCCTTCCGCACCCCGTGGGTCCCCTACGTGCCGGTCCTCTCGGTGCTCGCGTCGCTGTGGCTGATGCTCAACCTGCCCGCGGAGACCTGGCTCCGCTTCGCCATCTGGATGGTCGTCGGCTTCGTCGTCTACTTCTTCTACGGCCGCAGCCACAGCCGCCTGGCGCGGCGAGAAGGGCAGCCGGCGACGAAGCGACGGAGCTAGGCGGGCCTGACCGTACGCGGGCCCGCCACCTCGGCTCCCAGTTCCACCACCCGGCGCCGCAGCTCCCGGTCCGCGGTCACCACCAGGACCGGGCGCTCGCCGGCGTCCGCCACCAGCCGGACCATGTGGTCGTCCCCGCTGCCCGGCGCCGACTCGACCCGTACGCCGGGCACCGGATCAACGCCCCGGGCCGCGCCCTCGACCACCAGCACGATCTCCACGGGCCCGGGGTGCCCCGGCACCCCGTCCGCAGCGAGCCGGTCCCGGAGGCGTTCCGCGGCCCCCCGCCGGTCCCGCCACCAGCCGTCGGGCACCGACCCGACGACGTTCGCGCCGTCGACGACCACGAGCAGCGGATCGCTCTCACTCATGGGCCAAGGCTCGCACAGCCGCCGCCCTCAGTCCGCCCGCTCCTCCTCGAAGCTCGCGTAGTACGCGGCCGCCATGTCCTCGTCGCCGTGGCCCTGGGCCGCCGCCCGCTCCATGCGCTCGGCGCTGGCCGCCGCGACGTCGAGGCGTACGCCGTTGCGCTCGCCGGCCGCGACGATGAGACGGGCGTCCTTGGCGGCCGTGGTCACCGCGAACTGGGCGGGGGACAGCCGTCCCTCCAGGACCATCCCGGCCTTCGCCTTCAGATAGCCCATGTCCAGCGGGCCGCCCGCGATGAGGTCGAAGAAGTTCGCCGGGTCAACGTCCAGCGCCTTCGACAGGGCCAGCACCTCGCCGGTCGCCGTGGTGGCCGCGAGGACCCAGCTGTTGGCGACGAGCTTGAGCCGCGAGGCGCTGCCCGCCCCGCCGTCCTCGCCGGTCCACAGCGTACGGGCGCCCACCGCGTCGAACACCGGCTCCACCACCGCCCGGCCCTCGACGGGCCCGGCGGCCAGGACGGTCAGCTGCCCGGCCTCCGCGGGCTGGCGCGTGCCGAGCACCGGGGCGTCGTAGAAGACGAGGCCGTGCTCGGCGGCGAAGGCGGCCAGGTCGGCGATCGCGTCGATGCCGGCGGTGGTCGACTGCACCCAGGCGGCACCGGAACGCAGTCCGGGCGCCGCCTCGCGCATGACGTCCAGGGTGGCGGGACCGTCGTAGAGCATGGTCAGGACGACGTCGGCGCCCCGTACCGCCTCGGCGGGCGTGTCGGTGATGTGCGCGCCGTCCGCGGCCAGCGGTTCCGCCTTGGCGCGGGTGCGGTTCCAGGCGCGGACGGTGTGTCCGGCGCGGGCGAGGTTGCGGGCCATGGCGGCGCCCATGATGCCCGTACCGAGGACGCTCACGGTGAGCTTGTCGGTCATGAGGTCGGCTTCCTTCTCACTTCTCGTGCGGGTGTCCCTGTCGTGTTCGGGACCAGCCTGCCCGTTCAGTACCCCCTCGTGCGTGTCGGGCACGCTTCCCGGGCGGAGCCCGGCCGCGCGGCTCCCGAGCCGCCGCTTAGAGTGAACTGGTGAACGGCGACTGGCTCCTGCGCGGCCGTGACGGCCGGCTCAGTGTCTACCTCCCGACGGACGACGCGGTGCTGTGCCGGGCGGAACGCGTTCCCGGCGGCTCCTGGACCGACCCGCACCGGGTCGGCGGCGAGCAGAAGCTGCACCCGTCCCTCGCGGTCGGTCACGGCGCCAACGCCTACGCCCATCTGGTCTCCTGGCGGCCCACCACCGCCGGCGAGGCGGGTCTCGTGCACTCCACCCACTTCCGCCCCCGGCTCGCGGCCCTGGACTGGGCGTCGATCGGGCACCCCGACAAGAGGGGCCCGCTCACCGGCCCGCCCGCCGTCACGGTCGACGCCGAGGGGCGCGCCCATGTCTTCGTCCGCAACCAGGCGGGCGGGGTGAGCATGATCGCGCAGAAGGAGAAGGGCGGCTGGGAGCCGTGGGCGGACCTCAAGGGAGCGGACGTCCAAGGCGAATTGGCGGCGGTGACGGGGGAGTCGGGTCGCGTGGAGCTGTACGCGGCCGTTCCCGGCGGCATCCTGCACTGGCGTCAGGAGGAGAGCGGCGGCCGGCCCGCGCTGGAGGAGGCGATGGAGGCACCGGTCCGCCCGGACACGCTGCGGGCCCTCGCCACGTCCCCCGACAGCACGACCCTCTTCTACACCGACGACTCCGGCGACCTGTGCGCCTGGCGTCCCGGTGCCAAGCCCGTCACCCTGCTGCCCACCGCGGGACCCGGCCCGGTCTCGGCCGTCCGCTGCGAACTCGACGGTTACGACTGCACCTTGCTCGCCCAGCGCTCGGCGAGCGGCCGCGTCGCCTTCGCCGCGTACCCCACCGAGCAGGAGTCGGCGGGCGCCTGGTGGGCGGAGTCGGGCCCGGCACTGCCGGCGGACGCCACGGTGTCACTCGCGGTGGACGAGAACGACCGGGTGGTCGCGGCGACGCTGTCCCCGTCGACGGGCGGGCTCCTGCTCACCCGCCGCAAGGACGAACCGGGCCTGGCGCTGGAGGCCTGGCGGGAGATCTGACACCGCGCCACGAGGACGCCCGCCACCTGACCCATCTGCCCCGGCGTGAGCGACTGTGGCGCCGTCGGTCCGTCTCCGGCGACCGTCCCGCACGGGCCCCGCGACGGGCCGCCTCTCAGGAGGTGGAGGCTCCCGTCCTCGTCGACCCCCCGGTTGCCGGTGACTTCCTGGCCGACTCCGGGATCGTCCGATCCTCGCGCAGCGCCTGCCACAGCCGGCCGGCCTCGGGCTGGGCGGCGACCACGCGGTTGGGGTCCTGGGTGTCGTACCGCACCGGCAGCATGATCGTATCCATCGTGGAGGGGTTGATGCCGTTCATGCTGCGGCCGAACTCGGCGAGCCTGGTGAGGGACGCGAGGCCCGAGTCGGTGGTCAGGGACCGGGTGAGCTTGTCGGCGATCTTGAAGGCCTTGGCCGGACTGCCGAGGAGGTCCTGCTTCTTGATCTCGCTCAGCAGGTCGATCAGGAACTGCTGCTGCAGACCGATGCGGCCCAGGTCGCTGCCGTCGCCGACGCCGTGCCGGGTGCGGACGAACTGGAGCGCCTGGGTGCCGTCGAGCCTGTGGGTGCCCTTGGTGATGTTCAGACCGCTGTTGTGGTCGTGGATGTCCCGGCCGACGGTGACGGTCACCCCGCCGATCGCGTCGACGAGGCCCTTGAAGCCGGCGAAGTCGATCTCGACGAAGTGGTCCATGCGCACGCCCGACATCTGCTCCACGGTCTTGACCACGCATGCGGGGCCGGCCAGGGAGTAGACCGAGTTGAACATCACGCGCTTCGCCGACGGCAGCGCCGAGCCGTCCTTCGCCGTGCACTCGGGGCGCGTCACCAGCGTGTCGCGCGGAATGCTCACCGCGACGGCCTGGCGGCGGCCCTCGGGTATGTGGATCACCAGCGCTGTGTCGGAGCGGGCTCCGGCCGCCGTGTCCCCGCTCAGCTTCCCGTTGGCGCCTGCCCGCGAGTCGGAGCCGAGGACCAGCACGTTCTGACCCGAGGTGGGCAGTTTCTCGGGCCGGTTGTCGCCGATCGCCTTGTCCAGGTCGACGCCCTTGATGTTGCCGTTCAGATCGCTGTACAGCCAGTAACCGACCCCGCCCGCGGCCAGCACGAGCAGGACGAGGGACAGGGCGATCCAGCGCCAGACCCGACGGCGCCGCCTGGGCGCGTCGGCCCGGCGGCCCGACGGCGCGCGCCGTCCCTCCCCGGAGTCGGTCTGCGTCGGGGCGTGCGTCATGTGCGGCGGTCCTCTCTCTCCTCGACCAGGTGGCTCGGGGCGCGAGTGGGGGGAGAGACCGGGCCCGTCTGCGGTGGCGGACAGACGTCCACCAGTCATCAGACATACAGAGTGACCGAAGGGTTGTACGAAATGACAGAGGGCCTCCGCCCGCAGGCGGAGGCCCTCTGCACGCGCCCTCAGGTGCTACACCGGAACGCTCGCCACGCCCGGAGCCAGGAACTTCCTGCCGTTCACGCGCTCCGAGACACCCTCGCGGTCCAGGTACGGCGTGATGCCGCCCAGGTGGAAGGGCCAGCCGGCGCCCGTGATCAGGCACAGGTCGATGTCCTGCGCCTCGGCGACGACGCCCTCGTCGAGCATGAGCCCGATCTCCTGGGCGACGGCGTCCAGGACGCGCTCGCGGACCTGTTCCTCCGAGAGCACGACATCGCCCTGCTTCAGCAGTGCGGCGACCTCGGGGTCGAGCTCCGGCTTCCCGCTGTCGTACACGTAGAAGCCGCGCTTGCCCGCCTTGACGACGGCGGCGAGGTTGGGGGAGACCGTGAAGCGGTCCGGGAAGGCCCGGTTGAGGGTCTCCGAGACGTGCAGGCCGATCGCGGGGCCGACCAGCTCCAGGAGGACGAGAGGAGACATCGGCAGGCCCAGCGGCTCGACCGCCTTCTCGGCGACCTCGACCGGGGTGCCCTCGTCGATGACGTTCTGGATCTCGCCCATGAAGCGGGTGAGGATGCGGTTGACGACGAACGCCGGGGCGTCCTTCACCAGGACCGCCGTCTTCTTCAGCTTCTTGGCGACGGCGAACGCGGTCGCGAGGGAGGCGTCGTCCGTCTGCTCGCCGCGCACGATCTCCAGCAGCGGGAGGACCGCGACCGGGTTGAAGAAGTGGAAGCCGACGACCCGCTCGGGGTTCCTCAGCTTCGACGCCATCTCCGTGACGGAGAGGGAGGAGGTGTTGGTGGCGAGGATCGCGTGCGCCGGGGCGACCGCCTCGACCTCCGCGAACACCTGCTGCTTGACGCCGATCTCCTCGAAGACCGCCTCGATGACGAAGTCGGCGTCGGAGAAGCCCTCCGCCTTGTCCAGCACGCCGGTGACCAGGGCCTTCAGGCGGTTCGCCTTGTCCTGGTTGATACGGCCCTTGCCGAGCAGCTTGTCGATCTCGGCGTGGACGTAGCCCACACCCTTGTCGACGCGCTCCTGGTCGATGTCGGTCAGCACGACCGGCACCTCCAGGCGGCGCAGGAAGAGCAGCGCGAGCTGGGAGGCCATCAGACCGGCGCCGACGACGCCGACCTTGGTGACCGGACGCGCCAGGTTCTTGTCGGGCGCGCCCGCCGGACGCTTGCCGCGCTTCTGCACCAGGTTGAACGCGTAGATGCCGGCGCGCAGTTCACCACCCATGATCAGGTCGGCGAGGGCCTTGTCCTCGGCGTCGTACCCCTGCTGCAGGTCGCCGTTCTTGGCGGCGGCGATGATGTCGAGGGCGCGGTAGGCGGCCGGGGCGGCGCCGTGCACCTTGGAGTCCGCGATGAAGCGGCCCTTGGCGACCGCCTGGTCCCAGGCCTCACCGCGGTCGACGGCCGGGCGCTCGACGACGATCTCGCCCTTGAGGACGGACGCCGTCCACAGCAGCGACTGCTCCAGGAAGTCCGCGCCCTCGAACAGGGCGTCGGCGATGCCCAGTTCGTAGACCTGAGCACCCCTCAGCTGCTTGTTCTGGCTGAGGCTGTTCTCGATGATGACCGAGACGGCCTTGTCGGCGCCGATCAGGTTCGGCAGCAGGGTGCAGCCGCCCCAGCCGGGGACCAGGCCGAGGAAGACCTCGGGGAGCGAGAAGGCGGGCAGGGCCGCGGACACCGTGCGGTACTTGCAGTGCAGACCGACCTCGACGCCGCCGCCCATCGCGGCGCCGTTGTAGTAGGCGAAGGTCGGGACCGCGAGGCCGCCGAGGCGCTTGAAGACCTCGTGGCCGCCCTTGCCGATGGCGAGCGCGTGGTCGTACTCCTTGAGGATCTCCACGCCCTTGAGGTCGGCGCCGACCGCGAAGATGAACGGCTTGCCGGTGATGCCGACACCGACGATCTCGCCGGCCGCGGCCTCCTTCTCGACCTGGTCGATGGCGGTGTCGAGGTTCGCCAGCGAGGCCGGGCCGAAGGTGGTCGGCTTGGTGTGGTCGAGGCCGTTGTCCAGCGTGATGAGCGCGAAGCGCCCGGCGCCGAACGGCAGGTCGAGGTGGCGTACGTGCGCCGACGTCACGACCTCGTCGGGGAACAGCTCGGAGGCCTGCTTCAGAAGCTCGGCGGTGGTGCTCACTTGTCCCCCTCGAAGTGCGGGTTCTCCCAGATGACCGTCGCGCCCATGCCGAAGCCGACGCACATGGTGGTCAGGCCGTAGCGGACGTTCGGCTGCTCCTCGAACTGGCGGGCCAGCTGCGTCATCAGGCGGACGCCGGAGGAGGCCAGCGGGTGACCGAAGGCGATCGCGCCGCCGTACTGGTTGACGCGCTCGTCGTCGTCCGCGATGCCGTAGTGGTCGAGGAAGGCCAGGACCTGGACGGCGAAGGCCTCGTTGATCTCGAAGAGGTTGATGTCCTCGATCGACAGGCCGGCCTTGGCGAGGGCCTTCTCGGTCGCCGGGATCGGGCCGTAGCCCATGACCTCGGGCTCGACGCCCGCGAAGGCGTAGGAGACCAGGCGCATCTTGACCGGGAGGTCGTTCTCGCGGGCGAAGTCCTCGGAGGCGATGATCGAGGCGGTGGCGCCGTCGTTGAGACCGGCCGCGTTGCCCGCGGTGACCCGGCCGTGGACGCGGAACGGCGTCTTGAGGTTCGCCAGGTTCTCCAGGGTGGTGCCCGGGCGCATCGGCTCGTCGGCGGTGACCAGGCCCCAGCCGGTCTCGCCGGCCTCCGGGTTGGTGCGACGGACGGAGATCGGCACCAGGTCGGCCTGGATCTTGCCGTTGGCGTACGCCTTGGCGGCCTTCTCCTGGGAGCGCACGGCGTACTCGTCGGCGCGCAGCTTGGTGATGTGCGGGTAGCGGTCGTGCAGGTTCTCGGCGGTCATGCCCATGAACAGCGCCGACTCGTCGACCAGCTTCTCGCTGACGAACCGCGGGTTCGGGTCGACGCCCTCGCCCATCGGGTGGCGGCCCATGTGCTCGACACCACCGGCGATGACGGCGTCGTAGGCGCCGAAGGCGATGGAGCCGGCGGTCGTGGTGACGGCCGTGAGCGCACCGGCGCACATGCGGTCGATCGAGTAGCCGGGCACGGACTGCGGCAGGCCCGCGAGGATGCCCGCCGTGCGGCCCAGGGTGAGGCCCTGGTCGCCGATCTGCGTGGTCGCGGCGATGGCGACCTCGTCGATCTTCTTCGGGTCGAGACCGGGGTTGCGGCGCAGCAGCTCCCGGATCGCCTTCACGACGAGGTCGTCGGCGCGGGTCTCGTGGTAGATGCCCTTCGGGCCCGCCTTGCCGAACGGGGTACGGACGCCGTCGACGAAGACGACGTCCCTGACGGTACGAGGCACGATGGCTCTCCTCCAGATGCGGGATCTGCACTGCTGCGGCCGCGCTGAGCGCGCGCTCAGTCCCATGCTACTTATGAGTAACGTAGCTGCACAGTCCTGGGGGCGACAGCGGCGAAGGTCACACCTTCTCCGGTGATCACCCCGATCAGCGTACGGGCCGCGTCCGCGCCGAAGCCGTACACGACATGGCTCATGGCGGACACGGTCGGATGCGTGAGCCGGCACAGCTGCGAGTCGTCCCACGCCGGCAGCGACACGTCGTCCGGCACCCTGAGTCCCATCTCCGCCGCCACCGAGAGACCCGCCACCGGGACCGGGTGGCCCGTGCCCCCGCCTCGCCGGAGTAGTCGGTGGTCACCTGCCAGCTCCAGAACCCGCGCCGCGCCGTCGAACGCGGCCGTCCGCATCGCCGTGTGCCCCAGTGCCGCCGCGCCCCCCACCCCCCAGTCGCTCGACCGCGGCCACCCCCGGGTCGTCCAGCCGGAAGTCGACCAGGATCGCCCCGCCGATCTGCCGCCCCCGCCACCACGTCTCCTGCAGTCCCGCCTCCTCCTCCACGGTCCGCACCAGCCGCAGCAGCAGCGAGCACGACCGCTCGGTCAGCACGCTCTAGATCCCGCCGCCAGCGCGACGGTCCTGAAGCCGATCCGGCGACGCCACACGTCCAGCGCATCGTTGCCCGCGAGGAGCGTCAACTCGACGTCGTACAGCGGCTGTTCGCCGTACCCCCGGGGCCACCAGAGCCGCGCGTCCGGCACCTCGAGCCGTACGGCGCCCGAGGTGCCCGCGACCTCGACTAGTCCCAGCCGAAGGAGCAGGCCCTTCCTTTCTATGCCGTCGCAGGATCTTGGCGTGATCTCGACGTCCCTGTTCCGCTTCAAGGGCCCCTTCGGAGCCCACTGGGAGACGATCTCGGCGGGCGCGATCCTGGTCATCCTCCCCACCCTGGTCGTCTTCCTGTGCCTGCAGCGGTACGTCTACAACGGCTCCACCCGGGGCGCGACCAGGTGAGGAGCCCCCGCCGTGCTAGGCGGACAGCGCGGCGACCAGGACCGGTGTCACCAGCTCGACCTGCCAGGCCCGTGCGCCGTAGCCCGCGAGCGCGGCTCCCACGGCGTCCGCGTCCACCACCTTCGGCGGTTCCCAGCACACCCGCCGCACCGTGTCCGGCGTGATCAGGTTCTCCTGCGGCATGGTGAGGGACTCCGCCAGCGCGGACACCGCGGCCCGCGCCGCCGAGAGCCGCGCGGCCGCCGCGGGATCCTTGTCGGCCCAGGCGCGCGGCGGCGGCGGCCCGGTCACCGGCTGCCCGGGTGCCGGCAGCTGGGTCTCGGCCAGCGCCCTCGCCCGGTCCACCGCCGCCTGCCACTGCTCCAGCTGCCGGCGCCCCATGCGATGCCCGAACCCGTTCAGCGCGGCCAGCGCGTGCACGGTGACCGGCAGCGCGAGCGCCGCCTCCACGATCGCCGCGTCGCTGAGCACCTTCCCCGGCGACACGTCCCGCCGCTGCGCGATCCGGTCCCGCGTCTCCCACAGCTCCCGCACCACGGCCAGCTGCCGACGCCGCCGCACCTTGTGCATCCCGGACGTCCGGCGCCAGGGATCCTTGCGCGGCTCGGCCGGTGGCGCGGCCGCGATCGCCGCGAACTCCTGGCGCGCCCACTCCAGCTTCCCCTGCCGGTCCAGCTCCTTCTCCAGCGCGTCGCGCAGATCGACCAGCAGCTCCACGTCGAGCGCCGCGTACCGCAGCCACGGCTCGGGCAGCGGCCGGGTCGACCAGTCGACCGCGGAGTGTCCCTTCTCGAGGACGAAGCCGAGGACGCTCTCGACCATCGCGCCGAGGCCGACCCTGGGGAACCCGGCGAGCCGACCCGCGAGCTCGGTGTCGAACAGGCGCGTCGGCACCATGCCTATCTCGCGCAGACACGGCAGGTCCTGGGTGGCGGCGTGCAGCACCCACTCGACGTCCGACAGCGCCGCGCCGAGCCCGGACAGATCAGGACAGGCCACGGGGTCGATCAGCGCGGTCCCCGCTCCCTCGCGACGCAGCTGCACCAGATAGGCGCGCTGGCCGTAGCGGTAGCCGGACGCCCGCTCGGCGTCGACGGCCACGGGACCGGATCCGGCCGCGAACGCGGCGATCGTCGCGGCGAGCGACTCGTCGTCGGCGACGACCGGCGGGATGCCCTCGCGCGGCTCCAGCAAAGGGATCGGCGCCCCGGTGTCAGAAGATCCGCCGTCGTCCGGAGGGGCGCCTCCGGTGGTTCGCAGTGAAGTGTCTGCTGCGGTTTCTTGGGCGTCGGTCACCTGTCAAGGGTATCTGTGGATGGATGGCGCCCGCCGACGTAACGTTCCGTCGGCGGCCGCCCGAGGGTCGTAAACCAGTCAGCTCGGGGGACGCCCTGGTTCACGTACGTGAACAAAGAGAGGGGTGGAGGTGCGCCCCCGTGGTCAGTGGATGATGCCGGTGCGCAGCGCCACCGCGACCATCCCGGCGCGGTCGCCCGTGCCGAGCTTGCGGGCGATGCGGGCGAGGTGGCTCTTGACGGTGAGCGCGGACAGGCCCATGGAGACGCCGATCGCCTTGTTCGACTGGCCCTCCGCGACCAGTCGCAGCACCTCGACCTCGCGGCCGGACAGTTCGCGGTAGCCGCCCGGGTGGCTCGGGGCGCCCGGGGGGCGGCGGTGCATACGGGCGGCGGCGGATCCGATGGGCGCGGCACCGGGCCGGGTGGGGAGCCCGAGGTTGGTGCGGGTGCCGGTGACGACGTAGCCCTTGACGCCGCCCGCGAGGGCGTTGCGTACGGCGCCGATGTCATCGGCGGCGGAGAGGGCCAGCCCGTTGGGCCAGCCCGCGGCACGGGTCTCCGAGAGGATGGTCAGGCCCGAACCGTCGGGCAGGTGGACGTCGGCGACGCAGATGTCGCGGGGGTTGCCGATGCGGGGACGAGCCTCGGCGATGGACGAGGCCTCGATGACGTCGCGCACACCGAGCGCCCACAGGTGGCGGGTGACGGTGGAGCGGACGCGCGGGTCGGCCACGACCACCATGGCGGTCGGCTTGTTCGGGCGGTAGGCGACCAGGCTTGCGGGCTGCTCGAGAAGAACTGACACCAGGCCTCCTGGGGTGCGGGACGGCTTTCAAGGTCACAGTCGTCTTCGGCACCAAACCCGCGGTCCTTTAGAGAAAGATCACGATTTAGTGAGAAACAATCAGCTTAATTCGGACATGCTGTCGATCGTTCGGTGAACGAATCGGTTCGTTCGAGGGGTCATTCCTGATTGAAAGTGGCCGTATCGACAAAGTGATGCTGACAAAGACGCGCCGGGTGCTACCGGGATCAGCGTGACTGGGGTCCGCGCCGCTGTGGCAGCGTCACGATCGAGGCGTCGCCCGGCCCGGCCGGCGGCAGACCCCCGACCTGGGCCAGCAGATCGCACCAGGCGCCCAGATGGGCCCCCGTGTCCGGCACCCCGCCCAGGCCCTCGCGGGGCGTCCAGGAGGCGCGGATCTCGATCTGCGAGGCGGCGGGGCGCTCCGCAAGCCCGCCGAAGTAGTGCGAGCTTGCCCGGGTGACGGTGCCGCTCGGTTCGCCGTACGACAGCCCGCGCGCGGTCAGCGCGCCGGTCAGCCAGGACCAGCACACCTCCGGCAGCAGCGGATCCGCCGCCATCTCCGGCTCCAGCTCCGCGCGCACCAGCGTCACCAGCCGGAAGGTGCCCCGCCAGGCGTCGTGCCCGGCCGGGTCGTGCAGCAGCACCAGACGGCCGTCGGCCAGGTCCTGGTCACCGTCGACGACGGTCGCCTCCAGCGCGTAGGCGAAGGGGGCGAGCCGCTGCGGGGCGGGTGTCGGCTCCACCTCGATCTGCGGCCTCAGCCGACTCCCGCGCAGTGCCTGCACCGCGGCCCGGAAGGCCGGCGGAGCCGTCCCGTCCTCATCCCGGTCCCCCTCCTTGGAGTCGTCCATTCCGTCAGCGCCGTCCGACAGTCGTTCCTGAGCCGCAGCCATGCGGGAAGATTAAGGGGAACTCAGGTCCGGTGCGGGCCTAGACACCCGGGATTCGGCGTACGTGGCGGCAACGCCCCTGCGCGACCGGAGCCCCGTCGGCCTCGTGTCAGACTTGCCCCGTGAGCGCGAACGAGAACCCGCAGCCGTCCCCGGCGTACGACTCCGCCTTCCTCAAGGCCTGCCGGCGCGAACCCGTCCCCCACACCCCCGTGTGGTTCATGCGACAGGCCGGGCGCTCGCTCCCGGAGTACCGCAAGGTCCGCGAGGGCGTCCCGATGCTGGAGTCCTGCACGCGCCCGGACCTGATCACGGAGATCACCCTCCAGCCGGTCCGCCGGCACGGCGTCGACGCGGCGATCTACTTCAGCGACATCGTCGTCCCGCTCAAGGCCATCGGTATCGACCTCGACATCAAGCCCGGCGTGGGCCCCGTAGTCGCCCACCCGATCCGCACCCGTGCGGACCTCGCCCAGCTCCGCGAGCTGACCGCCGAGGACGTCTGGTACGTCACCGAGGCGATCGGCCTGCTCACCCGCGAACTCGGGGCGACCCCGCTCATCGGTTTCGCCGGCGCGCCTTTCACCCTCGCGAGCTACCTCGTCGAGGGTGGCCCCTCGCGCACGTACGAGAACGCCAAGGCGATGATGTACGGCGACCCCGAGCTGTGGGCCGACCTGCTCGACCGTCTCGCCGACATCACGACCGCCTTCCTGAAGGTGCAGATCGAGGCCGGCGCCTCGGCCGTCCAGCTCTTCGACTCCTGGGCCGGCGCGCTCGCCCCCGCCGACTACCGGCACTCGGTGATGCCGGCCTCCGCGAAGGTCTTCGACGCCGTCGCCTCGTACGGCGTCCCCCGCATCCACTTCGGCGTCGGCACCGGCGAGCTGCTGCGGCTCATGGGCGAGGCCGGAGCGGACGTCGTCGGCGTCGACTGGCGCGTCCCGCTGGACGAGGCCGCCCGCCGCGTCGGCCCCGGAAAGGCGCTGCAGGGCAACCTCGACCCGACGATCCTGTTCACCACCCGGAAGGCCGTCGAGGAGAAGGCCCGCGAGGTCCTCGACGCGGCCGCGGGCCTTGAGGGCCACGTCTTCAACCTGGGCCACGGCGTCATGCCGTCCACCGACCCCGACGCGCTGACCCGGCTCGTGGAGTACGTCCACACGCAGACCGCGCGCTGACCGCCCCGGCGCTCACCACGTGTGCCGGGGCCGCGCCCGCCTGCCGAACAGCAGGCCGCGCGGTTCCGGTGGCGGGGGCGTGCCCGGCTTGAGCGGCCAGGCCAGCAGCATGCCGGCGATGAAACCCACGACGTGCGCCGCGTACGCCACCGTGCCCGCCGAGGACACGCCCGCGCCGGCCGAGTAGAACGCCTGCAGCACGAACCAGAAGCCCAGCACCAGCCAGGCGGGCAGCCGCAACGGCAGGAAGATCAGGAACGGTACGAGGACCCACACCCTGGCCCTCGGATACAGCACCAGATACGCGCCCAGCACACCCGCGATGGCTCCGGAGGCGCCGATCAGGGGGTCGCCCGAGTCGGAGTTCACCAGGGCGAAGCCGTAGCCCGCCGCATAGCCGCAGACGACGTAGAACAGCGCGAAGCGAATGTGGCCCATGCGGTCCTCGACGTTGTTGCCGAAGATCAGCAGGAACAGCATGTTGCCCAGCAGGTGCAGCCAGCTGCCGTGCAGGAACATCGCCGTGAACACGGACAGCGGGGGCGACTTGGCGTAGCCCGGCGGAGCCACCACGCAGCCCGGACCGTGCGTGCCGACGCCGACGTCACCCGTCGGGACAAGCCTCGGCAGCTGATGATGGATCAGCTCCCTGGGCACCGCCGCGTAGTGGTCCAGGAACGCCTGCAGATGACACGTCTGCGACAGGTCGCTGCCGCCCGCCACGGAGCCGGCGATGCCGGGCGTGGACAGGAACACGTAGACGTTCGCGGCGATCAGCGCGTACGTCACCCAAGGGGTGCGGCGCACCGGGTTGACGTCATGAACGGGGATGACCACAGGGAATTAGTGCCCCCGATGAGCGGCGCGAATCGGTGAACGTCCGCACGCGCGTGTGCGTATGACTCGGCAACCGCCCGCGGCGCGGGGAAGGCGGGTCGCGGGGACGACGTGAGGAACAGGCGATGAACGACCGAGTTACTCCTCTGATGCACGCTCTCCCCGACGGTGAGGCCGAGATCTCCCTGGTGGTGAGGCTGCCCTGGGAGGACGTGGCCAGGCTGGGCCAGGAGGCGGGGCGGCTCGCCTCCCAGATGCAGCGGCCGGTGACGCTGGACGAGGCGGTGAGCCATCGGCTGCGGACCACGCGGCCGGCGGCGGCGCACGCGAAGCCGGCGGGGGAGCAGCCTGCCATGACGTCCACGGCCTCGGTGTCCTCGCTGCCGGCGCGGCCTCCTGCGGAGCAGGCGCGGCAGGCGATCGAGCGGATCAACGGGAGCGCGTGAGGGATCAGGACCGGCGTTGCTGCACTGCCTTTGATGCCTTGCGGGCAGCCACCAGCACCGGGTCCCAGACGGGGCTGAAGGGTGGGGCGTAGCCCAGGTCCAGGGACGTCATCTGTTCTACCGTCATTCCGGCAGTGAGGGCGACGGCGGCGATGTCGACCCGTTTGGCCGCGCCCTCCCTGCCCACGATCTGTACGCCCAGCAGACGTCCGGTCCGTTGCTCGGCGAGCATCTTGACCGTCATGGGGGAGGCGCCGGGGTAGTAGCCCGCTCGGCTCGTCGATTCGATGGTGACCGTTTCGAATCGCAGGCCCGCCCTGCGCGCGTCCTTCTCGCGCAGGCCCGTGCGGGCGATCTCCAGGTCGCAGACCTTGCTGACCGCGGTGCCGACCACGCCCGGGAAGGTGGCGTAGCCGCCGCCGACGTTGGTGCCGATGACCTGGCCGTGCTTGTTGGCGTGGGTGCCGAGGGCGATGTGGCGTTCCTGGCCGGAGACCAGGTCCAGGACCTCCACGCAGTCGCCGCCGGCCCAGATGTTCTCGTGGCCGCGCACCCGCATCGCGAGGTCGGTGAGGAGGCCGCGGTGGGCGCCGAGGGGGAGGCCGGCCGCCTCGGCGAGGGTCGTCTCCGGGTGCACGCCGATACCCAGGACCACCACGTCCGCCGGGTACTCGGCGTCCTCGGTGGCGACCGCGCGGACCCGGCCGTCCTCGCCGGTGAGGATCTTGGTGACGGCCGCGTCGTTGACCATGGTGATGCCGAGACCCTCCATCGCCTCGTGCACCAGGCGGCCCATGTCCGGGTCGAGGGTCGACATGGGCTCGCTGCCGCGGTTGACGACCGTGACCCGGTAGTCGCGGTTGATGAGGGCCTCGGCCATCTCCACGCCGATGTAGCCCGCGCCGATGACCACCGCGCCACGGCCGCGCGTGCGCGTGAGCGAGTCGAGGAGGGCCTGGCCGTCGTCCAGGGCCTGCACCCCGTGGACGCCGGGGGCGTCGGCGCCCGGCATGTCCGGGCGGATCGGGCGGGCGCCGGTCGCGATCACGAGTTTGTCGTACGACGTCCAGGACTCGGCGCCGGAATCGAGGTCACGCGCGCGTACCCGGCCGGCCGTCACGTCGATCTCCGTGACCTCCGTCCGCACGCGCAGGTCGATGTCCCGCGCGCGGTGCTCCTCGGGGGTGCGGGCGATCAGCTGGTCGCGCCCGGCGACGTCGCCGCCGACCCAGTACGGGATGCCGCACGCCGAGTACGAGGTGAAGTGGCCGCGCTCGAACGCCACGATCTCCAGCTCGTCCGGGCCCCTCAGCCGGCGTGCCTGCGACGCCGCGGACATTCCCGCGGCGTCGCCCCCGATGACGACCAGTCGTTCCCGCGCAGCGCTCATGCTCATGCGAACACGCTACGGGGGCAGGGCATTTCAGTCCCGCTCGCCCTCCTCGCCCGCGCCCGTCGCCGCCGCGGCCGGGCGGCGCGGCAGCCGGGGCCGCAGCAGCCGCAGCCACACCAGGACGAGCAGGGCCGCCGTCGCGGCGAACGGCAGCACCGCGCCGAGGGCCACCGCCAGCCACCGCAGCATCGCCAGGAAGGCGTGCCAGCCGCCCGCCAGCGCGTCCACGAAGCCGGGGTGGTCATGCTTCGCGGCCGCCTTCGCCGGTGTCTGGGACAGGGACAGCGTGATGGAGGCCATGCTCGTACGGTCCTTCAGGGACGCCTGCTGGGCCAGCAGGGACTCCAGGTCGGCCTCCCGGTTGCTCAGCTCGCCCTCCAGCTCGACGACGTCGCTGAGCTTGGTGGCCCGGTCCATCAGCGCGCGGACCCGCGCCACGCTCGCCTGCTGCGACTTCACCCGGCTGTCGACGTCGACGACCTGGTCGGTGACGTCCTCGGCCTTCGCCGTCCGGTCGATCAGCCTGCCCGCGCCCTGAAGGCCGGCGAGCACCTGGTCGTAGCGGTTCACGGGCACGCGCAGCACCACGCGCGTGTGCTCGTGGCCCTCCGTGTCCCGGCTGGTGGTCTCGTCGCCGACGTAGCCGCCGGCGTCCTCGGTGGTGGTACGGGCGTCGGCGAGGGCCTTCGGCACGTCCTTCACCTGCACGGTGAGGGAGGCCGTACGGATGATGCTGCTCCCGGTGAGGCGCGGCGTCCGCGTCGGGCCGGCGCCGCTCGCGTCCTTGGCGCCGCTCGCGGCCCGCGCGCCGCCGGGGGCCACCGCCTTCGCGCCGCTCTGTGCGGCCGCGCCACTGTCGGAGGTGGAACGGCCGGCTTCCTTGGCGGAGCCGCAGCCGGTCAGCGCGAGCGCCGCGGCCAGCAGGAGCCCGGCCAGGGCCGGGACGGGTCGTACGGAACGTCGTGCGTGCATGTGGGCGTACCCCCGGGGTGGTGACGACTGACGGTCCTTCGACGCCGGGAGGGTGCGGGAGGTTTGGACCGGGCGGTTCCGATGAGGTCACGGTCGGGACTCGTGAAGGACACCGGGCCGCGGGCGGGTTGTCAGAGGGGTCTGAGAGGCTGGGGGCATGCGTGAAGTGGAGAGTTCTGCGGGTACCGGCGGCGCCGGTCACGTGATCGTCGTCGGAGCCGGGGTCGCGGGGCTCGCCGCCGCCCACCGGCTGCTACGGCGGGGCGCGCGGGTGACGGTGCTGGAGGCCTCGGACCGCGTCGGCGGCAAGCTGCTGCCCGGCGAGATCGCCGGCGCGCGCGTCGACCTCGGCGCCGAGTCGATGCTCGCCCGCCGGCCGGAAGCGGTCGCCCTGGCCCGCGAGGTGGGCCTCACGGACCGCCTCCAGCCGCCGGCCACCGCGACGGCCTCCCTGTGGACCCGTGGCGCCCTGCGCCCCATGCCCAAGGGCCACGTCATGGGCGTGCCCGGCACCGCGGCCGCCCTCTCCGGCGTCCTGAGCGACGAGGGCCTGGCCCGTGTCGAGCGCGACGCAGACCTGCCGCGCACGGAGGTCGGCGACGACGTCGCGGTGGGGGAGTTCGTCGCGGCCCGCCTCGGCCGTGAGGTCGTCGACCGCCTCGTGGAGCCCCTGCTGGGCGGTGTCTACGCGGGCGACGCGTACCGCATCTCGATGCGCTCGGCCGTCCCGCAGCTCTTCCAGGTCGCGCGGACGCATACCTCGCTGACGGAGGGCGTCCGCGAGATCCAGGCGAGGATGGCGGCCGGCCGGCAGACGGGCCCGGTGTTCATGGGCATCGAGGGCGGCATCGGCACCCTCCCGCTCGCGCTCGCCGATTCGGTGCGCGCGGCGGGCGGCGTCGTCCTGACCGGGACGCCCGTGCGCGAACTGCGCCGCGTGACGACGGACGGCCCCGACGGCGCGGGAGCCGGACCGGAGACCTGGCGGGTCGTCGCCGGGGACCGGGTGCTGCACGGCGACGCCGTCGTCCTCGCGGTTCCCGCACCGGCCGCCGCCGCTCTGCTGCGCGCCGACGCCCCGGCGGCCGCCGCGGAGCTCGCCGCCGTCGAGTACGCCTCGATGGCCCTGGTCACCCTGGCCTACCGCCGCTCCGACACCGCCCTGCCGGAGGGCAGCAGCGGCTTCCTGGTGCCGCCGGTCGACGGCCGCACCATCAAGGCGTCCACCTTCGCCTCCCAGAAATGGGGCTGGGTCGCCGAGGAGAACCCGGACGTCCTCGTCCTACGCACCTCCGTCGGCCGGTACGGCGAGACGGAGATCCTCGAGCGTGACGACGCCGGCCTGGTGGACGTCTCCCGCCACGACCTGAGGGCGGCCACCGGCCTGGACGCCACTCCGCTCGAAACCCGCGTCACCCGCTGGACCGACGGTCTGCCCCAGTACCCCGTCGGCCACCACGCGCGCGTGGCCCGCATCCGCGAGCACGTCGCCAAGCTGCCCGGCCTCGCCGTGTGCGGCGCCCCGTACGACGGCGTGGGCATCCCGGCCTGCATCGCGAGCGCGTACGCGGCGGTGGACCAGATCCACGGCGATCTGAGCGGTGTGCAGGAGCTCACCGCCCACCCGGTGCAGAGCCTGCACGGCGGAGCGGGAGAATAGCCGCATGAGTGACGACGCCCCCACCACCGAGGCAGCCAGGATCCCGAACAAGGGCAAGCTGGCCAAGGACCTCAACGAGGTCATCCGCTACACCCTGTGGTCCGTCTTCAAGCTGAAGGACGTGCTCCCCGAGGACCGCGCGGGCTACGCCGACGAGGTCCAGGAGCTGTTCGACCAGCTCGCCGCCAAGGACGTGACCATCCGCGGCACCTACGACGTCTCCGGCCTGCGCGCGGACGCCGACCTCATGATCTGGTGGCACGCGGAGACCAGCGACCAGCTCCAGGAGGCGTACAACCTCTTCCGCCGCACCAAGCTGGGCCGCGCGCTCACGCCGGTCTGGTCGAACATGGCGCTGCACCGCCCCGCCGAGTTCAACCGCTCGCACATCCCGGCGTTCCTCGCCGACGAGACGCCTCGCAACTACGTCAGCGTCTACCCCTTCGTGCGCTCCTACGACTGGTACCTGCTGCCCGACGAGGACCGCCGCCGCATGCTCGCCGACCACGGCAAGATGGCCCGCGGCTACCCCGACGTCCGCGCCAACACGGTCGCGTCCTTCTCCCTCGGCGACTACGAGTGGATCCTCGCCTTCGAGGCCGACGAACTGCACCGCATCGTCGACCTCATGCGCCACCTGCGCGGCTCCGAAGCCCGTCGGCACGTCCGCGAGGAGGTCCCGTTCTACACCGGCCGCCGCAAGGACGTCGCCGAGCTGATCGCGGGCCTCGCCTGATCAACTGCCGACCTGCCTGGTCGGCTCGGGTGCCGCGTGCGGGGCGCAGGCCGCGTGCCGCACCGGCAGGCGGCCCGCCAGCAGGTAGGCGTCCAGGTAGCCGTTGACGCACGGGTTCGGCCCCTCGGCGATCCCGTGCGACCCCGCGTCCCGCTCGGTCACCAGCACCGCGCCGGACAACCGCCGCTGCAGCTCGAGCGCCCCCTGGTAGGGCGCGGCGGCGTCCCGTTCGGCCGCCAGGATCAGCGTCGGCGGCAGCTCACCGGGCCCCGTCCGCACGTCGAGCGCCCGCTGCCGCGGCGCGGGCCAGTACGCGCAGGGCAGGTTCGTCCAGGCGTTGTCCCAGGTCTCGAACGGCGCCACCCGCGCGAGCCGCGTGTTGTCCCGGTCCCAGACCCGCCAGTTCGTCGGCCAGGGCGTGTCGTTGCACTCGACGGCGGTGTACACCGCGTCGCTGTTCTCCACCTCGGCCGCCGCGTCCCGCACCGGCGCCGCCTGCTCGACCAGCGGCTTCGGATCGCCCCGCAGATACGCGGACAGGGCCTCGGCCCGCTGCGGCCAGTAGTCGTCGTAGTACCCCGCCGTCAGGAACGCCCCCCGCAGCTGCCCCGGCCCCACCTCGCCGCCCGCCGGCTCGGCCGCCAGCCGCGCGCTCGCCCGGTCGTAACTGTGCTGCACCGCCTCCGCCGTGCTCCCCAGCCCGTACACGTCGTCGTGCGCCGCGATCCACTCCCGGAAGTCCGCCCAGCGTCCCTCGAACGCGGCCGACTGGTCGAGGTTGTTGCGGTACCAGACCTGTTCCGGGTCCGGGTTCACCGCGGCGTCGAACACCATCCGCCGCACATGGGTGGGGAACAGGGTGGCGTACAGGGCTCCCACGTAGGTGCCGTACGACGCCCCCATGAACGTCAGCCGGTCCTCCCCGAGCGCGGCCCGCAGGACGTCCAGGTCGCGGGCGTTGTTGAGCGAGTTGTAGTACCGCAGATCGCGGCCGGCCCGCTGGGCGCACCCGCGCGCGTAGCTCTCGGCCCGTGCGATGCGCTCCTTCTTGTACGACTCAGAAGGGTGCGCCGGGGCCGGCGAGGGGCCCTTGAACAGGTGCCGGGGGTCCTGGCAGGACAGCGGCGCCGAACGCCCCACCCCGCGCGGGGAGTAGCCGACGAGGTCGTACGCCGCGCCGAGGCGCTTCCACTGCGGCATCAGACCGACGAGCGGGAAGTACAGACCGTCGGCGCCGGGCCCGCCGGGGTTGTAGACCAGGGCGCCCTGCCGGGGCACCCGGCGCTTGCTGTTGCGCGGGTCCCGGTGCGTGGCCCGCACCCGGCTCACGGTGAGCCTGATCT
Organism: Streptomyces sp. NPDC101152; assembly: GCF_044768275.1. Lineage (NCBI taxonomy): Bacteria > Bacillati > Actinomycetota > Actinomycetes > Kitasatosporales > Streptomycetaceae > Streptomyces > Streptomyces sp. NPDC101152. Next base: position 221,463 of record NZ_JBIWPO010000003.1, on the reverse strand, counting down.
GCCGGCCGCCGGGGGCCGCGTAGTCGAGCGGCACGGACACCGTGCCGCACTCCAGGCCGCCGGGCATGTCCTGGCCGCCCGAGCACGCCCCGAAGGCGACACCGACGGCCCGGGCCCGCGCGGCGGCCACCGCCGTACCGCGCAGTTGTGCCGCGTCCGGGGTGACGGCGGCACCACCGGCCGGCGCCGCGGCGAGGGCGGTCAGGAGCAAGGACCCGGCGGCCGAGTAGAGGGCGGCTGCTCTCATCGCGTATCCCTTCGGTGCACAGCGGCGACAAAAGGGATGTTTCGTTCGACGGTCGGCGAAGGCAAGCACCGCCGAGCGGGTGTCGTCCCCCGTGCCCCCGGTGCGCCCCCGACGAGCCGTTCACGCCCGAAAGGCAGTCCTAGGGCTGGTCGCGGTGTGCGAAGGCGGCCCGCAGGTCCGGTTCGCCGATCGCGCGGACGCCGCGTACTGCGACGGTGGTCAGGTACGTGCCGTCGTCGCCGTAAGGGGCGCGCCGGGCCAGGGTGCCCAGCAGGCGCTGGCCGGCCGGGGAGGCCCAGCGGGAGTAGGGGTGCGCCTCGACGCGGGCTATGGCCAGGCAGCTCAGGTTCAGCGCGAGCGGCAGCGCGAACCAGAGGGCGACCAGGCCGCGCGGCATGTCCGGGTGCGCGGGGACGAGGAGCCCGGCGGCGCCCAGCGCGAGCACGGCGAGCGCGGCGAGCCGGACCTGACGCACCCCGGCCGCGACGGTGGTGCGGGCGCCGGCCGGCACGGCCAGGCCCGCGCGGACGAGGCGGTCGCCGAGGCTGCCCACCGCGGCCGCGGAGGCCGCGGCGGCGCGGACCGGGGCGATGCGGTTCTGTCCTTCCGGGCCGATGGCCCCGATGACGGACTGCTCCATCTCGTCCCGCCCGCGCGGGTCGACGACCGTCGCCCAGCCGGTGTGGGCGAGCAGCAGCCGGCGCTGCCGGGCCATGGAGACCATGGTCAGATCGGCGACCCGGCGGGGGCCGCCGGAGAGGAACGCGGCCTCGTAGAGCGTCAGCTCACGCTGCACGGGGTCCGGATCGGCGCCCGCCGCGCGTACGGCGGCCAGGCACAGCCGGGTACACGCCGTGCCGGTGACGGCCCAGGCCAGCAGCAGGAGGAGGACCCAGAACATGCCGCGTTTCTATGCCAAAGGGCCTGTCGAACGCCATGCCTTGTTCACAATCCGGACGGAGCGTTGTCGGTATGTGACGTTCCGGATGTCCTGAACAGGTCTACTGCGGCGGCGGGCTGGACTCGGCCGGCGGGAGGCTGTAGGTCGCGGACGGCGACGGGACGACCGGAGTGGCCGGGCTCGGGTTCGTCGTCGGACCGGGCGGGGCGGGGGAGTTGACCAGCGGGGGTGTGCTCGCCATGGCCATGTCCTGGGCGAGCGCGTCCCAGTTCACGAAGCCCGTCGCCTCCAGGGCCTTGATGTGGTCCAGCACCGTCGTGTTGGCGTCGTCGGCGAGGGCGCGCACCAGCGAGTTGCGGGTGGTCGCGCGGACCTGGGCGACCAGGGAGAACACCTTGCCGTGTGCGAGCCGCGTGATGTTCACGAACTGGCGGTCGTAGTCCACGCCCTGGGCCGCGTTCAGGGTCGTGAGCCACTGCCGCTGCTGTGCGGTGGGCTCGTTGGGCAACTGGAGCCCGAGCTTCGCGGCGACGTCCCGGACCCGCTGGTCGAGAAAGGTGTGGCCGTCGACGAGGTGCTGCCCGGCCGTCCGTACCGCCTGGGTGGTGCCCTTCTGTTCCGCCTCCTGCCCGGCGGGCAGCTCCCACAGTCCGGCCAGCCGGACCTTGGTGACGAAGTCGCGGTCGAGGGCGGAGAGGGGGCCGTAACTCGTCGACACCGTCTCGGCGTTGAGCACGGCGACACCGGTTCCGGAGCGGTCGGCGTAGGTCCAGACCGGGAAGATCAGCGCCAACAGGGTCGCCGTCAGACCGGTGATGATGATGCCGGTGCCACTGACGATGCCTCGGCCTTTGACGGGTGGTCGCGGTCGCATGGTGCCTCCTGACTGCGGCACCGCACGCTGGTCGGTTTCGGGTGCGGGATTGGCATGTTACTGCGTGGTGTTGTGCGTCTCCCGCGAGAAGGCAAGGGGGCGAAATAGGGATGTTATGGGGCGTAAGGGAAGTGAACGGGAGGGAAATTCGGTGGCAAATACGAACGAACCGGGTCTGGGGCGTGTGCCCGGTGGCCCTTGTGTTAGCCCCGGCACACTCGACCGCTCAGCGGTGCAGCAGCACCCTCCGGGCCGCCCGGGCCATCCGCTCCGCCGGCCGTGACCGGGGCGCCGGCCCCGACCGCTCGAGCCACCACGCCCGCAGCTCCCGCCGCACCCGTCCCTCCGGGAGCCGCCCCGACAGCAGCAGGTGCTCGGCGAAGTCCAGCGCGTCCCGGCGGTAGCCGCCGGTCATCGGATGCCCGGTCGCGTAGGCGAGGAACGCGGTCCGGTACGTCGCCCCGAGAAGCTCCGGCAGCCGGGGCGCGACCTTTCCCACGACGTCGGCCCGCTTCCCGGCGAGCGCCCGCGCCTGCACCCCGAGCCGCGCCCGGTCGAAGCCCTCGGGCACGGGTGTCCCGGCGACGAGCGCGGACAGCAGGGCGGCCTCGGCGAGGCCGAGCCGCACGCGGGCGGCGTCCGGGTGAGCGGCGGACGCCGGAGCCGGACCGGGCGGCTCGGGGGAGGTGGCGCCGCCCATGGGCTCCTCGGTGATCGCCGCTGTCACCGCCCCAGCGCCCGCCGATGTCACCGCCACCTCCTCCGACCCCGCCCATACCGGCTCCGACCCCGCCCGTCCTTTCTCCACGGCCGCCCCGATGGCGGCCAGCTCCCCCTCCAGCACTCCCGGCTCCGGGAAGTTCTCGTCCCGCTCCAGGAGGACTCCCGGCAGGGACACCCGGGAGGCCAGGTCGGTCAGGATGTCCAGGACCGCCGGGGGCACCGGGTGGGCGTGGCTGTCGTGCCAGACGCCGTCCCGTTCGAAGCCGCCCGCGACATGGACGTACGCCACGGCCTCCAGCGGAAGCCCGGCGAGCGCCTCGGCCGGGTCCTCGCCCCGGTTGACGTGGTTGGTGTGGAGGTTGGCCACGTCGATCAGCAGCCGCACACCGGTGCGGTCCACGAGGTCGTACAGGAACTGCCCCTCGGTCATCTCCTCGCCCGGCCAGGAGATCAGCGCGGCGATGTTCTCCACCGCGAGCGGCACCGGCAGCGCGTCCTGCGCGATCCGGACGTTCTCGCACAGCACGTCCAGGGCGTCCCGGGTGCGCGGTACGGGCAGCAGGTGGCCGGCCTCCAGCAGGGGCGAGGCGGTGAGCGGACCGCCCGCCCGTACGAACGCGATGTGCTCCGTGACCAGCGGCGATCCCAGTGCCTCGGCCCGCTCGGCGAGTGCGGCGAGCCGACCCTCGTCGGGTCGGTCCGCGCCGCCCAGGCCCAGCGAGACACCGTGCGGGACCACCGTCACCCCACGGGCCCGCAGCCGCAGCAGCGACTCGGGAAGGTGCCCCGGACACACGTTCTCGGCCACGACCTCGACCCACTCGATGCCCGGCATCCGCTCCACGGCGCCGGCGATCTCCGGCCGCCACCCGATGCCCCTGCCCAGTCGCTCCATGATGATCCCCTCCCTGCCCACGCCGTGCGGAACGTGACGGGGGTATGGCCCCGGCACCAGGGCCCGAACCGCGCCCCACCCACCTTCAGAGCAACATTTGAGGTTCCGCCCGCCCCGCCCCGTTCGAACGCCCCGCTCACCGCAGCACACCCGCCGAGTCCACCGGGTCCGGCCGCCCGGTGTTGACGGTGCCCGGCTCGCCCGGCGACGGACGCGAGGTCACCCCCACGTCCCCGCTCGGCCCGGCAGCGGGCGCCGAGGACGCCACCTGACCGGGCACGGGGGCGGGCGGGCCGGTCGGGCTCGCCGTGGTCCCGGCCACCGCGTCGTTGGCGATCGCGTCGAAGTCGACCTTGCCGGTCTTCTCCAGGACCGTGATGTGGTCGAGCACGGTCTGGTTGGCGTCCGAGGCAAGCTGCCGTACGAGCGTGTTGCGGGTCGTGTTCCGGACCGTGCCGATCGCCGGGAAGATCTTGCCGTGCGCGGACCGCAGCAGGTTCACGAACTTGTACTCGTACTCCGCGCCGCTCGCCGCCGACATCTCCCGCAGCCAGCCCTGCTGCTGCTCGTTGGGCTGGTTCGGCAGCTCCACGCCCAGCTGGGCGGCGACGATCCGCACCCGCTTGTCGAGGTCGGTGTGACCGACGATGAGGTGGTCGCCCGCCTCCTTGACGGCCTGGCTCGGCGCGCGCTGCAGGGCCTGCTGCCCGGCGGGCAGCTCCCACAGCCCGGCCAGCCGCACGCGCACTATCAGGTCGCGGTCGGAAGCGGTCAGCGGGCCCCACTGGGTGTTCACGGTCCCCGCCGCCACGTTCGCCTGGCCGGTGCCCGACCGGTCGGCGTAGGTCCACACCGGGAACGCGAGCGCGCCCACGGTGGCGACGAGAGCCGCGACGATGAAGGCAGTCCCGTTGATCCGCATACCCTGCACAGCCCCTCCCGGGTGACACCGACTCGATGCCAGGAGTTACGGGAGGGGCGGCCGCGTTGTTCAAGCGCCGGCCAACAAACTAAACGGACGGCAAAGTGGCGCGCCCGCTCGCTGTCACCGCAGCGCGGGGTGGTCGGCGACCACGGTGCACGAGCCGGGCGCGATCTCCGTGAACCCCGCGTCCCGCACCAACGGCAGCCCACTGCCGGTGAGCCGGTCCCAGCGCACCGGATCGGCGGTCCGCACGGCGAGCGGGAACCCCGCGTCCCGCCAGGCCGCCCGCTCCTCGTCCGACAGTTCCCACCAGGCGAGTTGAGCGCCGTGCCCCGCCTGCGCCATGGCCTTGCCGGCGGACATGTCGAGCTCCGGGTTCAGCCACAGCACGGGCTGCGACGCGTCGGCCGGCACCGGCGGCTCCGGGTCCTCCAGTTCGGTGCCGGACACCTGCAACCTCGCCAGGTCCTTGGGCCACCCGTCGAGCGGGACCGGCGGGAAGACCCGCACCTCGGCCGACTTGCCGGTCACGGTGATCCCGGCCAGCGCCTCGGCCCGCCGCCACTCGGCCCCCCGGGCCCGCCGTACGACTTTCCGGATCCGGGCGTCCTGCCACTCCCGCATGACCTGGGCCCACTCACCGTCACCGAGGGAGCGCTCGTCGCCGAGCATGACGAGCACGGCCCGGGCGGCCGTCTCCAGAGCGTCCGTACGGGCGGGCGGCGCGGCCTTCTCCACCCGCACGACGAGGGGCAGCACGAACTGCGGAGCCTCGTCGCGGGCGGTGCGCTCGGAGCGAAAGGGGCTGTCACCGGGTGGTGTTGAATCAGGGCTCACACCGGGCAACTCTAAGGGGAGCGAGGAAAAGACCTCATGCAGCTGCACAACGTCGGCCGCCGCTACGGTCTGCGCGGCCCCTGGATCCTGCGGGACATCGACCTCGCGTTGGCCCCCGGCACCCTCACCCGGGTGGAAGGCAGCAACGGCACCGGCAAGTCCACCTTGCTGCGCGTCCTCGCCGGCATCGACGCCCCCACGGAGGGCAGGGTCACCGGCCGCCCACGGACCGCGTACGTCCCCGAGCGCTTCCCGGCGGCCCTTCCGTTCACCGCCGTCGGCTACCTCACCCACCTGGGCACCGTCCACGGCCTGTCCCGGAGCGCGGCGACCGCGGCGGCCGGCCGGTGGCTGGAGCGTTTCGGCGCGGCCGACCTCGCCCGCACGCCGATGGCCGAGCTGTCCAAGGGCGGCAGCCAGAAGGTCGCGGTCGCCCAGGCCCTCCTCGCCGAGCCGGAGTTGCTCGTCCTCGACGAGGCCTGGACCGGCCTGGACGGTGCGGCCCGGGCGGAACTGGAGCGAGTGGTGGCCGAGCGCACCGAGGCCGGTGGCGCGGTCGTCTTCGTCGACCACGACCCGAGCCGCCTGGCGGGGGCACCCGACGCCACGTACACGGTCCACGAGGGGCGCCTCGATCGCCGTACGGAGGAGCACGGGCCACCCGCAGGCCCGCGGGTCGTCGTGGAGGTGCACGGGCCGCCGCCCGCGCATCCGCTGGCCACCGTCACCGAACTCGGGCCGGACCACCACCGGCTCACCGTCCCGGCCTCGCACTCGGACGTCGTCCTGCGGGCCCTGCTGACGGCCCGACCGCCCCGGCACGTGGTGAGCGTGCGCACCCTCGACGAGGACACCCCCGGATGACCGCCCTCCTGCGCTACCAGACCGCCCTCCTCGTGCGCTCCCAGCGCTGGCTGCCGCCGGTCATCCTCTACGCGGCGTTCCTGGCCGTCGGCGTGCAGAGCGGCCAGCCGATCCTCGACTCCCTCGGCTACACCGCCGCCGCGCTGCTGCCGGTCGCCGCCTGGCTGGTGCGGGTGTGCGTCACCGTCGAACCGCCCGCGGCACGCGCATGCGTGGCCGCCGCGTCCGGACCAGGGAAGGCCCAACTGGCCCGTCTGCTGGTGGCCCTTCTCGCCGCGGCGTCGATCGGTGCCGTCGCGGTCGTCGTCGTGACCCTGATCAGTGACCCGGCGAGCACCGAGCACCACACGCGCGTGGCCCGGCTCCCGGCCGCCGCGGCCGGACTGCTCGCCGCCCTGGCCTGCGCCCTGCTCGGCGCGGCGGCCGGCGCGCTCACCAACTGGCCGGTGCTGCGCTCGTCCGGCCGGGCGGTCCCGGCGATGCTGCTCGCGGCGCTGCTGTCGGCGGTGGCGACGGGCTCGCCGGCCCAGGCGGCGGTCGGCGGCCTGGTCGCGGGCTCGCGCTCGGGCACGGTACCCCTGCCCCTGCTGCCCCTGGCCGGTGCGTTCGCCCTCGCGGCGGCGGCGACCGCCGTGACCTGCGTCCTCACTTCCCGCCGCTCACCCTGAACAGGCGGTGCGCTGGGCCTCCTGCCATTCGCACCGGGGGCACAGCGTGATCCCCTTGTACGACTCCGGGTACTCCGTCGGCTCCCGGCACAGCACACTCCCCCACTCTCAACTTCGTCCGAGCGGGGGGACCCCCATCGCATACGGCGGACCCTCCGCCCTCGGCGGCCTGGTGGCGTCGGCGATCGTGCAGTACTCGTCGCTCATGACTCCAGCGTAGGTCGCTCCGGCGTCACCCGGACGGGCGGTCAGATGTCCCGCCGCTCCAGCGGCCTCGTCGCCGGGCCCTGGACCACCTTGCCGTCCGTGTCGAAGCGGGAGCCGTGGCAGGGGCACTCCCAGGCGCGTTCGGCGGAGTTGAAGGCGACCAGGCAGCCCAGGTGGGTGCAGCGCGGGGAGACGGCGTGCAGAGTGCCGTCGTCGTCGCGGTAGACGGCGACCCGGTCGTGACCGGCGCGGACCACGGCGCCCTCGCCGGGCGGCAGGGACTCCAGCGGCGGCGCCGGACGCAACCGGTCGCCCACGAAGTGCCGGGCCACCTCGGCCTGCGTCTTGAGGAACGCCGGCGCCTCACGCACCGCCGTGCGCAACCGGCGCGGGTCGTACAGCTCGCTCCACGCGCACGGCTGCCCGAGGATCTGTGCGGTGAGCAGCCGGCCCGCCATGATGCCGCCGCTCAGCCCCCAGCCGCCGAACCCGGTGGCGACGTAGGTGTGCCGGGCGCCGGGGTGCAGCGGACCGACCATCGCCACCGTGTCGGTGGGGTCGTTGTCCTGGGTGGCCCAGGAATAGGTGAGGTCGGCGTCCGGGAAGTGGTCCTCGGCCCAGGCGGCCAGGTGCTCGAAGCGGACCCGGGTGTCGCCGGTGCCCGGGGTGAAGTGCTCGCCGGTGACCACCAGGAGGCGCCGCCCGTCCTCGTCGTACGGCGCCGTCCGCACCGACCGGGTGCCCTCGTCCGGCGTGATGTACATGCCGTCGGGGTCCCGGTCGGCCGGGAGGGGCCCGGCGACGACCAGTTCGCGGCGCGGGGAGAGGCGGGTGAACAGCAGGGCCCGGTCGAAGATCGGGTAGTGCGTGGCGACGACCACGTCCCGGGCGTTCACCGTCGCGCCGGACGCGGTCGCCAGCCGGCACGGCTCGCCCTCGTCGAGACCGGTGACCGTCGTGCGCTCATGGATCCGTCCGCCCCGGCGCACCAGGTCGTCGGCGAGCGCCAGCAGGTACTTGCGGGGATGGAACTGCGCCTGCCCGGTCACCTTCACCGCTCCCGCCACCGGGAACGGCAGGCCGGTTTCGGTCGTGAAGGACGCCGGCAGCCCCGCCTCCCGGGCGGCCGCCGCCTCGGCCCGCAGTTCGTCCACACGCCCCGCGTCGCAGACGTAGGTGTAGGCGCTGCGGCGCTCCCACTCGCAGTCCACGCCCAGTTCGTCCGCGACCTCGGCGGCGTGCTCGATCGCCTCGCTCTGCGAGCGCGCGTACAGCCGGGCGCCCTCGGGACCCCGGGTGCGCCGCAGCTTGTCGTAGACGAGGGTGTGCAGGGTGGTGAGTTTCGCGGTGGTGTGGCCGGTCACGCCCGCCGCGACCCGGTCGGCCTCCAGCACCGCGACCGAGCGGCCGGCCCGCGCCAGTTCCCACGCCGTGCTCAGCCCGGCGATCCCGGCGCCGATCACGGCGACGTCGACCGTGATGTCCTCGGTGAGGGTCGGGTGCTCGGGGCCGGGGGCCGTCCGGAGCCAGTACGAGGCGTGCTGGTCGTCGTTCATGGTGGCCGGGTACCCCGCCGGGACCTGCTCAGTGTTCCAGGAGTCGTTTGCGGCACTCGGCCACGTCGAAGTCGGGCTCGGGGTACCGCGGATCCAGCGCCCGGAGGTGCTCGAGGAGCAGCCGGGCCACCGCCCAGTCGCGGTACCACTTGCGGTCGGCCGGGATCACGTACCAGGGGGCGTGCGGGGCGGAGCAGCGGTGCAGGGCGATCTCGTACGCCTCCTGGTACGCGGGCCACAGCGCGCGGTCGTCGATGTCGCCGGGGCTGAACTTCCAGCGCTTGTCGGGACGGTCCAGGCGCCGCAGCAGGCGGCGGCGCTGCTCGTCGAAGGAGATGTGCAGGAAGCACTTGACGACGGTGACGCGGTCGTCGGTCAGGCGCTGCTCGAAGCGGTTGATCTCGTCGTAGCGGCGCTCGATCTCGTCGCGCGGGGCGAGCGCGCGGACCCGGGGGACGAGGACGTCCTCGTAGTGCGAGCGGTCGAAGGCGCCGATCTCGCCGGGCCGGGGCAGCTCCTTCTCGACGCGCCACAGGAAGTGGTGCTCGCGCTCCTCGGGCGTGGGCGCCTTGAAGCCCACGGTCCGGCAGCCGGCCGGGTTGAAAAGCCCGACGACGTGCCTGACGGTGCCGCCCTTGCCGCTGGTGTCCATGCCCTGCAGCACCAGCAGCACCCGGCGGCGGTCCCCCGTGGTGCCGGCCGCCCACAGGCGTTCCTGGAGTTCGGCCAGCCGCTTGCCCATGCGGGCGGTGTCCGCGCGGCCCGCCGCCTTGTCCTGCGGGCCCGCGGGGCCGGTCCGGGTGGCGTACTCGGTCAGATCCGGATGCTCGCCGCCGGGGACCCGCAGCAGCTTCCGCAGGTCCATCACGTCCTGCTGTCTCTTTCCGGCCTTGGCCACGGGAGTCTCCGTTCCGGGTCAGCGGCCGTAACGGCCGGTCAGGGTGCCCGCGGCCAGGGTGTGGCCCCTCAGCGCGTGCGCCAGGTCGTCGGGCGAGGCGGCGGAGGACAGGGCGCGGTCCACGGCGTACGCCGAGAAGACGTAGTGGTGGGGGCTGTGGCCCCGGGGTGGGCAGGGGCCGCCGTAGCCGGGCTTTCCGAAGCCGTTGCGGCCCTGGATCGCGCCGTGCGGGGCTCGGCCGACGGGCCAGTCGGTCTCCTTCGGGGACGCGTTCCACAGCAGCCAGTGGACGAAGGTGCCGTGCGGGGCGTCGGGATCCTCGACCAGGAGGGCCACGGTGGCGGTGGCGGAGGGGAGGCCGGAGAGGGTGAGCGGGGGTGAGACGTTCTCTCCGTCGCAGGTGAAGCGGCGGGGGATCGTGCCGCCGTCGGGAAAGGCGGGGCTCGACAGGGTGATGCGGCGGGCGGCACCGGGGTCGGGCGCGGACGAGGCCCCGCCGTCGTGTCCGCAGCCGGCGGCGAGCGCCACAGCCGCCAGTGCGGTGACGACGACGAGCCTGCGCTGCATGCAGGGAACGCTAGCGGCGTGCGGCGGCCCCTGCCAGCCGTGCGTCACGTCCCGAGTTGGTGGTCCTGCGGATGCTCCTGGGCCTTCTCCAGGAAGCGGAGCAGTTCGACGGGGAAGGGGAGCACCAGGGTGGAGTTCTTCTCCGCCGCCACCGCCACGATCGTCTGCAGCAGGCGCAGTTGGAGCGCGGCCGGGGTGTCCTCCATCTGCTGGGCGGCCTCGGCCAGCTTCTTGGAGGCCTGGAGTTCGGCGTCGGCGTTGATGATGCGGGCCCGGCGCTCACGGTCGGCCTCGGCCTGGCGGGCCATGGACCGCTTCATCGTGTCCGGCAGCGAGACGTCCTTGATCTCCACGCGGTCGATCTGCACGCCCCAGCCGATGGCCGGGCTGTCGATCATCAGCTCCAGGCCCTGGTTGAGCTTCTCGCGGTTGGAGAGCAGGTCGTCGAGGTCGCTCTTGCCGATGATCGACCGCAGTGACGTCTGCGCCATCTGCGACACGGCGAACTTGTAGTCCTCGACGTTGACGAGCGCGGCCGCCGGGTCGACGACCTTGAAGTAGACGACGGCGTCCACCCGCACCGTCACGTTGTCGCGGGTGATGCCCTCCTGGGCCGGGATGGGCAGCGTGACGATCTGCATGTTGACCTTGCTGAGCCGGTCCACGAAGGGAACGATCATCGTGAACCCGGGCCCGCGTACGTCACCGCCGAGCCGCCCGAGCCGGAAGAGCACCCCGCGTTCGTACTGCTTGACGACACGCGCCGCGGCCGCCAGGTAGACCACTCCGGCGGATCCGACCGCCACGGCCGCCGCCACCAGCTCAGGGAGCATCACGACCTCCTCAGTGAGGTCCTTTTGTCTGCTCCTGCAACGATATGCCCGGTGGCTGGTCCCCGGCCATGACGGACCGGTGACCAGCCACCGGGGTGCCTACGCGGTGGTCACCCGCACCGGCTCGGTGCCGACCGCGGTGTGCCGCTCGGCCCAGTTCTCCAGCGCCGTACGGCAGGCGTGGTCCAGGTGGTGCAGACCGGAGAGGTCCAGCTCCACCGGGCGGTCCTGGGGCAGCGCCTCCAGGCTGTCGAGGATCTTGGGCAGCCTGAGGAAGGTCGCGTTGCCCATGAGGTGGACCTGGATGGGGCCGGCGCCCTTGTCGACGATCTCGGTCTTCAGGTGCGAGGCCTCCCAGGCGGTCTTGGCCACGGACAGGGCCAGCCCGATGAGCACGCCCTCGAACATGTTCACCGCGACGATCGACACGGCCGTGACCACGAGGATCAGCGCCTCGCCCCGGTGGCCGCGCCACAGCGTCGAGATCTGGCGGAACGGGATCAGCTTCCAGCCCGCGTGCACCAGGATGCCGGCCAGCGCCGGGATCGGGACCAGAGCCAGGGCGGACGGCAGCGCGGCGGCGAACAGCAACAGCCAGACGCCGTGCATCACCCGCGAGGCCTTGGTGCGCGCGCCGGCGTTGACGTTGGCGGAGCTGCGCACGATCACCGCCGTCATCGGCAGCGCGCCGAGCAGGCCGCACACCGTGTTGCCGACGCCCTGGGCGACCATCTCCTTGTCGTACTCGGTGCGCGGACCGTCGTGCAGCCGGTCCACGGCCGCCGCGCTGAACAGGCTCTCGGCGGAGGCGATCAGCGCGAACGCGACGATCGTGCCCCAGATCGCAGGGCTGGCCAGCTCACCGAAGGCGTCCGTCCCCGGCACCTGGACGACGCCGAACAGGCCCTCCACGGTGACGGTGGCGACCGGCAGGCCCAGGGCGAGGGTGGCGACCGTGGCCAGGACCACCGCCGCGAGGGCGCCCGGCACGGACCGCACCGCCTTCGGCACCCGCTTCCACAGCACGATCACGGCGATGGTGCCCGCGCCGATCGCGAGCGAGGCCAGGGCCGTGCTGCTGCCGAGCGCGTCGACGACGGCCCCCGGCAGACCCGCGATCTTGCCGAGGCCGGTGCCCGGTGCCTTCAGGCCCGCCGCCGCGTAGATCTGCCCGGCGATGATCACCAGTCCGATGCCGCAGAGCATGCCCTCGACGACGGAGACGGATATCGCCCGGAACCAGCGGCCTATCTTGAGGAAGCCCATGGCGAGCTGCAGCAGACCGGCCACCAGCACGATCACACCGAGCGTGCCCACGCCGAACTCGCTGACCGCCTCGAAGACCAGCACGGTCAGACCCGCGGCCGGCCCCGAGACCTGGAGGCTGCTGCCCGGCAGGAACCCGGTGACGAGGCCGCCCACGATGCCGGTGACCAGGCCCAGCTCCGCCGGGACGCCGGAGGCGACCGCCACACCGACACACAGCGGCACGGCGACCAGGAAGACGACTATGGAGGCGAGGAAGTCCTGCCTCAGACAGGGGTACTTGGAGGTCAGGGTCGTCATCGCGGCGCTCACAGGGCCTTGAAGACGTCGGTGGCCGGATCGTGCGCCCGCACGGCGCCGGTGTGGACCTCGTAGAACCAGGCGTGCAACGACAGCTGGTCGTCCTTCAGCTTCTTCTCGATGTACGGGTACGAGCGCAGCCGCAGCAGCTGCGTCAGGACGTGGCTCTGCACGCCCTCGGCCACGGTCGGGTCCTCGACGGTCCCGGACGGACGCGGGGTGGCGCTCGCGAGCCAGTCGCGCACGGCCGGTACGGCGTCCAGGTCGTCGCCGCGCACCAGCGCGCCGACGGCGCCGCAGTGCGAGTGCCCGCAGACCACGATGTCGCGCACGCCGAGGACCTCCACCGCGTACTCGATGGTGCACGCCTCGCTGGTGGGGTGCTCGGAGGTGTAGGGCGGGACGATGTTGCCCGCGGTGCGCAGCTCGAAGAGCTCGCCCGGGCGGGCGCCGGTGATCAGGGCCGGAACGACCCTGGAGTCGGAGCAGGTGATGAACAGCACCTGCGGGGACTGGCCTTCTGCGAGTTTGGCGAACTCCTCAGGGCGCGAGCCGAACGAACGGGCGTTGTCGATGAGGGGCTGCATGATGTGGTGACTCCTCCTGGCGCGCCGTGGGGGGCGCGTCGGTGTGGGCAGGACAGGATGGGGGGAACTGCGCTGTTCTGCTCGGCTCCCTCAGCAGCGGAAGACCTGAAGTGCCGCCGGGGAGCGGGATGTCGAGTGTCTCGACAGGTGAACGGCGCCGGGCGCGACCGGTTCATGGACGGACGCCGGGTCCTCGGCCAGCAGTTGGCGCTCGGGTTCCTCGGGCGCGCATCCGGTGTTCACATGACGGTCGCGGGTGCGCAGGGGACCGGTCGGGTCCCCGGACGGACCGCAGCGGCCGGGCGTGGCGGACTCGTCACGCAGTACCTTGCCGGAGAGTTGGGTTCCGGACAGGCCCTTGGCCACGGCGTGACGAGCGGTGTGCGCGGCTGCGAAGGGTGCGGTCGGAGTGAAGAACTGGAGGGCGAGCAGGGCCGCCGCGAGGAGGGCCAGGGCGGCCCTGGCCGTCGTACCTCGGAACATGCGCCCCCCTCCGTGCCCTTCGTGCCTCTTGCGTCGACCAAAGGGTGGTCAACGACTGGTCAAGAGACACCGTAACCCGAGGATGCCGTTTGCAGGGTTAACTCTACGTTTCGAGCCGAAGAGAGCCTGAATAGCGTCGGTGGGTTGGCGTGATCCAGTGCCCCGGCACTAATGGCCGGCGACGAGGGACTTGCCGTCCCGGGCCAGTGCGGTGAGCCGCGAGATCGCGCGGAAGTACTTCTTGCGGTAGCCGCCGTTCAGCATCTCCTCGCTGAACAGCCGGTCGAAGGGCAGGCCCGAGGCCACGACCGGCACCTCACGGTCGTAGAGCCGGTCCGCGAGGACCACCAGGCGCAGCGCCGTCGCCTGGTCGGGCACGGGCTGCACATCGGTGAGGCAGACCGCCCGCAGACCGTCGGTGAGCGCGCCGTAGCGGCTCGGGTGGACCGTGGCGAGGTGCGCGAGCAGGTGCGGGAAGTCGTCGAGCGAGGCGCCCTCGGTGGCGTACGCCGCCTTGGTCACCTGCTCGTCCGCGTACGGCGCCGGTGCCTCGGGCAGGCCGCGGTGGCGGTAGTCCTCGCCGTCGATGCGCAGGGCGCGGAAGTGGGCGGACAGACCCTGGATCTCGCGCAGGAAGTCGGCGGCGGCGAAGCGGCCCTCGCCGAGCTTGCCGGGCAGCGTGTTGGAGGTGGCGGCGAGCGCCACGCCGGCCTCGACCAGACGGCCGAGCAGGGTCGAGACCAGGACGGTGTCGCCGGGGTCGTCCAGTTCGAACTCGTCGATGCACAGCAGCCGGTGGCCCGAGAGGGTCTTCACCGTCTGCTGGAAGCCGAGGGCGCCGACCAGGTTGGTCAGTTCCACGAAGGTGCCGAAGGCCTTGAGCGCGGGCTCCGCCGGGGTGGCGTGCCAGAGGGAGGCGAGCAGGTGGGTCTTGCCGACGCCGTAGCCGCCGTCGAGGTACACCCCGCGCGGGCCGGCCGGGGTCTTCGGCGCCTTGGCCCTGCCGAGCCCGAACAGGCCGCGCTTGCCGCCGCCGACCGCGTGCGCCCCGCCGAGACCGCCCGCGAAGCCCTCCAGGATCCGTACGGCCTCGGTCTGGCTGGGCTGGTTCGGGTCCGGTATGTAGGTGTCGAAGCGCACCGAGTCGAAACGCGGGGGCGGCACCATCTCGGCCACCAGGCGCTCCGCGGGGACGTGCGGCGCACGCGCGCACAGGGACACCGGGGACGCGTCGGCGATCGGGCTGAGGCCGGGAGCGGAAGGGGAGGACGACACGGTTACCCATGCTAAGCGTCGTGGAACACTGCACGACATGCGACGCCTGTTCCCTGTGACCGACCAGACAGAGCCGACGACCTCCGGCGCGGGGCCCGCCGGGCCGGACGACCGTGACTGGAGCCTCGCCGAACTCGCCGCCGCCTACGCCTATCCCGAGTCGGCCTCCGGTGGGCAGCGCGTGCCCTTCCTGCGGGCCAACATGGTCTCCACGCTGGACGGGGCCGCGCAGCACGACGGGAGGTCGCAGCCGATCTCCAACGCCACCGACATGCGGATCTTCGGCACACTGCGAGCGCTGGCGGACGTCGTGGTCGTCGGTGCGGAAACGGTACGTCAGGAGGGGTACCGCCCGGCCCGCGTGCGAGCGGAGTTCGAGCCGGTGCGGGAGGCGGCCGGGCAGGCGCCGGTGCCGGCGATCGCGGTCGTCACCGCCGGTCTGGACCTGGACTTCTCCCTGCCGCTGTTCACCTCGCCGGTGGTGCCGACCCTGATCCTCACCGGTGCCGCGGCCGCTCCCGACCGGGTGCTGGCCGCCGAGAAGGCGGGCGCGCGGGTGGTGATCGCCGGGGACGGGGTCGGCGTGGAGCCCGCCCGTGCCGTACGGGCCCTCGGTGAGCTCGGTCACACACGGCTGCTGACCGAGGGTGGGCCGCGGCTGCTGGGGCAGTTGGTCGCCGCGGGGGTGCTGGACGAACTGTGCCTGACCGTGGCCCCGATGCTCACCGCGGGGGACGCCCAGCGGATCGCCGGGGGGCCCTCGGTCGCGGTTCCGCATCGGTTCGCTCTGGTGTCCCTGCTCGAGGAGGAGGGGTTTCTGTTCAGCCGCTACCAGCGGAGCTGACATTCGATCATCGGTACCGCCGGTCCCGAAATCGGCGGAATGTGCCGTTCCGCTTGCCGTGCGGTGGGCACACTGAATCTCGCAGTCCCCGTGAGATCACGGGGCAGGAT
Source organism: Streptomyces sp. NPDC101152 (assembly GCF_044768275.1). Lineage (NCBI taxonomy): Bacteria > Bacillati > Actinomycetota > Actinomycetes > Kitasatosporales > Streptomycetaceae > Streptomyces > Streptomyces sp. NPDC101152. The sequence goes on along the minus strand of NZ_JBIWPO010000003.1, from coordinate 205,603 downwards.
GGTTTCCGCAGAAGGGGCGCCCGGTGTTCACAAGCGTATTGATGATCGAGAAGGCCCTGACGTCCGCAGACGTGGAGTTCGTCACCGGCTTGCACGGCGACGAGGAGGTCGCCTTCCACGTGCTGCTCCAGCCCCGCGGCGACCAGGCGGACCGCCTGCTGCGGGCCATCGACGACGTCGCGCTCGGCGAACTGGACGAGGCGGCGCGCGAGGGGGCGACCCCCGAGGGGGAGGAGGCGAAGAGTTTCGGGGAACGCGCGCTGGAGGTGTCGTTGCAGGCCCTGCAGGCGTCGGGCAGCGCGGCGGAGGGCCGTCTGATCGAGGACCATCCCCTGGACGCCCTCAAGGCGCTGGTCGGCGAGATCGACGCCGACGAGGTCATCGTGCTGACCGACCCCCACTACGTGGAGGAGTTCTTCCACCGGGACTGGGCGTCCCGGGCCCGCCACAAGGTGGGCGTACCGGTACTGAAACTGTTCTCCCACAGCAAGGCGTAGCCGCTGCCGCCTACCGCTGCCGCTGGGCTGAGCCGGTCGCCGCGCCGGGTGCGCAGACGCACCGCAGCCCCACGGTGACGCGGGGCCCGCGCCGCCGGCTGGCGCCCGCTGGAAGCCCCCGCTGCCCGGATGGGTTCGTGCCGTGACGGGTCGCGCTCGCGCGGCGCAGGCGCGTGCCGCCACGGGTTCCGCGCCGCTGGATGACGCCCGCTGGGCGCCCCCTGGCCCGTGAGCGCTGCCCGGACGGGGTTGTGCTGTGGCGGATGGTGCCCGTGTGGCGTGGCAGTCGCATGCTGCCACCCCGCGCCGCCCCTCCCTGTGCCGCTTCACCCCGCTGGGCCGCCGTCACTCCGGAGCGCGTCGCCCCGGGCCCTCGCCGCGCCCGGGCTGTCTCGCCCTGGCCGGGGTGCTTCGTGCCCGGAGGGGCGGACCGCGCTGCCGCGCTGTATCGGTCGAGCGCGCCGCGCCGGGTTCGGAGCGTGTCGCCCCGGGCCCTTGACTGGCCCGGGCTGTCTCGCCCTGGCCGGGGTGCCTCGTGCCCGGAGGGGCGGACCGCGCTTCCGCGCTGTATCGGCCGAGCGCGTCGCGCCGAGCAGTGGCGCCCCCTGGCGCGCTCCCAGCGACCTCGCTGGTGCCGTGCCGGGTGCCCCTTGAGGGGGCTGGGGGTGTGGACGGCATAGGGTGGGTGCGTTCCGTCGTAGGACGTTTGATCATCGCAGCTTGGGAGACATACGCATGGCACCCGGTACCCTTCCTCCCGCCATGGACCGGCCGCACTTCATCGGTATCGGCGGCGCCGGGATGTCGGGCATCGCGAAGATCCTCGCGCAGCGCGGGGCCAAGGTGGCGGGCAGTGACGCGAAGGAGTCCGCGACCGCCGAGGCGCTGCGGGCCCTGGGTGTCACGGTGCACATCGGGCACGCGGCGGAGCACCTCGCCGACGACGCCAGCTGTGTGGTCGTCTCCTCGGCGATCCGCGCCGACAACCCCGAGCTGGCCCGCGCCGCCGAGCTGGGCGTCCCGGTCGTCCACCGCTCCGACGCCCTCGCCGCCCTGATGGACGGCCTGCGGCCGATCGCCGTCGCCGGTACCCACGGCAAGACGACCACCACATCCATGCTGGCCGTCTCCCTGTCCGAGCTGGGCCTGAACCCGTCGTACGCGATCGGCGGCGACCTGGACGCGCCCGGCTCCAACGCGCTGCACGGCGAGGGCGAGATCTTCGTCGCCGAGGCCGACGAATCGGACCGCAGCTTCCACAAGTACGCGCCCGAGGTGGCGATCGTGCTGAACGTGGAGCTGGACCACCACGCCAACTACGCCTCCATCGACGAGATCTACGAGTCCTTCGAGACCTTCGCCGGGAAGATCGTGCCAGGCGGGACCCTGGTGATCTCCGCCGATCACGAGGGGGCCGGGGAGCTGACCCGGCGACTGGCCGGTTCGGTCCGGACGGTGACGTACGGCGAGGCCGAGGACGCCGACGTGCGGGTCGTCTCCGTCGTCGCGCAGGGGCTCAAGAGCGAGGTCACCGTCGAGATGGGCGGCTCGCCGCTCACCTTCACCGTCTCCGTGCCCGGCAGGCACTACGCGCACAACGCCGTCGCCGCCCTCGCCGCCGGTGTCGCGCTGGGCGTCCCCGCCGGCGAGCTGGCGCCCGCGCTGGCCGCGTACACCGGCGTCAAGCGGCGGCTGCAGCTCAAGGGCGAGGCCGCCGGGGTACAGGTGATCGACTCCTACGCCCACCACCCGACGGAGATGACGGCCGACCTGGAGGCGATGCGGGCCGCGGCGGGCGAGGCCCGGATCCTGGTGGTCTTCCAGCCGCACCTGTTCTCCCGGACGCAGGAGCTCGGCAAGGAGATGGGGCAGTCGCTGGCGCTCGCGGACGCGTCCGTCGTGCTCGACATCTACCCGGCCCGTGAGGACCCGATCCCCGGGGTCACGAGCGAGTTGATCATCGAGGCCGCGCGGGCCGCGGGCGCGGACGTGACGGCGGTGCGCGACAAGGACGCGGTGCCGGACGTGGTGGCGGGAATGGCGAGGGCCGGTGATCTCGTTCTCACCATGGGTGCGGGCGACGTCACCGACCTCGGACCGCGCATCCTGGACCGTCTCGCGAAGTAAGGGGCTGAGCTTCATGGCGTACGACGTCGACAAGCCGGACGAGCAGTGGCGCGCTGAGCTGACGCCGGCCGAGTACGCGGTGCTGCGGCAGGCCGCCACGGAGCCGGCGTTCACCGGTGAGTACACCGACACCAAGACCACTGGCGTGTACTCCTGCCGCGCCTGCGGTGCCGAACTGTTCACCTCCACCACCAAGTTCGAGTCCCACTGCGGCTGGCCGTCCTTCTACGACCCGAAGGACACCGACGCGGTGGAGCTGATCGAGGACCGCTCGCACGGCATGGTCCGCACCGAGGTGCGGTGCGCCCGGTGCGGTTCGCACCTCGGGCACGTTTTCGAGGGTGAGGGCTATCCGACCCCGACCGACCAGCGGTACTGCATCAACAGCATCTCGCTGCGGCTGACGCCCGCCGAGGGCTGACACGCGGGAGCGCTCTTCGCCGGCCCGGCCGTGCCGGGTCGGCCGAGTGCCCGACGTTCTCTTTCACGGTCCGGCTGCCGCGAGGACCGTCTCCGTGCCGAGGCTGCTGCCGGAGTCCCCGTACAGGGACAGACCGCCGTCGGACCAGCGCACGAGGTAGTCGTCGGACCGGGTGTCGGTGCTCGTGAAGTCGCCCGCCAGAGTGACCCTGGCGTGGGTCCACCGCGGGCTCGCCGCCTGCAGCCGCACCTCGCCGTGGAAGCCGCCTTGGTCTGCGTCCGGGTACAGGGTCAGGGAGCCGTCGGACCAACGGACCACGAGATCCGACTCGTCGGTCCCGGTGAAGTCGGCGGACGCGAGGGAAGCGGCATGCGTCCAAATGGAGTTGGGTGCCTCCAGCCGGACGGTGCCGTGCGGGCCGGTGGAGTCGATGTTCCGGTAGAGCGTGATCTCACCGTCGGACCAGCGCACGATCAGGTCGTCGGGCCAGCGGTCGTCGGTGGTGTAGCGGCCGGCGGTCATGGCGACCTCGTGCTGCCACAGGGTGCCGGACCTGACGATCCTGATCTGGCGGTGCAGACCGTTCGCGTCGACGTCGGGGAAGAGGGTGAGGCTGCCGTCGGTCCAACGCACCAGCAGGTCGTAGGTGTTGGCTCCGGCGAAGTCCCCGGCGGTGAGTGAGACGGCCTTCTTCCAGGTGCTGTTGGGCGCGACGAGCTGGATCTCCTGGTCGAACCGCCCGTTGCCCGCACCCCGGTACAGGGTCAGCTCGCCGTCCGACCAGCGCGCGATCAGGTCGCTCTTGTCCGGGTCGGGTGACGGCGTGGGCGTGAAGTAGCCGGAGGTCATGAGGGTGGCGTGGGCGAGCGTCGAAGCGCCGGGAAGCACGTTGGGACGCGCGGGGGCGATGCCGGCGACCGCGGCGTCGTACAGGTTCTGGATGCTCGAGTCGAAGACGGGGCTGTAGGAGACGTCGGCGGTCGGTCCGCCCGTGTCCCAGCCGCCGATGTCACCGACCACGTCACCGGTGCCGCTGTTCGGATCGAAGTTCGCCAGGAACGGGCCGCCGCTCGTGCCGCCCCGGAAGTCGTCGCAGGCGATCTGCAGGTACGAGCCGGGGGTGCCGTCCGTCGGGGTGTACAGCGTGGTCTGGTTGTCGCACATCAGCGGCTGCGAGTCGGCGCCCGGGTAGCCGATGAGCCGGACGCTGGGGAAGACGGCGCCGCGCCCCGTGGCCAGCGTGTTGCCGCCCACCACGTCCTGCACCTGCTTGCCGTCGCTGCGCGCGCCGACCTGGACGAACGCCGTGTCCCACGGTGCCCCCCGGACACGCCCCCGGTCGTAGTAACGGCCGTCGATCCAGACCCGGCTACGACCCTCGGAGTCGGTGGCGACGGGAAAGACCCCGTACGGCTGGGGGGTGGCGGCGGTCCACTGGGGGACGAAGGCGAACGAGCCGCCGCCGGCGCGGGCGTCCATGCAGTGCCCGGCGGTGAGCACGATGTCGTGGTGCGGGCTGTTGATCACGCTGGCGGTGCAGAAATAGGCACCGCTGCCGGTCTGCATGTACATCCGGCCGATCATCGGCAGCCCGCCGAAGTGCGAGCTGCTGGGCCCCGTTCGGCCCGTGCCCTCCGCGCTTGGGGTGGAGGTCCCGGCTGCCTTGCCGGCCGTGGGTGACCTGCCGTCCGGGAACGGTTTCGCTGCCAGCATGCGGCGCGCGGTCCAGAACTTGCCGGCCGCGGACGCCGTCCAACGGGGCACGCCGGGTGGGCGGGGCGGCGCCGTGACCGGTATCGCGGACGCCGACACCCCTGCGGCACCCGTGGCGCCTGCCGTGCCGGCCCCGGCGACGAGTGTCCCGCACAGCGCGAGGAGCGCCGTGACGGCGGCGATGAGGAAGGCGCGGCGTCGACCGGCACGGTGCAGCTGTGATGTGCGCAATGTCCCCTGCCATTCCCCCGCTTGGCGTGCTCAGCACGCAACGGCCGTGACCGGCAAAGCGTATGGGACGCATGTGCGGTGATGGAACAACGAGGCGATCGACGACATGGTGAACGCTTACGGAACGTCGGCTACGCAGTCGGTGGCGGAACCACCACCGCAGGACGCCTCACCCGGCGACCTCTTCGGGCAGCAGGCCGGTGCCGTCCCACACGAAACGGGCGGTGGTCACGGCGTCGTCGTCCCCGTCGGTGATCAGCTGGTGGACGGCGATCCCGTCGAGCTCACGGTACGTGCACCACTCGTGGTCGGAGGTGAGCAGCAGGTCCAGGTCGAGGGAGCACAGCAGGGCGAAGACCTGACCCCGGTTGGTGGCGTCCACACCGACGAACACCTCGTCCAGCAGGATCAACCGGGGCGCCTCGGGCACCGCGTGGTAGTGCGCGGCGACCGTCGCGAACAGGGGCAGATGCAGCGCGATGGCCTTCTCGCCGCCCGAGAGCGCGCCGTGCAGCTGCTTCGTCAGCAGCTGCCAGCCCTTGCCGTTCCCTCGGTCGAGCCGCACCACGAACCGGTGCCAGGCCGTGTAGTCGAGGACCCGCGCGAGCTGCTCCTCCCAACTGCCCGCCGTCCGGCTGGCCCTGGCCTCCTCGACGCGCTCCCGGAAGAACCGGTGCAGCGCCTCCTGCTCGGCGTCACTGAGCCCGGCCGGGTCCCTCAGCACCAGGTCGCGGGCGGCCCGGGTGCCGGGCGGCAGCGCGGGGTCGACCTGCCACGCCAGCTGTACGGCGACCCGGGAGGCGGTGCGGACCCGTTCCAGGCGGGCGTTCATGGCGTCGACCAGCTCGTTCGCCCCACGGATGCGCGAGGCCAGACGGCGCCGGACGTTCCCGGTCAGGATCCGGTCGAACAGGCCCCGCTCCCCGGCGGTGAGGTCCGCCCGCCCCCGGTCGCGCTCCTGCGTCAGCGCCGCCAGGAGATCCGACGCGCCCAGCGGGGTGCCGTCCACGGACGCGGTGAGGACGTGCAGGTCCCCCCGCGCCTCCAGACGCACGTCGACCCGCTCACCCAGGGTCACGGCGGTGGCGTACCGGGTCTCCGCCAGGAGCTCCAGGGCGTCCGCGATGTCCTTCGGGGAGTGCGGTACGGCAGGGAAGCGGTCTGCGATCGCCCGCGCCGCCTGCACGGCCGCCACCGCTGCGTCGGGCGCCGGTGGGCCTTCCTCGAACCCGGCGTCGGCGCCCAGACCGAGCGCGAGACAGTGCCGCAGCCGCTCGGCGGCCGTGTCGCGGACGGTGATCGCGAGGTCCCGCTGCTCGAACGCGACCGCCCGCTGGCTCTCCAACGAGCCGATGATCGTGGCCAGTTCGAGGAGGGTCTGGCTCAGCTGCCGCCCGGTGCGCTCGAGCCGTCCGGCCTCGGTGCGCAGCTCCTCGATACGGCCGAGGACGTCTTCGTACGGCGCGCCCGCGGCGCGCTCCGCCTCCGCCACCGCGGCCGTCAGGGAGCCCGCCTCGGCCTCAGACTCGCGGCACTCGGCCATCCGTTCCTCGGCGCCGCGCCCCGCCCGCCCGGCGCGCCGGGCGGCCTCGGCGGCGGCCCCGCTCAGGGCGGCCAGCCGCACCGAGGCCAGCAGCCACCGTCCCGCCGCCTCGCGCAGCGTCTCGGTGTCCTCGACCAGCCCGTCCAGCGCATTCCCATCGGCGGGCAGGCCATGCTTCGTGGCGAGCGCGTCGAGGCCCTCGCGGGCCCGGGCGACCTCGCGCTCCCGGTCCGCGAGCACCCCTGCGGCCGTGCGTACGGCGTCCTCGCGGGCGGCGGCCTCCGCCTCGGCCCGGTCCAGGGCGCGGCGGGCGGCGCTCACCGGACCGTGGTCGGGGCGGCCCTGCCGCTCCACGTCCAGGGTGCGACGCCGGTCCGCGAGCAGTGCGAGCTCGTCGGCACAGGACCCGATCGCCGCGTCCAACTCCCCTATGCGGGCGAGGAGTTCGTCACCACGGCGGAGGCGGGCGCGCTCCCGGGCCGCGGCTCCGATGTGGGCCGGTTCCGGCTTGGCCCAGCTGCCGGTCGCGGCGGCGAGCCGCCAGGTGCCGTCCGCGCCGATGGCGGCCGCCGGACCGTCCGGGAGCGTCTCGCCGTAAGCGATCGAGGACAGCAACCGCTCGATGCGCGCTGCCAGCACGGGGGCGTCGGCCTCCGGTCGCAGGACCTCCGTCAGGTTCCGGCCGGCCACCGACGCCGGGGCCCACTCCGCCTCCGCGAACGTGTCGTGCCCGACGGCCACCAGCCCGCCGAACGGTCCGACCCAGGCGTCGAGCAGCCCCGACGCCTCCAACGCGGCCTCGACGGCGGCCTGTTGGGCGTCCGGCACGGTGTCGTGGAACGCGACCAGCCGCCACAGCGGCGCCCCGGGCAGCGCGGCACGATCAGCGGTACGGGTCCGCGCCGGTTCGGGCACCGGCTCGCCGATCTCCTCCGACCGGGCGGCCCGCTCGGCCGTTTCCGTGCGCTCCGCGGTGAGGTTCTGGTGGCGTTGCCAGGCCAAGGTCTCGGCAGCGGTCAGCTCGTGCTCCACGGCCCGTGCCACGGCCTCCGTCACCGCGAGGGTCCCGGCCTCGGAGGCGGCCTGCCGTGTCAGTTCGTGTGTGGCGGACTCGTCGAAGCGCAGTCCGGTGCAGTCGCGCGCCCACTGTTCGAGCCGTACGGCCTGGGACTCGACCGCCGCCGCGTACGCCCCCGCCGCCTCCTCGCGGCGTGCGCCCGCCTCGGCCAGCGCCGTCCGCGTCGCCTCCAGGCTTTCCTCGGCCGCCGCCCGGGCCCGCACGGCGGCTCGATGGGCGTCGAGGGCGCCGCGCACCTCGGCGATCTGCCCGAGCCGGGCGCGCACCGCGCCGGAGACCAGCTGACGGGCGCGGTCGTCCTCGCCGTCCGCGAGCGCCGCCGCCGTCTGCGCCCACACCGCCGCCAGCCCGGCCGCCTGAGCGGCCCGCCCGGTCTCCTCCTCGGCGGCCCGGGTCCGGTCCTGCTGCGCGGCGGCCTCCTGCTGCGCCGCGGCCGCCAGCCCCGCCTCCTCCTCGGCCTCGGCCCGCGCCGCTTCGGCCGCGAGGCGCCGCTCCTCGACGGTGGCCTCGACCTGGCCGATTCGCCGGCGCAGCCGGTCCAGTTCCCGGCCCTGGCGGTACTCATCCGAGGCGGTCAGCACCTCGATCCGGGACACCAGTTCCCCGGCCAGCGCCTCCGCCTCGGCCAACTGCCCCTCGACCTGGTCCCGTTCGACCAGGGCGCGCTCGAAGGCGGCGTCGGTCTCCCGGGCGGCGCGCGTGCGGTCGTCCAACTCGACGGTGGCGGACGCCAGGTCGGCGGCGCGGGCGCGCAGCACGCGCTGCGCGTACGTGCGGCCGCGCTCGGCGAGCCGCCCGGCGGCCTCCACCCGCTCGTCCAGGCGGGTCAGTTCCTCGCGTCCGCGGTCCAACCGCTCGAAACCGTCGGCCAGTTCGGAGATCTCGTCACCGTCCAGCGGGGGCAGGGCGCGGGAGAGCAGGGTGGACAGCAGGGACGGGTCCAGCCGCTCTGACAGTTTCGGGGTGCGCAGTTGCAGCAGCGCCGTGATCAGCGCCTCGTACCGCTGCTCGGACATCCCCGGGAACAGGGTCTGCCGCACCGCCTCCCGGTAGTCGGCGGCCGTGTCGTGCACCTCGCCCCGGTCGGCCAGCGCCTCCTTGAGCCCGGCCACCGAAAGCGGCTGGCCCGCCTCGCCGACCAGCTTCGGCCCGTCGGCCGTGCCGATGCGGTCCCGCAGGGTGAAGAAGTCGACGCCCACCGAAGTGGTGCGGGCGGTGGCCTGGAGCCGGGCCCCGATGGTGAACCAGCGGGGGCCGTCGGACGCGTCGGTGCGGAACTCCAGCCACACGTAGCCGACCCGGGTGACGCCGGTCGCGCCCTCACCCATGAGGTTCCAGTGCATGGTGCGCTCGGTGCCACCGAACGTGGACAGCCTGCTGGGCTTCAGGCTCGCGTCGAACAGGAAGGGCAGCAGCACCTCCAGCGCCTTCGACTTGCCCGTGCCGTTGGGGCCGCGCAGCAGCAGGCGGCCCCGGTGGAAGGCGAACACCTCGTCGTAGTACCGCCACACGTTGAGCACACCGGCCCGCGACGGGCGCCAGCGTCGCGTGCCCCGGCGGCGCGGACCGGGGACCCCGGCCGGCTCGGTCACCGTCATGCCTGGTCCTCTCCGTCACGCCCGTCGATGCCCGCCAGCCGGTAGCGCGCCGCCGCGGGCCGGGCGGCGACCCGGTCCCCGGTGCGGCGCGCGAGGCCGAAGCGGACGAGCACCCCCACCGCGTCCTCGGCCAGCCGCGCCGCGCCGTCCTCGGAGTGATACGCCCTGCCCCAGGCGGGGAAACGGGCCAGCAGGCCCTGCGCGGCGGCGGTCAGCCGTGCGCTGGAGCACCCCTCGGCGCTCCCCGTGAGCTCGTCGAGCAGCAGCAGGGCGGCGACCTTGGCGGGAGAGGAGTCGTCCGGGAACCTCTCCTGCGTGGCCACCGCCTCCGGATCGGCCAGCAGCCAGCCCTCGGCGCGTTCCTCCAGCACGAAGCCCGCCTGCTCGGCGGCGCGCCGCAGCACCTGACGCCCTGTCGGCGAGGACAGGTAGCGCGACTGGTCCTCGGTCAGCTCGTCCCGGTGGACCACCGGATCGTCGAAGAGCCGGCGCAGCACGGTGTGCCGCAGCCACAGCGTGCGCTGCGCCGCCGAGGGCTCCTCCTGCCCACCGCCGTAGCGCCGCTCCGTGGTCAGCGCGGTCAGCACCCCCCCGAAGCGGCCCGCCACTTCGCCGGGGGCGGTGCCGGCGGCGGAGAGCCGTGACGGGCTGACCGGCGCCGCGATCAGCCGCGACAGCACTTCGGGCCGCACCTCGTACAGCACCTTCGCGTCGGCCGACTCCGGGTACGCCTCCGTCGCCCCGTCGAGCACCGTGACCGCGCCGTACGACTCCAGCAGGCGCAGCACGTCGACGAAGGCCACCCGGTCATCGCGCCGTGCGGGGTCGAAGGCGGGCAGCGCCTCGCCCTCGGCCGACGCCCGCGCCACCCGGTCGGCCAGCAGCCCCACGGTCGTCACCGGCAACGCCAGCAGTTCGGCGCAGGTGACGCAGAGCAGCACGTAGCGGCGCCGGTCAAGCGGTGCGCGGCCCGGGCCCGGCCGGTGGGCCGGACGGTCCCCGGTGCCGTACGCGCGGATCTTGGAGAGCCGGGCGCGGCCCCGGCGGGGCTCGACGACCAGCGGCCAGCCGAGGGTGTGGTCGAACCACCGGGTCAGCGGCTCGCGGCGACGGCGCACCAGGTCGAAGGCGTCCGGGTCGTCCTGCTCGGTGAGCAGCGGACGGGCCAGCAGGACGCGGATGCCCCGGGCCACCTCCTCGCGCTCGGCGACGACCAGTTGGTTGGCGAGATTGCTCATCCGGCCATGCGTTTCTGCTGTTCGTTCTCGTGTGGGTGGTGCGCCGCGCCGCCCGCCGGACGGATCTCGAGCACGTAGTCCGGGGCGGTCAGCCGCCCGTGCGAGGTGCGCAGCAGTGCCCGACCGGGCCCGTCCGGCGCGCGCAGCAGCACCTCCACCCGGCCGTCCGCGGTGACCGCGCGCCGCACCCCGTCGCTGCCGGGGCGCACCGCGAGCGCGCGGCCCAGCAGGTCGAGGAGCCGTTCGAACACCCGGTGGTCCAGCCGCCCGACGTGCGACAGCCGCACCGGCGCCGTCGTCCTGAGCAGATCCCAGGCCGCCTCCAACTCGGCCCGCTCCGCCCGGGCCCGTTCGGCGCGGGCGCTCTTCAGCGCGGCGACGTCCCGTACCCGACCCGGGCGGGTGAACCGTTCCGTGCGCCCGCTGGAGCGCAGCAGCGCCGACACCTCGACCGGCGGGGCCTGGCCCCAGCCCGCCGACGCCGGCACGACCTCCGGGTCGGGGTGGACGAGGTGCGCGTGGCGGGCGGGGCCGAGTCCGAACGCCGTCGCCCACAGCCGGTGCAGGTCCTCCTCGGACGGGGCGAGGGCGAACCAGCGGGCCAGCTCCCGGAAGTCCGCGGCGGCGCCCGACGACCCGGGCCGGGCCTGGTCGATCCCCTCCCGCGCCTCCAACAGCGTCACGATCGCCCGCTGTGCCACCTCGCGCAGCCGCTCCACCCGGGGCGGCGCACCGTCCGTGGGCAGGAACCAGGCACGCAGCACCTCCCAGCGGGACCGCCGCTCCCGCAGCCAGAAGGGGGCCGGGTCACCAGCCGTGAGCGGGGACAGCTCGGCGCCGGCGAGCGCCCGGGCGTGCAGCGGATCCACGCCCCGTTCCTCGACCCGGGCCAGCGCGACCGCGACGGCGTCGGCGCTTTGGTCGAGGTGGCTGAGGAACTCCTGCAGATACGCCACGGTCGCCGCCTTGCCCTCGCGGAAGGCGGCCGGGTCCGTGCCGGAGGCGTGCAGCAGGCGCTGCACCTCGCCGTGGAACGCCCGGGTGTCGGAGCGCAGGGCGTCCAGATGCCCTTCCAGCTCCCGCAGCGTGGTGCAGATCCGGCGGTCGCCGGAGGCGGGGTCCTCCGACAGCGCGGCCAGGGTGTGCAGCCGGTCGGCGATCGCGTCCAGGACCGCGGTCCGCGGGGCACCGGACGGGGCGGTGAGCGCGGTGAGCGCGTGCCGCACCCCGGCGAGGGCGGCCTCGCCGAGCCGGGTCAGGGAGTACCGCAGACTCCGCCGTTCGTACTCCTCGGCCGTCCGGGGCTCGCCCGCGTGGTCCTGTACGGCGTCCAGCAGCCGCCACGCGCGCAGTTGCCCGAGGGCCCCCGCCAGCTCCTCGTCCGCGAGCGCGGCGAAATCCCCCGCACCGTGCAGCCGTTCACGCACCTCGTCCAGGGACAGCGCGGTCACCAGCAGCTCGTGCGCCTCGCCGAACGCGTGCAGGATCGCGCTGAACAGCGGCGCCCGCTCGTCCGTCGTGAACCGGAACATGTCGGCCGGAACCCGCACTGCCTGATCCACCCGACCTCGCCGCTTCCTGTCCTGGTCATGTCCTGACCAGAGTACGGTGAGGCGGCCGGTGCCCGAGCGGCTCCCCGCGCGCCTTCCCCCGCCCCGGCCCCTTGCGATACTGGTCCCATGCCGCCGACACCCCCCTCACGGCCGCAGAGCCCCGTGCCCCCGCAGCCCGTCACCCCGGACGCGCCGGAGGCGATAGCCCGCCCCCTGCTCACCCAGTCCTGGCTCGAACTGACCTTCGTGCACTGGGCGGTGGACCCGGGGGACGTGGCCGGGCTCCTGCCGCCCGGGACCGTCCCGGACACCTTCGGCGGGGTCACCTACGTGGGGCTCGTGGCGTTCCGGATGCACCGGGTCGGCTGGCTCCGGCTTCCCGGGGTGCCGTATCTGGGGACCTTTCCCGAGACCAACGTCCGGCTCTACTCGGTGGACGGGCACGGGCGGCGGGGCGTGGTCTTCCGCTCGCTGGACGCGTCCCGGCTGCTGCCGGTGGCCGTCGGGCGGCTCGGGTTCCGGATGCCGTACGCGTGGTCGCGGATGGCGGTCCGCGCCGACGGGGACACCGTCACGTACACCAGCTCCCGGCGGCTGCCCGGTCCGCGGGGCGCCGGTAGCCGTATCGCCGTGCGGGTGGGCGAACGGATCGAGGAACCGACCGGGCTGGAGCACTTCCTGACCGCCCGCTGGGGCATGCACGGCACGTTCTTCGGCCGGTCGACGTACCTGCCCAACGCGCACCCGCGCTGGGCCCTGCACCGGGCCGAGCTGCTGGAGTGCGAGGAGGACCTGGTGGCCGCGGCGGGGCTGGCCGCGCCGGTGGGTGAGCCGGTGAGCGTGCTCTACTCGCCCGGCGTCCCGGCCCGCTTCGGCCGCCCCGCCCGCCCGGCGGGCATTCCGACCCCGTGAACGGGCTGGCGTCACAGCACCTTTCGCTGCACCAGCGCCGACAGCACCAGCGCGCCCGGCAGCAGGGGCAGCCACACCGTCAGGACGCGGTAGCCGATGAGGGTGGCTGCGGCCAGCTCCAGCGGGGTTCCGAACACCGAGAGGGTGTACACCATCGCGGCGTCCACGGGCCCGATGCCGCCCGGTGCGGGCACCGCGCCGACCGCGCTGCTGGCGGCGAGGAACGCGAAGGCGACCTGCGCCCAGGTCAGCGTGAGGCCCAGCGAGGCGCCGACCGCGTGGATCACGCTGGCCTGGAGCAGCGGCGCGGCGGCCGCCCCGCCCCACAGGGCGAGGACCCGGGCGGGCCGGGTGTGCAGCACGCGGACGTCCGTGAGCGCGGCGCGGACGCCGTCGAGCAGGGGGCGGCGCAGGCGTCGTACCGTCGCCAGGAGTACGGCGGCGAAGACGAGGGCGAGCGTCGAGCCGCCCGCTATCAGCGCCGACGTCCGCTCGTCCGGGACGAGGCCGCCGAGCCCCGCCGGCCCCGGCAACGCGAGCAGGAAGACCAGGAGCACCGCCGTCTTCGCGATCGGCCGGACGAGCGAGTACAGGGCCAGGGAGGCCGCCGCGCGGGCCGGCGGGATCCCGCGGCGCAGCAGGAAGCGCAGGGTGACCGCGTGCGCGCCGAGGCTCGCCGGCAGGACGTGGTTGGCGGCGCCGGCCGCGAACTGCGACGCGATCAGCAGCCCGGTCGGCAGCCGCTCCGGCAGCGCGCCCTGCCGGACGCAGGCCGCGGACAGCCAGCACAGGCAGGTCAGGACGAACGCGACCGTCAGCCACCCCGGGTCGGCGGAACCGAGCCGGGCGGTCCCGTTCCGCAGCGTCCGCCAGTCGACCGCCGCCCAGACCCCGATCAGGAGCAGCGGCAGGAGCACGAGGGCGCGGCGGGCGAGCGTGGCGAGACGGGGAGCGGACCCGGCTGCGGGACCGGTGGCGCGCGGGAGCGCGGAGGGGAGCGGTGTTCCGGGCGTGGCGTCGAGCGGGAGCACGGCGGAACCGTTCCCGCCCGGCATGACGCCGTGGTGTCCGGGAGCGGAAGGGCCGGGGGCGGGCGGACGACGGTGCGGCCGCAGCCGGTTTTCGGTCGGGCCGGCGATGCGAACGTTGTCCTGGCCGCCGACCTGCGGTGACGTCCCGGAGGCCAGTGGTCGTTGGTGAATCAATCATCCAACGAAGGGTTGACTTCCGGCTGAGCGAGTCAGAAGAATCCCAGAGGTGACCCCTCCGCACGTCTTCGAGACCCGCCCCCCGTCTCCCGTCTCCTCGGACCTGGACGAGGCCGTCCACCGCTGTCTCGTCGCCGGCTTCGAGGGCACCACGACCTTCCCAGACACCCTGAAGCGGCTGATCGACCGGGGCCTCGGCGGGGTCATCCTGTTCACCCGCAACGTACGCGACGCCGAGCAGGTCCGCGAGCTCACCGACGCGCTGCGCGCCATCCGCCCCGACCTGCTGGTGGCGATCGACAACGAGGGCGGCGGCATCGGCCACCTCGTCGGCGCCGGCGCCCCCGAGGTCCCCGGCTCCTACGCCCTCGGCGTCGTCGACGACCCGAACCTCACCGCCCGCTGCGCCGACGCCCTCGCCGGACACCTCGCCACCCTCGGCATCACCGCCTCCTACGCCCCGGTCGCCGACCTGCAGCACCATCCGCTCAACCCGATCGTGCGCACCCGCTCCTTCGGTGCCGACCCCGGCCTCGCCGCCCGCCACCTGCATGCCTGGATCACCGCGACCGAGGCCCGGGGCATCGCCTCCTGCGCCAAGCACTTCCCCGGCCACGGCGGCACCGAGACCGACAGCCACCACGACGTGGCCGTCGACTCCCGGCCCCGCGACGAGCTGAGCGTCGACCTCGAACCGTTCCGCGCGGCCGTCGCGGCCGGGGTGCCGATGCTGATGAGCGCGCACGTCGTCTTCCCGGCGCTGGACGAAAACCGCCCCGCCACCCTCAGCCGCCGCATCCTGGGCGACATCCTCCGCCTCGACCTCGGCTTCGAGGGCGTCCTGGTCAGCGACGCCCTGGAGATGAAGGCGATCGCGGGCCGTTACGGTGAGGCGGCCGGCGCGCGGATCGCGCTCGCCGCGGGCGCGGACCAGGTCATCGTCGCCGTACCCGACCTGGAGGTCACCCTGGCCTGCCGGGACGAGGTGCTCGAGGCGCTGCACTCGGGGCGGCTGTCCGAGGAGCGCGTCTGGGAGGCCGCGGGGCGGGTCGGGCGGCTCGCCGAGCGGTACGCGACCCCGACGCTCGGGCCGGTCGCCGCCTGGGACGCCGGGGCCGGCCTGGAGGCGGCCCGCCGCGCCGTGCGCAGCCGGCCCGTGCCGGCGCCGGTGCGCGGCGCCCATGTCGTCGACCTGTTCCCGCCGCCCCACCCCGCGCTCAACTGGGGCGGCGAGGACCTGCTCACCGAGGTGCGCGCCGTCGACCCCGGTGCCTGCGGTACGGCGGTCAGCGGTGAGCCCGCCGACCCGGCCGCCCTCGCCGACGGCGTCCTGCGCGTCGCGGCCGGTTCGCCGCTGGTCGTGGCCACGTGCGACGCCGGGTTGCACCCCTGGCAGGCGGAGCTGCGCGACACCCTGCTGGCCCGGCGTCCGGACGCGGTCCGCGTGGACACCGGGCTGCCCGAGGGCGGCGACGTCCACTCCTACGGGCGCGGACGGGTCAACCTGCGGGCGGCGGCGGAGGTGCTGGCGGCGGAGTGCTGACGCCGCACGGTCACGGCCGTACGGTCTTCTCGATCCCGCGTGCGGCCAGGTGCCCGGCGTCCTCCGCCCGTTCGGCCAGTACCACCGCGGGGCGCCCGCCCTGTCGGCGCAGGCGCATCCAGGCCTCGAAGTACTCCCCGCCCGGGCCGGAGACGGAACGGGTGGCGGGCGTGCAGTCCAGTACCAGGGCCGTGGCGCGGGGCTGGGGGACCGGAGGTCGCGCGCGCAGGCCGGCGACGGTCTCCGCCAGTGCCTCGGCGATCGGTTTCGGGTGGCCCGCCGAATCGAACAGGCCCAGGGTGTACTCCAGTTCCGGGTAGTCGGCCAGCGAACGGTCCACGTCGTGGGAGCACCACCAGGTCACGCCCCACAGGTCCGCGCACTCGGCCGCGTTGAGGACGGTGGCGCGCGCGAAGTGCGGGGCGTCGGCGGCCGGGATGTGCGGCTCCGGGGCGCCCGTCTCCTGGACCCAGACCGGGCGGGCGGGGTCGTCGGCGTACGCCTTGGCCAGCTCCGTGCCGTACTCGGCGAGGTGCAGCACCTCGAAGGAACCGGAGCCGTAGCGGCCGGCGCAGTTCGCCGAGAACACCCACGGGTGCACGGTCGTCACATCGCCCTTGCGGGCCGAGGCCTGCGGCGTGAACGGGTGGTCGTCGCCGTACCAGGCGGCGTCGTAGGCGGAGTGCGTGGCGAGGTGGCCCGGGCGCAGGCCCTGGCGGGCGGCCGTGAGCAGGGTGTCGAGGTAGTGGTCGACCTCGTCCACGCTCACGGGGTTGTGCTCGACCAGGTTGTTGAGCTCGTTGCCGAGCTGGAGTCCGATCAGGTTGGGGCGGTCGGCGAGAGCGCGGCCGAGGGTCCTCAGCAGTTCGGCCTGGGCCTCGACGGCCTCCGGGTCGGTGAAGACGTTGCGGTGGTGCCAGCTGCGGGTCCACTCCGGGTAGAAGTCGAAGCTCGACAGGTGCCCCTGCACGCCGTCCACCATGACGTCCAGGCCCGCCTCACCCGCCAGGTCGACGAGCCGGACCAACTGGTCGACGGCCGCCGCGCGGATGAGCGTGCGGTTGGGCTGGAGCAGCGGCCAGAGGTGGAAGACGCGGATGTGGTCGAGGCCCAGGCCGGCTATCTGGGCTAGGTCCTCGCGGGCGTGGTCCGGGTCGAAGTCGTACCAGGAGTGGAACCAGCCGCGGCGGGGCGTGTAGTTGACGCCGAAGCGGAGCGTAGGGATGGGATCCTCCTCGGGTCGGAACGGGGCTTGTCCTTGCTGAATGTATCAACCACCATGGTCGGTAATGAATAGCGATTTGAACCAAGCTTCCGGCGGGCCCGGTGCCGCGCTCGTGGTCGGCCTCGACGCCGGCGGGACGAGGACGCGGGCCGTGCTCGCCGACGCGCGGGACGGGCGCGTACTCGGTGAGGGCGCCGGGGGACCGGGGAACGCCCTCACCGTGCCGCCGGCGCTGCTCACCGCGCATCTCGCGGAGGCCGTCGCCCAGGCGGTACCGGCGAGTGCGCGGGGCCGGGTCGTCGCCGTGGCCGGCGGTTTCGCGGGGGCGACGGGGGCCGACGAGGACGATCCCGGGCGCCGCAACGCGCTGACCGCCCTCCAGGCCGCGCTCCGTACGGTGGGCGTCACCACGTCCGCCATCGCCGTCAGCAGTGACATCGAGGCCGCGTTCGCCTCCGCCCCCGGCGCCCCGGCCGACGGGCTCGCCCTGGTCGCCGGAACCGGCGCGGTCGCGATGCGCATCACCGACCGCCACGCCACCGCCACGGTCGACGGCGACGGCTGGCTGCTGGGCGACGAGGGCAGCGGCTTCTGGATCGGCCGGGAGGCGGTACGGGCCGCCCTGCGCATGGCCGACGGCCGGGGCGCGGCGACGGCACTGGCGGACCTGGTGGGACGGGCACTCGGGTTGCCCGCGGAAGTTCTTCCCGGCGACCTCGACGACCCGCGCGCACCGGACGCCGGCAGGTGGCCCCGCGCCCACCGCGAGGCCTACCGCATGCACCTGCTGCCCGCCGTCATGGCCGAACCCCCCATCCGGCTCGCCCGGCTCGCCCCCCTGGCCGTCGAGGCGGCCCAGGAGAAGGACCCGGTGGCGGAAGCGATCCTCGAGGAGGCCGCGGACCAACTGGCGCACACGGTCAGGGCGTTGTACCCCCGCCGGGGGGAACGGGTCGTCGCCACCGGCGGTCTCCTCGGCCCGGACGGCCCCCTGACCGCACCGCTCACCGCCCGCCTCCACGCCCTCGGCCTCACCCTCGACTGGGTCCCCGACGGCTGCCGCGGCGCCGTGGCCCTCGCCCGCCTCCTGGTCTGACCCGCCCCCGGAAAGGACCGGCCGCATGCCGACCCCGGACCCCGCGGCCACCCGCGCGGAGCCCCCAAGCCAGCGCACCGCCTCCGACCACCCCCTCTACCGCGACCCCACCGCCCCCCTCGACGCCCGCGTCCAGGACCTCCTCGCCCGGATGACCCTCCGCGAGAAGGTCGGGCAGCTGAACCAGCGGATGTACGGCTGGAACGCCTACCGCCGCACCCCCTCCGGCGCGTTCGAGCTCACCGAGGTGCTCTACGCCGAGACCGACCGTTTCGAGGGGCTCGGGGCCCTGTACGGGCTGATGCGGGCCGA
Source organism: Streptomyces sp. NPDC101152 (assembly GCF_044768275.1). Taxonomy (NCBI): domain Bacteria; kingdom Bacillati; phylum Actinomycetota; class Actinomycetes; order Kitasatosporales; family Streptomycetaceae; genus Streptomyces; species Streptomyces sp. NPDC101152. The sequence continues at coordinate 187,308 of NZ_JBIWPO010000003.1, read as the reverse complement.
TGCCTGGTCCGGCGTGGACCACGGGACGGGGCCGGGCGCCCAGGACAGCGCCGCCCTCGCCGAACTGGTGCAGCGGCACGTCGTCGAGCGCAGCCGGCTCGGGATCCCCGCCCTGTTCGTGGAGGAGGTCCCGCACGGTCACATGGCCCTCGACGGCACCGTCCTCCCCGTCAACCTGGCCGTCGGCGCCACCTGGGACCCCGACCTGTACGAGCGCGCCGCCGCCCACGCCGCCGCCGAACTGCGGGCCCGCGGCGGCCACGTGGCTCTCGTCTCCGCGCTCGACATCTCCCGCGACCCCCGCTGGGGCCGTACCGAGGAGTGCTTCGGCGAGGACCCCCACCTCGCCGCCCGCCTCACCCGGGCCCTGGTGCACGGCATGCAGGGCCGGCCCGCCGCGTACTTCGCCGCCGACAAGGCCCCCGTCGTCCTCAAGCACTTCGCCGGCCAGGGGGCCACCGTCGGCGGCCGCAACTCCGCCGAGTCGGAACTGGGCTCGCGCGAACTGCGTGAGATCCACCTCCCCGCCGCCCGCGCGGGCGTCCGCGCCGGCGCCGCCGCCGTCATGGCCGCCTACAACGAGGTCGACGGCATGCCCTGCTCCGGCAACCGCGCCCTCCTCACCGAACTCCTCAGGGACAGCTGGGGGTTCGAGGGGCTGGTCATGGCGGACGGTCTCGCCGTCGACCGGCTCGCCCGCATCACCGGCGACAAGGTCTCGGCCGGTGCCCTCGCCCTCAGCTCCGGTGTCGACCTGAGCCTTTGGGACGAGGGGTTCACACATCTGGAGGAGGCGGTCGACCGGGGACTGGTGAAGGAGTCCGTCCTCGACGCCGCCGTCGCCCGGGTCCTGGCGCTCAAGTTCCGCCTGGGACTCTTCGAGACGCCGTACGCCACTCCGCCCGCGCCCGGTGGCGGCAGGGAGATCAGTCTGGGACTCGCCCGGGCCGCCGTCACCCTGCTGCGCAACGACGGGACGCTCCCCGCCGGCGAGAAGGTGTCCCGCATCGCCGTCGTCGGCCCCCAGGCGGCCACCGCGGCCCACCAGTCGGGCGACTACACCGCTCCCCAGCGTTCCGGTGTCAGCGTGCTGGAAGGGCTGCGCCGACTGGCGCCGCCCGGCGTCGACATCCGCCACGCCGCCGGCTGCGCCCTCACCGGCGGCGACCTCACGGGCATCCCCGAGGCGGTCGCCGCGGCCGCCGCGTCCGACCTGGCGGTGCTGGTACTGGGCGGCAGCAGCGCCCGTACACCCGACACGGGATTCGACGCCAACGGCGCCGCACGCACCGTCGTCTCCGAGATGACCTGCGGTGAGGGCGTCGACCTGGCCGGACTGCGGCTCGGCGCCGCCCAGTACGCCCTGCTCGACGCGGTCGTGGCGACCGGTACGCCCACCGCGGTCGTGCTGGTGCAGGGCCGCCCTCATCTCGTCCCCGACACGGCCGGCGCGCTGCTCACCGCCTGGTATCCCGGACCGTGGGGCGGCGAGGCCGTCGCCGAGGTGCTGCTCGGACTCGCGCACCCCGCAGGACGCCTGCCGGTCTCCGTCCCGCGCTCCGTCGCCCACCTCCCCGTGTACTACAACCACAAGGACAGCGAGTACGGCGGCTACGTCGACGAGAGCGCCGAGCCACACTTCGCCTTCGGACACGGGCTGTCGTACACGACCTTCGCCTACGGGCCGCCGAGCGCGGACGGGAGGACGGTGACGGTCGACGTCACCAACACCGGTGAACGCCACGGGCGTACGGTCGTCCAGGTCTATCTGCGGCGGCTGATCACGTCCGGGTGGCCGCGCACGCTCGAACTGTGCGCGTTCGAGGGCGTCGACCTGGCCCCCGGCGAGCGCCGGACCCTCACCCTGCGGCTCGACGCGGACCTCACCGGCACCAGCTCGGTGGAGATCCGCGTCGCCGATTCCTCCCGGTCCGCGCTCGGCGCGGTTCCCGTGGTGCTCGACCTCAGAGCTTCACGGCTCCCGCCGACACACCCCGGTAGAACCACCGCTGGGTGATCACGAACAGCACCAGCACCGGGACGATCGAGATCACCGAGCCGGCCATGACCACCCGCTGGTCGTAGCCGAACGACGAGCTCTGCAGCCGGGACAGGCCCAGCGTCAGCGTCATGTGGCTCTCGGAGCGCAGTACGATCAGCGGCCACAGGAAGTCGTCCCAGGCGCTGATGAAGGTGTTGATCGTGACGACCATGATCGCGCCCCACGCCGACGGGAGGTAGAGGTGGCGGAACCGCTGCCACTCGCCGGCCCCGTCCAGCATCGCCGAGTCCTCGATCTCGCGCGGCACCGCGAGGAACGCGCCGCGCATCAGCAGGACGTTGATGGCGCCGACGAAACCGGGGAGCCAGACGCCCACCAGGTTGTCGACCAGCCCCAGGTCGCGGATGCTCAGGAACAGCGACACCATGATCGACTCGAAGGGGAACATCATGGAGGCGACCAGCACCACCCAGACCGCCTTGCGGCCCTTCCAGCCGGGCTTGGAGAGCATGTAGCCGGCCGTCGTGGAGAACACCAACTGGCTGGCGATCGACAGGATGACGACGATCACGCTGTTGCGGATGTACGTGGCGACCGGGACCTGGGAGAAGACCTCCCGGTAGGCCCGCAGGGTCGGGTGGTGCGGCAGCAGGGAGGCGCCGGTCCCGAAGACGTCCTCGCCGGTGCTCTTCAGGGAGGCCAGGAACTGCCACACCAGCGGGCCCACGGTGAGGCCGAGCACGAGGAGCAACAGCAGGTAGCGCACGACGAGTTCGCGGGGGCGGCCGTAGTCCCGCCAGCGCGGCAGCAGGCGCCGGGGCCGCTTCTGCACGGCGGTCGTCATGCCTCGTCCTCCTTGGTCAGGCGCTGCGCGAGCAGGGTCAGGCCCAGCGTCAGCACGAACAGCGCGACACTGACCGCCGAGCCGTAGCCGGCGTTGCCGGTGATCGGGTCCAGGCCGACGTCCCGGATGTAGAAGGGCAGGGTGCGGTCGGCGCCGCCGGGCCCGCCGGTGGAGCTGCCCAGCATGTAGATCTCGGTGAACACCCGCAGGGAGCCGATGCCGGTGAGCGTGCCGACCAGCATCATGGCGTGCCGCACACCCGGCATGGTGATGTGCCAGAAGCGGCGGACGGCCCCGGCGCCGTCCACGGCGGCCGCCTCGTGCAGCTCCTTGGACACGTTCCCGAGCGCGGCCAGGTAGAAGACCATGTACCAGCCGAGGCCCTTCCACAGGGTCAGGCCCATCGCCGAGAGCAGGATCAGCCAGGAGTCGGACAGGAACGGGATCGCCGACCGGATCAGATGGGCCTTCTGCAGCCAGGTGTTGACCAGCCCGTCGTCCGCGAGCAGCCACTGCCAGCTCAGGCCCACGACCACGCTGGAGGCGAGCACCGGCGTGTAGAAGGCGGAGCGGAAGAAGCCGATGCCGGGCAGGTTCTTCTCCACCAGGACGGCCAGCATCAGCGGCAGCAGCACCATCAGCGGGACGACGATCACCGCGTACAGGACGCTGTTGCGGGTGGCGAGCCAGAAGTCCGAGTCGCCCAGCATCCGGGTGTAGTTGTCCAGTCCGACGAAGCCCGCCGCACCGCCGAGCGGCTTGGCGTTCGTGAACGACAGGATGACGGTGTTGAGGAAGGGGAACACGCCGAAGACGATCGCGCAGGCGATCGCGGGCGCGGTCCACAGCCAGGGCAGCCACCAACGCCGGTACAGCGCCGCCCCGTTGGCGCCCGCCGCGGGGCCGGGCAGCACCGCGCGGGCGACGCGCTTCAGGTGGGACGGGGCCGTGCCCGGCGCGGGGGCGGTGCCCTCCGCGCCGGGCACGGTCACCGGCTTCGCGGTCTGGGTCGCCGCCATCAACCCGCCTGCTTCAGCAGCTCGTTGGCCTTGGCCTGGGCGTCCTTCACCGCCTGTGCGGGGCTCTTCTTGCCCTGCATGGCCAGCTGCACCTGCGCCACGATCGCGTTCTGCACGGCCGGGGAGAGGTTCGTCTGGTAGGCGGTGGCGGTCTTGAGCTGGTCGGCGACGAGCTTACGGGCCTGGGAGAAGGGGTCGGTCCCGGTGACGTTCTGGAAGAACGGGTCGGACAACGAGGCGGTGGTGGTCGGGAAGATCACCACGTTCGGGTCCTTGCACCAGGCCGTCTGGTTCTCGGCGTTGGTGAGGAACTCGGCGAACGCGAGCGCCACCGCCGCGTGCTTGCTGGTCGCGGCGACCGAGATGTACTGCGGGGCGCCGGAGGAGGCGTGGCCCAGCGCGTCGTAGGGCTGCTGGCCGACGGCGGTCCTGGCGTAGACCGAGGGGCTGTTCTGCTTCACGAACCGGACGAAACTCGGGTTCGTCGAGCCGTACGCGACCTTGCCCTGGCTGTAGGGCGTGGACGGGTCGTTGCTGGAGGACAGCGAGTCCTTGGGCATCGCGCCCTCCTGGTACAGCTTGGCCATCCAGGCGACCCACTGGGTGGTGCGCGGGTCGTCGGCGAACACCGCGGTCCTGCCGTCCGCCGAGAGGGTCTTGATGTTCATCTGGTCGAAGTCGGCCGGGATCCGCCACACCGGGTTGGCCATCGTCGCGTAGAACTTGCCCTTGGCCGCCTTGGCGACCTTCTCGTAGTCGGCGAACAGACCGAAGATGCTGGTCGGCGGCTTCGCCGGATCGACGCCTGCCTGCTTCAGCAGATCCGTGTTGTACGTCAGCAGGACACCGCCGGTGTACCAGGGCAGCGCCGTGTGGATCGCGGAGCCCGAGGCGTCCTTGAAGGTGCTGGAGGTCCAGAACGCGGGCACGAAGGGCTTGCCGGCGTTCGGGTCCTTCACGCCCAGGTCGAGCAGGTACCCGGCCTTGGTCAGCGCGGTCACCGTCGGGGCGTTGACGTTGATGACGTCCGGCAAGGTACAGGCCTGCGCGTCGGCGACCGTGCGCTGGGTGAACGTGTTGTCGCCCGGGTCGTCGATCCACTTGACCCTGGCGCCGGGGTGCGCCTTCTCGAAGGAGCTGATCACCCCGTTGAAGAACGGGCCGAAGTCTTTCTTCAAGTTGGTCGTCTGGAAGGTTATCCGGCCCTTGACGTCGCCCGTCAGCTTCCCGGACCCGACGTTGCCCTTGTCGACCTTGCAGCCGCCGGCGGTCGAGTCCCCGCCCGAGGATCCGCCGCCGGACAGGCCGCAGCCGGCCGCGGTCAGCGTCAGGGCGATGATTCCCGCCACGGATGCGGTCAGTCTTCCAGCGCGCATGTCCACCCTCCTGGGACCAGCCGAGGGGCTGGTTCAATCAACCAACTTCGACTCCGATTGATGAAAAGGTGGACCAGAATTCATCGGAGGTCAATGGGTTGCCGTGTTGCGTTTGGGTTCCGGCGGTGATCAGTGATGGTGCTCGTGGTCCGGATGGGACGGATCGCCCGGGTGTTCGTGCCCCGCCGCGTACACCACGTCTGCGCGGGCCTGGTCGAACCAGTCGAAGAAGGCCCGCCGGCCCGCCGCGCGCCGCAGGTCGCGTTCGATGCCGTCGTGGACCTGCTCGAAGGGCAGGAAGTCGGTGGGTGCGGCACGTCCGAAGGGGTCGACACCGCGGCGCAGGGCGTCCGGGGTGAGGAAGCGGTCGCGGTTGCGGTCGTAGTAGTCCCGCACGGCGGCCTCCGGCACGTGCTGCTCGGCTTCCAGCTCCGTCAGGAGCAGGCGGGCGGCGGGGGAGTGGGCCAGGGCTGCGGCGACGATGCTGCCTACGTCTTCGACGGTGAGCAGGTAGGTCGGGGACACCTCGTCCGGTATCGGGAGGTTGCGTTGCTCACAGGCGCGGCGGGCCAGTTCGTCTGCGACGACCACCTGTGTTGCCCAGCGCCTTCGCTGCCGCTGAGCCTGGGCCGACTGCGCCGCGGATGGTGCCGCCTCGGGTCGCGTGGCGTCTGCTCCGCCGTCGTGGCTTGTCGCGCCCCGCGGCGGAGCCGCATATCGATACAGCCCCGCGCCTCTAAATGGCGTTGCTGTGACCGTTCTCAGAAAGGTGTCCACGCGTGATTTCGGTACCGGTTCGCCGTGTACGAGGGCCGCGGGTTCCGTCATGGCGTCACCTCCAGGGGAATTGCCTCCGTGTAGGTGACTCGGCCGTGGCAGGCGGTTTTGGCCAGGAGCCAGTAGGAGCCCGGAGGGATTGCCTCGGCGTTCACGTCGATGAAGGCCTCCAGGTGGGCGTTCGCGGGGATCGTGAAGCCCTGGGAGGCCGGGGTGACGCCCGGCCAGGTGCCCCAGGAGGAGACGGCCCACAGGGTGCCGTTCACCGGCCCTCTGGTGGTATTGCGGAGGGCCAGCGGGACGCGGGCACGTTCGCCTTGGGGGAGGGAGATCTGCTGGACTCCCAGCTCGGCGGTCAGGGTGGGGCCGGGTGGGGTGCCGGGGACGTCGAGGGCGGCCACGTCCTCGTACGTCTGGCCCTCGTACGCCAGTCGGGCCGTCAGCCAGTGGCGGCCGGGTACGGCGTCGGGCGGGGGCGTCACCGTGAACTCGGTCAGTGTGTAGCCGCCGGGGGCGAGGGCGTACGGGAGTTCGGCGGGCTCGGCGGACCAGCCGGGTGGGACGCCGACCGTCACGGTGCCGGAGACGGGCGCGTCGGTCAGTTCCGAGGCGACGCGGACCGTCGCGGTGAGCGGGCGGCCGTCGGCGGCCGTGAGGGCGGCCGGGGAGAGGTAGACGGTGACCGGCATGTTGCCGCGGGGTGCGGGGCCGCAGTTGTGCAGCCAGTAGCGGGTGGGGACCGGCTGGGCCGGTTCGTGGGCGGCGATCCCGGGGTCGTAGGGCGGTCTGGCGTCCGCGGGGGGTGTGGCCAGGACGGTCGCCACCTCGAAGCCGGTCAGGCCGGTGCCGAGCGCTCCCTCGCCGTCCGGCGCGAGGGCCTCGCCGGGTGTCTCCAGCACGTCCGCCCGGGCGCCCCGCAGCCACTCCCTGGGCCCGCGCACGCGTGCCCGTACCGGGCGCCCGTTCACCTCGTGCATGCGGACGACGACCCCGCGCGCGGGGTCGACCGGTGCCACGCTGCCCCGGGCGAGCGGCGAACCGGCCGGCTTGAGGGCGTCGAGCAGCACCTCGCCTGCCGGTTCGAGCGTCAGCAGGGTCGACTCGCGCGGCAGCGGGGAGTCCGGGGCCGTTGGCGTCCGGCGTACGCGTGCGGTCAGGGGGTGGTTGAACTCGTGGCCCACGCGGGGCAGTTGCAGCTCCCGCCAGTCGCCCTCGCCCGCGACGACCGCGTACTCGAAGGTGTGGGACCAGCGCTGGAGCTGGAAGCCCGAGCCGTCGGGGGCCGTACGGCGGGGCGGATCGACCCAGACGCCGGACGGCCAGCCGGTGCAGGAGCGCATCAGGGACATGTAGAGGTCACCGGAGGAGGTGACCACGCAGCCGGGCGTGCCCCGGTTCAGCACGGCGAAGCCGCGCCCGTCCCAGGCGTCGCCCGGCGGCAGCGCCTCGCCGCCGCCGGCCGCCGTGGCTGCCACCACCGCGTCGGTAAGATCGGCGATCAGCGCGTCCACCGCCTTGGCGTCCCCGTCGGCGTCGGCGCCCGCGACCACCAGCAGCGGCAGCCGCTCCAGGTCCCGCAGGTCGGCCCCCGGCACCCACTCCTCGCGCAGCCCGGCACGCGGCGCGACCCACACCGCCGCCACACCGCCCTCGGCCAGCCGGCGCCGCAGTTCCCGCCCGGCGGCCGGGTCCCAGCCCAGTGCCTCGGCGACGACGGCGTTGCGCTCCGGTCCGCCGACCGCGATCCGGATGTCGGGGAGGTTGGAGTCGACCTCCAGATCGCCGTAGCGCGGGCCCCCGGCGATCGTCGAGGTCGCCGTGACCCCGGCGCGGACGAGCGCCGCCGCCAGCGGGGTGCCCAGTTCGCCGGCCTGCTCCCAGGACGGGTACACCAGCTCGGCCACGCCGATGGACCGGTGGCCGATCAACTCGCCTGTGTCGTCGCGCAGTTCGACCCGGGCCGTGGAACCGATCCCGAACCATGTGTTCGCCGGGTTGTCCAGCGTCCACGGGAACCGCTCGCTGTCGACGTCCACGAAGCCGAAGCCGCGCCCGATCACCGCGTCCGCGACCTCGTGCACCGGCAGCCCGCCCTGCACGTCGGAGGGCCAGCGGACCCGGATCAGCCGGTCCGCGCCGTCGTAGCCGTCGACGGTGGTGGTGACGTCGAGGCGGGGGACGCCGGTCCACAGCGTCAGGCGCTGGGTGTACCGGAAGAGCCCCAGATCGGCGCGGACCGTGAGGCGCGAGCCGGCCGGGGAGTGCTCGACGTGGACGTCCGCCCGCACGTCACGGCTACGGGCGGCGGTGGTGCCGGTCGGGGTGAGGTGCCAGGGTCCCTCGCCGAACCGGGGGTGCCTCGCGTACTCCTCCTGTACGACCAGCTCGTTGCCGATGTCGCCGGAGCGCAGCAGTTCGCGGCCGCCCTCGGTGAGCGCGCGCAGGGCGCTGACACCCCCGCCGCGCGCCGGGTCGACCGTCACCTCGTAGAACTCGTTGCGGATCGTCGTGCCCTCGCCGGGGGTCCACTCGGGGACGGAACCCTCGGTGAGGGGAAGGGCCTTGAGGCCCATGCCGGGGGCATCGGGGACGACGACGTGCAGCCGGCCGTCCTCGCGGACGGCGGGGAGGCCGGCGGGCACGAGGCCCGGGTCGTCGACCGTCAGCACGTCGCGCCGGGTCCACGTCGAGGAGTTGAAGGCGACGAGGTCGGGGCCGTCCGACGGCGTGACGTGGTCGGCGAGGACCTGGGTGGCGTCGGCGTGGACGGTCTCGGCGAGGTCGTGCAGCTCCCGCCAGCCCGTCATCAGGTCGATGTAGACCTGGTCCGACTCGGAGCCGGTGATCGCGTCGTGGTGGGCGCCGTAGACCAGTTGCCGCCAGGCCTTGTCGAGGGCCGCGTCCGGGTAGGGGTGGCCGGTGACCAGGGAGGCGAGGGTCGCCCATGCCTCCGCGTCGGCCAGCAGCGCCTCGCCGTACCGCTGGGCCTGCTTGGTGTCGATGTAGGAGACGTCCTTGCCGGTGTAGACCGGGTTCATGTCCCGGGTCTGCGGTGAGGCCCTGCGGCCCTCGGCCTCGAGCTCCGCGCGCACGGCGGCGAAGAAGTCGCGCGGGGTGCCGCTGACGAACCGGGGCCAGACGTAACGGGCGTTCCAGTCCCGGTGGATGTCCATCACCCAGCGGCAGGGCGGCGCGTAGTCGCCGCCGACCGGGAGCAGGACGTTGCGGGTGAGAGCGACCGACCTCAAGCCCCGGAACAGCTTGAGGGCGGCCGCCTCCGCCGCCGGCAGGGTGGGGGCGTTGTCGATCGCCCAGCCGGCGCCGTAGTGGTTGACCATGTAGGCCGTCAGGAGCCCCCGCCCGGAGGGGGCGATCCAGCTGAACTCCGCCGGGAACTGCATCCGCCCGGGGTCGCGCGGCTCCTCGCCGAAGACGGACAGGGTCGGGCCCCACTGGTGGAACGGTCCGCGCGCCCAGGAGCTGGAGCTGATCCCCGCGTCCGCCATCAGCCCCGGGAACTGCGGGTCGTGCCCGAACGCGTCCAGCTGCCAGGCCGTCTCCGGCGAGCCGCCCATGATCCCGCGCTGGAACCCGTCGCCGTACAGCGCGTTGCGTACGGTCGCCTCGGCGCCGGTGAGGTTGGTGTTCGGCTCGTTGTAGGTGCCGCCCATGATCTCCACCCGGCCCGTGCGCATCAGCTCGCGCAGGAAGGCCCGCTCCTCGGGGAAGGAGTCCCAGTACGGCTTCAGGTAGTCGACCTCGGCCAGCACGAAGGTGTAGGCCGGGTCCCGCCGGGCCAGGTCGCAGTGGGCGCGCACCAGGCTCATCCCGGACTGGCCGCGCGAGTCGAAGGTGCGGGCCGGCAGGCCGGTGGTGGCCGGGTCGTCGGCGACGTCCCAGGTCTCGGTGTAGGCGCCCTGGGTGTTCCACCACACCGGGTCGTAGTGGAAGTGGCTGACCATGAACATGGTCCAGCCGGGTTCGGCGGTGGTGAACTCGAAGGCGTGCCGGGCCACTTGGGAGCCGTCGACGGCGGTGAGGGTGACCTCGCGGCGGTCGCCGGGCGCGAGGCCTTCGGCGGTCACCGGTATCTCGGCCCGTACGGTCCCGTCCTCGCCCGCCATGGCGACCGCGTCCCCGGTGACGTCCGGGCCCTCGACGGTGAGCAGGACCGTCCGGCCCGGCGCGTGGTCGATCTCCACGGCGACCACCTGGCGCGGATGCCCGGCGGCTTGGACGAAGAGCTCGGTCGACTCGGCAGCGGTGACGCGCATGGGTCTCCTACCAGGATGCTCGGCTGAGCCCCATCCTGGCACCGTGAGGATGATTCAAACAACCGTCCTCACGTTTTATCGGTGGTTCATCCATACAGATCTGCCCGGCATCGTCCGGCTCCGTCCGCCCTGCGGCGGACGCGCTCACCTCGCCCGGCGGGACTTCACCGCGTGCTGCGGGGTGATGTGGTCGGTCAGGGCGAGGGAGGCGCTGGCGCGCTGGTAGGAGAGCTGGCCCACCCGGACGTAGAGACAGTCGACGATCATCAGCACCGAGTGCCGGCCGCCGATGCTGCCGGTGCGGAAACTGGTCTCCGAGGTGGCCGAGATCAGCCGGATGTCGGCGGCCCGGGCCAGCGGCGAGCGCGGGTCGGTGGTGATGGCGACCGTGGTGGCGCCCCGCTCCTTGGCCATCTCGAAGGGCTCCAGCGTCTCGCGGGTCGCACCCGAGTGGGAGATCCCTATCGCCACGTCCGCCGGGGTGAGCAGGGCCGCCGAGGTGGCCGCGCCGTGCACCTCGGTCCAGCCGCGGACCTGGCAGCCGATCCGGAACAGCCGCGTCTCCGTCTCCTGCGCCACCGCTCCGCTGCCGCCCACGCCGTACACGTCGATCCGGCGGGCCTTGGCCAGCGCCTGGGCCGCGCGCTCCAGCGCGTCGAGGTCGATACGGTCGATGGTCTGCTGGATCGCGCGCAGGTCGGCGCTGCCGACGACCTGGACCACCCGCTCCAGGGTGTCGTCCGGCGAGATGTCCGGACCGATCTCCGCGCTGCCCCAGTCGGAGACCTCGCCGCGGCCGCGCTCCTGGGCCAGCTCGATCAGCAGGTGCTGGTAGGAGTCGAGGCCGATGGCCCGGCAGAAGCGGGTCACCGTCGCCTGCGAGGTGCCGGTGCGGCGGCCCAGCTCGGCGGCCGAGCAGTGGGTGACGGCGGCCGGATCCTCCAGGATCAGCTCGCCGACCTTCCGCAGGGAGCCGGCCAGCCGCGGCAGCTCGGTCCGGATCAGTGTCGTGACGTCCGTGGAGGGCATGAAGAGAAGGTATCAGCCACCCTTCGGGCCATGGATTGAATACCAGGACCACAAAGGCGAGCGGTGTCCACTCATTGCTCGCTGCATGGACCATGTGATTTATTGATTCATCTGTGACGATGTACGGGGTGGTTCAATCCACCAGTGGGGAGTGTCGCGTGTCCGTCGAGTCTGTGAGCGCCGAGGGCTTCGCGCGGGAGAGCCTGGCCGTCCTGCAGGACCTCACCAAGTCCGCGCGCGACGAGGTCGCGGGCGCCGCCCGGCTGATCGCGGACTGTGTGCGGGCCGACGGGGTGATCCAGGCCTTCGGTACCGGCCACTCCCAGGCGATCGTGCTCGAACTCGCCGGCCGCGCGGGCGGGTTGGTGCCGACCAACCGGCTGAGCATCGCCGACCTCGTGCTCTACGGCGGCGACGATCCCGGTGTCCTCGACGACCCGCTGCTGGAACGGCAGGCGGGCGTGGCCGAACGGATCTACCGCCTCGCCGACCCGGCCCCGCAGGACCTGTTCGTGATCATCTCCAACTCGGGTGTCAACAACGTGATCGTGGAGACGGCCCTGCGCGCCAAGGAGGAGGGGCACCGGATCCTGGCCGTCACGTCCCTCACCCACACCCGGGCGGTGCCCGCCGGGCACCCCAGCGGCAAGAAGCTCGCCGACCTGGCCGACGTGGTCCTCGACAACCGCGCCCCCCGGGGCGACGCGCTGCTGGACCTGCCGGGTGGCGGTGCGGTGTGCGCGCTGTCGACGCTGACCGGCGTGATGCTGGTGCAGATGGCGGTCGCCGAGGCGTCGAAGCTGTTGCTCGACGCGGGGTGGCGGCCGCCGGTCTACGTGTCCGCCAACGTCCCCGGCGGCTTCGAGGGAAACCTGGAACTGGAGAAGCGGTACGCGGGCCGCATCCGAAGGACCGCGAGCTAGTGCCGCGGCAGGCGACGTTTGCCCGGTAAGGAGCGGCGTCCGGGGCGTCCTCTCGGCGTGCCGGGCGGAAGGCGCCGTTGATGGACCGGACGTACTTGGGGTTTCGGCCGGTGCGGCGAGCGGGCGTGCCGGGCGTCGCGACGGGGCGAACGGTGCCTGCCGCGGCACTAGCTCTGGACCGAGGGTGCGCGTCGGCTGCTGCGGCGGACCACTGGCTCCACCGGCACCAGTGGTTCGACCGGGACCGGCTCGGCGCGGCTGTGGTGACCTCGGTGCGGCGGGCGAGGACCCGGCCGACGTCGTACCCGGAACCGGCACTCCTTGAGGCGGCGGTGACCACCGAGGGGCCGCCCTCGACGTCGTTCTCCAGCACGCGGTGTTGATCGCGGTCAGCGGGGACGCGGGCCCGTACCGCGCGGTGCCGAAGGGAATCACGCCGCGCATCGGGGCTCCTTCGAACGGCTTCGGAGAAGGCCTCGATCCCGTGGGTGTTCGATGTCGTTGTGGCCTGCGTCACACTGGGTCTAGGGTGAAACCGCTTGGAGGATCCGCCGGGGGGCGAGCCGAGCGGCGGCGCGCGACCGGGCCTCCTCCGGGTGAGGGAAGTGATCGCGGTGTCCGTCGCCTGGGACGACATCGGCGGACTCGTCGATGCCCACGAACGTTTTCTCGCCGGAGCGCGTGTCGAGGCGGACGTCCGGGGCGCGGTGCTCGAGTCCTGGAAGCGGTGCCGCTCCGCGGGAGTCGAACCGCATCAGCTGCTGGTTCCCTACGCGCCGGACCTCAACCTGGACGAGCGGTTCCTGCGGGCGGCCGATCCGGTGCTCAGGCGGCTGACCGAATCGCTCGCCGAGGCCGGCATGACCATCGCGCTGTGCGACGCGCACGGGCGCATGGTGCAGCGGCTCGGCGGCGACCGGCGGCTGCGGGACCGGCTCGACGAGGTGAACTTCGCACCCGGCTTCGACGCCTCCGAGCCCGTGGTCGGCACCAACGGCGTCGGCACCGCACTCGCCGAACGCGGACCCGTCTACGTCGTCGGCCGCGAGCACTTCGCCGACTGTCTGCAGCCCTTCGCCTGCGCGGGCGCCCCGGTGCGCGACCCGCTCAGCGGGCACATCGAGGCGGTCCTCGACCTGACCTGTCTGCGCGACGACGGGGATCCCGCCATGGTGCGCCTGGTGCGGGACGCCGCGCGGGACATCGAGGCCAGGCTCCTTGAACACGCCACGCAGCGCGAACGCGCGCTCATCGCCGCGTACCGGCGTGCCGACCTCGCGACGCGCGGGCGGTCCCAGGCGGCCGACGGGAGCGCCTTCGGCCGGATCGACCTGGCCCTCCTGCGGGAACGCGCAGAGGAACTCATCGCCTCCCCGAACCGCACCCTCGACGAGGTCTCCCTGCCGGGCGGCCGGATGGCGACCCTGATGCGCCGTCAGGTCATGGGGCCCGCCGGGGAGTCGGGCGTGGCGGTCGAGGCACGCATCCTGGGCGGACCACGGGTGACCGGGCTCGGCGCGACGGTACCGCCGGGAACGGTGACGCCGGGCGCGTCCGCCCCCACGGCGAGCGGGCCGACCGGGACAACGCCGCTGACCTCTACCCGGGCGCGCGGTACGTCCGCCCAGCCCCCCGACAGCGTCGGTGACATCCTCGACGACGGGGAGAGCCGGCTGCTGCTCGTCGGGGAACCCGGGGTCGGGCGGCTGGCGCTGCTCGCGCGACGGCGGCTGGAGTGGCTGCACGACGCCGGAGTGCGCGTAGGCACCACCCTGGACGTGACCCGTACCGCCGAGGAGCTGGCCGAGGTGACCGTACCCCGGTTCGCCGACTTCGTCGCCGTGGACCTGCCCGACGCGGTGCTGCGCGGCGAGGAACCCGGTCCGCTCGGCGCCAAGACCCCGCTGCGCCGGGTGGCCCTGGGCGCCGTGCACGGGGAGTCGCACCTGTACGGCGTCGGCGACGCCGTCGAGTACGTGCCCGCCGCACCGCAGGCGCGCAGCCTGGAGAGCCGGCGCTCCGTGCTCGAACCCGTGCTGGCCGCCGCGGGCGGCTGGATCGCCCAGGACCCCACGCGGCGGGAACGCACCCTCGCGGCGGGCATCCACTCCCTGATCAGCGTGCCGCTGCGGGCCCGCGGCACCACCCTCGGCGTGGTCAGCTTCTACCGCTCGGAGAAGCCCGCGCCTTTCGAGGACGACGATCTCTCCCTCGCCCAGGAACTGGCCGGCCGCGCGGCGATCTGCATCGACAACGCCCGCCGCTACACCCGCGAGCACAACACGGCGCTCGCCCTGCAGCGCAGTCTGCTGCCGAAGGGGCGTTCCGAGCAGAGCGCCGTCGAGGCCGCCTATCGCTACCTGCCCGCCCAGGCGGGCGTCGGCGGCGACTGGTTCGACGTGATCCCGCTGTCCGGCGCGCGGGTCGCGCTGGTCGTCGGGGACGTGGTCGGACACGGGCTGCACGCCGGCGCCACCATGGGCCGGCTGCGCACCGCCGTGCACAACTTCTGCTCCCTCGACCTGCCTCCCGAAGATCTCCTCACCCACCTCGACGACCTGGTCGGACGGCTCGACCGGGGCGAGGGATGGGCGGTGGAGAGCACCCAGGCCGACTCCGGCATCGTCGGGGCGACCTGCCTCTACGCCGTCTACGATCCGGTGTCCCGGCGCTGCACCCTCACCCGCGCCGGGCACCCCCTGCCCGCGGTCGTCGCCCCCGACGGCACCGTCGACTTCGTCGACCTGCCCTCCGGACCGCCCCTGGGCCTCGGCGGCATGCCCTTCGAGACCGCCGAGCTGGAACTGGCCGAGGGCAGCCAACTGGTGCTCTACACCGACGGGTTGATCGAGGACCGGCTGCGGGACATCGACGCCGGCCTGGACCGGCTGCGTACCGTCCTCGCCGTTCCCGGCCGCCCGCCGGAGGACACCTGCGAGGCGGTCCTGGACGCGCTGCTGCCGGCCCGCCCCAGCGACGACGTGGCCCTGCTCGTCGCCCGCACCCACGTCCTGGGACCCGAACGGGTCGCCCAGTGGGAGCTGCCCAGCGACCCCGCGGTCGTCTCCCGCGCCCGCACGGCCGTCACCGGGCAACTGGCCGCCTGGGACCTGGACGACCTCGCCTTCACCACCGAACTGGTGGTCAGCGAACTCGTCACCAACGCCATCCGCCACGCCACCGGCCCGGTCCAGCTGCGCCTGCTGCGCGACCGCGCCCTGATCTGCGAGGTCCGGGACCGCAGCAGCACCTCACCGCGGCTGCGCCGGGCCCGCACCGAGGACGAGGGTGGCCGCGGCCTCTTCCTGGTCGCCCAGCTCACGGAGCGGTGGGGGACGCGGTACACCCCCGAGGGCAAGGTGATCTGGACCGAACAGCCGCTGCCCGGACTCACCACCACGTCAGGAGCAGGTGGTTGACGAGCAGCGCGAGCACCGCCTGCGCGCTGAGCCAGATGCGCGGACGGGTCAGGAACGCGCAGGCCGGAAGGAGCCACAGGGCGAACGGCAGCCAGATGCGCTCCGTCTCCGCCTTGCTCATGCCGGACACGTCGGCGACGAGGATCGCGAGCAGGGCGGCGGTCGTCAGAACCGTCAGGCGCAGCGCGGGAGGTGAGTCCCTGCCGAGGAGGGCCGTCCCGGTGCGCCGCAGGCCCGCCGCGGTCGCGGGGCCCACGATGAACACCGTGCAGGCGAGGTTCGCCCACACCCAGTAGGAGTACGGCCGCACTCCGCCCACCCCCTGGTAGTAGCGGGTGACCAACAGGTGATAGGCCTCCCACCAGTTGAAGCCCAGCGCGGTGAACACGACCGGTACGACGGCCAGTCCGGCCGGCAGTAAGGGGAGGGGACGGATGCGGCGCGGGCCCAGCAGGAGCACGGCGGCGGCGAGGAGGGCGAAGAGCGTGAGGCCGTAGGAGAGATAGGCGGTGAGGCCGAACAGGAGGCCCGCGGCGAAGCCCGCCACCCGCGGCCGGTGTCCCGTCACCGCCAGGGATAGGAACGCGACCGCCCAGGCGGCGACCCCGGTGAAACAGCCGTCCGCCGAGACGCCCACCCACACCGCGCCCGGCATCAGCACCAGGAAGGGCGCGGCGCGGCGCGCCAGTTGTTCGTCGGCGAGCGCCCGCACGGCGACCAGGACGGCCGCCGCGGCGGACGTACCGACGGTGATGACGAAGGCGCCCGCCCAGCCGCCCCCGCCGAGCCCGATCCGGTCGAGGAGGACGAACGTGAGGGTGGCGCCCGCCGGGTGCCCGGCGATGTGGGCCGGCCACTCGTTCGGGCCGCTCAGGATGTGGTGGGTGAAGTCCCGCAAGGTGTGCGGGATGTCGTGGAACCGGCCGATGACCTGGAGGTACTCGTTGCGTGTCGTCAGCCGCTGGGCGACGCCCCGGTACCAGCCGTCCACCAGGGCGAGGGACCAGGTCCACGCCATGCCCGCGCCCCAGGCGGCGAGGAGCAGCGGGCGCCAGGGCAGCCGGGCCGCCAGCGCGGGTCCGTAGGCCACGACGGCCACCGCGACGGCGATCGCCGCCGGAGTACCGGGACCGACGTGCGGCTCCCACTTCGCCAGCAGCGGCGGCCACGGCACGTAGAGGGAGCGGTCGCGGTGTTCGATGCCGGTGCCGACGGCGGCGGCCACCACGACGAGCAGCGCGGCGGCCGCGGTGGCGTACAGGTCTCTGCGAAGGTCGCGGTTCACGGTCCGAACGCTAGGCCGCTCCACCTCTGCCGGGCGGCTGACGTGCGAAGACGTCAGAGTTTCGTCATGGTTCACGCACCCGCTCCCGGGGCCGTGCGGACCTACGGTCGGGGCATGGCACGGTCACCCTTCTCGCCCTCCTTCTGGCGCAGCCCGCTGCGCGGCGCCTGGCTCACCTCGGTGCTCGGAGTCGTCCTGCTCGGCGGCATCACGGTGCTGTTCGTGACGGGACTGCTGTCGTACGCCGCCTACAACCCGGACCTGTCGCCGGTCAACGACCAGACGCCCGGCAAGGGGTTCCTCGGCTTCTACCTCTTCGCCTGGCCGACCGACCCGCACTGGCTGTACCGGCTCACCCAGGGCGTCCACGTCACCCTCGGCATCACCCTGATCCCCGTCCTGCTCGCCAAGCTCTGGTCGGTCGTGCCGAAGCTGTTCACGCTGCCGCCGGCCCGCTCCCTCGCCCACGCGCTGGAACGGATCTCGCTGCTCCTGCTCGTCGGGGGCGGCCTGTTCGAGTTCGTCACCGGCGTCCTCAACGTCCAGCTCGACTACCTCTTCCCCGGCTCCTTCTACCCCCTGCACTTCTACGGCGCCTGGGTCTTCTTCGCCGCCTTCCTCGCCCACGCGGTGCTGAAGACGCCGACCGCCTGGCGCACTCTGCGGCACCTGCGGGAGGAGACAACGGAGACGGAGAAGGCAACCGGGTCGACGCCGCCCGACCCCCACCCGCCCACGGTGTCCCGGCGCGGCGCGCTCGGGCTGGTCGGCGGCTCCTCGCTGCTCCTGTTCGCCACCACCGTCGGACAGGACGTCGACGGGCTGCGCTGGACGGCGCTGTTCGCCCCCCACGGCCGCCGTGACCCAGGGAGCGGACCCGGCGGCTTCCAGATCAACAAGACCGCCGCCTACGCCGGGATCAGTCCGGCCGAGACCAGCGACGAGGCATGGCGACTGGTCGTGACGGGACGCGGCCGCACCGTCCGGCTGAGCCGCCCCGAACTCCTCCGGCTCCCCTTGCACAGCTCGGCGCTGCCCATCGCCTGCGTCGAAGGCTGGTCGACCGGCGACCAGTGGTGGCGAGGCGTACGGCTGCGGGACCTCGCGGCACTCGTCGGGTACGACGGCGATCCACCCGACGTGCTCGTGGAGTCGCTGCAACGCCACGGCGCCTTCCGGCGGGCCGCCCTGCGCGCCAACCAGGTCGCCGACCCGCGGTCCCTGCTCGCCCTCCTCGTGAACGGCGAGGACCTGACCCCCGACCACGGCCACCCGGCCCGGGTCATCGTGCCCGCGGCACCGGGTGTGCTCAACACCAAGTGGGTGGCCCGGCTGACCTTCGGAGACCTGTGATGAAGCGGCCCAGGATCCTGTTCCCGATCGGCAGCCCGCTGCAACTCCTGCTGCTGGCCTGCTCGTTCGCGCTCGCCGCCTATGCGGGTGTCCGGCTGCTCGCCGGGGACTGGTTCGGCGTCGCGCTGTGGGTCGTGGGCGCGGCGCTTGTGCACGACCTGGTGCTGCTGCCGCTGTACGCGGCGGCGGACCGGGCGCTCGTGCGGGCTTCCGGGCGGCGGCGCGGGCTGGTGGGGTACGTCCGCGTTCCGGCCGCGCTCTCCCTGCTGGTCCTGCTCGTGTGGTTCCCGCTGATCAGCGGACAGGTGGCGGGGCGTTACGCCGCCGCCACCGGCCTCTCCACCGACGGCTACCTCACCCGCTGGCTCCTCATGACGGCCGTACTCTTCGGCGGCTCCGCGCTGCTGCTGGTGGCGCGGCTGCTGCGGCCGCTGCGCAGGGCGACGAAGCACCGGCCGCCGGCCGCCCACTGATCGACGGCACGCCAGCCCGCGCGGCGGGCGTGCCGCAGCAGGGCGGGCGTGCCGAGACGGGCCCAGGGGAAGGGGATGCCGGCGGCGCCCCTCGCGTCGGTGACGTGGACCAGGACCCGTTCGTCGAGGTCCGGTCCGGGGACCGTCTCGGCGATCAACAGGCCGCCAGGGGTGAGGAGTTGGGCTGTCCGGTCGAGCAGTGCGCCCGGGTCGCCGCCGATGCCGATGTTGCCGTCGATCAGGAGGGCGGTGCCCCAGCGGCCCTCGGCGGGGAGGGGGTCGAAGACGGAGCGGCGCAGGGCCAGGGCGCCGAGCGCGAGGGTGCGGGCCACGGCCGCCTCGCTCACGTCGATGCCGAGGGCGGGGTGGCCGTGGGTGCCGAGCGCCGCGACGAGGCGGCCGGGGCCGCAGCCGATGTCCAGGACCGGACCCTTGCAGCGGCGCAGGACCTCGCGGTCGGCGGCGTCGGCGTCCGCGCACCAGCGTTCGATGTCGAGGGGGAGGAGCCAGCCGTCCTGACGGCGCAGGAAGAGGGGGCCTTGGCCGGTGTTGAGGGCGTGGGTGTAGGGGTCGGTGGACCAGGGCTCGGGGGCGATGGTGCGGGGGATCGCCGTGGGGGCCGTGCTCATTGGCCGTCTGCGGGTTCGTTGTGGCTTGTCGCGCCCCGCGGCGGAGCCGCATATTGACACAGCCCCGCGCCCCTGTGGGGCGCTTTCAGGGCCGTCAGTTCAGCTGCGAACCGTCCGTTTGGTGCGCTTTTCGCGACCGAGTCTGCGTCGTATGCCGTATCCACGTCCCGCAATATCGGTAGGTCTCGGACCCGTAGGCCGGTGAGGCGGGCGCGTTGGGTCGCGCCCGTATGGGGGGTCGACATGGGGACGCCGCGCAGGAGGGACGGGTCCGGGGTGGCCAGGCCCAGCGCCCAGAAGCCGCCGTCCTCCGCCGGGCCGAAGTAGGCGTCGCAGTCGGCGAAGTCCACGCTCAGCAGCTCCGGCGTCACCTGCGGGGTGTCCATGCCGATGAGGAGCGTCGGGCCCGCGCAGCCCGCGAGGGCGGCGGCCAGGCGTTCGTCCAGACCGCCCGCGCACTGCCGTACGACCTCGAAGCCGGGCGGCAGCCAGGGGCCGGGCTCGCCCTCCAGGGCCAGGACGCGGCGGTGGGCGGGGGTGCGGGCGACCGTGTCCAGGGTGTCCGCGAGGGACGCCTCGGCCAGTGCGGCCGCCTCCCGCGGGGTGAAGGGCGGGGTCAGGCGGGTCTTCACCCTGCCGGGGCGGGGCTCCTTGGCGATGACGAGGAGGGTGGTCACGCGCCGGCCTCCTTCTCGGCCAGGACACGGCTCATGTCCCGTACGGCCTGCCAGGTCCCGCGCCAGGTGCCGGTCACCTTGGAGGCGCCGGTGCGCGGGCGGTACGGGACGTCGTACTCGGCGACGCGCCAGCCCGCGTCGGCGGCACGGACGACCATCTGGAGCGGATAGCCGCTGCGCCGGTCGGAGAGGCCGAGGGCGAGCAGCGGCTCGCGACGGGCGGCGCGCAGGGGGCCGAGGTCGCGCAGCCGCAGACCGGTGCGGCGGCGCAGCAGGCGGGCGAGGGCGAGGTTGCCGGCGCGGGCGTGCGGCGGCCAGGCGCCGCGGGTCTGCGGGCGGCGGCGGCCGAGCACCAGGTCCGCCTCGCCGGACAGGACGCGGTGCGTGAACGGCACCAGGTCATACGGGTCGAGCGAGGCGTCGCAGTCGCAGAAGCAGACCAGGTCCGCCGTGGCGGCCAGCAGGCCCGCGTGGCAGGCGGCGCCGAAACCGCGCCGCTCCTCGTGCACGACGGTCGCGCCGAGGGCGCGGGCGAGATCGGCCGAGCCGTCCGTCGATCCGTTGTCCACGACCAGCGCGCGCCAGCCGTGCGGGATGCGGCCGAGGACCCAGGGGAGGGCCTCGGCCTCGTCGAGACAGGGCAGGACGACGTCGACGGACGCCGCTGCCGGTGCTGTTGGGGAGGGGGTCGTCACGGCTCTCACCCTACGAGCGGGAAACGGACGAATCGGGCGTCGGCTCCTTACGAAACGCGGACGTCGGAAGGGCGTCGGTGCCGTTCGCGCGCGCGTGGTGCGAGGCTGGCCCCATGGAGCAGCAGCAGGGTGGACAGGCCGGGGCCAGGGTGCTCGTCGTGGACGACGATCCCACCGTCGCCGAGGTCGTCACCGGGTACCTCGACCGGGCCGGATACGTCGTCGACCGGGCCGGCGACGGCCCCGACGCGCTCGCGCGGGCCGCCGCGCACTGGCCGGACCTCGTGGTCCTCGACCTGATGCTGCCCGGCATGGACGGGCTCGAGGTGTGCCGGCGGATGCGCGGGCACGGACCCGTGCCGGTGATCATGCTCACCGCGCGCGGCGACGAGGACGACCGCATCCTCGGTCTGGAGGTCGGCGCCGACGACTACGTCACCAAGCCGTTCAGCCCTCGCGAACTCGTCCTGCGCGTCGAGTCCGTCCTGCGCCGCACCCGGCCCGCCCAGCCGGCCGGGATGCTGCGGTCGGCGGCCCTGAGCGTCGACCCGCAGGCCCGCCGTGCCCTCAAGGACGGCTTTGAACTCGCCCTCACGGTGCGTGAGTTCGACCTCCTCGCCTTCTTCCTGCGCCACCCCGGCCGGGTCTTCAGCCGCGAGGACCTGATGCGCGAGGTGTGGGGCTGGGACTTCGGCGACCTGTCGACCGTGACCGTCCATGTGCGGCGGCTGCGCGGCAAGGTCGAGGACGATCCGGCCAGGCCCCGGCTGATCCACACCGTGTGGGGTGTCGGCTACCGCTTCGACGGCTCGCCCGCGGAGGTGTGACCGTGCGCGACAACCTCCTCATCGCCCTCTTCGCCTTCCTCGGCGCCGCCGCGGCCGGACTGCTCGGGGCCTGTGTGCTGCTGCTGATCCGGCGCCGCTCGCTCGCCCTGCACCTCGGCGTGGTCGCCGCGGTCGCCGTCACCGCGATGCTCGCCGGCACCCTCGCGGTCGCGCAGGCCATGTTCCTGTCCGGGCACGACCTGAAGGTCGTCACGACCGTCGTCGCGATGGCCGCCGTGGTCTCCCTGGCCACCGCCCTCCTCCTCGGCCGCTGGGTCGCCGCCCGCAGCCGCGCCCTCACCCTCGCCGCCCGCTCCTTCGGCGAGGGCGGCGACTTCACCTCGCCCGCCGGCCCCTCGACCGCCGAACTCGCCGCCCTCAGCCGCGAGTTGGAGGCCACCAGTGCCAAACTCGCCGAGTCCCGGGAACGCGAGCGCGCCCTGGAGTCCTCCCGTCGTGAACTCGTCGCCTGGATCTCCCACGACCTGCGCACCCCGCTCGCCGGACTGCGCGCCATGTCCGAGGCGCTGGAGGACGGCGTCGCCGCCGACCCCGACCGCTACCTCCGGCAGATGCGCACCGAGGTCGAGCGGCTCAACGACATGGTCGGCGACCTCTTCGAGCTCTCCCGCATCCACGCGGGGACGCTGGCGCTCAGCCCGAGCCGGGTCTCCCTGTACGACCTGGTCGGGGACGCGCTCGCGGGCGCCGACCCGCTGGCCCGCGAGCACGGCGTACGGCTGGTCGGCGACCGGGTCGAGCCGGTGCCGGTCGAGGTGGACGGCAAGGAGATGAGCCGGGTGCTGGGCAACCTGCTGGTCAACGCGATCCGGCGGACCCCGGCCGACGGCACGGTCGCGGTCGCCGCCGAGCGCTCGCCGGACGGTGTGGTGCTGTCCGTCACCGACGGCTGCGGCGGCATCCCGGAGGACGACCTGCCCCGCGTCTTCGACACCGGCTGGCGCGGCACGCACGCCCGGACGCCCCCCGCGGGCGCGGGTCTCGGCCTCGCCATCGTCCGGGGCATCGTGGAGGCCCACCAGGGCACGGCCACCGTACGCAACGTGCCCGGCGGCTGCCGCTTCGAGGTGGTGCTGCCCGCCGCCGCTTCCTGAAAGGCGCACAGCACCACCCGTCCTAGGGGGTGTTTTGAAAGCCCCGCACAGCACCCACGGCGCCCGGCACGCACCCTCGCCGCACCGGCCAAAGGCCCGAGTAGCTCCTCCCCCACTCTCGGCTACGCTCGAGCGGGGGGACCCCCATCCAGGACCTTCGTCCGGCACGCCGAGGCCACGCACCGAACACCGCGGGCACCGCACTGGACTTTCAAAACACCCCCTGGTGCCGCGGCACGCAACGTTCGCGGATTCCGTCCGGCACGCCGAGAGGACGCCCCCGACGCCGCTCCTTACGCGTTGCCTGGCGCGGCACTAGGCCCCCCGCATCCCGGCCGCCGCGAACTCCCGCATGCCCTCCGCGAAGTCCACCTCCGGCTTCCAGCCCAGCTCGGCGCGCAGGCGCGCCGAGTCCGCCGTGATGTGCCGTACGTCGCCGAGCCGGTACTCGCCCGTGACGAGCGGCTGCGGGCCGCCGTGGGCCCGGGCCAGTTCGCTCGCCATCTCGCCGACGGTGTGCGGCTCCCCGCTGCCGGTGTTGTACGCGGTCAGCGCGCCCGCGCGCGCATCCGCCTCCAGGGCAGCCACGTTGGCCGCCGCGACATCCCGTACGTGCACGAAGTCCCGCCGCTGGCGCCCGTCCTCGAACACCCGCGGGGCCTCGCCGCGGGCCAGTGCCGAGCGGAAGAAGGAGGCGACCCCGGCGTACGGGGTGTCGCGGGGCATGCCCGGCCCGTACACGTTGTGGTAGCGCAGCGCGATCGCCGAACCGCCGGTCGCCCGGGTCCAGGCCGCCGCCAGGTGCTCCTGGGCCAGCTTGGTCGTCGCGTACACGTTGCGGGGGTCGACCGGCGCGTCCTCCGCGACCAGGCCGGGGGAGAGGTCCGCCCCGCACGCCGGGCACGGCGGCTCGAAGCGCCCCGCCTCCAGGTCGGCGACGGCACGCGGGCCAGGCCGGACGACGCCGTGCCGTTCGCACACATAGCGCCCCTCGCCGTACACCACCATCGACCCGGCCAGCACCAGGCGTCGTACCCCCGCCTCGGCCATGGCGGTGAGCAGCACGGCCGTACCGAGGTCGTTGCGGGAGACGTACTCCGCGGCGTCCGCGAAGCCCGCGCCCAGCCCCACCATCGCCGCCTGGTGGCACACGGCGTCCACGCCGGCCAGCGCGCGGGCGACGGCGTAGGGGTCGCGCACGTCGGACGGCGGGTCGGCCCGCACGTCGTACACCACGGGCTCGTGCCCGTGGGCCGAGAGGGCCGTGACGATCTGGGACCCGATGAACCCGGCACCGCCGGTGACCAGTACACGCATACGGCCACGCTAGGCCCGTGAGCAGCCGGAACAGCGGGCCGCGCACGTCATGTCACCGGTCCGTAAGACCTCGCCGGGGCAGCGTCACCGTGAACACCGTGGAGCCCGGCTCGCCGCTCAGTTCGATCGTGCCGCCGTGGGCGCGCACCAGGGCGCCGGCCACCGAGAGGCCCAGGCCGCTGCCGCCCCGGTCGCGGCTGCGGGCCTTGTCGACGCGGTAGAACCGGTCGAAGATCCGCTCCCGGTCGGCGGGCGGCACGCCGGGCCCGGCGTCCTCGACCCGCACCGCCGCCCGGTCCGCCTCCAGCGCGACCGACACCGACACCGGGGTCCCGGCCGGGGTGTGCACGGCCGCGTTGGTGAGCAGGTTGTCCAGGACCTGCCGGATGCGGTGCGGGTCGAGGCGCAGCTTCAGCGAGGCCGCCTTGGAGGTCACCGTCAGCGGGCGCTGCGGATGGCTCGCCCGGAACGCGGCGGCCGCCTCCCGCACCAGGTCCACCAGGTCCGTCTCCTGCACCCGCAGCGGCGCGTCCACCTCCGCCGCGTCCAGACGCGCGAGCAGCAGCAGGTCGTCGAGCAGGACACCCATCCGGGCCGCCTCGGCGCGCAGCCGGGCCAGGTGCCTGTCCCGCTCCTCGGGGGCGTTGGCGGCGGCGTACTGGAAGAGGTCCGCGTAACCACGTACCGACATCAGGGGCGTGCGCAGTTCGTGCGAGGCGTCCGCCACGAACCGGCGCAGCCGCTGCTCGGCCTCCGCGCGCACCGCCAGCGAGTGGTCGATGTGCTCCAGCATGGTGTTGAAGGCCGTGCGCAGTTCCTCGACCTCGGGGCCGCCGCCCCGCTTGTCGGCGCGCAGCGGCAGCCGGGCCGCGGACTCGGTCAGGTCGTGCGAGGCGATGCCGTGAGCGGTGTGCGCCATGTCGCTCAGTGGGTTCAGACCGCGCCGCAGCATCCGCCGGCCGAACAGCACCAGCGCCGCCAGCGCCAGCCCGAAGGCGACCACCTGCACGGTGATCAGCCGCCGTACCGTGGCGTCGATGTCGTCCATCGGCGCCCCGCTGACCAGCACCACACCCGGCTTGACCTCGCAGGCCCGCAGGCGGTAGACGCCCTGGTCGGCGATGTGCGCGGTGCTCAGCACCTCGGCGTTCCTCGCGGCCTGCGCGCGGGCCAGAGAGGTGAGCGGGGCGATGTCCCGGGGCAGGTCCTCGGGCTGCTCCGGCTTGCGCAGCACGGCCTCGCCGCTGGAGATGTCGTACACGGCGTAGTACCAGCGGTAGTACTTCTTGCCCTCGAGCGTGCCGTTCTCCGCGATGCTCTTGGACTGCGCGACCTGGGCCAGGCCCAGCTGGTCGTCGAGCTGCGCGGAGAGGTAGTCGCGCATGTACGTCGTCAGGGCCGTGCCGACGACGGCGAAGACCACCAGCGCCAGCGCGCCCAGACCCAGGGCCAGCCGGGTCCCGAGCCGCAGCCGGCGGTACGCGCGTGACAGCCGCCGGATCACTCGGCCGCCTGCCGGATGACGTACCCGAAGCCCCGTACCGTCTGGATCAGCGGCTCACCCGTGTCGTCCAGCTTGCGGCGCAGCCGGCTGACGACCAGCTCGACGACGTTCGAGCGGCCCCCGAAGCCGTACTCCCACACATGGTCGAGGATCTGCGCCTTGGTCATCACGGTCGGCGACTTGCGCATCAGGAAGCGCAGCACCTCGTACTCGGTCGGGGTGAGCGTGAGCAGTCTGCCGCCGCGGCGCACCTCGCGGGTGTCCTCGTCCATCGTCAGGTCCGCCACCCGCAGCACCGAGCGCTGGAAGCCGGGTCCGGCGCTGCGGCGCAGCACGGTCCGCAGCCGCGCCATCAGCTCCTCCACCGCGAACGGCTTGACCAGGTAGTCGTCCCCGCCCCGGGTCAGGCCCGCCACCCGGTCGGCCACCCCGTCCCGGGCGGTCAGGAACACCACGGGCACCATCGCCCCGGAGCTGCGCAGCCGGTCGAGCACGCCGAAGCCGTCGATGTCCGGCAGCATCAGGTCGAGCACCACGATGTCCGGGCGGAACTCGCCGGCCATCCTGAGCGCCTCCTCGCCGGAGTTCGCGGTGACCGCGTCCCAGCCCTCGTAGCGGGCGACGGTCGCGACGAGATCGGCGATGGGCGGGTCGTCGTCCACGACGAGGAGGCGTACTTTTTCCACCCGCTCATAGTGCGGCACCGGCCCGGCCGGGCCCTGTGGTCCGGCACACAGCGGGCACATCGATAAGTACTTGAAAGTTGTCCGACAGGTTCCCGACAGCTCTCCCGGGCCAAGCTCGTCACCCAGGACCCGATCAAGGAGCTGCCGTCCCGTGACGACCGTCCAATCGCCCCCTGCGCCCCTTGCGGCGATACGCCCCAGGGTGGTGGCCCGCACGGGCCTGTACGCCGTGCTCGCCGCGAACGCGGCCGCTGTCGCCTACTTCTTCGCCCAAGCGGGCTTCGCCTCCAACGCGCTCATCGTCATCGGCCGCCTCTTCGGCCTCTACGGCGCCCTGGTCATGGCCTTCCAACTGGTGCTGGTGGCCCGGCTGCCCTGGCTCGACCGCCGCATCGGCATGGACCGCCTGACCTCCTGGCACCGGTGGACCGGCTTCGCCCTCCTGTGGACCCTCCTCGCGCACGCCGTCTTCATCAGCTTCGGCTACGCGCAGGGCGCGGGCGTCGGCCCGGTCACCGAGCTGGTCGACCTCGCCCGGACCACGGAGGGAGTCCTCCGCGCGACCGTCGCACTCGCCATCATCCTCGTGGTCGGCGCCGTCTCGGCCCGCTACGCCCGTCGCCGCCTCGCCTACGAGACCTGGCACTTCATCCACCTGTACACGTACGTCGCCGTGGTGCTGGCCTTCACGCACCAGGTCGCGGTCGGTACGACGTTCACCGCGTCGTCCGCCGCGAAGGCCTACTGGTACGGCGTGTGGGCCGTCGCCCTCGGCGCGGTCGTCCTGGGCCGCCTGGTGCTCCCGCTGTGGCGCAACACCCGCCACCGGTTCCGCGTCTCGGCGGTCGTCGCGGAGTCCGACAACGTCGTCTCCGTCCACATCACCGGCAAGGACCTGGACAAACTGCCCGCGCAGGCCGGCCAGTTCTTCCTGTGGCGGTTCCTGACCGCCGACCGCTGGTGGCAGGCCAACCCCTTCTCCCTCTCCGCCGCCCCCGACGGCCGCACCCTCCGCCTCACCGCCAAGGCCGCCGGCGCCGGCAGCGCCGCTCTGCGCCACGTGAAGGTCGGCACCCGCGTCTTCGCCGAGGGCCCCTACGGCGCCTTCACCACCCTGCACCGCAGGAAGACCGAGTCCCTGCTCATCGCGGGCGGCGTCGGAGTCACCCCGATCCGGGCCATCCTGGAGGACATCGAGGGCCACGCCGTCGTCATCTACCGCGTCGCCTCGGAACGTGACGCCGTCCTCTACGACGAGCTGCGCGACCTCGCCGCCGCCAAGGGCGCCGAACTGCACCTGGTCACCGGCCCGCCCGTTCCCGACCGGCTGGCACCGCGCGAACTGGCCCGGCTGGTACCGGACATCGGCGACCGCGACGTCTTCCTGTGCGGCCCGCCGCCGATGATGAACGCGGTCCTGCGCACGCTGGGCGACCTGGGCGTGCCCAAGCAGCAGATCCACTTCGAGCGCTTCAGCCTGGCCGGCTGAGGAGGACGGGAAACCATAGTGAAGCGAGCCATACCCGTCGTCGTCCTCAGCATCGCGGGCCTGGTCCCGGTCTGGCGCTACGAGCCCTCGATCGCCGGCACGACCACCACCGCCCAGCCCTCCACGACACCGTCTTCCGCGCCCTCTTCCGGCACGGTCGTCAAGGGAACGACGATCCAGACGGAGAAGGGCCCGGTGCAGGTCCAGGTGACCTTCTCCGGGGGGAGGATCACGGCGGTGCGGATGCTGCAGCAGCCGAACCATCCGCAGACGGCGGCCGCGGTGCCGAAGCTGATCGCGGAGACGTTGACGGCGCAGAGTGCGAAGATCGACACCGTGTCCGGGGCGACCATCACCAGCGAGGGATACAAGCAGTCCCTCCAGGCCGCGATCGACGCGAAGGGTGCCTGAGGTGCGGCGCGTCGAGCACGTCATGGGGTTCCCGGTGTCCCTGCGGGTGGACGACGAGGGGGTGCCGGAGGGGGCTGCCGACGCCGCCTTCGGGTGGCTGCGCGAGGTCGACGAGCGGTTCAGTCCGTTCAGGCCGGACAGCGAGGTGTCCCGCTACGGCCGGGGCGAGTTGGAGCGTGGCGACCTCAGCGCGGACCTGGTCGAGGTGCTCGAGCTGTGCGAGCACTACCGGCTCGCCACCGGCGGCGCCTTCGACGTACGGCTGCCGGGGCGGGAGTTCGACCCCTGCGCGGTGGTGAAGGGCTGGTCGGTGCAGCGGGCGGGCGACCTGCTGACGGCGGTCGGAGCCAGGCGGTTCGTGCTGAACGCCGGCGGTGACGTGGTCGTCGCCGGCGGGCCCTGGCGGGTGGGGGTACGGCATCCCGAACACGCCGACAAGCTGTGCACGGTCCTGGAGCTGACCGACGGCGCAGTGGCCACGTCCGCCCGCTACGAGCGCGGCGACCACATCATCGACGGGCGGACCGGGCGTCCGGCGACCGATCTGCTCAGCCTGACGGTCGTCGCGCCCTCGCTCACCGAGGCGGACTCGGTGGCCACGGCCGCCTTCGCACTGGGCACCGACGGCATCGGATGGGCCGCCGCACGGGCCGGGTGCGAGGTGTTCGCCGTGGACGCGCGCGGACAGGTGCTGCGGACGGAAGGCTTCCCGGTCGCGCCGGAGTCCTCGGCGGCGGCCTGACGCCTCGCCCTGGCTAACCTGGCGCGGTGACCATCGAGTTGACGCTGCTGTCCGCAGTCGCCCACCGGGGCCGGGAGATCACCGCGCCCCGGCTGTGCGGGCTGCTCGCGCTGCTGGCCGGGGAGCTCACGGCAGGCTGCGGCGCGGCTCGGCTGGTCGACGGACTGTGGCCGGACGAGCAGCCCGAGAACCCGACGAAGGCCCTGCAGGTCCTGGTGTCACGGGCCCGCCGCCAGCTCGGTGCCGAGGTCATCGCCAGCACCCCCACCGGCTACCGGCTCGCCCTGCGCGCGGACCAGGTAGACGCCTCGGCCGTCCTGCTGTTCGCCGCCGCGGCCGCGGAGAAGGCCCGCGCCGGTGACCACGCGGGCTCCCTCGCCGAGGCGGAGGAGGGACTGGCGCTGTGGGACGCCGTCCCGGCCGGGGAAGCCCCCGCCCTCGGCGATCCCGTCGCCGATCTGCGCGCGGAGCGGGCCGGCACCCACCACGCGCTCACCCGCTCCCGTGCCCTCGCCCTCGCCCGCACCGGCCGACGCGCAGAGGCCGTCGCCCCCCTTGCCGATCTGGCCGCCGCCGGGCCCCACGACGAGGAACTCCTGCTGGAGCTGATGCGCTGTCTGTCCGCCACCTCCGGCCCGCCCGCCGCCCTGACCACCTACGACACCCATCGGCGCCGCCTGCGCGACGAGCTCGGCACCGACCCCGGCCCCGCCCTCCAGGAACTCCACCAGGAACTGCTGCGCGGCGACGCCCCCGTCGTCCGCAACGGCGTGCCGCACGAGCCCAACCCGCTGCTCGGCCGGGCCGCCGACGTCGCCGCCGTGACCCGGCTGCTGCACAGCGCCCGCGTCACCTCCGTGGTCGGCCCCGGCGGCCTGGGCAAGACGCGCCTCGCGAGTGCCGTCGCCCGGGACGCCGAGCAGCGGGTCGTGCACCTCGTACCGCTCGCCGGTGTCCGCCGCGACGCCGACGTCGCCGCCGAGGTGGCCTCCGCGCTGGGTGCCGGCGACAGCCTGCGGCCCGGTGCGGGCGGCGGCGACGTGGTCGCCGGGATCCTGGGCGTCCTGGGCGTCTTGGGCTCCGGGCCCGCGCTGCTCGTCCTCGACAACTGCGAACAGGTCGTCGCCGGGGTCGCCGACCTCGTCCAGGCGCTGGTGTCACGGACCAGTGACCTGCGCGTGCTGACCACCAGCCGCGCCCCGCTCGGTCTGTCCTCCGAGGCCGTGCACGCCCTGCCGGAGCTGGATCTCGCCACCACCGTCGAACTGTTCGCGCAGCGCGCCCGCGCCGCCCGTCCCGACGTCGATCTGCCCGCCGACACCGTCGCGGCCCTCTGCCGCCGCCTCGACGGACTCCCGCTCGCCGTCGAACTCGCCGCCGCCCGGGTGCGGGTGATGTCGGTCGCCGAGATCGCCCGCCGGCTGGAGGACCGGTTCGCGCTGCTGCGGGGCGGGCGCCGGGACGCGCCCGAACGCCACCGCACCCTGCACGCCGTCGTCGACTGGAGCTGGAACCTCCTCGACGAGGAGGCGCGGTCCGCGCTGCGCACCCTGTCCGTCCTCCCCGACGGCTTCAGCGCCGAGACGGCGGAACAACTCGTGGGCGACCCGGACGTGTTGGGGACCCTGGAAGACGTCGTCGACCAGTCCCTGCTCAGGGTGACCGACACCCCGGCCGGCACCCGCTTCCGCATGCTGGAGACCGTACGGGAGTTCGCCGCCGCGCACCGGGAGCGGGCCGGGGAGGACACGGCCGTGACGGAGCGGTTCCTCGGCTGGGCACGGGAGTTCGGTGTCGCCCATCACGACGCGCCCTTCGGAGCGCGGCCGTTCGCGTCCTGGCAGCGCGTCCGTGCCGAACAGGACAACCTCGTCCACGCGCTGCGGCGCGCGCTCGAACGCGCCGACCAGGACACCGCCGTGGCGGTGACGGCCGTCCTGGCGAGCCTGTGGTCCGCCGAGGCCGGCGCCCAGCACGCCCGCCTGCTCGCCCTCGCCGAGGACACCGCGCCCCTGCTCTCCCACTACCGGCCCGGCCTCGCTTACGTGGAAACCGCCCGCACCGCCGCAGCCCTGCTGGCCGCCAACTCCCTGTTCGGCCTCGGTCCCGGCGGCGCCCGCGCCCTCCTCGCGCTGCGGCGCCTGCCGCCCGCGCCGCCGGACACCCTGATCCGGGCGATGGCGGTCGTGCTGAGCGCCCTTCCCGAGGTGCTCGCGCCCGGCGGCCGCGGCACCCTCGACACGCTGTGCGACAGCGACCGGCCGCTGCTCGCGGCCGTCGCCAACGGCGCCGCCAGCTACGTCGGCGAGCACGACCGGGACCCCGAACGGGCGCTGGCGTCCGCGCGCCGGATGCTCGACGCGGTCGCCGACCAGGACGTGCCGCTGCTGCGGATCTGGCCGCGGGCCCGGTTCGCCGAACTGTGCCTGCAGACGGAACGCGGCACGGAGGCGATCGCGCCGATGAAGGCCGCCCTCGAAGCCCTCGACGAGTTCGGCGAGTGGACCGACACGATCGGCCTGCGCTGGGGCATCATGCTCGCGAGCCTGCAGGCCGGAGACCTCGACGGGGCGGAACACTGGCTGGAACAGGCGCTGCGGCACCAGCCCGAGGGAGCCACCGCCGACCCCTTCACCCCCGACCTGGGAGCCCGCGCCGAGATGGCGCTCGCGCGGGGCGACATCGAGACCGGACTGGGCCTGTGGCGCCGGGCCCTGGACCGGCTCGCGCGCACCGGGGACCCGGCGTCCGGCGGGGAACCGGTGATGGAGGCCTGGGGGCCGGAGCTCCAGGCGGTCGCCGCGACCGCCCACGCCCGCTACGGCCGCGCGGCCCTCGTCGAGAAGGTCCTCGCGGCCTTCCCCGGCCGCGTCACGCAGCTGCTGACCCGCTCCCCGGTGGTCCAGCCGGCGTACTTCCCGCTGTGCGGGGCGCTCCTGCTGGCCCTCGGCACGGCCGACCTGGCGAAGGGGGAGACGGGCGGTGTACGGCTGATCGCGCTCGCCGAGCGGCTGCGGTACCTGCGCAACTTCCAGCCCACCATGTCCCTGGCCCGCGCCCGCGAGGACGCCCGCGACGCCGACCGGGCGGCGTACGAGGAGGCGGTGTCCGCATACGCCGCCCTGGACGACGACGGGCTGCGCGAAGCCGCGCTGGGCCTGGTGCGGGAGTGGGTCACAGGCTGACCGGCAGCGCCAGCAGGTGGAAGCCGTCGCCCGGCCAGTGCCCGAAGGGGAGTTCGGCACGGTCGGCCGCCAGCTTCGGCGCGGCGGGGCGCCGTACGACGAGTTGGTCGAGGACCACGCCGGTCACCAGCCGGCCGAGCGCGGCGCCGATGCAGTAGTGCGGGCCGTGGCCGAAGGCGAGGTGACCGTCGCCCCGGCCGAACTCCCGGCCCACGTCGAGGCGTTCGGGGGCGTCGTAGGCGGCCGGGTCGTGGTCCGCGGCGAACAGGGCGACCGTCACCGCCTCGCCCTTCCTGAGCTCGGTGCCGGCGAACACGAAGTCCTCGGTGGCGTACAGCGTGGCGCCCATGCGCACCAGCGTGACGTACCGCAGGAGCTCCGGCACCGCCCGGCCGAGCAGCTCCGGCTCGGTGCGCAGCCGCTCCCACTGCTCGGGAGAGTCCAGCAGGGCGAGCACGGCGTGGGCCAGGAACAGGGCCGGCGGGGTGATGCCGGTGTTGATCAGCAGGAAGAAGACGGTGACGATCTCGTCGTCGGTCAGGCCGCCGTCCGCCAGCAGCGCCGACACCAGGTCGTCGGCGGGCTCGGCGCGACGGCGGGCGACCAGTTCCTTCGTGTACTCCACGATGCCGCCGAGCCCCTCGAGGACGCGGCTGCCGTCGCCGTACGCGAAGTCCCGGATCCAGCCGCACACCTTGTCCTGGTCGCCCGCGTCGACGCCGACCAGCGCGCAGATCACGGCCGTGCACAGGGGATAGGCGAACTCGCCCAGCAGGTCCGCCTGTTCACGGCCGGCGAGGGTGCCGATCAGCTCGCGTGCCGTCTCCTGCACGAAGGGGCTCAGCGCCGCGACGCGGCGGGCGGTGAAGGCGCGGGTGAGGGGGGAGCGGCGGCGGGTGTGCTCGTCCCCGTCGAAGAGGGCCAGATGGCCGGAGAGGTAGCGCGCGTACTCGGGCGGAAGGCCCCCGGCACCCTCGGCCAGCAACTCGGCCTGCGGATCGGGCAGGTCGCAGCCGCCGATCGCCGAGCGGTCCCGGACCAGGCGCGCTTCGGTGAGCGCGGCCTTCACGTCCTCGTGCCGGGTCACCAGCCGTACGGGAGTGGTCAGTCCCGGCAGGACGACGTGACCGAGGCCGGGGCGGGAGCGGAGGCCGGCGTAGGCGCCGACGGGGTTCTGGACGAGTTCCGGGGTGAGGTGCACGGCGGTCATGGCGACTTCCTTCTCGTTGAGGGAAAGGGCCGGTGGTGTGGTCGGGTTCATGCCGCAGAGCGTGCGGGACGCCGGATTCAGCGCGGCTTCACTCCGGTTTCAGCCGGGCGGACGGAAACCGCCAGGAGAGGGACGTGATCTCGCCAAGCTCCCGACGAAGTCCTGAAACACTCGCGGTCTAGACTCTCCCCCCAACGGCCCTGCCAGACCCGAAGGGTATTCGGCGCTTTGATACGGATAGATTCAGTCACCAAGCGGTACCCGGACGGCACGGTGGCGGTGGACAACCTCTCCCTGGAGATTCCCGACCGCGCGATCACCGTCTTCGTCGGTCCGTCGGGCTGTGGCAAGACCACCACCCTGCGCATGATCAACCGGATGATCGAGCCGAGCGAGGGCACGATCACCATCGACGGCAAGGACATCACCCGGCAGCCGGTGAACTCCCTGCGCAGGTCGATGGGGTACGTCATCCAGAACGCGGGCCTCTTCCAGCACCGCACGATCATCGACAACATCGCCACCGTGCCCCGGCTGCTGGGCTGGGACAAGGCGAAGGCCCGCGCGCGGGCCCGGGAGCTGATGGAGCGGGTGGGCCTCGACGGCTCGCTCGCCAAGCGGTACCCGTACCAGCTCAGCGGCGGCCAGCAGCAGCGCGTCGGCGTGGCGCGGGCGCTCGCCGCCGACCCGCCGGTGCTACTGATGGACGAGCCCTTCTCGGCCGTCGACCCGGTGGTGCGCAAAGGTCTTCAGGACGAACTCCTGCGGATCCAGGACGAGTTGGGCAAGACCATCGTCTTCGTCACGCACGACATCGACGAGGCCGTGAAGATCGGCACCATGGTCGCCGTGATGCGCACCGGCGGCCACCTCGCCCAGTTCGCCCCGCCCGCCGAACTGCTCACCGACCCCGCCGACGCCTTCGTCGAGGACTTCCTCGGCGCCGACCGCGGCATCCGGCGGCTGTCCTTCTTCTCCTCGGCCGGCCTCGACCTGCTGACCAGCCCGATCGTCGCCGTCGACGCCACCGCCGAGCAGATCGCCGCCCGCACCTCCAAGGACGTGCCCTACCTCCTCGTCACCGACGTGGACGGCAGGCCGCTCGGCTGGAGCGAGCCGGAGGCGCTGCGGGCGGGATCCGTCGACCCGGCCCGCCTCCTCACCCACGGCCGGCCCTTCGAACACGGCAAGGAGTCCCTGCGCGCCGCCCTCGACGGCGCCGTGCTCTCCCCGACCGGCTGGGCCGTCGCGGTGGACGCCGGCGGCCGGGTCACCGGGGTGGTCTCCCAGCAGACCATCGGCGAGGCCATCCGCGCCGCGCACGCGGCGGGCCGTACGGAGAAGGTCGCCGGATGAGCGGCGGCCTCTTCGACATCCCGAGCGACCTGCAGAACACGTACTGGGGCCTGGTCGGGCTGCACCTGCGGGAGGCGCTGGTCCCAGTCGCGGCCGGCCTCCTGGTGGCGCTGCCCGTCGCCCAACTGTGCGTACGGTTGCGGTGGTTGTACCCGCCGGTGCTGTGGGTGACGACCGTCCTCTACGCCATCCCCTCGCTGGCCTTCTTCGTCGTCCTCATCGACTACACCGGCCAGACCGAGACGACGGTGATGATCCCGCTCGGGGTCTACAGTCTGGTCGTGTTCGTCCCGGCGATCGTGGACGGCGTCCGCTCGGTCCCCCAGGAGACCCTGGACGCGGCCACCGCCATGGGCCTCGGGCCCGTACGACGCTACTTCCAGGTCCAGTTGCCGATCGCCGCGCCCGCGATCATCGCCGGGCTCAGGGTCGCGACCGTCTCCAGCATCTCGCTGGTCAGCGTCGGCATGCTGATCGGCAACCAGGGCGGGCTCGGCAACCTCCTCAACGACGGCATGATCTACCACCAGAACCGGCTGATCTGGCTGTCCGTGGTCGGCACGGCCGTCCTCGCCATCTTCGCCGACGCCCTGCTGGTCCTGCTGCGCGTCCTCGTCACGCCGTGGATGCCGCGCGGCAACCGCAAACCGCGCCCCGTGGACGAGCCCGAACCCCTTCAGGCCGTACTGGAGGACACCGTCCGATGAACGTCCTGCACTTCATCAACAGCTTCTTCAGCGACAGCGCCCACTGGCACGGCTACGACGGCATCCCGACCCGGCTGCGCGAGCACATCCAGTACTCACTGATCGCCCTAGCCGTCGCCGCCGCCATCGGCCTGCCGGTCGGCCTGCTCACCGGGCACACCGGACGCGGCGGCAACACGGTGGCCCTCATCGCCACCGCGGGCCGCGCCCTGCCCAGCTTCGGCCTGCTGGTGCTGATGTTCGTGCTGCTGGGGCTGGGCCTCACCCCGGTGATGATCCCGCTGGTCGTGCTCGCCGTACCGCCGATCCTGGTCACCACCTACGAGGCGGTGCGCTCCGTCGACCCGTCCCCGGTGGACGCGGCCCGCGGCATGGGCATGGCCGAGCCACGCGTCCTCTTCCAGGTCGAACTCCCGGTCGCCCTGCCGCTGATCCTCAGCGGCCTGCGCTCGGCGGCCATCCAGATCGTCTCGACGGCCACCATCGCCGCGTACGTCTCCCTCGGCGGCCTCGGCCGCTACATCGTGGACGGCCTCTACCAGCGCAACTACGAGAAGGTGGTGGGCGGGGCGACGCTGGTGGCGGTCCTGGCCTTGGTGACGCTGGGCTTGTTCTGGCTGGTAGCCCGCTTCACCGTGTCACCCGGGGTACGCAGAAGCGCCCCTTAGGGGCGCGGGGCTGTATGCGATGTGCGGCTACCGCCGCGCCGGCGCGACAAGCCCCCACCGGCCCGCAGAAGAACGCGAACCGGTGGGGGCACACTCTCAGCCGCCGCTACGTGCCAGCGCCTGCTCCAGCACAACCAGCAGAGCGTCCCGCACAGACCCCCGCTCCCGCGCGTCGAACACCACCAGCGGAACCCCCTCGGTGACGTCCAGCGCCCAGCGGACCTCGTCCAGGGTGTGCTCGACCTTCCCGTCGAAGGCGTTGACGGCGACCGCGAACGGGATCTGCCGGTGCTCGAAGTAGTCGACGGCGGCGTAGCAGTCGTCGAGGCGACGCGTGTCGACGATGACCAGTCCGCCGACCGCGCCCTCCACGATGTCGTCCCACATGAAG
Organism: Streptomyces sp. NPDC101152; assembly: GCF_044768275.1. Taxonomy (NCBI): domain Bacteria; kingdom Bacillati; phylum Actinomycetota; class Actinomycetes; order Kitasatosporales; family Streptomycetaceae; genus Streptomyces; species Streptomyces sp. NPDC101152. The sequence continues at coordinate 150,925 of NZ_JBIWPO010000003.1, read as the reverse complement.
CCGAACCGCTCCTGGCCGGGCGTGCCGAACAGGTACAGCTTCAGCGTCGGGTCGATGGTGATGCAGCCGAAGTCCATCGCCACCGTGGTGGTGGTCTTGCGCGGGGTGTGGCTGAGGTCGTCGACGCCGGCCGCGACCTCCGTGATGGCGGCCTCGGTGGTCAGCGGCTCGATCTCGGAGATGGAGCCCACGGCGGTGGTCTTGCCCACGCCGAAGCCGCCCGCGATCACCAGCTTGACCGGCAGCGGCGGTGCGACGGCGGCCACCGGAGCGGTCGCTCGGGGGGCGGCCGGTTCAGTCCGTGTCACGGAGTACCCCTCGGGAGTCGGGGATGGCACGCAGGGCCTCGATGACCCTGCGCAGGACGGAGGCGTCGTGGGTGACGCCGGAGTCGGGCACGTGCACCACCAGGTACCCGGCGGCGCGCAGGTCCTCGGCGAGCACCCGGACCACGTTGAGGTGCAGCCGCAGCCGGGCCGCGAGTTCCGCGACGGACTGCGGCTGCCGGCACCCGGCGACGATGTCGTGCTGCTCGAAGGTGAGGTCCTCGAGCACGGCCAGTCCATCGGCGGTGGCCACCACCTGGGTCTCCACCGGCACCGGCCGTTCGGACGCGGTGGGCGCGACCCGGCCGGCGGTGACCAGGAACGGCCGTACGGCGGGGGCGGGGCCGACCGGGTCCGGGTCGCCCGGCGGTGGGGAGCCGTCCGCCATGGGGTGTCTTCCTCCTCGATCGCGCCCTCAGGAAACCATGTGAGGGCGGCAACCGGTCAGCGCGCGGATGCGGCGCCGACGCTGTTCTTGAGCTGGAGCACGAGTTGGGGGCTGAGGGCGCTGCCGGCCCGGTTGGCGAACAGCGTCATCTCGTAGGCGATGTTGCCGAGCTTGGCCTCCTTGTCGGTGACCACGCCGAGCACGGCGCCGCTGCCGATCGCCGAGACCAGGACATGGCCGCCCTCCAGGTCGATGATGACCTTGTTCAGGGCGCCCAGGCCGTAGTTGCCGGACGCGCCGGCGGCCAGGGACGTGATGCCGGAGACGATCGCGGCCAGCCGCTCCGAGTCGGCGTGCTCACGCAGTTCGGAGACGGCGATGAGCAGTCCGTCGGAGGACACCGCGATGGCGTCCACGACGCCCGCGGTCTCGGTCGCGAAGCGGTTCAACAGCCAGGTGAAGTCGGCTGCGGCGGCCTGCAGTTCGGCCGGCGTGCTGGCTCCCGCGTGGGGAGTGTCGCCTGTCGACGTGCTCACTGCTCGGCTCCTTCCGGGAGGTGGTTCTGGTCGTGCGGGTCGGGGAGGGTCTCGGGAGCGGTACCGGCCGGTCGGGCGCCGTCGCCCTGTGCCGGGACCGCGGCGGCGCTGTCGCGGTTCGCCCGCTCCACGGCCGCCTCGAACTCGTCGAGCGCGTCCCGGACGGCGTCCGCGTCGGCGGGCCGCGCGACCTGGAGCGCCGCCTGGTGCGCCGCGGCGTCCACGGTCGTACGGAGCGTCGCGCCCCGCACCCGTCGGCGCAGCGGCCGGGCCGAGCCGTCCCCGGGGGGCGTCGTGCTCGTCGCGGGGGCCGTGGCGCCGCTTCTGACCTCGGCGGACAGCGCTGTCTCGCCGCTTCGGACTCCGCCCGACGATACCCAGTCGTCAACGGCGTCGTGACGGGAGGGTGTTGCGTCCTCGGCCGGTGCGACGGCGTCGCCTGGCTCGTGGAGCGGTTCCGGGTCCCTGGCCCAGCTCGGGCGTCCCGCCTCCGGCGCCACGGTGGCGGGCGGGGTCTCGCCGCGCGCCGTGGGGATGAACGGGGTGCGCTCCGCGTCGGCCGTGCCCGTGTCCGAGGCAGGTGCCGTCTCCGCCGGGTCCCGGCGGGGCACCCGGCGCGGGAGCGGTCCCGGCTTGCTGCCCGGCGAAGTGCCGGACGCCAGACGGGCGTTGTCTCCGGCGGGGGTCGACGGCCGGGGCCCGGTGGCGGGTTCCGAGGCCGACGCGATGGAGCCCCGCCGGCCCGTCGAGCCGCCGGCGGCGACGCCCACCGGGCTCATCGCCAGCAGCAGGGACGGCGGCACCGTCACCTCCGCCGTCACGCCGCCGCCCGGGGTGCGGGAGAGGGTGACGGCGACGTCCCAGCGGCGCGCCAGGGTGCCGACCACGAACAGACCGAGCACCTTCGTCGGTACGACGTCCAGCCGCTCGCGGCGGATCAGCCGGGCGTTCTCCTCGGCGAGCCGGTCGGCGCTCATGCCGAGGCCGTGGTCGGCGATCACGATGGCCGCGCCGCCCGGCGCCTCCTCGCCGGACGTGTCCCGTACGTACACCTCGACGGGGCTGCCGGCCGGCGAGAACGACACCGCGTTCTCCAGCAGTTCGGCCACCATCAGCGTCAGGTCGCCAATGATGTCGGGTTCCACCATGACCTCGGTGCGCGCGTGCAGCCGTACCCGCTGGAAGCCCTCGATCTGCCCGAGCGCGGCCCGTACGACGTTGGTGAGCGCGGTCGGACCGGAGTCCAGGACCGTCTCGCGGATGCCGGCGAGCAGCATCAGGCTGTCGGCGTTGCGGCGCAGGCGGACGGCGATGTGGTCGATGGAGTAGAGGCGTTCCAGCAGGGCCGGGTCGGTCTCGCCGCGCTCCACGGCGTCGATCAGCGCGAGCTGACGTGCCGTCAGGTTACTGACCCGGCGGCCCACATTGCCGAACATCTCGGCGACGTTGCGCCGGCTGAGCACCTGCCGCTCCAGCAGCGCGATCGACGTGGTCTGTACGCGGTTGAACACCTCGGCCAGCGCGCCGATCTCGTCGTTCGCGGTGACCGGCATCTCGCGCAGCTTCGGCGGGCTGTCGTCCTCGGCGTCGTCGTCGGCGACCCGGGCCAGCTCGCGCCCGGCGACGTCGGCGACCTCCCGCGCGGCACCGGTGAGGGCCTCGACCGGCCGTACCACCGAGCGGCGCACCAGGATGGAGAAGGCGATCCACAGCGCGAAGCCGAGCAGACCGATGGTCAGCAGCAGCGCCGCCCGCCAGATGGCGTCGCTGGCGGCGGCGTCGGCACGGTGGGCGATCTGGTCGATCAGCGAGGTGGTGATGTCCAGCCTGCTCACCGCCTGCTGCGGGTAGGCGGGGTAGGTGCCCAGCGCGTCCTGGAAGGCCGTCCTGATCTCCGCCGGGGTGCTCGCCTGCAGGGTGCTGGGGGCGACCTGGAGTTCGGCGTACGCCTGCGAGATGACCCGCATGGCGCTGGTGTGTTCGATCCCGGCCAGCGCCTCGGCCTGCTGCTGGGTGGCGAACCGGGCGAACCGGTCCGACTGGTTGTTGAAGAGTTCGTAGGCGCCGACGGCGGTGGTGAACTCGATCTGCGCGTTCGTGTCACCGGTCGTCGCGGAGAACACGCCGGTCTCGAAGGAGCCGTGCGCGGCGTCCGCGCGCAGCAGGGAGTCGAGCAGGTTGCCGGTGAAGGTGGCGGCCAGCTCGGAGTTGCGGTCGAGACCGAGCCCGTCGATCAGGGTCCGGGCGGCGTTGACGTAGGCGGGGTCGATGTTGCTCGCCGGCAGGTAGCTCTGCTCGACGGTGGTGCGCAGGCTGGTGAGACCCTCGACCTCCTGCAGCGCCTGCGCCTCACCGGCGGGCAGCGCGCCGCCGAAGGCGTCCCGCACCCTGGCGATCTGCGTGTCGACCGCCTTCTGCGCCTTGCGGTAGGCGGCCAGCGAGGACTGGACGCCCCGGCCGCCGGCCTCGTAGCGCACGGAGAGCAGGATCGCCAGCTGGTGCTCGCTCTCCAGGTCGTTGACCAGGGAGGCGACCTGCTCGCTGTTGCGCACCAGATCCGCCGCGTTCGACGCGTCCCGCGCCTGGGAGACCTGACCGGCGATCAGATAGGAGAGCAGGGCGGCTACGACGGCCAGCGGCACGCCGACCATGAGGTTGAGCTTGCGCCGGAACGGCCACCGGTCGGCGAACCGCCGTATACCACCCCTGGACGAGGGCTGGGCGGGCCGGGGGGTCGCGTCCACCTCTTTCGTGGACACCGGGCCTCCTTCATGGGGGTGTCGGTCGCGCGACACGAAGCGCCTGACCGATTCTGATCGATTGCTGGATCATCAGGAATGGTGCGGATGACACCGCAGCGGCCCCCGTACTCCGCTGTGACCGACGTCAACTTCGGTGAGACTACCGCTTTCTGGAACGATCAAGTACGTCGCCCTACGTCAAGAATCCGTTACAAAGCGCCTCCGCTTCCCCTTCAGCCTGTTCACACTGCATTCACAACCGATCACGCATTGAGGCCAATTGGTGACCAGGCTGCTCTTGACTGAGTAAGAACCGGCTGGATTGGATCAGCAGCAGAGCTTGCTTCTCATCAATCCCCCGAGTCCGGAACGGGAATCGTGACTTCCAACGCCCCACGCCCCAGGTCCATCAGGAGCTACCCCGCGGCGGCCGTCGCGCTTGCCGCGACCACGGCCCTGCTGGCGGGATGTGGTTCCTCATCTTCCTCCAGCAGCAAGTCCGACCCGCTGCAGGGCGGCAAGTCCGACGGCAAGACCGTCGTCGTCGGATCCAACAACTTCGCCGAGAGCATCCTGATCGCCGACATCTACGGCGAGGCCCTCAAGGCCAAGGGTGTCAAGGTCACCTACAAGCCGAACATCGGCAGCCGTGAGACCACGTACGGTCTGCTGAAGAACGGCTCCATCACCGTGCTGCCGGAGTACAACGGCGCACTGCTGGCCTACCTCGACCCGAAGGCCGCGCCCAAGACGGTCGAGGCCACCACGGCCGCGATCGAGGCGAAGCTCGACTCCAAGCTGACGCTCCTGAACCCCGCCTCCGCGCAGGACAAGGACTCCGTCACGGTCAACAAGGCCACCGCCGACAAGTACAAGCTGACCTCCGACTCCAGCGTCGCGGACCTCAAGGCCGTCGCGAAGGACCTGACCATCGGGGCCTCGCCGGAGTTCCAGACCCGGCAGCAGGGCCTGGTGGGCCTGAAGTCCGTATACGGCCTGGAGTTCAAGAGCTTCAAGGCGCTGGACGCGGGCGGCCCGCTGACCCTGGCGGCGCTGAAGAAGAACACCGTGCAGGCCGCGGACATCTTCACCACGGACCCGAACATCACCAAGGAGAAGTTCGTCGTCCTGCAGGACCCGCAGAACCTCTTCGGATTCGAGAACGTCCAGCCGCTCGTCTACAAGAGCGGACTCTCTTCGGACGGCGTCGCCGCGCTCAACGCGGTGTCCGCCAAGCTCGACACCAAGACCCTGCTCGACCTCGACTCGCAGGTCCAGCTCGAGAACAAGGACCCGCTGGACGTCGCCAAGGCCTGGCTGAAGACGGCCGGCCTGTCCTGACCGTCCGACCGGCCGACGGGGTGCCCCCTGAGACAGGGGGCACCCCGTCGCCGTACCCCGCCGGAATTCAGGTCTGCGCTTGTTGAGCGGCTATCAACTGGTCCAGCAACGCGATCAGCACGTCCCGGCACGATCCCCGTTCGCGGGCGTCGCACAACAGGATCTGGACGTGGTCGGGAAGGGCGAGGGCGTCGCGGATCTCCTCGGGCGGGTAGGGATGCTCACCGTGGAAGCCGTTGACGCCGACGACGAAGGGGATGCCCCGGCGCTCGAAGAAGTCGATCGCCGCGAAGCTGCTCTCCGGGCGGCGCACGTCGACCAGGACGACCGCGCCCAGAGCGCCGATGGCCAGGTCGTTCCACATGAACCAGAAACGCTGCTGGCCGGGCGTGCCGAAGAGGTAGAGGACCAGGTCGTCGCCGATGGTGATGCGGCCGAAGTCCAGGGCCACGGTGGTGGCCTTCTTCTCCTCGATGCCCTCGAGGTCGTCCACGCCGACGCCGGCCGAGGTCAGCGACTCCTCGGTGCGCAGCGGGGCGATCTCGCTGACCGACCCGACCATGGTGGTCTTGCCCACGCCGAAACCGCCGGCGATGAGGATCTTGACCGTGTCGGGTGCCGACCGGGTGATGGTGTCAGAGTCGGCCAAGGCCGTCCCTCACTTTCTGCAACAGGTCCAGGTCCTGGTTCCGGGTCACCGGGTGAGGCGGGCGGAGCGTGATCCGGCCCGCCTCCAGGAGATCGCAGAGCATGATCACCACCACGCTCACCGGGAGGTCGAGCAGGGCGGCGAGTTCCGCGACGGCGATCGGCTCGGCGCACAGGCGCAGGATGCGCTGCTGCTCCGGCTGAGGTCGGGTGGCCCAGGTCGGCGGCGGGTCCACCGCGGTCACCGTCGTGATGAGCGTGAAGTCGGCGCGGCTGGGCCGGGTGCGTCCGCCGGTCAGCGCGAACGGCCGTACGAGACGGCCTGCCGTGTCGCCTCCGCCCACCTCACGCGCCGGAGTCGGCAGTGGGGCCGATGCCTGTTCGCGGGGCCGCGCTCAGGTGCTCGCCGATCTTCTTCACCAGCATGTTCATCTGGTACGCCACCACCCCTACGTCGGCGCCCTGGCTGGTCAGCACCACGAGGTGGGCGCCGGGCCCGGCGGAGGTGAGGATCAGGTAGCTGTGGGCCATCTCGATCAGCGCCTGCCGCACGGGACCGCCGCGGAAGTCCATGCTGACGCCCTTGCTCAGGCTCATCAGACCGGAGGCGGTGGCGGCCAGCCGTTCGGCGTCGTCGCGCAGGAACCCGGTGGACTTGCTGACGACCAGGCCGTCCTCGGAGAGCACCACGGCGTGGTTCACCTCGGCGACCCGGTCCACCAGTCCGGTCAGCAACTGATCGAGCGCGGTGTGGGTGGCGGGGATGGGGCGTGTCATGGCGGTGTCCTTCGTCAGCGGTCGGCGGGCGGTGTCGAGGGGACTCGGGGGCCTTCGGCGGGCGTCCTGGGCGCCGGGGCTCGCGGCAGGGCTGCCTCCTCCTGGTCGTACTGCGTCTCGGCGTCCTCGTCACGCGCCCGTCGCGTCCCGCGCTGGAACCCGGCGAGCGAGGAGGCGGCCCGCTCCGCGGTGAACTCGTCCACGTCGCAGTCCCCCGCGGCGGCCGCAGCCTCCTCGCGCAACTCGGCGGCGAGGGCGGTCTGCGGGACCCGCCGGGGGAGCGGCGTGAGAGCCGTGCGCGGCCCGGCCTCGCGCCTCGCGTCTCCCGTCTCCTCGGCGCGGGAGTGCTCGCTCTCGGTGAGCGAGTCCCGCAGCCGCGCGGCGAGGGCCGAGACCGTGGCCTCGGCGGCCGACGCGGGCCGGACGGGCCGCTCCTCGGCGACGGGCTCCACGGCCTCCTCGCGCGCCGCTGCGGGCGGTTCGGGAGCCTCCCGTACGACGATCTCGTGCGGCAGCAGCACGATCGCCGTCGTGCCGCCGTACGGCGAGGGGCGCAGGGTGACGGTGATGCGGTGCCGGGTCGCGAGCTGGGCGATGACGAACATGCCGAGCCGGAGGTCGTCGGCGAGCGCCACCACGTCGAACTGCGGCTCGACGGCCAACTGGGCGTTGAAGGAGGCGTAGTCCTCCTCGGTCATGCCGAGCCCGCGGTCCTCGACCTCCACGACGAGGCCCTTGGCGACCAGCGCGGCCCGTACGCCGACGGGCGCGGGGGAGGGCGAGTACGCGGTGGCGTTGTCGATGAGCTCGGCCAGCAGATGGATCACGTCGGCCACGGCGGGCGGCGCCAGGTACACGTCCTCGTCGGTGTGCACCTCCACCCTCTGGTACTGGGCGACCTCGCCGACCGCGCTGCGCAGGATGTCGATCAGCGCGACCGGCTCCCGCCAGGTGCGCCGCGGCTGCTCACCGCTGATGATCACCAGGTTCTCCTCGTACCGGCGCAACTGGCTGGCCGTGGAGTCCAGTTCGTACAGGCCCTTGAGCACGTCGGGGTCGGTGTGCTCGCGCTCCAGCGTGTCCAGCTTGGTCAGCTGCAGGTTCACCAGGTTCTGGGACTGGCGCGCGATGCCGAGGATCACCTTCTGGAAGCCGCGCCGGGTGTCGGCGAGTTCGACGGCCGTGTGCACCGCGGTGCGCTGCGCCTTGTTGAACGCCCGCGCCACCTGGCCCAGTTCGTCACCGCCGTAGTCGAGCGGCGGGGCAGCCTGGTCCGCGTCCACCTTCTCGCCCCGGTCGAGGCGGGCCACCACGTCCGGCAGCCTCTCCTCGGCCAGGCTCAGCGTCGCCTCCCTGAGGCCGCGCAGCCGGCGGGACAGCGAGCGGGTGATCCGCCAGGACATGCCCACGCACAGCAGCAGCGCGACCAGTCCGCCCGCGCTCAACGAGGCGGCGGTCACCAGCAGGTTGTGCGCCTTGTCCGCGCTGCGGTCCAGCAGCCCGGACGTCTGGGCCTGGATCATCTGCCCGTACTCGGCGCCGACCTTGGCGAAGGCGCCCGCCCACTGGTCGCGCGCGTGCGGCAGTGCCACCTTCCCGTCCGGGCCCGGCCGGGCCGCCAGCACCTGGTCCTCGATGTCCTGGACGGTCTGCCACTCGGGACTCTGCAGGATCCGCTCGGTCTGGGTCTTCGCGCTGTCCTGCAGCGAGGGCACGATCTGGTCCTGCACCAGCCAGCGCCGCGTGTCGACCAGTTGGGTGAGCGTGGCCCACGACTTGTCGCTGAGCCGCCCCGCCGGCCAGGCCAGGGTGAGCTGCGTGTCCTCCTGCGCGACCAGTTCTGCCGCGTGTTCCAGCGCGACCAGCGGGCCGGCCTGCGAGGTGAGGTCGCCGTCGTCGACCTGGGACAGCTCCTGGAAGGCGTGGATCTGGTCGTCGATGATCGAGCTGTACTGGTCCAGCGCCTGCGCCGCGGTGATGTCCGTCGGGTCGTCGACCTGTCCCCGGTAGTACTCGAGGCTGCCCACCGAGCCGACGACCGAGTACAGCCGGTCGGAGATACGGGCCGGCGCCTTCCTGATCGCGGCGGACTGGCCGACCAGCTTGGCGACCGCCCTGTCGGTCTCCTTGCGCTGGGCGTCCAGCGCGGCACGGGAGCCGCGCGGGTCGCCGGACAGCCAGGCGGCCGACAGACTGCGTTCCCGCTGCAGCGCGAGCGTCGCCTCGGTGCCCATGGCGCCGGTCGACCGGCTCAACTCGGTCTGCGAGCGCAGCCGCAGGCCCTCGGTGAACATCTGCGTCGTCGTGACGCCCCACATCGCGGCGAGGGTGACGCTGGGCACCAGGGCCAGCAGGATCAGCGAGAGACGTATGGAGCCGAGACGGCGGGGCCGGGCACCTGTCCGTGGAGACATGGTCGTCCTAGGCGGTCAGCGGAGGGAGGGGGTGACGGGGTGGCCGTGCGCGCGGAGAGAAGGGGTGCACAGGATGCTATCCGCACAAGTGACCGGACGGGCCCCGGGGCTTCGAAATCTTTCGAGACGTCGGTGTACGCGGGCCGGCTCAGCGGGTCCCGCCGTCCGCGAACCGGGCCACGGCGGCGACGTTCGCCTTGGTCACGAACGCCGGGCCGGTGAGCACGGGCGCGACCCCGCCGCCGCTGATGTTGCCGTTGGTCCGGTACAGCCACAGCCCGTCCACGGCGAGATAGCCCTGCAGATACGGCTGCTGGTCGACCGCGAACTGCACGTCGCCGCTCTGGACGGCCTGGACGAGGTCCTTGTTCAGGTCGAAGGTGGCGACCTTGGCCTGGCTGCCCGACGCCTGCACCGACTTGACGGCGAGCAGCGCGAACTGCGCGCCCAGGGTGATCACTTCGTCGATGCTCGGGTCCTGCCGCAACCTGGCGGTGATCGCGGCGGAGGTGGCCTGCGGGTCGGTGCCCTCCACGTAGAGGTTCTCGGTCTGGCCGACGAAGGTCTTCTTCACCCCGGCGCAGCGGGCCTCAAGGGCCACGTTGCCGCGCTCGTGGATCACGCACAGGGCGTGCTTGGCCCTCAGGCCGTCGAGCTTGTCGCCGACGGCCCGCCCGGCCACGCTCTCGTCCTGACCGAAGTACTCCAGGAGCCCCTCGGACCGCCAGGAGTCGATACCGGAGTTGAGGCCGACCACGGGTATGTCGGCCGCCTTCGCCTGCGCGACCGGGTCCTTCATCGCCTGCGGCTTGGCCAGCGTCACCGCGATGCCGTCGGTCTTCTGCCGCACCGCGTCCCGCACCAGTTCTGCCTGCGCCGCCGCGTCCGGGTCGCTGGCGTACGTCAGCTCGACGCCGTCCTTGGCCGCGGCCGCCTCGGCGCCCTTCTTCACCAGATCCCAGAAGGCGTCACCCCGCGCGCCGTGGGTGACCATGGAGATCTTCATACCGCCACTGCTGCCGGCCCCGGCCACCGAGCCGGTGCCGGACTCCGACCGGCCGGAGGAGGCGGAACACCCGGCCACGAGCAGCCCGACGGCCACCGCCAGAGCGGCTACGCGGACGGATCTGTGGGAGGCGGGAGGCGGGGGAGGAGTGTTCATGAGGGTACGGCACCTCGCTGTGCGGCCGAACTGGAGAAACGGCGAGAGCGAGCTCCCGGGCCGCGTCCGACGTGCTGTACGCCGTCCGGGTGACTCTCACTGGCCGGAGCCAATCGTGTGTGACCGCCGGTAGTCAAGTGAGCAGCCACTTTCAGTGAGTTCTCGCTGCCGCTTCGTGATGAGGTCGTGGCTTTCGGGATCTCTTCGGCGAACGGCCTCCGAGGCAGTTCACAGCTGCGCCGAGATGAACTGCCTGACGTGGTCGGCCACGGCACCCGGGCCGCCGTTCGAAGGCGTGATGACCGAGACGCCGGGACGCGAGGACGTGGCGCCGACGAGCACGAACCGCTGGTGCGGGTTGGCCTTCGCGGCGGCCTCCGTCGCGGCGCGCATCCCGGTGCCGACGGCGAAGATCAGACGGCACCGGTGCTGCACCGCGCCGTTGACGTACGGGAGCGCCGCCTTGGCGTCGATCGTCGGGTCCGGAAAACGCTCGGCGTTGACCTTGCCGGTGTCCGCGGCGGCCCGCATGCCCTGCCAGGTCGCCCGGGCGAGGGCGGCGTCGGTGGCGCCGGCCGGCGAGTCGAGCAGACAGGCACGCAGGTTGCGGGAGACGTTGGCCGCCTTCGGGGCGGAACTGCCGTCGGGCAGGAACACCACGAGGAGCACGGCGACCAGGACGGCCACCGCCCCGGCCGAACCGCTCAGCACCGGGTGGCGGCGCACGAGGGCGGTGAGACGGACGGCGTGGTGCGGTGCCTGCATGGGGGTCCCTTGTCGACGGTGGGGTCAGCTCGCGCGCGCGGCGCGCCGACGGCGGCGGACGACGACCCCTGCGGCCGCCGCGAGGCCCGTTGCCCCGACGATGCCCGCCACCCAGGCCGTACGGTTCCCGGTGCTCCCTCCGCTCGCCCGACTCCGTTCCGGGACGGAGTCGGCCGTGGAGAGCAAGGGGTTGGCGCGGGACGCCGGTTCCGCCGCGCCGAGAGCCTTGAGCGGGTCCACGACGCCGTAACCGACGTGCTCGTCGCGCCCGGACCTGGCCCCGGTACGGTCGGCGGTGCCGATGAGCCGGGCGACGATCTGTCCGGCGCTCTCCTTCGGGTACCGGGAGCGCAGCAGCGCGGCCGTGGCGGCGACGAACGGGGCCGAGTAGCTGGTGCCGGACTCGGTGAGGTGGCCGCCGCTGCTCCTCGTCGAGTAGATGCCGACCGCGGGCCCGGCCAGGGAGACGTACGGGCCCGACTCGCTGGCAGGCCAGAAGGCTCCGGTGCGGGTGGTGCCGGAGACGGCGACGACGCCCGGGAAGGCCGCGGGATAGGTCACCGGGTTCCCCGTGCGGCCGTTGTTGCCGGCGGCGGCCACGAGGACGACGTCGTGCCGGACCGCGTAGGCGACGGCGTCCCGCAGTTGCGGGTCGGCGGTGGTGGTGACCATGGACACGTTGATCACCCCGGCCCCGTGACGGGTCGCGTAGACGATCCCCTCGGCGAGCGCGAGCGGGTCCGCCGCGGTGCCGACGCTGACCCGGACCGGCAGCACGGTCGACCTCGGGGCCAGCCCGGCCACCTCGCCGTGCGTGCCGCCGCCGGCGATGACCCCGGCGACGGAGGTGCCGTGGGAGTCGTCGGAGAGGTCCACCTGGCCGGTCGCGGCCTGGTGGGTGAGGTCCGTGCCCGGCAGCACCCGGTCGGTCAGGTCCGGGTGACGGGCGTTCACACCGGTGTCCACGACGGCGACGGTGACGTGCTCGCCCTCGCTGAGCGACCAGACCCGGGAGGCGTCGAAGTGCCGGGCGTCCAGCGGCCACTGCGCGGCGGCGGCCACGGGGGCCGCCGGGGCCGACGCCGGGTACACGGCCAGCAATGACGGCAGCGCGGCGTACGCCAACGATCTGAAGATCCCCCGCACGAACCCCGTCCCCCCGGCTGCCTTTTCACTGACGGCACATCAACTCACTTGTGCCACAAGAAGATTGACCCGTCGAGTTGACAGGAATCAGTCAAGAGTGACTCATGAGATCTTCAAACTTGCGAGTGTCTTGTGATGTTTCTGTGGCGATGTCCGGAGTTGCATGGCTGTTGCAGCGATGCGGCCCACTGATACAACCCCTCGCTGTCAGAGGTTCGTTGACGAACTTTGCGGTGGCGGGGGAATCCACACATGGGCCGCTTTTGGGCTTCTCATCGGCGTGCGCGCGTTTCACCGAGAGCGACGGCGCTGGTCGCGGCGGGCGCGCTGATCGCCGTGTTGGCGGGGCAGTCGGCCCAGGCACTGCCCGCCTCGGCGGGCCGGCCGGCGACGCCCCGGCAGCAGAACGGCACGGCGGCGGGCAGGAAACACCACGTACCCGCCTCGGCGACCGGGAGCAGAGCCCGGTCGAGACTCGCCGCGGCGGACCCGGGCAAGGTCAAGGGCGCCGTCGGCGCCTACCGGACCCACGGACGGCACAGTGGCCCGGTCTCCTCCGGCAGCAGGATCCACCAGGCCCCGAAGGCCGTCCCCGCCCCGTCGGCGACCAGGCCCCGGGGCTTCGACCTGTCCACCAGCGTGGAACAGCCCCGGCTCGACACCGCCACCACCACCGTCTACAAGAACGCCGACGGCACCTACACGGCCCAGATCCACACCCACGCCGTCAACCGTCGCCTGGCCGACGGAAGTTGGTCCCACATCGCCCAGCCCGGCGCGGGCGCGGCGAGCACCGCCTCCCCGACGGCGCTGACCGCGGCCGGCAACCCCACGGACCAGGCCAACGCCTCCTCCTCGACCTACGTGGAGTCGGGCGTCACCCAGAACTTCCACGGCAACGGTCAGCTCTATGTGGGCAAGTACCAGAGCAACGACTACAACTCGTTCCTCCAATTCAGCGGGTTCGGCACCCAGTTCGCCAACGACTACATCGTGAACTCGACGCTGTGGCTGGACACCGAGTTCTCCGGCAAGGACACCACCGGCACCTGCTCCGCCCAGGCCGTGAACGTCGCCCCCGTCTCCTCCTCCTGGGACCCGGCGAAGATCGACACCTACCCCGGCCCTGCGGCCGGAGCGCAGATCGGCACGGCGAGCTTCGCCGCCGGCACCGACTGCTCCAACGGCCGCCAGTGGGAGGGCGTCAGCCTCGACACCAAGACGGTGATGAACTGGGCCCACGGCTGGGCGTCGAACTACGGTCTGCGGCTCAGCGCGGCGTCGACCGCGGCGGCGGCCAAGGAGTTCTACGCCGACGACCCCTACCTGGCCATCGAGTACACGCCCAACGGCGCGGGCGCCTCCTACTCCGAGGTCAGCTACGCGTCGCCGTGGAACAACCAGCCCGGCTGGGGCAAGGTCACCGTCCAGAACCGCGGCACCGCCACCTGGACGCCGACCAACGGCTACAAGCTGTCGTACCAGCTCTACACCGTCTCCGGCAGCACCCGCACCCTGCTCACCAGCCCCGCCGCGACACCGGCCGCGATGCCCTCGACGGTCGCGCCGAACAAACCGGTCACCGTCACCGCGTCCATACCGGCACTCCCTGCCGGGAAGACCTATCTGATCTGCTGGGACATGTCCTACAACGGGACCCTCTTCTCCACCTACGGGGTCCCGCAGACCTGTTACTCGCTGCCGGTGGTCAACAACCCGCCCATCGTCGACACCTTCACCCCGGGCAACAACGGCTCGGTGTTCAGCCTCACCCCCACGCTGGCCGTCACGGCCCACGACCCGGACAACTACCCGGGCACCGGGCTCAGTTACTCGTTCAACGTCTACGCCGACGGCTCGACGACCGCCCTCGCCACTTCGGGTTCGCTGACCACGCCGGTGTGGACCGTCCCGACGGGCAAGCTCGCCTACGGCAAGACCTTCTACTGGACCGCCCAGGTCAGCGACGGCAACACCGCCTCGCTGTGGTCGGCGCCCGACTACTTCACCATCCCGGCCGCGCCCCAGCCGCTGGTGACGGCACATCTCGGCGCGGCCCCGTACGACTCCACCGTCAAGGGCGTCGACCCGCAACTCGGCGACTACTCGACGCAGACCACCGACGCGACCGTCCCTGGTCCTCCCGACAGCCCGACGCTCAGTATCCAGCGGACGTACAACAGCCTCGACCCGGGCGTCTTCAAGGCGTTCGGCGCGGGCTGGTCGTCGTTGCTGGACATGCGTGCGACCGAGGACGCGGACGGGTCCGGCAACGTGGTGATCACCCGGGCGGACGGGCGCCAGGAACGGTTCGGCGCGAACGGCGACGGCACCTACAGCCCGCCGGCCGGCGACTACGCCGTCCTGTCCGCACCGGCGGGTGGGTACGGCACCGCCGGCTTCATGCTGACGGAGAAGTCGGGCACGCGGTACTTCTTCACGGACCAGAACACCGACCCCGTCACCGGTCAGACCTACTGGGGTCTGACCCAGTACGGCAACCGCGATGGTCACGGCCTGGACGTCGATTGGCTGCCCGTCACCCTGGCCCTCCCGGACGGCAGCACCATCAAGCCCGAGGAGCCGACCGCGGTCGGCTATGAACTCGACCAGAACAACGGCTTCAACAACGGCGGCGTTAACGGTGCCGACATGGGGACCACACTCCAGCTCACCTGGGGCATCCAGCAGGTCACCGCCTCGGACGGCACCGTCAAGAACGTCCCGCACGTCGACAAGGTCACCTCCAAGCCGGGCCTGTTCGCGGCCACCCGCAACCCGTGGACGTACGGCTACGACTCCGCGGGCGACCTCACCTCGGTCTGCCCGCCCGACAGCAGCAGCACCACCGCGACGGCCTGCACCCAGTACAGCTACACCTCCGGCAGCGGTTCCGGATCGCACTTCGCCTCGATGGTCCTGGACTCCAACCCCACGGACTACTGGCGGCTCGGCGACACGACCGGCTCGGCCACCGCCAAGGACGGCGTCGCCGCCAACGAGGGCACCACCGACGCCACCGCGGCCAATGTCACGTTCGGCCAGCCGGGCCCGCTGGCCGGCACCCCCGCCACCGCGGCCTCCTTCAACGGCACCAGCTCGTACGTGTCGCTGCCCGACAACCTGCCCGCGAACAGCAGCAACCTCGCGGTCGGCATGTGGTTCAAAACCACGCAGGCGGGCGGGACGCTCTTCTCGTACCAGAGCGGAAAACCCGGTACCTCGGTCTCGTCCGGCTTCGTCCCGTCGATGTACGTCGGTACCGACGGCAAACTCCACGCCGAGTTCTGGAACGGGCACGCCGCGCCGATGGCCTCGCCAAACGCGGTCAATGACGGCAAGTGGCACTACGCCGTGCTCTCCGGCGCCCGCACCGACCAGAGCCTCTTCCTGGACGGCGCCAAGGTCGCCACGCTAACGGGCAGCACCATCAGTTACGGATCCTGGCCCTACACCACCGTCGGCGCGGGCGAACTCGCCGGCTCCTGGCCATCGGTGCCCTCCGGCAACGCGCTGGGCTGGTTCAACGGCCAGATCGAGGACGTCTCCTTCCTCCAGCACCCGCTCGGCCTGCCCGCCGTGCAGCAGGAGTACGCCTCCGCCACCCTCGCCTCCCGCGAACTGACCGGCACCACCCTGCCCTCCGGCAAGACCGCGCTCGCCGTCGGCTACGACGCGCTGACCGACCGCGCGTCCAGCGTCACCGACGCCGACGGCGGCACCTACCAGATCGCCACCCCGGTCACCACCGGCAGCAACGACTACTACTACGGCGCCGTCCGCGGGACCCGGCCCGCCCTCGACTACCCGTTGACCGAGACCGCCGGCCTCACCGCCGCCAACCAGTACGGCATCGACAACACGGCCGGCAGCGCCTCCGACGGCATCTACAACGACGTCATGCTCGGCGAACCCGGCATCTTCGGCCCCGGCGGGGACTCCGCGGCCGGGTTCAACGGCACCGACTCCTACCTGTCACTGCCGAGCGGAGCTCTCGACGACAGCAGCGGCAGCGCCTCCGTCGCACTCTGGTTCAACACCAAGCAGGCGGGCGGCGTCCTCTTCTCGTACCAGAACGGTCAGATCGGCACCACGCTCAGCGGCAACTACACTCCGGCCCTGTACATCGGCTCCGACGGTTTGCTGCACGGCCAGTTCTGGGACGGCAGCCTCTCGCCGATGGCCTCCAAGGCCGCTGTCAACGACGGCAACTGGCACCTGGTGATGCTCACCGCGAGCGGCACCACCCAGACACTCTGGCTCGACGGACAGAGCCAGGCCACGCGCAGCGGCAAGTCCATCGCGGGCCAGGTGAAGACCTGGGGCGAGACCACGGTGAGCGTCGGCGCCGGATATGTCGCCGGCTCCTGGCCGAAGTCGCCGAGCAACGCGCTCGGGTACTTCAACGGCGAGATCGGCCAGGTCGGCGTCTACCAGACCGACCTCGGCCAGAGCAGCGTCGAGGCTCCGCTCGGGCTGTACAAGGCCAAGGGGTCGGCGACGCTGCTCATGCCGTCCACCACGCTGACGGTCACCGACCCCGCGCAACACACCGAGACGTACACCTTCGACCCGTCGAACGGAAACCGCACCACCTCCATCACCGACGCGGGCGGCGGCCGGACGACGTACGCCTACGACTCCCTCGGCTTCCAGGACGCCGTCACCGACCCCGACGGGCACTCGACCACGCGTCAGCACGACGCCTACGGCAACGTCCTGACGACGACCACCTGCCGGCAGGCCAACTCCTGCCAGACTTCGTACTTCAGCTACCACACCAACGCGTCCGACCCGATGGACCCGCTGAACGGCAAGGTCCTCTACGCCGCCGACGCCCGCTCGGGCGCGACCGGAACCGCCAACCCGGCCTACCGGACGGCCTACACCTACACTCCGTTCGGCGCCCTGGCCTCCGTAACCACGCCCCCGACACCGGACTACCCGAGCGGCCGCAAGACCAGCTATACGTACTACAACGAAAACGAGATATTTGCGGACTATACGGGCAATTCGTATAACGAAGTGTACGGGATGCTCGCCACGGTCACCGACCCGAGCGGCAAGGTCACCCGCTACCACTACTGCGGCACCGTGCGTCTCGGGAAGGTCTGCAGCGAGACGGACCCGTCCGGCCAGATCACCTACTACCTGAACGACACCCTCGGCCACCTCACCACCAAGGTGGTCAGCTCCGACACGTACCCTGCGACACTTTCTGCTGCCGGCGCGCTGGTAGGCGGTGCGCAGACGGTATACACCTACGACCCGCTGGGCCGGACCCTCACCGAGACCGGTCCGGCGACCACCGACGCGGTCAGGGGCGTCACCCACACCCCGAAGACGACGTACAGCTACGACGCGGACGGTGACCTGACCGGCACGTCGACCGCCGACACCACCGGTCACGACGCCACGCGTGCGACGACCTACGTCTACGACGACAACGACCGCGTCAAGACCGTCACCGACCCGGCTGGCCAGGTCACCGGGTACACGTACGACAGCTTCGGCCGCAGGACGACCGAGACCAACTCGGCAGGCACCACCTACCGTTACGCCTACTCGCCGACCGGCCAACTGCTCACCACGACCCTGCTCGGCTGGACCGGCGACCCCACCGCGCCCTCGGACCCGCAGGACCTGGTCGTTCAGTCCCGGGCCTACGACCCGGCGGGACGGCTCGCCTCCGTCACCGACTCCATGGGCCGGACCACCGCCTACAGCTACTTCGACGACAACCTGCTCCAGTCCCAGACCGACGCCTCCGGCACCTCCAGCGCCACGACCACCAAGGCCTACGACTACGACGCCGCCGGCAACATGACCTGGGCGTGCGACGTCTGGTCCGGCACGGCCTGCCTCAAGCAGACCCAGTACACGGTGGACGCCGCCGACCGGACCACCAGGACCGCGGTCGACCCGTCCGGCGTCAACCGGATCACCGTCAACACCTTCGACCCGGACGACAACGTCCTCTCCCGCATCCTCACCGGCGGCGGCCAGAGCAGGCAGATCGGCTACTCCTACGACGCGGCCGGAAACCGCACCGCACAGTCCGTTCGCACCGACACCACCGGCCCGACCGGTTACTGGCCGTTGGACGAGGGCGCCGTCAGCGCCGCCGACTCCTCGGGGAACGGATTCACAGGTACCCCGAGCACCGGTGCTTCCTGGGGGCCGCCCGGCAGTAATTACACGGCCTTCAACGGCACCTCCGGAGCGATCCTCACTAGTGGTACGCCCGTGGTGGACACCACCCAGGGCTTCACCGTCTCGGCGTGGGCGTACCTGAGCGCCACCAGCACCACGAAGGACTTCACGGTCGTCAGCCAGCAGGGCGCCCAGAACAGCGCCTTCCAGTTGGAGTACAACCACACCACCAAGTCCTGGGCGTTCGTCCGCGCGAGCAACGACACAGCCTCGTCGACCGACTACGTCGCCAGCGACCCCACCCCGGCGACGGCCGGCACGTGGACCCACCTGGTCGGCGTGTACGACGTCCTCGGGTCCATGAGCCTCTACGTCAACGGCGTCGAGGTCAGCGGCATCTGCCAAAATTGCACCCTGGTCTCCGATACCACGCCGATGGCCAGCACCACGGGCGTCGCGATCGGCCGGGGCAAAGCCGCGGGCGCCTCCGTCAACTGGTTCGCGGGCCGGATCCGTGACGTCCAGTTGTACGGGCGCGAACTCTACGACGCGGAGATCAGCCAGCTCTACGCCTCCTCCACCACCACCGGCGAGTCCCCGGTGTCGGTGGGCGCGGCGGGCTGGTGGAAACTCGACGACGGCGAGAACCCGACCGCCGGCGACCACTCCGGCGCCGGGAACGCCGGCACGCTGAACGCCTCGACGAGCTGGTCACCGGAGAACGGCGGCTCCGCCGTCTTCGCGGGGGCCGGACAGATCGCCACCTCCGGACCCGTTCTCGACACCACCAAGAACTTTTCGGTGTCCGCCTGGGCGAAGATCACCAGCACGCCCAGCGGCACCTGGCAGACAGTCCTGGCCCAACAGGGCACCCAGGCGGCCGGGTTCTCCCTCGACTACAACCCGACCGCCGGCCGCTGGGCCTTCGATCGCGCCACCACCGACGTCGCCTCCCCGACCCTGGCGGGTGCCACCTCCACGGCGGCACCCACGCTCAACTCCTGGACGCACCTGGTCGGCACGTACGACGCGAGCAGCGGCAAGATGACGCTCTACGTCAACGGCACCGCCCAGAACACAGCGACCGACACCACACCCATCGCGAGCTCCGGCCCGCTCGTCATCGGCCGCGGATACACGGCCGGGGCCGCCGCCCAGTACTTCAACGGCTCGGTCAGCAAGGTCCAGACGTACAACCGCGTCCTGACCGCCGCCGAGGTCGCCTCGTTGCACACCTCGGCCGGCACCGCCGGCTCCGCGCCGCTGACCACCACCTGGACCTACGACCAGCGGGGCCTGCCGCTGACGATGACCGACCCGCGTGGCAACGCCCCCGGCGCCACCGCGTCCGCCTACACCACCACCTACGCCTACGACGAGGACGGGCGGCTCACCACCACGACCTCGCCGCCGGTCAGCACCGAGACCGGCGGCGGTGCCGCCCAGCAGACGGTGGCCGTCGCCAAGTCGGGCTACGACACGTTCGGCGAACCGATCGAGACCGACGACGCCGACGGGAACATCGTCACCACCACCTACGACCCCGACGGCCGCGTCCAGGCGGTCTCCCGGCCCGCGTACACCCCGCCGGACGGCTCCGGCACCATCACCCCCACCACCTCCTACACGTACGACGCGCTCGGCGAACTGCACACCGAGACCGACCCGCTGAACAACACCGCGTCCTACGTGTACGACCAGCTCGGCGACAAGGTCCAGCAGACCCTGCCCGGCGGCCGCGTCACCCACGTCGGCTACGACACCGACGGCGAGATCCTCAACATCACCGATCCGACCGGCGCCCGTACCGAGTCCACGTACGACGCGCTCGGCCGCCGCAGCACCAGCACCCAGGTGGAGCGGCACCCCGCAGCGGCGGCCTACACGACGAAGTACGGCTACGACGGTCTCGGTGACCTCACCTCCATCGAGGACCCGCTCGGCAACAAGGCCGGCGCGACCTACGACGCGCTCGGCGAGGCGAGCACGGTCACGGACGCGCTCGGCAACACCACGTCGTACGCCTACGACGCCGCCGGGCAGGTGGTCAGAACCACGGCCGCCGACTCCACCGCGGCCACGTGGAGCTACGACCAGGCGGAGCGCCTCGTCGCCACGGCCCAGCTCGACGCGAACGGCGCCACCCTCAGCTCCACCTCCTACGGCTACGACGCCGCGGGCAACCAGACCTCGGCCACCGACGCCCGGCAGCACACCACCACCGCGACCTTCGACGCCCTGAACCGGACCGTCAGCCAGACCCAGCCGGTGGACGCGAGCACCTCGATCACGACCTCCTTCGGCTACGACGCCGCGGGCCACGAGACCCGCTACACCGACGCCGACAAGAACGCGACCTACTACACCTACAACCCGCTGGGCCAACAGGAGACCAGCGTCGCCCCCAGCATCACCGGCCTCACCTCGACCGCCGACCGCACCACGGCCTTCTCCTACGACGCCGACGGCCGACAGCACACCATCACCCGGCCCGGCGGGGTCACGCTCACCGAGTCCTACGACGACAGCGGACGGCTGACAGGGGAGTCCGGCAGCGGCGCCGAAGCCGCCACGGCGACCCGCAGCTTCTCCTACGACGACGACGGCCGCCCCACCGCCGTCTCCGCACCGACCGGCACCGACACCTTCACCTACGACGACCGAGGTCTCCTGCTCACCATGGGAGGCCCGGGAGGCAGCGCGACCTACGCCTACGACGCGAACGGCGACATCGCCACCCGCACCGACGCCACCGGCACCGCCACCTTCGGCTACGACGCCGACAGCCGGGTCAACAGCGAGACCGACCCCCTGACCGGCACGACGGCGACGCTGACGTACACCCAGCTCGGCCAGCCCAAGACCGTCACCTACGGCACGAACGGCGCGACCCGCGGCTATGACTACAACGCGCTGCACCAGCTCACCGCCGACACCCTGAAGACCCCGTCCGGGTCCACCGAGGCGTCGGCCGCGTACACCTACAACGCGGACGGTCAGATCGCCACCCGCACCACCACCGGCACGGCGGGCTCCGGGACCAGCACGTACGACTACGACTACGCGGGCCGTCTGAAGTCAGCCACCACCGGCTCCTCGACGACCAGTTACGGCTACGACGCCAACGGCAACCGAACCAGCGCCGGTTCCACGACGGCCACCTACAACGCCCGTAACCAGCTGACCTCCGTCACCAACGGGCCGGCCACCACCACCTACGGCTACACCGCCCGCGGCACGACATCCAGCGTCACCTCTAGCGGCTCCACCACGACCTTCACCTCCGACGCCTTCGACGAGCTGACCGGCACCAGTACGGGCTCCAGCTATGGCTACGACGGCCTGGGCCGGCTGACGACGGCCGCCTCCGGCGGTCGGAACGCCACCTTCACCTACGCCGACGGCACCAACAACGCCGTCTCCGACGGTGCCCAGGACTTCGCCCGCGACCCGGCCGGCGGCCTGCTCGCCGTCAGCGCGGCCGACGGTACCGGCGCCGGCCTCGCGCTGACCGACAGCCACGGCGACGTCACGGGCACCTTCACCGCCACCGGCACCGCGCTGACGGGGTCCACCGCCTACGACGCCTACGGCACGCCCACCGCCACCAGCGGCACGCGGACCGACCTCGGCTACCAGTCCGGCTGGACCGACCCGGGGACGGGTTACGTCAACGCCGCCGCCCGCTGGTACAACCCCGCCAACGGCGACTTCACCAGCGCCGACACGGTGACCAACCCGGCCACCCCCGCCGTCAACGCCAACCCGTACGCCTACGGCAACGACGACCCGCTCGATGCCACGGACACCTCCGGCCACGACGCCTGCACCAGCGACGACATCAAGGCCCAGGAGCAGGCCTACGAGGCGCAGCAGGCCTGGCTCAAGCAGTGGCAGGCGGGGGCCTGGGGCCGGATGGAGAAGTACTCCCAAGAGCAACTCGCCATCTGGAAGCGGGAGAACGCACGTCAGGAGGCCCGTAACGCCGCCGACGAACGGGCCCTGCAGCAGCAGATCGCCGACCAGGAGCAGCAGTTCCAGAACGAGTTCGACGACGCGATGAACTCGGAGCTGTCGAGCCACTCCGGCGGCCACGGCTCAGGCTCCGACTCGGGCAGCGTTTCGTACGGCAACTCCTACGGCTCGTACGGCTCGTCCGGGACCAACTACTCGGGCTACTACTACGGAGTCGCCATCGGAGGCGGGCTCGCCTACGGTTACGGCGCCGCGAGCTACGGCGGCGGCGGGGCGATCGCCGAGGGCCTGGAAGGCGTCGGCGAGGCCATCTGGGGGGACCTCGCCGCCGGCGGCGCCGAGGAAATCCTCTTCGGCCTGGCCCTGGCCGCCTCGACAGCCGACGACTGCGGCGCACACGGCATCCCCACCCGCCCGAAGGACCAGAACCTCGGTGGCGTCAACACCACCCCGATCATCGGCACCAGCCCCAAGGAGGACGCCGCCGCCGCGGCCGGTCACGACGCCACCAGCTCGAAGGCGACCGACGACCATGACAAGACGACCGAGCAGACTGCCGCGGGCAGCGGTAGCGGGTCCGGCGGCGGCTCCGCGAACCCGCCGTCGACGGGCGGCTGCACATCCGAGCCGGAAGAACCGGACGAGTCGAGTGGGAACCCCTTCGGCTTTCGTAGTCCAAACCCGAATCATCCGCCGAATGAGGCCGTCATGAGGGCGATGGCGAGGCAACCCATCCACGAGAGTTCAGTGGACTGCTCTGAAATTGCAGAAAATCTCCTCAGAGCTGCGGGCGGTGAAGGGCGAATTATCTCTCTCAAGGGGGAAGGTGAAAACTTGCTGGTCCCGGAAGGCGGTACCACCGTCGAGTACTCGTACCACCAGGTGTACACCGATGGACGGTATGTGTATGATCCGCGAATGAGCTCCGATGCGATCCCGCGGGGTGATTTCATGAAGATGATCCGGTCGCTCAATCCGGGGCTCAGGTTCGGGCCTCCTGGCTTCGACGGGCCGTTCTCGTGATCGGCTCTCAGGATGTGCTGCGAGCCCTCGAAGCCCGAGGAGCGGTCCAGTGGTCCAGGATATCCGTTGGGCGTGATCCCCTCGATTCGCTTGTCCGTCCGCCAATGGTCGTGTGGCGCTACAGCGATCCGCAGGATCGGGTGCGGGACGATTTTCAGCGGATTGTGGCGGAATTTGATGGGGATGTCGAGTGGGCGGTGGATCTCTCGGCGGAGAACTGGGTCATCATGACGCAGAGGTTGAGGCGAGAATTCGCAAGGGCTGCAAAGGGGTATGTGGGGGTCCTGTCGGATCTCAAGAATTCCGATCAGGAATTCTGTCTCCAGGCAACCGCGGATTTGAGTAAACTGCTGCAGAAAATTCGAAATCCCTGAAAGTGTTCGTGACGGCCGTGGCTACAGGCGTCGTCACACGGCGGATCACGGTCTGTGATCACTTTCCAGGGCTGCCGTTGCAATCGGCGGGCCTGGCCGCGTCGGCGATCTCCTTGGTCTTGGCGCGGATCTGGTGTGACGCAGGTTGATGCCGTCGCTATGGCGAACGGCAGGCGTGTTGTCCATCGCGATCGTCCGGACTCTTAAGTGCGCCGGATCGGCCGCGGCGCCAGTCTGGTGGCATCGTACTGTTCGCGATCCGGGCCATCGTCGGACGTCTGGCATGCGAGATTAGCGGACCCCTGGGAGCAGGAACGCTCGGTAGGCGAATACCGCCGCGCTGCGGTCGGGGTCACCCGGACCGCCCCCGGTAACCGATTGACGACCACGAGACCACCGCTCGTTCGCCGCACTCGCCCGGCGGTGTTCCCTCTGCCCGGCTGCCGGGTGCACTCGCAAAGACGGTGAAGAAGGTCCAGGCGTCTGCCCGCACATAGTCCGCGCGCGCCTGGCGTCGCTTGCGTCGGCCAACCCGTTGGCTCCCAGTCCGGCAGCCAACGGGCCACCTACAACAAGACCCGCATCATCGGTGACCAGTCCAACGGGGCACCGCGTGCAGAGAACTTCTCAACCGCATTCGACCGTATGAAAAGAGCGGCATGTGGCGAGGGAGAGGAGGATAGTGACGCAACTCAAGCAGGGGAACTGCGTGCAGCATTCCGCACCAAGGCCAGACCCCCTGTTTGACGTGACGGTGGAGAACAACTCGAGCTGGCAGGACACATGCTGAACGTTGAGGACCTGGAGCGCACGATGCCGGGGTTGCGGACGGTCCGTCCGGGCGCCGCCCGCCGGGTGGACTGGCGGGCCCTGGAAGGCTCGCTGGGTGTCGGCCTCCCGGCGGACTTCAAGGAGTTCACCGAGGCCTACCCGCCGGTGGAGATCGACGAGTTCCTCCGGATCTGGAGCCCCACTCCCGGGCGGGAGGAGGAGTTCGTCGAAGGAGTGCGCTACGGCTTGGAGATCCTGCGGGATCTCCAAGAGGCCGGCGACGCCGAGGACTACACGGCGTACCCGGAGCCCGGGGGGCTGCTTCCCTGGGGCGAGTCGATCGAGGGCGATGTCTTCTACTGGCGCCTGGCCGGCCCGGCACCGGAGCTGTGGCCAGTGGTCGCCAGTGGCCGCAACGGCGCCTGGTGGGAGTGCGATGGTGGCATGCTCGCGTTCCTCGTCGGCCTGGTGGACGGGACAGCAGAGAGGGCTGAGCTGCCTGACGGCGTCCTTGGACCCACCGCGTCTGTGGTCCTGCTCGGCACTTGACGCGGGCAGCGCCGCGCAGCGCTTGCGCTATCCCTCTTGGAGCGCGTACTCCGCCCAGACCGTCTTGCCCGGACCGTCCGCACGCGGGTGCCAGTCCCAGCGGGCGGCCAGTCGCGATACGAGGAGCAACCCGCGCCCGGTCTCCTCGGCACCGTCGGCCTCCGGTACGGCGGCGGGGCGGCGGGGCAGGCGTTCGGCGCGGGTGTCGGTGACCTCGACGCGGACGGTGCGGCCGTCGGCCGGCGCGAGCACACGGAGGTGGAAGTCCCGGCCGGGTACGTGTCCGTGGCGCACGGCGTTGGCGCTGAGCTCGGCGACGATCAGGACGAGGGCGTCGTGCGGGTCGGTGCCGTACGGAATGCCCCAGGCGTCCAGCCGGACGGCGGTCAGGCGGCGGGCGAGGCGGGCTCCTCGGGGTGTCGAGGTGAACCGCATCTCGAAGATGCGGGCGGCGAGGGGCAGCTGTTTCGTCGTCATGCCGACAACGGTGTCGCCGATCGCGTAGCGTGACCAGTGGTGACGCACCGACGCGGACCGGCTGTACGCGCAGTGTCGGTACGAGTACGAGGCGCGCGGCGTTACGGCGTCCGGTGGGCAGGCGTTGGGCCGGGGAGGCGGTGGTCGATGACTGAGCGTACGACGGGTGTGGCGGAGGGCGGGGCGCTTGCGGACACCGGAGGTGAGGCGGGCGGGGTCGTGAGCCTCGGGGACGGGTGGGAGAACGACGACGGGGGCGGGCGGCGGCCGGAGGACGGGAAGGGTCTCGTCGTCGCGTTCGGGCTGACCATGAAGACGCTGCGGGTGCGTGCGGGGCTGGACCGGGAGGAGTTCGGGCGGCGGATCGGGTACTCCGCGTCGACGGTCGCGTCGTTCGAGCAGGGGCGGAGGATCCCGTCGCCGAGGACGATCGACCGGGCGGACGAAGTGGTGGGCGCGGAGGGGATGTTGAGCGTATGGAAGGAGGAGGTGGAGAAGGCTCAGTATCCGGTGTTCTTTCAGGGGATGGCGGCGTTGGAGAAGGAGGCGATGGAACTGCTCTCCTATGACACACTCGTGGTCAAGGGCCTGCTCCAGACAGAGGACTACATGCGGGCGCTGCTGGCCATGCGACGCCCGGTTTTGGATCAGGAG
This sequence comes from Streptomyces sp. NPDC101152, assembly GCF_044768275.1. Classification (NCBI taxonomy): domain Bacteria; kingdom Bacillati; phylum Actinomycetota; class Actinomycetes; order Kitasatosporales; family Streptomycetaceae; genus Streptomyces; species Streptomyces sp. NPDC101152. Next base: position 124,705 of record NZ_JBIWPO010000003.1, on the reverse strand, counting down.
ACCATCGAGCAGCGCGTGGCAGCCCGGTTGGCCAGGCAGGAGATCTTCGACCGCTGGCCCGCGCCGTTGCTGAGTTTCGTACTGGACGAGTCGGTGCTACGGCGTCCCTACGGTGGCAGGGGCGTGCTCCGGGGGCAGTTGGAACACATCCGTCTGATCGGGCAGAAGCGGAACGTCGAGATGCAGATCATGCCGCTCGACCGCGAGGAAAGCGCTGGTGTGGACGGGCCATTCACCATCGTTATCCGCAAGGACGGCAAGAAGTTCGTGTACGCGGAGGCTCAGGGAACGAGCGCTCTCCAGACGGACGCGGAACAGACGACTCTCGCCGCCGCACGCTATGGGATCATCCGATCACAGGCTCTCCCTCCGCGAGAGTCACTGGAGTTCATCGAAGGATTGCTGGGAGCGCTATGAACAACGCTGAGTCCTCGACCGCCACCTCTGGCCTCGCCTGGTTCAAGAGCAGCTACAGCGGGGCAGAGGGCGGCGATTGTGTAGAGGTGGCGGCCGGTACAGCAGTTGTGCACGTCCGGGACTCCAAGGCCGAGGCCGGCCCGATGCTGACGGTGTCGCGTGAGGCGTGGGCGGGGTTCGTCGGGCTGGTCTGACGTTCGTAAGGCTGCGAGAGCCCTGCCGGTTCCTGTTGACGGCAGGGCTCTCGTACGCGTGAGGAGGCCCCGCCAGCGGTGCCCGCTGCAGGTCGTAGTGTCGACCAGCGGCGGCATGCGGGACGCGGGCACGCCACAGGCCCCGCGCCCGTCGCGTCCCGTGGACGGACGTGGCGCAGGGGCCTGTCGGTACCGCTTCTAGGCCTGTACGGCCTCCGTGGCGCGTGCTTCCTTCTTGCGCTTGCGTCGGCTGACGCGCGGCTCCTGGTCCGGCAGCCAACCGAAGATCAGGCAGCTGCCGACGGCGCCGAGGGCGAGGCCGACGAAGAAGCCGCCCAGGTTGGAGGTGAGCCAGCTGCCTAGGGAGCACAGGACGCCGATGATCGAGTAGAACAGGCGCTGGGCCGGGCTGAAGAGGGTCAGCAGTCCGCACAGCACCATCACCGTCGGCAGCAGATAGCCGGCCACGCCCTGCATGCCGACGTGCATGATGACCTTCAGCGAGGCCTTCTCGGTGAGCAGGATCCACCCACCGCCCAGGGTCAGCAACAGCCCGCCCCAGAACGGCCGATGGGCTCGCCATGCGCGGAAGGCGGGCCGCCACCCCTGTCGTGGACTGTCCGACATCAGCAACCCGTGTCGCTGAAGCTGAGTTTCAGGCCGGGAAGCGTGAACGTCCCTGCGGTGGTCTTGTAGTTGGTCTGCCGCAGGTTGTCGATGTGGACTTCGTCGGACTGCTGGCCGAAGACGCCCGGCTGTCCCTTGACGCCGGCCTTGTCGAGCCAGTAGGCGTCGTTGCCGATCTCGATGTTGGTGAAGGAGGCGTCGCCCGTCAGCAGCGTCGAGTCGGTGGTCAGGTCGGTCGCCATCACCTTCGACGAGCCGCTGCCCGCTTTGATGAGGAGGTTGGTGCCGCCGAGATCGACGCTCTGGCAGAGGCTGTCCAGCTTCGCGCTCTTGATGGCCGACGTCACGACCAGCACATCACCGCCCGTGTCACCGACGTTCGGGTTGTTCTTGGTGTCCATGTGGTCGAGCGCGCCGAACTGCTCGAAGCCGGTTCCTTCGAGCGACTTCGCGGTGACCGTGAAGGGCATGCCGGAGATGAAGAACGACACGCCCAGCGCCCCCTGGGCAGTGAGGATCGCGAGGCCGGCGAGGGCTCCGACGGCAGGCACCGCCATCACCGCGGCGCGGCGCAGCCGGACCCGCCCGCGTCTCGCGGGGTCGGGTGTGGAACCGCTTTCCGGGTTCCCTGGAGTGAGGTCGGCGGACGAGGCCATTTCTGCTCCCGTGTGCATAGTCAGTGCGGGTTGGGCATCAGCGGCGCGTTGTCCTGGCGCGGACAGCGGCTGCGAGCGCACGCCTCCCTCCACCTCCCGGACGGGGTGGAAGGGCTTACTCGTACTCCGCAGTAGCCAACCCGGAAGTTACCCGTGGTTACTTTGCAGGGTCAAGGTAGTTGTGAAAAAAGGATGTTGATTGTGTATCGCGTGTGCCCCGGTGCTGGCCAGGGCTTCGGTGAATGCCCCGTTCCCCTTCAGCGGTTTCCTTGAACGATCGTCAACTCGCATACAGCCGCTTGACGTTGACTGACCCTCAGGTCTAGAACTGCCCCTGGCTTCCCCCGGATCCGTGGCGCCGGATCCCAGCCACGCGGCACCGCCCGCGTCTCCCGGACCTGTGTTGTCCAACTCGGGCGCATCGTCGCCCGGCACGAACCCTCCACGGCCCGGCACGGGCACTCCCCCCTGCTCCGCGCCGGGCCGCTTCCGGCCCGGCCCGTTCCGGCGGCCCTCCCCACGGGTCTTCGGGCGGTCACCGGCCGGTCGTCGTCGCCGGTGCGTGACGTAAGGAGAAGGCGTCACGCACCGGCGACGACGAACGCCGACTCGCTGCCCCCACTTCCAGCGACGCCCCCCGCGGGGCCCCCCCCCCCCCCGGCCGCCCGCCCCCCCCCCCCCGGCGGCTTCGAGGGCGAGGAGGTGGGTGACGGAGGCGGCGCGTTCCTCGTCAC